>NZ_BAAAUS010000006.1:59465-660098 GCF_039534065.1 Pseudonocardia yunnanensis | reverse complement strand
CGAAGTCGCCGTGGTCGGTGTAGCGCAGGTGGTTGCCCAGGAACTGTTGGAACTTCGCCGGGATCACCTCGGGGTCCACCGACGTCACGCGTTCCTCGGGCGGCACGGCCTGGCATGCGGCCAGCGCCGCCACCGCCACCGCAGCCACGGCGATCCGGCCTCGGATACGTCGGCGCCCGTACCGTGCCGGACCTCGACCGGCACGCGGGCGCATCCACAGCGTCCATCCACGGAAGCCCCTGGCCGGTTGTTCGATGGCGCGCCTGCGGATCATTGCTTCGGCGTGGGAGGGGGATACGCGGGCGGTGGTCGACGCCTCGTGTCGGCGCCCACGCGTCGTAGTCGGCGAACATGCGCCTGTTCCAGCACGAACGCCAGCAGGATGAGCGGGACGCCGATGGCCCCGAGCAGGTTGAGCGGGGGCAGACTCAGCTCGTTGATGCCGTGCTGGCCCACCTGACCGCGCACCGCCTCGAGGGCGTGCACCCGGGATGCGGTGAGGGTGAACGGGCTGCCCGGGGCGGCGTTGATGCCCAGCGAGCTGGTGGTGACGTCGATGTTGTGGGCGTGCACCGGCTGGGTCGATCGGGTGCGGATGCCTTCCCGGGCGTGGCTGATGGTGGTGCCGGAGATCGTGGTCGCCGCGGCGACATCGATTGCGGTGGCGCCGCCGGTGATGCGACCGCCGATGATGCGGGTGTCCGGGCTGAACGTGCGCACGGCGTCGGTGGCGACGTTCTCGGCGACCAGGTCCTGCACCACGACGCCGCTGGTGTTCGGGGTGGCGACGACGCCATGGTGCCCACCTACCAGGGTGAGCCCGGTCAACGTGATCCCTCGGGCACCGCGCTCGATACGTACCCCGGTGCCCGAGTCGCTCACGCGCACGTCGGTGAGCTGCACGTCCTGACCGCCCACCGAGATCCCGGCAACCCGGGCGCCCTGGAACGTCGAGTCCGTGATGGTCAACCCCTGCGTGCTCTTCTCCGCCAGCACGCCACGGCGTCCACCCGTCGTTCGCACCCCTTCGAGCACCGTGTTGGTGGTGTTGATGTGCGTGAACAACCCGACCGGCTGATCGGTGGCGGTGAAGCCGGCGATCAGCGTGTCGTTGGACCGGCTCACTCGCAGCCCACCGGCCTTGTCCGCGGTCGTGGCGACTCCGATGACATGCGCGCCTTGCTGGCCGACCAGCACCACGCCGTATTCACCGTTGCCCTTTGTGGACACCCCCGTGATACGGCGACCCGTCACGGTCGCCACCGGACGGCTCGTGCTGCCCGCGGGACGGCGGTCGGCACTGAGCATGGTGAACAGTAGGCCGTTACGGCCGTTGCTCTCGGCATGAACCTCGGTCATCGTCGTGCCGCTGTCACCGCGGAAGACGATGCCGTCGCCGGTGGACTCGGTGACGGTCAGCCCCTCGAGGCGCACGCCGTCGGACCGGGACAGCTCCACGCCGGTGCTGTTGCGCTGCAGCGTGGTGCGCACCAGCGAGCCGCTGCTGGCGGGGTTGAACGCCACGGCGGGCCGTCCGTTGTCGACCTCATTGGCAGGAGTGCCCAGATCGGTGATCGTGGAGTCGGTGACCTCCAGCGTGCCGCCCGCCGCGGCCACGATCGACGGCCGTCCCGGCGCGAGGGGCACCGGTTTCCCGGTGGCGGGATCGAACGAGGTGACCGTGACGCCGCTCAGGCTCAAGCGGCCACCGCCGGTGTAGATCGACGCGGTCTGCGTCGTGCTGTCGCCTCCGGTGAGCCTCAGGGTGCGCACGCCGCTGATATCCAACGCGGTTCCCCTGGTCAGCACGATGGTGGCCCCCAGATCCGCGGTGCCGTCGGTGATGGTCAGCCAACCCGGCATGAGCATGCGGTCCAATGCGACGAGGCTCAGTGCGGCCGAGCCCGAGGGCACCCGCTGCGACACCCGCCCATCGGTCACCACATCGATCCGGGTGTCCCGCACGATCACCATCTTGTTCGGACGCCCCCGGTCCTCCCACTGTTTCCGGATCCGCTGGTCCTCGGGGGCGAGCTGCGCCGGGACCGACCAGGCGATGGGCGTGGGCACGGGTGTAGCGGCGGCGGCGCCCGTGCTGATTCCGAGGAACGCCGCGACCACGAAAGTGACGAGCAGAAGACTCATGCATACGCGCGTCATGCCGGAATCTCCTCCGGCTTCTCGTTGGTACGGACGACAGTGCCGTTCTCGACGACGAGGTTCATGACCGCCCGGCACCCGACACACCCGGCACGGGCTCGCGGGCGTCGTCGACCTCCCGGCCGACCACCGCGGCGAGGCGGTCATTGGTGGCCACCATATCAACAAAACTCACCTCATGACCCGCCTCCAGGAACCCCCGACCCGTCGCCAGACCAACCACACCCGTACCAACAAGGAAGATCCTCGACGCCTGCATGCGAGACACGCCTCTCCATTCCGGACATCAATATGGACGAGTTCGGCGAAGATGCCGTCGGAATCGATGCGGACGGCGTTAACCACGTACTCCGGCGAGCGGTCGTACCGATCGGACTCCGCGCGGAATGACCCAAGCGAGGAGATGTACGCAGGTCAGAGCACATCCGACGGGCACGGTCGGGGGCAACGGGCAACCGCGGCGGTTAACCCGGAAATCCACCCTTTGCGACACGAATCACGCCGGTCGAGGCACTACTGGTCATCGCTTCACTCCACAGTTCGGCCGGATCGGCGCACGATAGGGGAGCGTCGCTACCGAACGTTAGGCCACACCTATCAGCATTGCTAAAATTCGGAACCCGAAGACTATCGAATCAAGGCATCCCGACTGCTACATTCGAGCGTCCGTCGAGTGGACCTGATGTCGATCTCGATCTACTCCATTGTCGACACCGAGCCGCACGGGGAACGAGCCGAATCATCCCGGTGTGGGTGACCGGCAGCGAAGAGATGACCACTTCGCCGAGAGCGTCGGGGCGTGTCGCTCGAACCCCTCTCACCGGCGATCGGGTGTGCATGTTGATCCGCGTTCGACGTCCATTTCTCCGCGCTGCACGGATCGATCACCCCACCGGAGACGCCTAATGTCGGTCCGGGGTCGTCAGGAGACGAGGAGGTGCTCCCGGGGCAGGAGGGCGACTGCTACCCCCACGCGGTTCACCGCTTGTCCTGGTGCACGGCCCCGGCACGCAGTTGCCGCGCTGGGTGTCCAGGCCGAGCCGGCCTGCCGGCTCGGCCGCTCACCCAGTCTGTCGATTCCGGGCCTTCGCTCGCACCCCGGCATCGATCGGTCCACCGATCCCGACGATGACGACCCGGGATGCTCTCCCCCGATGTGCCGGTCCGCGCATCGGCGGGCGGTACCCGGCCGCTGCGATCACTGGCCCGCGACGGCCTCCTGCTCCTGCTCACCGACGTGGGCGACGTCGACGAGCGCGACGTGACGGGCTGCGGCCCGGTGCGAGTCGTACGCCTGAGCGCCTTCGCCGACATCTGCGGCGAATCGCCTATCAGCGGGCGACTCCCCCTTACCGGAATGTCAGGTCCGACCGCCGCAAAACGTATCTTCGTACCTAATACCGAGAATCATGCAATTCGACTGTTTCTGCCGGTGAGCGGATCCACCTGACATAGCCCGGCCCGTCGGATACGATGCGCACAGAAGTAACTTCGGCGGGTGATTACAAGTCGATGGTGACTACGTTGTCCACCGTCGCCCCACACCAGTCGAACTGGACTGATGGGTGCCCGATGCTGCTTCCTCGCCCCCCGTTCGACCCGGAGCTGGAGATGGCGCGTTCCACGCTGCTCGCCGACGTCCCGGCATCACTCACCCCCGAGATGGTGCCGGAAGGCCGCATTCGCACAGCGAAGTCAGCGGTTCCGATCGAGCACCTCATACACGACCGCCCGATCATCGTCGAGCATCTCAAGGCGCCCGGCCTGGCCGCGGAACCGGCCGTCACCCTTTCCGTTCTGCGCCGCCCCGATTCCGCACCGAACGCGCCCATCGTGTATTTCACACATGGTGGCGGTTACCTCTTCGGCGACCGGTTCAGCCAGATCGATCTCGTTCTCGACTGGATCGAACGGCTCGGGGTCGTGGTGGTCACCGTCGAGTACCGGCTCGCCCCGGAGAATCCGCATCCCGCACCGATCGAGGATTGTTATGCGGGCCTGCTCTGGATCTCACAGAACGCTCACAAAATCGGCGGCGACAAGGATTCGCTGCTCGTGGCCGGAGTCAGTGCCGGCGGCGGCCTGGCGGCGGGGCTCGCCCTGCTGGCCCGCGATCGTGGCGGGCCCCACCTGACCGGCCAGCTGCTCATGTGCCCGATGCTGGACGACCGCAACGACAGTCTGTCCGCGCAGCAGTTCATCGGGGTCGGTGTCTGGGACGCAGTCAGCAACGCCACCGCATGGGAGGCGCTGCTCGGCGCCGAGTGCGGCACCGACAGCGTCAGCCCCTACGCGGCGCCCGCACGAGCCACCGACCTGTCCGGTCTTCCGAGTGCCTTCATCGACTGCGGTTCCACCGAGACCTTCCGCGACGAGGACGTCGACTACGCCGCTCGCCTGTGGGCGGCAGGCGTGCAGGCAGAGCTGCACGTCTGGCCCGGTGCCTTCCACGGCTTCGACACGTTCCTCCCCCAGTCGGGCCTCGCCGTCGCGGCCCGACGAGCCCGTGAGCACTGGCTGCGCCGCCTGATCACGCGCTGAGCGATGCAGTGGTACTACTGGTCGGCCGGGGCCGAGCAGCGTGATCCTCAGCGCACGGCGCCCAGGACAGCCCCGCCGAGAACCTTGCGGCGTCGATCTCACGCTCACCCCCCGTGAACTGCAGCTCTGCAAGCTCACCCGCCCCTTTCCCGGCGGTTCCCGGCCACTGCTGCTGTCACCGGCTGGAATCCTCAGCACCCCGTTCGCGCGCCACGGTCGTGCAAGACTGGGTTGGTGCCGTGGCTCGGGGAGCTCCGCACCAGGCTGACCGCCATCGATCCGGGCCTGGTCAGGCTGCGGCTCGCCGCGATCGGCACGGGGTCGATGGCGCTGGCCGCCGGGGTCACGGCGCTCATCGCGAACCAGCCCGTCACCGTGGTCCTGCTCTCCGCCGTGCTGGCGATGATCTGCGTCGTCTCGGTCAACGAGCCCGAGCTCGGCCGCCTACGGGTCACCACTGCGCTCATGATCGTGCCGGCCTGCGTCGCGGTCGCGGCCGGCACGTTGCTGGCGCCCCACCATCTGTTCGCCGACATCGTGTTCGTCGCGGTGATGGTCACCGCCGTCTATATCCGCAGGTTCGGTCCACGCGGGTTCGCGCTCGGGATGGCGGCATTCAACGCCTACTTCTTCACGCAGTTCCTGCGGGCCGCGCCCGACCAGCTCCCCTGGCTGCTACTCGCCACCGCCGTCGGCGTCGCGTCGAGCGTGCTATTGCGGGGCTTCCTGTTCTCCGAACGGCCTGAGCGCACGCTCGTCCGGCAGCTGCACGCATTCGACGCACGTGTGCACGACCTCGTCGGCGCGGTCGTCGACCTGTTCGCGGACGACCCGGGAAAGCTCGACAGCGACCTGCGCGATCTGCATCGCAAGCACGCCCGGCTGAACGAGACCGCGCTCCTCGTGACGGCCACGGCGAATCGGAACGAGTCGGAGCAGTCCGCTGGATCGGGCCCGACGGCGGGCGATGTGCCCCTGCGCGTGCTCGACGCCGAGCTGTCCGCAGAACGCCTCGCCGTCTCGAGCGAACGTCTGGCCACGGCCGGCATCTCGATGTCGCACGACACCAGCCGGATGCTCCTCGACGGGCTGCACGGGCTGCAGGCCGCCACCGCCACCGGCACACCGAATGCGATGGTCGCGGCGCTGCTCGACGGAGCCGAGCGCAGCGTCGCCACCATCGTCGGGGAGACGCACGGGTACGGCGACCGCGTGCAGCGGGTGGCATTCGCGGTGACGCGGCTCGCCAGGGCGATCAGGACACTGCGGTGCCCCGGTGAGCCGGTTTCCGAGGTCTCCGAGAGCCATCCCGGGGCCGCTCCGATACCCGAGTACACGCCGAGCGACAGCTCGAGTGAGACCACGGACGACACCACAGCACCCAGCGGCATGCTCCTGACCACCCGGCAGGCGATCCAGGTGGGCGTCGCAACCAGCTTCGCGATCGTCGCCGGTGAGCTCCTCTCGCCCTCCCGCTGGTACTGGGCGGTCATCACCGCCTTCCTCGTCTTCGCGGGCACCACCAGCCGCGGCGAGGTGCTGAGCCGCGGCTGGGGACGCATCCTCGGGACGATCGGCGGCGTGATCGCCGGGATGGGCCTTGCCCTCCTCGTGTCCGGCAGCCAGCTCGCCGCCCTGATCCTGCTATTCGCATGCATCTTCGTCGCGATCTACGTCGTGCAGATCTCGCCGTCGTTGCTGGCGTTCTGGATCACCGCCGTGCTCGCGATCCTGTACGGCCTGATCGGCCAGTTCAGCGTGGCCACGCTGGTGTTGCGGATCGAGGAGACCGCCCTCGGCGCGGCGCTGGGAATCCTTGCGAGCTACCTGATCCTGCCCAAGCGCACCAGAGAGGCGTTCGGGGAAGCTCTCGACGAGTACGTCGACGCGGTGGACGCGGTGCTCGCCACGTCGGTCGACCGCATCCTCGGGCGCGAGTCGGCCGAGCACTCGGTGGAGCTGGCGAAGAACGTGCACGACACGATGGCCACCCTGCGCACCCGGGCCGCGCCGCTCGACAGCCCGCTGCCGTGGCGGCGGGGACGATCGAGCTACCACCGCATGGTGCAGGTGCTGAGCGCCGTCGACCACTACACCCGTTTCCTGGCGCGGCTCGCCGACCACGTGGATGCACCGGGATGGTCTTCGCTGTGCCCGGCGGCCGAGCGCGTGCAAGCCAACCTCGACGGGCTGCGCCGGGCGGTGCTCCAACGTGATCCCGGCGAGATCCGCTCCGCCGAGGACGTGATCGACGCCGCGGAGTCCGACGCGTCGCGCCAGCCCGACCCGCACCGGCTGGAACGGCTCGCGGTCAGCCGCATGTTGCGCCGGATCGACCAGGCTGTGTGCACACTCGCGGAAGACCTCCGCCTGCGCGAACGGGTGCGGTTGCGCGAGAGCGCACGCGCGCCGTCGGAGGCCGCCTCGAAGATCTGACACAGCCGGGCTTGACCTTGCCCCCGGGGCAGCCCGCAGCCTCGTCGCACCGGGCACCCGGCCCGGGACGAGGAGGGGCTGTGCAGCTGCTGACGATCGGCGCGTTCGCCCGTGCGGCACGGCTGTCCCCCAAGGCATTGCGGCTCTACGACGAGTTGGGGCTGTTGCGCCCGGTCGAGGTCGATCCCGCGTCGGGTTACCGGTACTACTCGCCGGACCAGCTCGACCGGGCACGGCTCGTGGCGTGGCTGCGGCGGCTCGGGATGCCCCTGGCCAGGATCGCTCAGGTCATCGCCCTGCCACGGCAGGCGGCGGCCGATGCCGTCGGCGCGTACTGGCACGAGGTCGAGATCGAGATCTCCGCTCGGCGGAAGCTCGCCACCACCCTCGTCGATCACCTGTCCGGGAAGGACACAGCCATGACCGACGAAACCACCATCACCCTGCGCTGGGCCTCGGCCTGCGAGCGCGGCCTGGTACGGCAGACGAACCAGGATGCGGTCCACGCCGACGACGGCTTGCTCGCCGTCGCCGACGGCTTCGGCCCGGCCGAAGCGCCGTCCGCGAGCGAAGCGGCCATCGGGGCGCTGGCCCGGGCCGGTGTCTCTGCCGGCGAGGTACTGAACGCCCTCGACGACGCGCTATCGGAGGCAGCGGCTGCCGTCACCGCGATCGGGCCGCCGTCCGGCACGACCCTCCCCGCGCTGGTCCGGTCCGGGTCGCGCCTCGCATTGGTGCACGTCGGCGACTCCCGCGCCTACCTGCTCCGCGACGGCATCACGCACCAGATCACCACCGACCACACCCTCGTGCGGTCGATGGTCGACGAGGGACGGCTGACCATCGCCGAGGCGGCGTCCCACCCGCAGCGTGCGCTGCTCGTCCGCGCGCTGAACACCGGGGAGCGCCCCGACGTCGAGCTGCGAGAGGCACGGGTGGGCGATCGGTACCTGCTCTGCACCGATGGGGTGCACGCCGTGCTCGACGACGGTGTGCTCCGCGAGTCGATGCGCGAGGACGACCCCGGCGCCGTCGTCACGCGGATCGTCGAGCACGCCCATGCCGTCGGTGCGCCCGACAACCTGGCCTGCGTGGTCGCGGACGTGGTCGCCACGACGTGACGCCGCGTGGCGGGATCGACAGCGCCTCGCCGCCGTGGTGAAGAACCGGCCCAAGCGGATCCAGTGAGGCGCTCGCCCCGCAGACCCACGCAGTCCAGGGCCCAGAAGGCGTCGGAGTACACGAAGGTGCCGGTCATCCATTTCTCGTACGAGGAAAGTTCGGCGACCTGAAAGGTCCCGGGCGGCGGCCACGTGATCTTCGGCCCGTTCTTGGCGAACCACCGGCTCAACACATCCGCCCTGAAGGTCGCCCCTTAGGGTCACGGCGCCAGGCCAGCCCCTGGAACGATCAGCATGCGACGCGATTGACGCAGGTCGTAATCCTGGCAATTCAAGCTCCGTGGCTCCCGGTACGGGTCGCGATCAGGAGCTCGACGCCGTCGAGGATGCGGTTCAGGCCGAAGTCGAGGGCCTGGTCCCGCGAACCGTTCCTGCGCGCGGAGTCGAGGGCCGCCGCGAGTGCGGGGAACCGTTCCTCACGGCCGCTCAGCAGGGCCCCGAACGCCGAGTCGAGCGCGCGCTCGGGGCTCTCACTCGCCATCGCCGCCCCTTGCTGAGCGATGGTGCGGACGTGGCCGACGAGGGTGACGGCCACGTCGAGGATCTCGCCGCCGTCGAGCCCGGTGCCGGAGAGGGCGGCGACGGCCTGCTCCAACCAGCTGATCTCGTTGGGCCCCATCGGCCGCGCACCGACAGTGGTCTCCAGCGCCCAGGGATGACGCCAGAACCGGTCGAACATGCAGGTGGCCCATTCGTACAGGCTCGGGCGCCATCCGCCGGCAACGGAGTCGAGACGCACGGGTTCGCCGAGGGCCGTATCGGTCATGAGCGCGACGAGCTCGACCTTGCCTGGCACGTACCTGTAGAGCGACATCTTCGTGAAGCCGAGGGCTTCGGCCACCCGTTGCATGGTCACAGCGGGTATTCCGTCCGCGTCGGCGATCTCGATGCCGGCCCGCGCGATCGCCTCCAGGCTGAGGGCAGGGCGAGGACCGCGCCTCGGTTGTGGACGCCGCTCCCAGAGCAGGGCGAGCGCTTCTGCGTGGTCGCCCGCCTCGTCCCCGACTGCCATGACCGCTCCTCTTGCCGCCGTCGCTCAACCGTGTCTAGGGTACACAGTGTCTGTTGGACACAGTTTCTAGGAGAACGAGACATGAGCAACCTTCCCCTGCACGGCCTGCGTGTTCTCGTCTCCGGTGCGGGGGTGGCCGGGCCCGCGGTGGCGCTCTGGCTCTCCCGATTCGGGGCGACGACCACGGTGGTCGAGGTGGCGCCTGCCCTTCGGACCAGCGGGTTCGCCGTCGACTTCCGCGGACCGACGCACCTGGGCGTGCTGTCGAAGATGGGCGTGCTCGACGAGCTGCGCGGCCTCCAGACGCATGCCGGGGCGATGAGGGCGGTCGACGAGCAGGGCCGGCAGATCTTCGAGCTACCGGCCGAGTTCGCAGGCGGCGACATCGAGGTGCTCCGGCGCGACCTGTCCCGCGTGTTCCACGAGCACAGCGCCGACCGCGCCGAGTACCTGTTCGGCGACGCCGTCACCGAGCTCACCCAGACCGCGCACGGCGTGCACGTCGAGTTCGCCGGGGCCGCGTCACGGACCTTCGACGTCGTCATCGGCGCCGACGGGCTCCATTCCGGGGTGCGTCGCCTCGCCTTCGGCGCCGAGGCGGAGTACGTCCGGCATCTCGGCTACTACCTCGCAGGTTGGGATCTCCCGAACGACCTTCGCGTGGGCACCACGCCGGAGCAGTACAACGTGCCCGGGCGGATGGCGAGCGTCGCCGCCGACCAGCGCGAACCCGGCCGGGCGGGCGCCTTCGTCGTGTTCGCCTCTCCGCGCCTCGAGTACGACTGGCACGACATCGACCAGCACAAGAAGCTGATCGCCGACGCACTGGCCGGTATGCGCTGGCACGTTCCCCGGCTGCTCGACTCGCTACATGAGGCACCGGAGCTGTACTTCGACTCGATCAGCCGGGTCAGCGTGCCCCACTGGTCGAGCGGCCGGGTTGCCCTGCTCGGCGACGCCGGCTTCGGTGTCACGCTCGGCGGCATGGGCGTGGGAACGAGCGTGGTCGGCGCCTATGTGCTGGCCGGTGAGCTCGCCGCTGCCGGGGGCGACCACCGCACGGCGTTCGCCGCGTACGAACGTCGTCTGCGCAGCTACGCCGGCCGCTGGCAACGGGCCTCCAACCCGGGGCAGTTCCTCGCACCGTCCACGGCCATGCGCCTACGCCTGCGCAACGGCATGTTCCGCAGCAGCCTGGCGCGGCGCATGCTCGTCGCCGGCACCACATCGCTGGCGACGACGTTCGACATGCCGGACTACGCCGCCCTGGCCACCTGACGCGACAGCTCAACCGGACCGGACGGGCTCTTCGCGCTCGGGCTCGGCGTCGATCGGGCGGGGCCGCAGCTTGTGGCGTGACGGTGTGGGCACCGTCAGGTCCAGCGGCGGCACCGGGTAATCCGAGGCCAACTCGATCACCGGCTCCTCGACCCGGCGGTCGGGCACCAGGAACGCCACCACCAACACCACGGCCAACCCGATACCCACCGCCACCAACAACGTGGTGACACTGCCCGTGCCACTGGTGCGATAGGTACGAATCGCGAAGATGATCAAGATCCACAGCAGGCTGCCCGGGACCAGCACCTTCCAGCCCAGGCGCATGAACTGGTCATACCGCAACCGCGGCAACGTGCCCCGCAGCCAGATGAACACGAACAAGAAGATGAACGTCTTGATCAAGAATGCCACGAACTGCAACCACCCGTTGGCATTGAGGAACGACAACGGCCACGGCCACTGCCCACCCCCCAAGAACAACGTGGTCGCCATCGCCGACACCGTCACCATGTTCACGTACTCGGCCAAGAAGAACAGCGCGAACTTCAACGACGAATACTCGGTGTGGAACCCACCCACCAACTCCGACTCCGCCTCCGGCAGGTCGAACGGCGCCCGGTTGGCCTCCCCCACCATCGAGATCACGAACACCACGAAACTCGGCGCCAACAACAGCAGATACCAGCCACTGCTCTGCGCCGACACGATGTCCGCCGTCGACAACGACCCCGCGTACAGGATCACCCCGACGATCGACAGACCGAGCGCGATCTCATAGGAGATCACCTGCGCCGCGCTGCGCAACGCCGCCAGCAGCGGATACGGCGACCCCGACGCCCACCCGCCCAGCACGATCCCGTACACCCCGATCGAGGAGCAGGCCAGCACGACCAGCACGCCGACGGGCAGGTCCACCAGCTGCAATACCGTCGGCTCGCCGAAGATCGAGACCTCGCCGCCGAACGGGATCACCGAGAACGCCACGAACGCCGGAATCGTCGAAATCACCGGCGCGATGAAATACACCCGCTTATCGGCCATCACCGGCATGATGTCTTCCTTGAACGCCAGCTTCAGCGCGTCGGCGAGGCTCTGCAGCCAACCGCCAGGGCCCACCCGGTTCGGGCCCGGACGCTGCTGCATCCGGCCCACCACCTTCCGCTCCGTGACGATCATGAACATCGTGAACAGCAGGCCGAGCGCGAACAGCACCACGACCTTCAGCAGAATCAGCCACAGCGGATCGTCGATGAGTAGTTGCTGGTATCGCGTCAGTTCCATGCTCGCCATTCCCCCCGGCGGAAACGTCAGTGGTCCGTCACCGTCATCGCTTCACTCGTCGTCCTCGGGCTCGCGTCGCGTCGCCCGGTCGAACATCTGCACGAGCTCCCGCGTGTAGGAACCCACGTCGAGATCGGGATCGGAGGACACCTGGGTGGCCAGCCCGTCGAGTGCGTGCCGGAGCGTGATGGCCATCGTCCGTGCGTCGAATCGGCGGAACTCCCCGGACTCCTGCCCGGCGGCGAAGATCTCGGCCACCACCCGGAACTCGGGCTCATGCGTGTGCAGGCCGAACCGGAGCAGGTCGTCCCCCGTGCGGAACCACACCCAGATATCACGCACGGCGATGACGTGCTGGCGGTACTCGGAGTAGAAGCGGGCGCTGGCCTCGATGAACGCGCGCAACTTGCCCGCCTGGGTCGACTCGGCCAGCACGTAGGGCTCGATGAAGCGGCCCGCCACGGTGAACACCTCGGCGACCACCGCCTCCACGAGGTCGTCCTTGCCGGCGAAGTGGTACGAGATCAATCGCGTGCTCGACAGGCCGGCCCGGCGCGCGATCTGCGCGAACGATGCCTTCGCGAAGCCGAGCTCGGCGATCGTCGCGATCGCGGCCGACACGATCTGCGTCCGCCGGGCCACGGTGGTGACGGACCGCTCCGGATCCACTCTTACTAGCACGAGTAAAAGTTACTGCAGTCAGGTAAATCAGCTCAAGATCGGCGTTCAGTACTGGGGCCGCAACGCGTCGCGGAGCGCCGCCCGGGAGCTGATCCCGAGCTTGGGGAAGACCCGGTACAGGTGTGCACCGACCGTCCGATGCGACAAATAGAGCCGCCGGCCGATCTCCTTGTTCGTCAGGCCGGTAGCGGCGAGCATCGCGATCACCTGTTCCTGTGAGGTGAGGGAGCCGGCGCAGCAGTCCTCGGCCGCGGCGACCCCGCCGCCGAGGGCGCGGAGCTCGAGACCTGCCCGCTTCTTCCACGGCCGGGCGTCGAGGCGTTCGAAGGCGTCGAGCGCCGCGGTGAGCTGCACCCTCGCCGTCGAGTTGGCCCGGTGCCTGCGCAGTCGTTCCCCGTACGCGAGGCGGACCCGTGCCAGGTCGAACGGCCAGCGCTCGACACCTGGAACGACGAGGGCCTGCTCGAACAGCCCGACGGCGACGTCGTCGGGGGCGGCCATGGCCGCCGACCCGAGTGCCACGAGAGCCAGCCGCGGGGAGAGCGCGGCGATACCCGCATCGGCCATCGCGGCGGCATGCGCAACGGCGTCCGAGTGGCGGCCGGTACGCAGCGAGGCGTCGACGAGGTCCATCGCCGCCCTGAGCGCCATCGGTTGACGGGGGGCGAGGACGCCCGGCGGGCTGATGGCCGCGGCCTGCTGATAGGCCTCCTCGGCGTCGCCCTGCCCGAGAGCGGTGGCGGCACGAACGTATTGCGCGTACGACCGCACGAGCTCCACCCCGCGTGGGGCCGCCCAGCGCATCATCCTGTCCGTGAGCTCCTGCGCCCTGTCGACATGGCCTCGCCAAGCCGCCATGACGGCCTCGGCGAACCAGAACGGCCACTCCAGGAGGCGGTAACCGTGGAGAGCACACAGAGCGCGGCCTTCCTCGACCAGCTGTTGCGCCTCGTCCCATCGGCCGGTGAACACGTCGTCGACGCAGAGGTTGACCAGCGCGGCGATGGCCGAGGCCACCGCCCCGCCACGACGCCCGTCGTGGACGACCCGCCAGTGCGCCTCCCGGCACGCCGTCATGCGATCGACGAAGAACGCCGCTCTGCCAATCCAGACGATCCGGGCGGGATCATTCACGTCCGGAAGCCGGCTGATGATCGTCCCGAGCTCGGTCATCTGCTCAGCCGTGGCACGCGCCGGGTCACCCAGGGTCACCGCACAGAGCGACAGGATCGCCGGGGGTCGCGGCGTCAGCCGCGCGACGGCCGCATGGAAGGGTTCCCACAGCTCCTGACGATTGGCGCCGACCAAACACACCAGGAACAGCGTGTACAGCGCCTCGATGAGGGCCCGGTCGTCGGCCCGGTACTCGCCGTCCTTGGCCTCGATCGCCCCGATGAGCAGGCGGCGGGCCGTGTCGACGTCCCCCTCCTCGTTGAGGAGCAGGTAGGCGGTCGCGACCGCGGCCCCGAGCGACCCGCCGTGGTCGGGGTCCGCCCGTCGGGCATCCATGACCAGCCGCGGAACGGTGTGCAGCTGGCCGGTCACGTCCACCCCGACGTACGCCGCCTCGGCCAGCCGGCGGCTACGGTCGGCTCCGCGCGGACTGAGCTCGGCCGCCCGGAGCAGAGCGCCGGTGGCACCGACCGCGTCACCACGGGCGAGCATCCGCTGGGCTGCGCGTTCGAGCTGGGAAGCCACGGGCTCCTCCGGCGAGGACGTCGCGTCGGCCAGGTGCCAGGCGCGACGCTCCGGCTGGTTCGTCAACGCCTCGGTCAGCACCCGATGGGCCCACCGCCGCTCGAGCTCGCTCGAGAACTCCACCACGGTTGATCGCACCAACGGGTGACGGAAGCGGAGCCGGCGCGTGCCGTGGTCGACGCTCACCAGCCGCCCGAGTTCAGCAGGCTGCAGATCCGGCAACCCGCTCCCACCGTGGATGGCCGCTTGCAGTACGCCCAGGTCACCGGTGCCGTCCAGGGCAGCGAGCAGAAGCACACGACGGGTGCCGGCGGGTAGGTCGGCGACCCGGGACGCGAAGAGCGTGAGCAGCCGGCGGTTCAGCGGCAGAACCGAGGGCAACGCCGCTCGCGCCGCGCGCTGCGAAGTGCTGATCACCGCGGGGAGCTCCAGGAGGGCCAGCGGGTTTCCCTGGGCCTCGGCCAGCACACGCCGACGCACGTGTGGGGCGAGCATCGGGAAGTAGGCCCCCAGCAGGCCTGCCGATTCCTGCTCGTCGAGTGGCCGCACCTCGTTCTGCGGCAGTCCGCCGTGGTCGAGAAAGCTCTCACCTGCCGTTCTCGATGCGGCGATCAGCCCGATCCGGCTTCCGGTGAGGCGGCGGGCGACGAAGCCGAGCACCGCAGCGCTCGACCGGTCGAGCCACTGCAGGTCGTCGACGATGACGAGCAGCGGGCGATCGACCGCGGCTCTGCACAGCAGGGCCAGCACCGCCGTGAACACGGTCAGCCGCGCGCCCCCTGCGTCGTCACCGATGCCCAGCACGGCCGAGAGCGCACGGCGGTGTGCTGGGCCGAGCCGCCCGACGTCCTTCTGCAGCGGGAGGAGCAGCTGGTTGAGTCCGGCGAACGCGACGTCGGCCCCGAACTCCACCCCGGCGACACGAAGCAGCCGCGTGCCGGCGGCCGACGCCTCCTCCGCCGCGGCGTCGAGCAACACCGTCTTCCCGACGCCGGGCTCACCCGACAACAGCAGCGCATCGCCCTCGGCGGTTGCGCGGACCAGGAAGGACCGGATGCGCTCGAGCTCTCGCTCGCGTCCGACCAGCCCTCCGTATTTGAGCGTTTGACGAGTATCGGTATCACCCATCCGAGTTGTCCTCGTCTGGTCGTAAGCACGGAAATCGTGCAGTTTACGCGTTATCCGAAGGTGTTCGACCGACGTGAGGAGCGTGTGGACTGCGCCGGTCGGAGTGGCGCGTGGCGGCCGGACGGCCACATCCACGCTGGTCCGGCGCTTGTCCGTCGCCGTCATTGAGACGGTGATCTCGTCCTGCTACGGTCCTCGCGTGACTGCCGGGTCGGCCATGGGCCACGAGCGAGACGGGTTCCCGGCAGGTCTGTGATCGCCAGGCGGGCCAGGGGCCCGCCACCCACTGCGGAAACGAACGAATTCCGCGGTGGAAGGAGGTGAATCACATGAGCACACCACATCAGATCACGCCGGAGTCGGGGTGGCAGCAGTTCCTCACCCAGCAGTGCGCGCGCACGCCGGTGAACGGAATCGTGACGTCGATCGTGCCGTTCGGCGCCTTCGTCAAGCTGCACGACGGCGTCGAGGGCCTGCTGCACCAGTCGGAGTGGTCGGCCGAGCCTGAGCTC
The DNA here is from genome assembly GCF_039534065.1 of Pseudonocardia yunnanensis. NCBI lineage: Bacteria > Bacillati > Actinomycetota > Actinomycetes > Pseudonocardiales > Pseudonocardiaceae > Pseudonocardia > Pseudonocardia yunnanensis. The sequence continues at coordinate 644,187 of NZ_BAAAUS010000006.1, read as the reverse complement.
GGCGCGACCGTCTCGGTCCGGATCCTGCAGTTGGACCTGGTCAACCGTCGGGTGAGCCTTGCTCTGGCCTGATGCCCGGTGGCCCGGGGGCGCTGAGACCGCCCCCGGGCCACTCGGCAGCCTAGAGCGACGGCCGAGCGAGCAACGGCCCGCACGCGTGCTCGCCGTTCCCCCATTCATCATGAACATGGCTAAAGGCCCCGGATTCGCACGCGCATATTCCGAGAACCGCGTGCAGCATGCTTCACCTGGTCGATGCGGGCGCCTACCGTCACGAAGGGAGGCACCGAGACGAGGAGGCCCGCTATGGATCCGACGTTCTACCGGTCCGCCGCCGACGCCGCAGCTGCTCCGGGTGAGGAGTTGGCCTACGTGGTGGCTTTCGACCGTGCCGGTCAGCGCAGCGATGCGATGACCGTGATCGATGTGAACGCGCAGTCCGAGTCTTACGGGCGGGTCGTGGGCTGGACCGACGTGCCCGGGCTGGGTGACGAGCTGCACCACTTCGGCTGGAACGCCTGCAGCAGCGCGCTGCGCCACGAGGGCCACGACCTGGCCGGGCTGGCGCGACGCTATCTGCTGGTGCCCGGGCTGCGCTCGTCCACCATCTACGTGCTGGACACCGGCCCGAACCCGCGCCAGCCCAAGCTGGTCAAGACCATCGACGCCACCCAGCTCTCGGACAAGGCCGGCTACTCCCGCCCGCACACCCTGCACTGCGGACCCGACGGGGTGTTCCTGACGTGTCTGGGCGGGCCCAAGGGCGACGACGACGGGCCCGGAGGCATCGCGCTGCTCGACCACAACAGTTTCGAGGTCCTGCGCGCCTGGGAAACCGACCGCGGCCCGCAGCACTTCCACTATGACGCCTGGTGGCACCTCAACCAGAACGTGCTGATCTCCAGCGAGTGGGGCAGCCCCTCGATGATCGAGAACGGCGTGGTGCCCGAACTGCTACTGGGCCAGAAATACGGCCACCACCTGCACTTCTGGGACCTCGCCAAGGGAGCGCACCAGCAGAGCGTGGACCTCGGGGCCCAGCACCAGATGGTGCTGGAGGTCCGCCCCTCCCACGACCCCGACGCCACCTGGGGCTTCGTCGGCGTGGTGATCTCCACCGAGGACCTGTCCGCCTCGATCTGGCGCTGGCACCGCGACAACGGAGACTGGCAGGTCGAGAAGGTCATCACCATCCCGGCCGAGCCCGCCGACCCGGACCTGCTGCCCCCGGCGTTGAAACCCTTCGCCGCGGTCCCACCCCTGATCACCGACATCGACCTGTCGGTCGATGACCGCTTCCTCTACGTCTCCTGCTGGGGCACCGGGGAACTCAAACAGTTCGACGTCACCGACCCCGCCCACCCCCGGGAAACCGGCTCGGTACGCCTGGGCGGCATCGTCGAGCGCACCGCCCACCCCGCCCAACCCGACATGCCACTGTCGGGCGGCCCGCAAATGGTCGAAGTCAGCCGCGACGGACGCCGCGTCTACTTCACCAACTCCCTCTACGGCTCCTGGGACGACCAGTTCTACCCCGACGGCGTCGGGGCCTGGATGACCAAACTCGACGCCGACCCGAACGGCGGGCTCAGCATCGACCCGAACTTCTTCCCACACGGCGACGACTTCCGCGGCCTGCGCGTCCACCAGATCCGCCTGCAGGGCGGCGACGCCTCCTCCGACTCCTACTGCTACCACTGACCGACCGGCCGCCCGGCGGCGAGCTGGACGAGCTCGCCGACGGGCGCGGTCAGATCCCTTCGCCGCGCGCGTCCACGACGACCTCGTTCCAGGACATCGCGCTCTCGCCCTCCTGAAGACCCTCCATCCTGGCGCGGGTCTCGGCGAACGCCTCGTCCTCGTGCCATGCCTGCCAGTCGGCACGGCTCTGCCACGTCCCGACGACCACGCGCTTGTTCTGGCCGTCGAGAGGGATGAGCAGTTGCGCTGCGACCCACCCCGGCCGGCCACGGGCGGCGGCCAGTCGCTCCCGCATCGCTGCGTCCCACTCCGGCTCGGATCCGGTCTTGAGGGTCACTCCGGTGACAACGGTCATCATCTGGACCTTCTCCTTCCTGCGGGCTCCGTGCCAGGGGTTCCCGCGGCGGCCGATCGCCACTCCGGCGACGGACCGTTGAGGAATTGGGTCGCCCGCGTGCGAAGGCGCCAGCAGGATGGCCGGTCATGGACCGCGACCTGATCGACTCCGCCCTCGCCGCGCGGCTGGTCGCCACGCAGTTTCCGGAGTGGTCCGGCCTCCCGGTCGTTCCGGTCGAGGTGAACGGCTGGGACAACCGCACGTTCCGGCTGGGAGACACCATGACGGTGCGGCTCCCCAGCGCCGAGGGTTACGTGCGCAGCGTCGAGAAGGAGAACACCTGGCTGCCGCGGCTCGCACCGCACCTGCCGCTCCCGATCCCCGTTCCGCTCGCCCTCGGTGTACCGAGCAGCGAGTACCCGTGGCCGTGGTCGGTCCGCCGGTGGATCGACGGACGCATCACCACTCGCGACCGGATCGCCGACCTCGACGCCTTCGCGCGGGACCTCGCCGGTTTCCTTGTGGCATTGCAGCAGATCAGCGCGACCGGCGGACCACAGGCCGGCGCGCACTGCTTCTACCGCGGCGCCCCACTCGAGGTCTACGACACGGAGACGCGCGATGCCATCGCGGCGCTCGGTCCGCGGATCGACGCCGCCACTGCCACCGCCGCCTGGGAGGACGCGCTCACGGCCGCCTGGTCAGGTCCATCCGTGTGGTTCCACGGCGACGTCGCGGCCAACAACCTCCTCGTCGACGGCGCCGGGAGGCTTGCAGCGGTCATCGACTTCGGCACCTGCGGCGTGGGGGATCCCGCCTGCGACCTCGTCGTCGCATGGACGCTCCTCGACGGGGCGAGCCGCGAGGCATTCCGGTCCGCGATGCCCGCCGACGACGCGATGTGGGCGCGCGGGCGCGGCTGGGCACTGTGGAAAGCCCTCATCACGATCGACTCCCCCGACGCCACCCCTGCGGCCACCTCGGAAGCAACCCGGGTGGCCGCCGACGTACTCGAGGAATTCTCGCGGTCCTGAGCCTGGAGGGCCTCGCCGACGGCTGCGGGATTGACCAGTCGTACACCGGGAATTCGGCAGGACACCCCACCGCTGACTGGCTGACCGCGCGTTCGGGGACAAGGATGGCCAAGTGGCCAGTCGCATCCTCTTGGTAGAGGACGACTCGACGATCGGTGAAGTTCTGGCGTCGAGCCTGCGCAGCCACGCCCATGAGGTGATGTGGGAGCAGACGGGCGCGGGCGGCCTCGCACGGGCCGCCGCCACCGTCGTCGACCTCGTCCTGCTGGACCTCGGGCTCCCCGACCTCGACGGTGTCGAGGTGTGCAGACAGCTCCGGCGCACTCAACCCGGCTGCGTTCTCGTCATCCTGACAGCACGGGCTGCGGAGATGGACGTCGTGGTGGGGCTGGAGGCGGGCGCCGACGACTACCTGGTCAAACCGATCCGGCTGGCCGAGCTCCATGCCCGTATCCGTGCTCACCTTCGCCGCAACGAGGCGACCGGAGCCGCGCCACCGGTCCGGTCGATCGGCGACCTGGTCGTCGACGTGTCCCGACGTCGTGTCACCGTCTCCGGGCAGGAACTCCGCCTCCGCCCCAAGGAGTTCGACCTGCTGGCCTGCCTCGCAGCCCGACCGGACGTGGCGCTCACCCGCGAGACGCTCATGTCCGAGGTGTGGGACGAGAACTGGTTCGGCTCGACGAAGACCCTCGACGTCCATGTTGCGGCGCTCCGCCGCAAGATGACGGAGATGGCCGCGCTGGCCGGGGCCCAGGTCCCGGAGATCGTCACGCTCCGGGGGCACGGCTATCGGTTGGCACTCGACCCACCGGCCAGCGACGGCGTGGCTCACTAGTCGCGGTAGCTCGTGCCGAGTTGCCCGGCACGGGCTCCACCACCGGATCCTCGGCGACTGCCGACGGCAGCAGAAGCGTGAACACCGGAGGTGTCCGCTGGGTCAGCTCGAGCCGTCCGTCGTCGGCCTCCGCGAGGCGACGTGCCAACGGCAGGCCGATACCGTGCCCGTTGCGCTCCTCGGCCCGTTGGGTGAACAGCACGTTCTCCGGATCAGACACGCCGGCGCCCTCGTCACAGACGTCGATGGCCACGGCATCCGAGGACTCGCGGACCGCAACCGTGACGGTTCCCGAGCCGTGGATCGTCGCGTTGTCGATGAGCACCCCGAGGATCTGACGAACGGCGGCGGTGGAAGCGGACGGGTTCTGGGCCGCCGAATCGATCTTCAGCTCGAGGTTGCGTCCCTGGAGTGCCAGGCGCGCGCACCATTCCGGTGACATCTCGTCCAGCAGTGCGCCGAGATCGATCGGGGCCACCTGTGCGGCGCGCTTGTTCCGGGCGAGGGCAAGAAGCTCGTCGATGGTCGTTTCCAACCGATCCGCGTCGACGAGGCTCGCTGCGATGGCCGCCCTGAGTTCATCGTCCGGGCGTTCGAGGACCGCCTCGAGCCGGAGCCGGAGGCCCGCGAGCGGCGTCCGCAGCTGATGGGAGGCGTCCGCGGAGAACGCCTGCTCCCTGGCGAGGAGGTCGTCGAGGCGACCGGCCGTGCCGTTGAGTGCGCTCCCCACCGAATCGATCTCCGGGATCCCGCCTCGCCGGGTGCGCACGCTGAAGTCGCCCTCACCCAGCCGACGGGCGGCAACGGCCAGGTCCTCGAGCGGAAGGGCCAGCCGCCGGGCCTGCCGACGCCCGACGAGCCAGGCGGCAGCAACGGCCAATACGGCGAGGGCAGCCATACCGGCCCAGACCAGCATCACCCTCTGCATGACCGCGCTCTCCGGCGCAGACGCCCGAACTGCCCCGATGACGTCGTCATCGTGGGTGACCGGCACCGCGACGACCAGATCGCCGTTGGCGGTTCCGCTGCCGACACCGCCGCCGAGGGCCTCAGCAACCTCCGATTCGCCGCGTGGCCCCATTCCTCCCAGCTGGCTACCGTGCTGGTCGTACACCGCCACCTTGATCAGCCCGGGTCCACTGATCTCATCGATCCGCTCGCCGTCGTAGACGTCCGAGGCCACCGTGAACGAGACGGCGTTGGCGACCCGCTCGAGCTCGCCGCGCTCGGCCTGCAGCGCATACTGGTGCACCGCCAGGGCCAATGGCACGCCGAAGAGCACGATGGCCAGAACCGAGGCCCAGACCGCCAAACCGATGATTCGAGTGCGCACGAGCGTCGTCTCCGTTCCGCCGGCGCTGCTGTCACCGCGCTCGGTGGGCACTCCAGCATGCCTCGCCCGACGGCACGTGTCACTCCAGCGCCCTTGACGGAAACGGGTTCGGAACCGCTTCGAGGGGCGTGATGAGATCAGATTTCCCAGGGTTCAGTTGACGCTGGGGGCAGCTCCGTTCGGCGTGCCGGAGCCGGGCGTAGCGAGGTCGCCACATGCTCTCCACGGCGGCAGGTCGAGTAACGCCGCGCCGTCACGTACGGGTTGCCTTGGACAGGACCCTCGGGCGTTCTTCTGGTGCCGAGGCTCCTCGCGCACCTTTCTGGCCCGGGACACCACGTCGAAGGCGGCGAACAACTGCACGTGCTCACCGTTCTTGTCCAGCCGCGTGAGCCCACGACCTCGTGGAGTGATTCGCAGTAGCGGCTCGGGAACGGTCATCGCCGAGCCCCTGAGGACGGTCTCGGCGCGATCCAGTAGCGCGGAGAACGTGCGTTGCGACCGTCCGTCCGGCCGCCCGTCCGCCGTGCACTTGTGTGCCGACACCTGCAGGCTCTGCAGGACGACGATCTCCGGGCCCCTCTGCACGGCGACCGTGTCAGAGCCCCACGGTTCTCCCGTCCAGTCCAACGTGAGGAAGTAGCCGTCGTCAGGGACCTTCATCTCAGGTCCGACGATCAGGATGCGTGATGCGTGAAGGCCGAGCATTCCCAAGACTGGGTCATTGGCTAGCAGCTCGCGGGTGGCGGCGCGGGCCGCCATCACGTCCGCCTCACTCGGACTCGCTGTTCGAAGGATGCCCGAGCCGGTCCCGGTCTCGTGCGTCACCATCGGCCATCACCTCGATCTGGCGTTGGGCCTGGAGATCAGCGGATTCCTAGACTCTAAGGAGTGCCGCGTAAGCACCGGGCCACTGCTGGGTAAACGGATGGCAAGAGGTAGCCCCCACTGCGAGTCCATACGCTACCTGGCTTCATCAACTCTGTGACCCAGGTAGCCAAGGGATTTGAGTCGACCTGCAAACGCGGCCACCGGAACCGGCTCCGGTCTCAGCAACGAGGTCGGCGAGCTTCGTGGTATAGAGCCGCACTTCTCATGCCTGTTCCACCCGATTCATCACGGACGCGATGCGGGAAGAGTTGCCCGCACCGACCGGCACGCCACGAGGCCCGACCCGTTCCTGGGCTTGTTCCTCGACCACTCGCCGTGACGTACCGAGCCCGGTTGGACACTGTCCGCGCACGGGGTCTCCGTGGAGCTCAGCACGATCATCGCAGCTGCCCGTCACCTCACTCCGACCGTGACCGTCGGCCTGGTACAAGATCGGTGCGATCTGCTGCCATCTCAGCAGCGACCAGCGAGTAAGCATCGTCACACCGACGCTCCTCGCCGCTGCGGCCGCTTCGTTCGGACTCGCCCTGAATGCGCACCCCGTCGACACGGCACTTCGCCGACCCTGGGTGGTTCGTCCGTATCGTCCCCCGCGGCACGGCCGGCGGACACCGGGGGTTCCGGCCAGCCGGTAGTGAGGATGGCCGGAGGCCGTGACGACATCCGCCCGCTCGAACGTCAGCCTTATCCCAACGGCTCGCGCCACGTAGGGACGAACCGTGGCGCGGGCCGACGCCACACGCATCCTCGATTTCTCGGCCGCAGTCACGTCCTGGTGTCAGATTCGCCCCGGCAACAACAGAGAATCCGGCTTGGACACCCGACCCGGCCCAGGCAATGCACGGGCGGGAAACGGTCACGGATCCGGAGGCGAATTGAGCACCGACACCGAAGGGTGCGGGACGGCCGCCGAGCCGCCCGAGCGCGGGTACCCGCGCGACCACACCGCCATTGCGCTGTTGCCGGTTGCTGCGCCATCCATTCTCGGACTGTTCGGCTTCGCCGCGGCCACCTTCATGGTCGCCGCCGACCTGGCCGGCTGGTACGGCACCGCGGAGACGCCGCAGATCCTCTTCCCCTTCGCCCTCGCCGCCGGTGGAATCGCGGAGCTCCTCGCCGCCATGTGGGCCTGCGTGTCCCGCGACGGGCTGGCCACCGCGATGCACGGCATCTGGGGCTCCTTCTGGATCGGCTACGGCCTCTACAGCCTGCTCATCGCGCTGGGCGTGCTACCCCCCGCCACCACCGACGCCACCGCCGCTGTCGCCTTCGGGCTCTGGCTGGTCGTGCTGTCCGCGATCACGCTGGTCGGTGCGATCGCCGCCACCGCCGAGAACATCGCACTCACCACCGTCCTGGCCACGCTGGCGGCGAGCTCCGTGCTGCTGGCGATCGCGCTCCTGGGCGGCGTGCCCGTGATCCAGACCATCGGTGGCTACGTGTTGCTCGCCCCCGCCGTGCTGGCCTCGTACCTCGCCGCCGCGATGATGCTCGAGGCCACCGCCGAGCGGGCCGTCCTGCCGATCGGCAGGCGCCGCACGGTGCAGCTTCCCGGCACCGGCCCGCGACCCAGCCCGGCGTGACGGTGCGCCCGATCGCGAGATGGCGGCTCCTTCCGGGTCGAGGAAGAAAGGACGTTCATCCGATGGAGCTCGAGGGTCACGTCGCCCTGGTCGCCGGTGGCTCGGCCGGGATCGGCGCTCATGTGGCGCGCCTGTTGGTTCGTGAAGGCGCGCAGGTCATCATCTCCGGCCGCAACACGGAACAGGGAAAGAGAGCCGCCGCCGAGATCGCAGGCAACGGTGGGGACGTTCGCTTCATCGCGGCCGACCTCGGGGATCTCGACTCGATCCAGAACCTCGCCGATCAGGCCGGAGAGGTCGACATCCTGGTCAACAACGCGGCGGGCTCCCCGACCGGGCTGACGGCGGACCAGGACGTCACCTCGTTCCAGAACATGTTCGACACCAATGTGCGCGCCACCTATTTCCTGACGGAACTGCTCGCCCCCGCCATGCTGGCAAAGGGTCGGGGCAGCATCGTGAACGTCGCCGCGATGGGTGCCTCGATGGGGGTCGCAGGCGCTTCGGGCTACAGCGCCACCAGAGCTGCTCTCATGTCGCTGACCAGCACCTGGGCAGCGGAGTTCAGCCCACAAGGGGTCCGGGTCAACAGCGTCGCGCCCGGACCGATCCGCTCCGAGAGCGCCGGCGTCGGGTGGGGCGAGGATCTCGCGGGAAACCTGCCTGAGCGAGAGCACACGGCACGAGCACGCGAGATCGCCGAGGCGATCCTGTTCCTCGCCTCGCCCCGAGCGCGCTACGTCACAGGTTCGACCCTGGCAGTCGACAGCGGCGCCGCCGCCACCTGACCGTGGGTCAGTGGGTCGGCCAGGCAGCGGAAAACTCCTCCGCTCGGCTGCCTGTCCTCATCTCGATCCCCGTGACCCTCCCGCTGTTGATGATCGCGACCCGGGTGGTTCTGGGCTTTTGCGCGACCGCGGCGGCATGGGCCAGCGCCGCGTCGCGGGCGGCCTCGGCGCGATCAGCGCGTGCGGTCTGGGCCGAGTGTGCCCGCTCGAGCGCTCGCAGTTGCCGCCGCGTCTGCGCGAGCGCACCTTTGACCTGGGCGATCTGCTGCACAAGCTGCGCGTGGGAAGCGGTGTCGGCTGTGTTCGCCGGTGCCGGCGAGGGCGCGGTTGCGGTCGGAGGTGCCGGCCGGGGCGCAGTTGCGGTCGGCCGAGCCGGTGCGGGTTTCGTGCGGCCGGCGGCCGACGTCGGTCGTGCTGCCGCCGGAGGTTCGGTTTCGACTTCGGGGGTCGCCGTCCGGGGAATGGCCATCGCACCAAGGGAAGCCCAGGTGCGAGGCCGGAGGACAAGCCATGCGGCGAGGGCGAGGAAAGCGGCGTCGGGGAGCAGTTCCTGGCCGTAAGCGATGAAGACGAGCAGAAGCGCGGCGCTCAGAAAGGCGTTGAGCCAGACGCCGATCCCGACGAGGAGCAGCATGCCCAAGCACAGTTCGACAAGCGGCAGCGCGTCAGCGACCGGACCGATCATTGCCGTGGGCAGAACACCGTAGGCCTTGACGGCCAGATAGGTCTGCCCGGGATCGAGCAGCTTGACCGCTCCGGAGACGATCCAGACCGCGGCGAGCCCGAGCCGCGCGAGGGCGCCGATCACGTCGAGCAGACGCGCCCATCGATGATCACGCGCGGGACGGCTCGATTCGGTCGCCCGGGCGTTCTCCGGGTCGGGCCGGGCGTCCCGCTCGGCCTGGCGCCGGATCGGCTGGGTCGGGCCCTCGAACTCGACGGTGGGCGTCTCGTCGGCGACGATCGGCTTGGGAAGCCGGAGTCTCATGGTGTGCTCCTAGACGCAGACGAGGGGGCCGCTGTGTTCAGCGCTGCGGCGGCCGATGGTGAGCGGGGGTTGTTGCAGCCTCGGCCTCGTCGAGCAGCGGGCTCAGCCAATCGATCGGCCGGCCCTGGTTCTCGTAGGTCACAAGCTGTCCGTCGTGGACGATCGTGGGTGTCCTGAAGTTGCCCTGGTAGTGGTCCCTGCCCACGGTTGCCAGCGCTTGCTGGTAGTCACGCTGGATGGCGGGCAGGTAGCGCCGGCGCTCCACCGCGTCCACGAATTTCGGACCCAGCCCGAGCGCCTGACCCAGCGCCAGCAGTTGCGCATCGGTGAACCCGGCCGAGCCCTCTGCCGGCTGCGCCTCGTACAGGCTGGAGTAGTAGGGCACGAACTTTCCGCCCTCGGCAGCGGCGATCGCGGCGTTGGCAGCCCGACCGGAGTAGCCCGGTGGATCGGAGAAGCGATCCAAGAACGGCAACAGGTGGAAGCGGACCCGCAGTTCGCCGCGTTCCACGGCTGACCGAATCTGCTCGTCATGGGCGTCGTACAACACCGCACACGCCGGGCACAGAAAGTCCTCGTACAGATCGATGGTCGCGGTAGCGGTGGACAGGCCGACGGTCACCACACCCGTCAACGGGTCCATCGCCTCCGGATACCGAGCGGTCACCGTGCTGACCGGAATCGGTGCCGCAGCCGCCTGCGCTGCCTTGCGCTCCGACTGGACGATCAGACCGACGGCCGTCACGGCGACGACGATCGCGAGCCCGACGATGGCCCGCGTCCGGCGACCGCTGCGTGCCGGCCCACCACCTGCGATGGTCGCTCGGTTCTCGCGGACCGGCGCATCGCTGGAGTCATGCGGCCGTTGAATTTGGGTCAGCACACGCCGCAGTCCTTCCTCGTCGGCCGCGCCGCCGTCGGGTGCGCGAGGCTGCTGCACAGAGCACCTGCAGTCGCGAACCATCGGGCCGAAATCCTTGAAGCGCCCACCACTGTGGAGCCGCACAGTGGCGATCGGTTTAACTGCTTCCGATCACGGGGGTTACGCCACTCAGGTGCATTCCCGACGGAACCAACTCTTCAGAGTGACAATTCCGTGATCATTCTTTTGTTGATCTTGCTCAGGGCGTGGCGCTGACGGCCAGATGGGCGACGGTCCCGGCGCACCGGCAGCACCCCTGTCGACGGGCGCTGAGACATCCCGGGCCGGCCGGTGCCGCCGTGGCGTCGAGCGATAGCCCCACTCTCGCGACCAGGCCGCTGAGAGCCGTTCTGCCGCTCGGCGGACTGCCAGGCACCGCGGATGTCCTGATCGTCCATCTGGGGGCCGTCCGGGTCACCCATGGGGCCACCGCGCCTGTGATCGTCAGACGTTCTTGACTGATTCGGCGGGTCGCGCGCCGCGGGTGCGGAGCCACTCCGCGAGGTCGGTGGCCCCGGCGCGCACGGCGACGTCGAGGGGAGTGAGCTCGTTCCAGCCGATCCAGTTCAGGTCCGCGCCGTGGTCGAGTAGGCACTCGGCGGTGCTGCGCCGGCCGCCGTGGCACGCGCCCCAGAAACTGCGGGTGATCTCCTCGCTGGTCGGTCCGGGATCGGCCGACAGGTAGGCGTCGACGCTCTCGAGCAGGCCGAGTGTGGCGGCTTCCCAGAGCCCGGCGCGGGCGCCGCGTTCGACGAGGCGACGGGCAGCGCTCCACTGGCCGAAGGCGGTGGCGTCGGTCAGGGGTGTCCCGCCGGCGATGACGGCACCGTCGGCGTCGACGTCGGCGCCTGCGTCGAGGAGCGCGTCGATGACCTCGACGTCGTCACAGCTGGCGGCCCAATGCAGCGGGGTCTCGGTATGCGAGCCGGTGAAGCGGGCGTTGACGTCGGCGCCGGACCCGACGAGCACGGCTACGGTGGCGGCCCCGCGGGGGAAGTGGCCGGGCCAATCGGTGACGATATGCAGCAGGGCGCGGGACTCGCGGTCGTCGCCCACGCGGGCGGTGGCCAGCTGCGGGTAGGTGGCGAGCAGCCGGCGCAGTTCATCGACGTCCCCGGTTCGGATCGCCCCCGTGACGGCACGGGCGAGCGCGGAGGCTGCGGGCAACAGCACGGGGTTGCCCTGCGGCGGGTCGCTCACCGGAGGGGCTGCTCGGCCGGCACGGTCATCGGGGCGAACTGTACCGAGCAGGAATGGACTCGTACGGCCACATGAACCTGCGGAACCAGCGGAAAGCACTCGGCCACCTCGACGAGCAGCTGTCGTGAGGTGGCCGTTGCTGGCGATCCGAGCCGTCAGACCGGCTACAAGATCGCCGACGGGGACTCTGACCTGGTGCGCCCGAAGGGATTCGAACCCCTAACCTTCTGATCCGTAGGCACGCTAGATGACGCTTACGGCGGCCGGCGCCGTCGAGCTGTGCTCCGCGTGCACGGTCGGGCTGCTGATCGCCGTCGACCCCGACCGGTGCGGGCCGATCTCGCTCGTGCTCGGCGTGCCGCTCGGGCAGGTGACGGCCCGATGAGCGACCTCCGACCGCTGCATGCCGAGCCCGTTGCCGTGCGGGCCCCGTTCGACGTCTGCCAGCCACCCATCTACAAGCCGGAAGCGGCGCGTGCCGACCGGATCGCGGCCATCCGCGAGGCGCTCGCCGGTGTCGAGCTGGGCGCCTACGACGAGCGCATGATCGAGTGGTTCGCCGGGTGGGACGTCTCCACCGTCGGCACCCTCGTGTCGCTGCTCGACCGCGTGCGCGCGGCGGGGGGTGCCCGGTGAGCGCCGCCGACGAACTCCCGGAGGTGGTCGAGGGCGAGCTGGTCTCGCTTGGCGACGTGATGCCGCGCCCGCTCGCCCACCCGCCAGCCGTCCGCGAGACGTGCGCGTGCGGCAAGGACGGGTCCGTTCGTAGGGGTCACCGGCGCGAGCGCAGCAATCGCACAGCAAGCGTAGTCAGCTGTAGCTGACGACTACCTTTGCGCGAGCGTGTTCCTTTTCGAGGTACCTGATCGCGCCGGCGGCGTCGTCGAATGCGAAGGTCCTGTCCACGATCGGAGTGATCGCTCCGGCCGCGACAAGTTCGGCGAGCTCGTCGAGGCTTTCCCTGCTCGGCTTCGCCTCCGGGATCGTCAACCGAGACCGAAACAGGCGCGCATACACCTGGGCGCGGATCAACAGGCCCATTGGCCCGAGGAATCGCCCCTCGCCGGACACGCCCCCGCCTGACAGAACCAGGCTTCCGGAAGGGGTGAGCACGCTGCGAAGGTCGTGCAGGGACCGGTTCCCGACGAGGTCGACGACCAGGTCGTAGCGAGCCCCGAGTTTGCAGAAGTCTTCGCGGCCGTAATCGACGACGACGTCGGCGCCGAGCGAGCGCACCAGGTCGGCGTTGCGGGCGCTGCAGACTGCAGTCACGTGCAACCCGATCGACTTGGCCAGTTGCACCGCGAACGTGCCCACCCCACCGGACGCCCCGTTGATCAGGACTGTCTGCCCCGCCTCCGGCGTACCCGCACGCAGGCAGACGAGGGCCGTGTTGGCAGCGAGAGGAATAGCGGCGGCCTGCTCGAACTCGATTCCGGGCGGCATCGCAGCCGCGGCATCCTGCGACGCCACGACGTACTCGGCGATCGCCGCATTGGACTCGCCGAAAACCGCGTCGCCCGGTCGCAACCGGGTGACGCCGGCGCCCACGGACTCCACGACGCCTGCGAAGTCCGTGCCACGAATCTTGACCCGCGGGGCGGAGCGACCGAAGGTCGTACGGTCCATAAGGCGCGCAAGCCGGGGCTCGCCCCGCATGACGTGCCAGTCACGGGCGTTGACTGATGCAGCCTTGACCTGGACGAGCACCTCTCCGGGGCCAGGCGAAGGCTTTGTCACCTCGTCGATCTTGAGGACGTCGGGGGGGCCGTAACGGTCCTGAACGAGCGCTTTCATGGTCTTGTTCGTGCTCATGGGGGTCTACAAGCTCCCAGTGAGGTCGTCGAGTGGGGTATGGCTGGCAGTTAGGCCGATGTGGTCGTTCATCCCGCCGAGTCCTCGACGGCTCATCTACTTGACCTCCGACCGGAGCAGGTTACGCACACCCGGGTTCTCAGCTGACGGGGAGCGAGCGATGCCCTACTCCTGCTCACGCGGTGGTGGTGATGAGCGAGGGCTTGAAGCCGTTGACGACCAGCCAGACACCGAGCGGTTGGCGTGCGGTGAGGGGTACGAAGCGCACGAGGGCGACGGCTACGTGGCGTGCGACGAGTACGGGGCGCCGCTGCACCCGGAGCGGGTGAGTGAGGAGTTCGAGCGGGAGGGCAAGCGCGCCGGCCTGCCTCGGATCGTGTTGCACGGGACGCGGCACACCTCGGCGACGCTGCTCGATGAGGAAGGCGTACCGGAGGCCGACAACTCGATGTGGCACGGGCACACGCTCGGCGGGCGGGTGTCCACGACGCGCAAGCACTACATCCATCCGGACGTCGAGCGGCGGCTCAAGGCCGCGGGCGCGGTGCTCGCGGCGGCGTACCGGACCGAGCACGCCGCAGGTCCACGCAGGAGCACGACCGCAAGTTGCAGTGCAAATCGGTGCAAAACGCAGGTCCTGACATGACGTCAGGCCCCGTTCCACCGAGGTGAAATCAGGGCCTGACCTGGGACTTTCTGAGTGCGCCCGAAGGGATTCGAACCCCTAACCTTCTGATCCGTAGTCAGATGCTCTATCCGTTGAGCTACGGGCGCGTGCTCTTCAGTTGTCGTACTCCGTCGCGGTCGATCTTACCCGACCGCTCCGGGCGCGGAGGCTCCGGGATTTGAACCCGGGATGGGGGGTGACCCCAAACCGCATTAGCAGTGCGGCGCCATAGACCAGACTAGGCGAAGCCTCCCGGGGCCTCTCGGCCTCCAGCGGGTCCCAGCGTACACAGGCCGATCCGCCCGGATCACTACCCCCCGCTCCCGAGCGCGAGGAACGGGGCGAGGGCGTCGGGGTTCTGGAGGGCACCCCGGCTCACCGCCTTCTCCGGGGCCACTCCGGCGAGGATCTTCTTCACCGGTACCTCGCATTTCTTGCCGTTGAGGGTGCGGGGCACGGCGTCGACGACGATGAAGCGGTCGGGCACGTGTCGAGGCGACAGCTCGGTCCGCAGGGCACGCCGCAGCGCCGGCTCGACGTCCTCCAGCGAGGCTCCCGGCGCCAGCACGACGAAGCAGAGCAGGGCACCTTCGTCGCGGGCGCCGAGTTGAGTGGTGTCGATCACCAATGAATCGACGATCTCGTCGAAACCCTCCACCACCGCATAGAAGTCCGCCGTGCCCATCCGGACGCCGCCGCGGTTGAGCGTGGAGTCGCTGCGGCCGTAGATCACGTACGAGCCGCGCGGCGTGACGCGCAACCAGTCGCCGTGGCGCCAGACACCGGGGAAGTCCTCGAAGTAGGCCTCGCGCAGCCGGGTGCCGTCCGGGTCGTTCCAGAACGACACCGGCATCGACGGCATCGGCCGGGTGATCACCAGCTCGCCCACCTCGTCGATCAGCTCCTTGCCGGACTCGTCGTAGGCGACGACGGCAGCACCGAGGGACGCGCAGGAGATCTCCCCGAGCCACACGGGGACGATCGGTGCCGAGCCGACGAACGCCGCGCACACGTCCGTGCCGCCCGACACCGAGCAGATCTGGATGTGCTCGCCGACGGCGTCGGCGATCCACCGGAAGCCCTCCACCGACAACGGCGCACCGGTGGACCCGATCGCCGTGAGCGAGCCGAGCTCGTACCGGTCCCGGGGCCGGAGCCCGGCCTTGAGACACGACTGGACGAACGGCGCCGACACGCCGAAGTACGTGACGTCGTGCCGCTCCGCCAGCGCCCACAACGCACCGAGGTCGGGGTGGCCCGGACTGCCGTCGAACAAGACGATGGTGGTGCCCACCAGCAGCCCGCCGATGAGCAGGTTCCACATCATCCAGCCGGTGGTGGTGAACCAGAAGAAGCGTCGACCCGGGCCGAGCTCCATCTGCAGCCCGAGCGCCTTCACGTGCTCCAGGACGATCCCGCCGTGGCCGTGCACGATGCCCTTGGGCAGGCCGGTGGTGCCGGAGGAGTACAGCACCCAGAGCGGGTGGTCGAACGGGACGGGCTCGAACTCGAGCGGATCGTGTGTCGCCGTGAATTCGCTCCACGGCACGGTGCCGTCGAGCGTCGCCTCCTCGTCCAGGTACGGGACGAGGACGGTCGCCTTCAGCGTGGGCAGCTGCGCGCGGAGGGCCTCGATCGTCGGACGGATGTCGAACCGCTTCCCGCCGTAGACGTAGCCGTCGACCGCCAGCAGGACCACCGGCTCGATCTGGGCGAACCGATCGTGGACGGCACGCGCTCCGAAGTCCGGCGAGCACGACGACCACACCGCGCCGAGGCTGGCGGCGGCGAGGAACGTCACCAGCGTCTCGACACTGTTGGGGGCGAGAGCCACGACCCGGTCGCCGCGGCCGACTCCGGAGCGCACCAGACCGGCGCGGGCCCGGCCGACGAGCTCCCGCAGCTCGGCGTGGGTGACGATGCGCTCCAGCCCGTCCTCCCGCGCGAAGACGACCGCGACGTCGGCGTCCTGGCGGCCTGGGCCAGGGGTGAGCGCGTGCTCCGCGTAGTTGAGCGTCGCCCCCGGGAACCACTCGGTGCCCGGCATCTCCCGTGAGCCCAGCACGGCGGTCGGCTGCGAGCGGAAGCGAACGCCCGTGAACTCGGCGACGGCGGACCAGAAGCCCTCGAGATCATCGACTGACCAGGCGTGGAGCGCGGCGTAGCCGGACACGTCGACCCCGCGGTGCTCACGCACCCACTCGCAGAACTCGACCATCGGGCCGGTGTGCTCCGGGTCGGGAGTCCACAGCACGGTGGGGATCTCGGACGCAACCATGTCGGCCAGCATGCAAGCCCGCCGCCCGGTCGCGCCAGCGCCGACCCGGGTGATCAGGGACAGGCGCTGCGCGACCGGCTCGGGTATGGGCGCATACCCCATCGGATGGCGCTGCGGGGAGCGGAAGGTGTGGGTGCGCAAACCATGCCGGCGGAGGCCTGACGCGGCTCAGCGAAGGTGGGAGTCGAACCAGTTCAGGGTGCGCTGCCAGGCGTCGGCCGCGACCTCGGGGTCGTCGTCGAAGCGATAGCCCTTGCGCGGATAGACGACGACGTCCGTGGCCACCTCGGACGAGCTCGCCGCGTCGCGGAGCCTGCTGACGTCGGGGTCCGGCTTCCCGTCGGCCGTCTCCCCGTAGATCCCGAGCCAGGGGCAGGTGAGGTCGGGCGCAGCTTCGACGAGAGACGGGAGGCTCGCGGAGGGCGCGACCGCAATGCCCTCGCCCGCCACCGTGACCGCGGCACCGAGCCGCCGCTGTGCCGCCACCACCAGAGCGACCGAGCCGCCGAGGTCGAAGCCGATGACGCCCATCCGGTCGGCGCTGATGTCGTGGTCGGCGAGCCAGCCGAACGCGGTGTCGGTGTCGGCCATGATCTGCTCACCCTCGAGCCGGTCGACCTGTTGCTGAACCTCGTCGTCGGCCGCGCCGTCGAGTTCGTCGGCGTCGTCGCGGTGGTAGAGGTGCGGTGCGACGCTGAGCCACCCGTCTCCCGCCAGTCCCTGTACGAGACCACGCACGGCGTCGGTCACGCCCCGCGCCTCGTGGAGGACCACGATCCCTCCACGGACCGGGCCGTCCGGCTCTGCCACGGTGAGCCGTAGAGCGCTGCCGTCGACCAGCGGGACGGTCTCCGTCCTGATCTCGGTCATGACGACAAGGGTGTCACGGCGCGCGCTGTGGGAGGGTGGCGGCACCACGTTGAGGACGTCACAGACATAGGGTGTCGACATGCCGCTGATTCGCCCCGACCTCGACACGCTCCCGGCCTACGTGCCCGGCCGCGCGATCGCCGGAGCGATCAAGCTCGCAAGCAACGAAGTGTCACTGCCGCCGACGGCACCCGTGCTCGCCGCGATCGCCGAGGCCGCCATGGCAGGCAACCGGTACCCGGATCTCGCCGTCACCGGGCTCACCGCGCGCCTGTCGGAGCATCTCGGTGTGGACACCGAGCGGATCGCCGTCGGGTGCGGGTCGGTCAGCCTCTGCCAGCAACTGGTGCAGGCCACCTGCCTCGAACCGTCGGACGAGGTGGTGTTCGCGTGGCGCTCGTTCGAGTCCTACCCGATCGTCGCGCACATCGGGGGCGCCACGATGCGGAAGGTGCCGCTCGACGCCGACTTCCGCCATGACATCGACGGCATGATCGCGGCGGTCACCCCGAAGACGCGTCTGGTGCTCGTCTGCAGCCCGAACAACCCGACGGGCACGGTCGTCACCCGCGCCGAGATGGAGCGGTTGCTCACCGCTGTCGGGCCGGACGTCCTCGTCGCACTGGACGAGGCCTACTTCGAGTACGTCAACGACCCGGCCGCTGTCGACGGGATGGCCCTGCTCGACGCCTACCCCAACCTCGTCGTGCTGCGGACGTTCTCCAAGGCCTACCGGCTCGCCGCGCTGCGGGTCGGCTACTCGGTCAGCACGCCCCAGGTTGCCGCGGCCCTGCGAAAGGTCTGCTCGCCGTTCAGCGTGAGCTCCGTGGCACAGGCCGGTGCGATCGCGGCACTGGACAACGCCGACGAGCTCCTCGCCGCATGCACGGAGGTGCAGAGCGAGCGGCTCAGGGTGCGCGATGTGCTGCTGCAGGCCGGCTACACCGTGCCACCGACGCAGGCCAACTTCGTGTGGCTCCCGCTGGGCGAGCGCACCCCACCGTTCGACGCGCATTGCCTGGACAACAAGGTCATCGTCCGTCCGTTCGCCTCGGACGGCGTGCGAGTGACGGTCGCCGCGCCGGAGGAGAACGACGCCTTCCTGGCCGCGGCACAATCGTTCGTCGACTGAGGTAGCCCTGGCCGGCGTTTCCGGCAGACACCGCGGCCCGGTTCCGACGGGCTGTCGGGACCGGGCCGCGGTGGTGGTGCGGGTGGAGTCAGCGCGTGACGCCGCGCCTGCTGTAGGCCCCCGCCGCGATGGTGACGCCGATGGCGGCGACGATCACTTGCAGGATGAGTTCGATCCAGTCGATTCCACCGGTGCTGGCCACACCGAACAGCTTGGCGATGGCCGTGCCGATGAAAGCGGCCACGATCCCGACGAGAATGGTCAGCCAGATCGGGATGTTCTGCTTTCCAGGGGCCACGAGCCGGCCGACGAACCCGATGATGGCGCCGATGACGATCGCTGTGATGATCCCGGTGATGGTCACTGCAAACTCCCGAGGTCTAGGCAGGACCGACCCCGCGCGGCCCTGTGCTGCACTGGGTAGCACGGGGTGAGCGAACCTGCACGTCAGGAGACCGGATGACACCCGAAGTGTTATCGGGTCGCCGCTCACCCTTCGCCTGACTCTCAGGGCTCCAGTACGTATCCCTCACCGCGGACCGTGCGGATCCGCTCCGCGCCGATCTTGCGACGCAGGTAGGAGATGTACACCTGTACGAGATTTGCCGAAGCCGTCTCGGACCACACGGCACTTGCGAGGCGATCGGGTGACACGACCTCACCCCGGGTAGCGAGCAGTGCCATAAGCATTGCGAATTCAGTGGGCGACAACGACACCGCCTGACCGTCGACCGTGACCTCGCCGAGCTCGGTGTCGACGGTCAGCTCGCCGTGGCGGATCACCGTGTTCTCGACGGCCGTGCCGAGCCGCAGCCGGAGCCTGATCCGGGCAGCCAGCTCGTCGACGGCGAAGGGCCGGAGCAGGTAGTCGTCGCGGTCACCACGCAGCTGCCCGAGCAGGGCCGCCCGGCGTTCACGTGGGGTGACCGCGATGACCGGCACGTTCGGCGCCTCGCTCTGGACGGCCGCCAGCACGGCCGCCTGGTCCGGCCCGGGCAGTTCGACGTCGAGCACCAGGAGCCCCGGTTCACGGGAACGGACGGCGTCGAGCACCGCGATGCCGTCGCTGACGGGGCTGATCGACACTCCGTCGGACCGCAGGCTGCGCAGCACGGCAGACGACGCGGCCGTCGGTGGTAGCGCCAAGAGGACGTGGTCGTTCGGGGGTACGGACACACGTGGCGGCATCGCTGTCGACACGTACGAGGACGCACCCCCCGGGGGAGCAGCGGGGAGCATCCCCCCAAGCTTGTCGTAGCCGGACGCCGATAACAATCGTCTAACGGAGCGACTGTTGCTCAAGTTGAGTGGAACCTCTCAGACAGCTGAGAGGTCAGGTACTCCGAACGGAGTACGGAAGCGCTCCCATACGTCCGTCTGAGGGCATTCTGGCGCGTCTGACCTACCTGTTGGCGCGCACGCGCAACCGTGGCTCTCAGGATTGCTGATCATCCGGCTCCTCCTTCTTTAAGGTTCCGCCTCATGCGACGGACTACCTTCGCTGCGGAAGATCGCCCGGAGTCCCCGACCGAGCTGATCGCACGGATCACCGCAGAGCACGGCTCCCCCACCGTGACCAACACCGGTCGGCACCGCCGGCCGGGCGGTAGCGTCGACGCCGTCGTCACGACCGACCCGCTCCCCCAGCGCTCACTGACTCGCAGGTTGGCTCCCCTCGCCATCGGCGCCACGGTGATGCTCATCGCGACCACCGTCGCAACCACTCTCCGGCCCGCGGACGAAGCCGCAACTGCCGCCCCTGAGTTGAGCAACGCGATCGTGCGGAACGACCCCGCGACGACGGTCGACCTCCCGACTGTTCCGAACCTCCCCACCCTCGACCCGGTCACGGGCGCGCCGCTCCCGGCCCCGCTGGGCGCTCGTGAGTCCTCGGAGGGCCCCACCTCCACCACCCAGCACTCACAGAAGAAGCAGGCTCCGCCGCCTGCCCCGCTCGTGAAACCGGCGGGCGACGGCAAGCAGGCCGGCCTTCTCAAGGGCTGGACCCAGGTCGGCGGCGACGAATTCAACGGGAACATGAGCTCCAAGTGGACCCTCTACGAAGGCGAGGGCCACGGCGGCAACGGCACCCGCAGCGAGAAGGCGGTCACCGTCGAGAACGGCTCGCTGGTCATCCGCGGCGACTCCGACGGCAACACCGGCGGCATGGCGTGGGGCGACAGCCAGCGCTTCGGCAAGTGGGAGATGCGCGCGAAGTTCCCCGCGGGTGACTCCCAGTACCACCCGGTTCTGATCCTCTGGCCCAGCGACGTCGACTGGCCGCAGGGCGGCGAGATCGACTTCGCCGAGACCAACAGCGCCTCCAAGGACGTGTCGTTCTTCCTGCACTACAGCTCGAGCAACCAGCAGAAGTACGCCAAGAAGAACATCGACATCACCCAGTGGCACAACTACGCCGTTGAGTGGGTCGACGGCCGGGTCACCGGCTACATCGACGGCGAGAAGTGGTTCGAGAGCACCGACGAGAAGACACTGCCGCCCGGCAAGATGCACCCGACGATCCAGCTCGACTACTTCCCCGACGGCGGCTCCCCCAAGGCCAGCGAGATGTACGTCGACTACATGCGGATCTACAAGTAGTCGCTGACGCATCGACGTCCACTCGTCCCGCCCGGCGCTCCCCACCGGGCGGGACGAGTCGTTTCCGGGCTCATGTGCGGACGGCGGTGAACATCCGGGCGAGCCTCGCGTCGGAGTCGCGCAGGGCCGAGCGGTCGAACGTCGAGCTCGACACGAGCAGCTCGTCGGCGCCCGTTCGCGCGAGCAGGCCGGTCAAGGCCTTCGCGACCGTCGCCTCGTCCCCGTGCACGGTGCGGTCGACCGTCTGCTCGACGACACTGCGTTGCCGGGCCGAGAGCGGGCGGGCGGCGTCGGCCGGTTCCAAGGCAGGGAACTGCCCGGTGGTGCGAGCGGCCGCCAGCGCCCAGGCCTCCGGCAGGGCGAGCTCCCGGGCCTCCGCCACCGAGTCCGCCACGAGCACGTCCCGCGACACCACGACGTAGGGCTCGGCTCCGGCGGCACGGACGCGGGCCCGGTAGTCGGCCAGCTTCTCGCCGATCCCCTCGTCGTCGAGCGCGGGCCCTCCCAGCACAACCGGCAGGCCGGCGTCTCCGGCGATCGCCAGACCCCGGCTGGTGGCCAGCACGAACATCGGCACGGGCAGCGCGAGCCGCGGACGCACGGTGACGGGCGCCGAGCCGTCGAGATAGGCCCGTAGCTCCGCGAGGTCGGCGGCGAACGTGTCGGGGGCGTCCGAGTCGCGCCGCAGCGCTCTGCGCACCGGCGGGGTGAAGCCGAGGGAGCGCCCCACCCCCAGGTCGATCCGGCCGGGGTACAAGGCCTCCAGCATCGCGAACTGCTCGGCCACCACGAGTGGCTGGTGGTTGGGGAGCATCACCCCACCCGAGCCGACGCGGATCCGCTCGGTGCGGGCGGCGACGGCCGCGATGAGGACCGGCGGGCTCCCGCTCGCGATCCCGGGGACGGCATGGTGCTCGGCCACCCAGAACCGGTGGTATCGCAGCTCCTCGGCGCGCTGCGCGCGTTCGACGGTGTGACGGAGCGCCGCTGCATCGGGCTCCCCGGCCCGCGTCCGTGAGCGATCCAGGAGCGAGAGCCGGACCTGCGGAAACATCATCCGGCGCAACGCGCGCCGTGCGACACGCATTCCGGGCCGCCCCTCTGCGGGGCGGCCGGCGCGAGATCAGCTGATGCGGCGCTTGGTATGACTCCGCCCGCCACGGCCCGCCGGGGTGAACCCGGGCCGGGGCCCGACGTGGGACGGGTCGGCCTGCTTGGCCTTCGCCCTGCGGGCAGCGCGGTTGAGCGGCTCCGGTTCGGCGGCGGGCTCGGCTTCGCCGGCCTCGGTGGCCTCCGGAGTGGGCTCGTCGACGGGCTCGGGCTGCGCGGGACCGGACGGCTGCTGGGACATGGGGGAACCTCCGAGATCGTGGGGGGTGGGATGAGGGACCGCAGCTCAGAGGATCATCAGGCGAGGGTATCCCGGGCACCCGTTCGGCATCTCCCCGGTTTCGCGCCGACCACCCGGCGCGCCGAGAGCCGGGCGGACGGCGACGTCGGGCGCTAACCCGTCAGGCCACGGCGGGCGAGCAACGGCGCGATCTCGGGATCGCGTCCACGGAAGGCCCGGTAGGCGTCCATCGGGTCGACGGAGCCGCCACGGGAGAGCAGCTCTCTGCGGAAGGTATCGCCGTTCTCCCGGAGCAACCCGCCGTTCTCGGCGAACCACTCGACGGTGTCGGCGTCGAGCACCTCGCTCCAGATGTAGGAGTAGTAGCCCGCGCTGTAGGAACCGCCGAAGATGTGGTTGAAGTAGGTGGTCCGGTAGCGAGGCGGAGCGGTCGGCACGGCCACCCCCGCCGCCGCGAGCGCGTCGGCCTCGAACCGCTCGACGTCGGTCACCTGCGCGTCCGGCCCGAGACGGTGCCATGCCTGGTCGAGCAGAGCGGCAGCCAGGTACTCCGTGGTCGCGAAGCCCTCGCCGAAGAGCTGCGCCTCGTCAAACCGCTCCACCATCTCGGCTGGGAGCGCCTCGCCCGTCTCGTGGTGGCGGGCGTAGTGGGCGAGAACCTCCGGGTCGCGCAGCCACATCTCGTTGACCTGCGACGGGTACTCGACGAAGTCGCGCGGCACCGCGGTGCCGGCGAACATCGGGTACTGGACGTCGGAGAACAGCCCGTGCAGCGCGTGCCCGAACTCGTGGAACAGGGTGCGGACGTTGTCGATCGTGAGCAGCGTCGGTTCCCCGTCGGCGGGGCGCGCCAGGTTGAGCGTGTTGAGCACCACCGGCAACGTGTCGAGCAGCCGCGACTGCGTGACGAACGAGTTCATCCACGCCCCACCACGCTTCGACTCACGCGCGTAGAGGTCGGCCACGAAGAGCCCGAGCTGCCCGTTCTCGTCGAAGACGTCGAAAATCCGGACCTCGGGGTGGTAGCGGGGCAGGTCGTGGCGCTCCTTGAACCGCAGCCCGTAGAGGCGGCTCGCGGCGTAGAAGACACCGTCGTGCAGCACGCGCTCCAGCTCGAGGTAGGGCCGCATCGCGCCGGCGTCGAGGTCGAAGCGTTCGCGGCGCACCCGCTCGGCATAGAACGCCCGGTCCCACGCCTCGACGGGGTACCCGGCCGTGGCCGACAGCTCGTCCGCCTCGGTCTGGGCGTTGGCCGCCGCAACCGGAGCGAGCTTCCCGAGCATCGCGTCGATCGCGTCGACGGTGCCGGCCGTGCCGATCTCGACCACCCAGGACGCATGGTGCGGGTGCCCGAGCAGCTGGGCGCGCTCAGCGCGCAGCGCGGCCATGCGGAGCACGATTTCCCGGGTGTCGTGCTCCCCGCCGAGCCCACGCGTGACCGACGCGCGGTGCACCCGCTCGCGCAGTCCGCGATCGCTGATCGAGGCGAGCGCGGGCTGTCCGGTCGGCAGCACGAGCGTGATCAGGTGGGCACCGTCGTGGCCACGTGCGGTGGCCGCGCGGGCGGCAGCGGAACGGGCGTCCGCGGGGAGCCCGGCGAGTTCCGCCGGTTCCTCGACGAGCACCGCCCCGTCGTTCGCCCCGGCCAGGAGTTTCGCACCGAACTCGGTGGAGAGAGCCGACAGTTGCGTGTTGAGCGCCCGCAGTCGCTCCTGCTCGGGGGCCCCTAGTCGCGCCCCGGCGCGGACGGCATCGCGATGGCGGCGCTCCAGCAGCCGGAGCGACTCGGCGTCCAGGCCGAGATCGTCGCGCGCCGCGAAAAGGGCCTCGATGCGGCTGAACAGCGCCGGGTCGAGCATGATCGCGTCCGAGTGCGCGGCGAGCTGTGGAGCGACCTCGGCCTCGATGGCGCGGATCCCCGGGGTGCTGCAGGAGCCGACGAGCGTGAAGAACACCGCCGAGACCCGCCGCAACACCGCGCCCGATCGCTCCAGCGCGACGATCGTGTTGTCGAAGGTCGCCGGACCGGGATCGGCGGTGATCTCGTCCACCTCGGCGCGCTGCTCCTCCATTCCCGCCGTGAACGCGGGCAGGAAATGCTCCTCACGGATGGCGTCGAAGTCGGGGAACTGGAAGGGCAGCGGGCTCGGGGCGAGGAACGGGTTGGTGCTCACGCGCGCGAGCATAGGTCCGTGACGGAGGTACGGGTCGGTGTCGGCGCAGTGGTGGTGGACGACGGGCGGGTGCTCGTGATGCGGCGGGCGGGAGCGCACGGCGCGGGCCTGTGGGGGCTGCCGGGCGGCCACCAGGAGTTCGGCGAGTCCCCGGAGCGGACGGCGGTGCGCGAGGTGGCCGAGGAGACCGGCCTCGTCGTCGCTGTCACCGCCCGGCTGGGATTCACCGACGACCCGATGCCCGACATCGGCCGCCACTACGTCACCTTGTTCCTCGCGTGCTCCCGGATCACGGGCGAGCCCCGGCTCATGGAGCCGGAGAAGGCCACCGCACTGGACTGGCTCACGATCGGCGAGCTGCAAGCGCGCCGGAATGAGCTGTTCGTGCCGCTCCGGCACTGCCTCGACGACGGATTGCTGGACCTCGAGCGGGTGTGAGGGCGCACACTCGGATGCATGGATGTGGACGCCCTCCTCGACCGGATCGGGGCCAAGCCCCCGGCCGCGCCCACGGGCGCGGCGCTCTCCGCTCTGCACCGCGCCTACGCCCGGACGATGCCGTCCGAGGACTACGACATCCACCTCGGCGTGCCGATCTCCCTACACCTTGACGACATCGCCGACAAGATGATCCGCCGCCGGCGCGGGGGCTACTGCTACGAGCTCAACGGATTGTTGGCAGGGTTCCTGCGTGAGCTGGGCTTCGACGTCACGCTGTTCTCGGCGTTCACCCTCGACGAGGACGGCAACCGCGGCCCCGACTTCGACCACCTGCGGCTGCTCGTCGACACGTTCGACGGTCTGTTCCTCGCCGACTGCGGCAACGGTGCGAGCTGGATCGAGCCCGTGCCGCTGCGTCCCGGCGTCCACGGCCACGTCCGGCTGCAGCGCGACGGTGACCTGTGGTGGTCTTCCGAGCGCCGCCACGACGGCCGCTGGGAGCCGAGCTGGGCCTGGTACCCGCGGCCGCGGGAGCTGGCGGAGTTCGCGGAGCGCTCCCGCTACCACGAGCACGACCCGAACTCGTACTTCGTGGCCCGTCGCTTCGCTGTGCTGCCCACCCGCGACGGCCGGATCTCGCTGCTCAACGGGGTGTTCTCCGAGATCGAGCACGGCGTCCGCATCGACCGGAGGGTGGACGCCGTGCAGGAGCGGTCACTGTTGGCCGAGCGGTTCGAGATCGTGCTCGACCGGCCCTGGCGCCCCCTTGCGGTCGAGAAGAGCTCGGCGGCTTCCTGACCCCGGCCCCTCAGCCGCGCCGGACGAGCTCCGCCGCCTTCTCCCCGATGGCGACGGCGGTGGCGGCCGTCCCGCGGCGCGGCACCACCGGGAGCACCGAGGTGTCCGCCACCCGCAGATCCGCGACACCGTGCACGCGCAGCTCGGCGTCCACGACGGGGCCGATCGCGGCGCTTCCGCTGAGGTGCTGGGTGGTGCTGAGGTGAGCGGCGATCCAGCTGTCCAAGGCACGGTCGGAGCCGAGGACGTCGCCGGTCGGGCCCGTGCGTGTGCCGAGCCCGGCCCGGAGCATGTCGGCCCCCACGCGGATCGCGTGCCGCAGGCGGCGCCGGTCGTGCTCGGTGCGCAGATAGGCGTAGGAGACCCGGGGGCGGGCCCGTGGGTCAGGCGAGGTGAGGGTGATCGTCCCGCGGCTGTCGGGGCGCTGAAGCGCGCACATCAGGTGTAGGTCGCTCCCGTTCTCGAACGGCCGTACGAACAGCATGACCTCCACGTCACCGGCCGGATCGGCCCCGGCGTCCAGGTCGAGCGAGGCCTGGATGCACGTCGCGTGCGGGTGGGCGGGCGGGTCGCCGGTGCCGAACGGGAGGTACACGGCGGGGTGATCGGACCAGTCCCGGCCCACCCCGGGCAGGTCGCGCGCCACGGCCACGCCCACCGCGCGCAGGCCATCGGGTGGTCCGATCCCGGAGAGCAGCAGCAGGTGCGGCGTCGCGATAGCGCCGGCGGCGAGCACGACCTCCCCCGCTTCGACCACCGTGCCGTCGTGCAGCTCGACTCCGCGGGCCCGGTCGCCGTCGAGCAGCACGCGCGCCACAGGGGCATCGGTGCGCACCACCAGGTTGGCGCGGGGCTCGCGAAGGTAGGCACGCGCGATGCTCACCCGTACCCCGTCGATGCCGTTGCTGGGCAGGAGCCCGGCGCCGGGTGGCCCACCCGCGTTCTTGTCGGGTTCCGTGGGGAAGCCGAGGCGTCCTGCCGCGTCGAGGAAGCGGATGGTGGCCGGGTGCAGGAGCTGCGCTGTCGGCCGCTGCACACGTACCGGTCCGCGGTCACCGTGCCAGGGTGGGCCGGGACGATCGAGGTCGTGTTCGCTGCGGACGTAGTGCGGGAGCAAGTCGGCCCACGTCCACCCGGGAACGCCCCAGCCGTCGGCGTCCGCGGGGGTGGCTCGCACCCAGATCGCCCCGTTGATCGCGCTCGACCCTCCGAGCCCGCGGCCGCGCGGCACCGTGGTGACGCAGTCGGGTCGCAGCTGCGCGGGGTAGGCCCAGTTGCTGGGATGCCCGGGCCGGGTAGCGGCCAACGACCCGACGTCGAGCACGTCCGGTGCGACCTCGGCCGGACCGGCCTCCAGCAGCAACACCCGGGCCGGGTCCTCCGTCAAGCGGGACGCCAGAGCGCAGCCGGCTGATCCGGCACCGACGACCACCACGTCGAACTCCTGCCGGGGCACGTGGGAGAGGATGCACCCGATGACGGATCTCGCGCAGGACCTCGCCCACTTCATCACCGCGGCGCCCACCCCGTACCACGCCGTGGCCGAGGGTGTCAGACGCCTCTCCGCCGCCGGGTTCACCGAGCAGCCCGAGGCGGGCCCGTGGGACGACCGCCCCGGCGGCCGCTACCTCGTGCGGGACGGCACGCTGCTCGCCTGGTTCGTGCCGGAGTCCGTGCGGCCCGGCACTCCGATGCGGATCTTCGCGGCGCACACCGACTCGCCGACGCTGAAGGTCAAGCCGCGCCCCGACCTGGGAGCGGGCGGCTGGCGGCAGGTTGCCGTGGAGGTGTACGGCGGGGCGCTGTGGAACTCGTGGCTCGACCGGGACCTCGGCCTGGCCGGCAGGCTCGCGCTCTACGACGGCACCAGCGTGCTCGTGGACGTCCACCGGCCGCTGCTGCGGGTGCCGCAGCTGGCCATTCACCTCGACCGCCAGGTGAACCAGGGCCTCACCCTCGACGCACAGCAGCACCTGCAGCCCGTCTGGGGCCTCGGCTCGCCCGCCGACGGTGACCTGATCGAGTTCCTGGCGGGCGAGGTCGGCGTCGACCCTGACGAGGTGGCCGCGCACGACCTCGTCGTGCACGACGTCAATCCGCCCGCGCTGCTCGGTGAGGAGGAGGACCTGCTGGCCGCACCCCGGCTGGACAACCTCGCCTCGGTGCACGCGGGCCTCGGCGCGCTCCTTGCGGCAGCGGACGACGTCGCCGCCGCGGACCGTGCGGCCGTCATCCCGGTGTTCGTCGGCTTCGACCACGAGGAGATCGGCAGCGGCTCGGCCAGCGGTGCGTCCGGCCCTCTGCTGGAGACGGTGCTGACGCGACTCGCCGGTGGCTTCGACGCCCGCGGCTCCGCGTTCGCGGTGTCGCGCTGTCTCTCCGTGGACGTGACGCACGCGGCGCACCCGAACTACCTCGGTCACTACGACCCCACCCACCGGTCGCTGCCGAACCGCGGGCCGGCGCTGAAGGTCAACGCCAACCAGCGCTACGCCACCGACGCACCGGGCGCGGCCGCCTGGCACCGCGCCTGCCGGGACGCTGACGTCCCCACCCAGTTCTTCGTCGGGAAGAACACAGTGCCGTGCGGCACCACCGTCGGGCCGCTCCTCGCCACCCGTCTCGGGATCCGGACCATCGACGTCGGAATCCCGGTGCTGTCGATGCACTCGGCCCGCGAGCTGTGCGGGGTGCGCGACCCCGGCCACCTCGCCGCTGCGGCCACGGCGTTCCTCACCGACCCGGTGTGACGCTTCCTTCCTGCGTCAGCACCGTGGCGAGCCGGGACGCGAACTCCGAGGGGTGCGTCGCGTATCCCACATGCCCGCCGGGGAAGTCGACGACCCCGAGTCCCAGCCGCTCGGCGAGCACGAGGTTCGGGCGGTAGGGCATGTGCTCTCGGGATTCGGCTCCCCCTGCGAGGACGATCCGGTCGGCGACCGCGGCGAGCGCATCCGGATCGGGGACGTAGCGCGGGTAGGAGCGCAGCTCGTGCTCCAGCCAGAACGTCGCGTTCGCCTCCGCCCGCGCCATCATCTCGACGACGGGCTGGGGCAGCTCCACGCCGGGCGGCGGCCCGCTGCTCCCACCCACCCCGACCGCCACGCCGAACCGCTGCATCGCCGGCCACACACCCTCGGCGCGGTAGGCCGCGTACACGTCGTCGAAGAAGGCAGGCCAATCCGCTCCGTCCGGCAGCAGCCCCGTGATCGGCGGTTCGTGCGCAACCGCGGTGGCGACGAGGTCGGGGTGCCGTGAGATGAGCTCCAGCACGACGATCGCCCCGGAACTACTTCCGAACACGTGAGCAGGAGCGCCACCGAGGTGGTCGATCAGGCGGCACGCGTCGTCGACGTCGGCGGCAAGGCGGGTGTCGTCGTCCACCGGGCCGGACACGGGACTGCGGACGAAGCCGCGCCGGTCGTAGGTGGCCACCGTGAAGCGGTCGGCGAGCGCGGCGGCGACACCACCGTAGATCGTCGAATCCCCGTTCCCGCCGACGACGAACAGCAGCAGCGGGCCGGTCCCTCGGGTCTCGAGGTGCAGCCGGGCGCCCGGCACGTCGAATGCGTGGATCCGGGGTTCGGTCACGTTGCGACCTTGGCACGCCGCGATGCGCACGAGAAGACCGACGATCAGTTGGGCGCTTGTACCGCCGCGCCCGTACCGTGTTCGGATGCAACCGGAGCAACCCAATACCGCGGGTGGCCTGGACGCCGAAACGCTGGCGTTCGCGCACCGGATGTTCGATCTTGCGCGTGAAGGTCACACCGCCGAGCTGATCGCCCATGTCGACGCGGGGCTGCAGGCCAATCTCACGAACGACAAGGGCGACACCCTGTTGATACTCGCGGCCTACCACGGCCACTCGGACACGGTGACAGCGTTGCTGGAACGCGGCGCCGACCCCGCCCGCCTCAACGACCGCGGTCAGACAGCGCTCGCCGCCGCCACCTTCCACCGCTGCGCCGAGTGCGTCACCGCCCTCCTCGGCGCGGGAGCCGATCCCGAGCAGGGCGCCCAGTCGGCTCTTGCCACTGCCACCTTCTTCGATCTCCCCGACATGCTGGAGCTCCTGCAGCGGAGACAGCAGTCGTGACGGCCGAGGAAGCGTCCCTGGCGGGCGGGCGCGACGTCTACTGGTTCGTCGGCGGTCCGCTGGACGGGCGCGTGCACACCCGCGAGCCATCCGAACCGGCGCCCTGCACCGTCCGCTACACGCACCTGCACGACGGACCCAAGATCGTGCACCACTACGACCTGCACGAAGTGGCCGGGCACGGCGGCGAATACCGGCTGCGACCGCCCCACGCCCCCGGCGTCGTCGACGATGACGTCGACGACGGTGAGGACTACGACGGCGATCCGCGCGACCCGGCGGGCGACACCGGCTGAGGCCCCCTCAGGTGATCGGGTCGCGACAACGCGCCGATCATGTTGTGCTGGGGAGGTCGCGACGCGGGGCTGCCGCCCGTACCCGACGGCGAAGGAGGCGAAGTGGCCGAGGAGCAGCAGGACTACGGGTTGTTCGGGCCCGACTCCGTGACGTGGCGCGTGCACCTCGAACCGGTGCTCTGGGTCGGCGGGTTCCGCGCGCTGCTGCTGCAGTCGCTCCATCCCCGCGTGATGCGCGGGACGTACCAGAACTCGGCGCTGTTCGACCCGCGCAAGGCGTGGTCGAGGTTCCAGCGCACGGTGGAGTTCGTCGGCGTCCGGACGTTCGGCACGACAGCCGCCGTCGAGGCCGCGGCCGCTCGCGTGCGCAGGCTGCACGCCTCACTGCGCGGCCACGATCCCGTCACCGGGGCGACGTTCCGGATCGACGAGCCGTCAGGGCTGCTCTGGGTGCATTCCACGGAGATCGACTCGTACGCCGACATCGCGCGGCGGGCCGGGATCATCGACGACCAGCAGGTCGACCAGTACCTCGCCGAGAGCGTCCGCGCCGCCCGCGTCGTGGGGCTGCCGGCCGCCCCGGCGTCACGCATCGAGATGCGGACCTACCTCGAGAGCATGCGTCCCGAGCTCGGGCTCACCGACGAGGCCCGCCACGCCGTGGGCAACATGTTCGCCCCGAAGGGCGGCGCGGCCCCGACCGTCGTGACGAAGCTGGCCGTCCCGGCCATCGCATCGCTCGCCCTCGCGACCCTGCCCCGATGGGCACGGCGCATGTACGGCCTCCCTGGTGTGCCGACCACCGACCTCGGCGCCACCCTCACCCTGCGGACCCTGCGCACGGCCACCCATCTGCTGCCCGACATGCCGGCACCGCCGGAGATCCAGCGGGCCCGCCGGCTCGTCCACGGCCGGGACGATGTATCTGAACAGCCGCGTTCGTCTCTTGCCACTGGTGGGTAGCGGCACCGGGGGCGTCGCTACCCACCCCTGTGGGCCTCAGGACAGGTGGTGCACCTCCTAGAGCCCGTAGACGGGCGTCGGGATGCCTTCGTGGCGGGCCTTCAGCTGCAGTGCCAGATAGAGCGAGTAATGGCGGGACTGGTGCAGGTTGCCGCCGTGGAACCACAGCCCCTGCTGCTGGGTGGGCTTCCACATGTTGCGCTGCTCGCCCTCCCACGGCCCGGGGTCCTTGGTGGTGGCGGAGCCCAGACCCCAGACCTTGCCGACCTTGTCGGCCACCTCCTGGCTGATCAGGTCGGCGGCCCAGCCGTTCATCGAGCCGTAGCCGGTGGCGTAGACCACCAGGTCAGCGGGCAGCTCGGTGCCGTCGTCGAGCACAACGGCGTCCTCTGTCAGCTCACGGACGGCGCCACGCACGAGTTTGATGTCCCCGTTCGCGACGAGGTCACCCGCGCCGACGTCGATGTAGTAGCCCGAGCCGCGCCGCAGGTACTTCATGAACAGGCCCGACTCGTCGTCACCGAAGTCGAGCCAGAACCCGGCCTTCTCCAGCCGCTCGTAGAAGTCGGCGTCGCGCTCGCGGATGGCGTCGTAGATCGGCTTCTGGAACTCGTGCATGATCCGGTACGGCAGCGACGCGAAGATCATGTCCGCCTTCTGCGTCGTGATCCCGTTGGCCACCGCCTGCTCGGAGTACAGGTCGGCCAGCCCCAGCTCCATCAGCGAGTCGGACTTCACGATGTGCGTCGACGAGCGCTGCACCATCGTCACGTCGGTGCCGTGCTCCCACAGCGCCGCGCAGATGTCGTGCGCCGAGTTGTTCGAGCCGATCACCACCACACGCTTGCCCGCGTAGGCGTCCGGCCCGGGGTGCTGGGAGCTGTGGTGCTGCTCGCCGCGGAATCGGTCCTGGCCGGGGATCGTGGGCACGTTCGCCTTGCCGGACATGCCGGTGGCCAGCACGAGCTGCTTGGGGTGCAGCACCACCTGCTCGCCTGCCCGGTCGAGCACCACGGTCCACTCGCCGGCGGCCTCGTCGTAGGACGCGCTGGTGGCGGTCGTGGAGGACCAGTAGTTGATCTCCATGACCTTCGTGTACATCTCCAGCCAGTCGCCGATCTTGTCCTTCGGCGAGAAGACCGGCCAGTTCTTCGGGAAGTCGATGTAGGGCAGGTGGTCGTACCAGACCGGGTCGTGGAGGCAGAGCGACTTGTAGCGGCTTCGCCACTGGTCGCCGGGACGTGGGTGGCGGTCCACCACCACGTGCGGGATCCCCAGCTGGCGCAACCGCGCACCCAGCGCGATCCCGCCCTGACCGCCCCCGACGACCACGACGTAGGGCTCGCTGGTGCGGCCCATCTCGGCCTGCTCCGCCTCGCGGGCCTCCTTCCAGGAGATCCGGTCGCGGCGGGCCCCGTGCTCCACGCCCATGGGCCGCTGCTCGCCCTGCGGCTCCTCGTGGCCCTTCAGCTCGTAGAGCGTGGTGAGGAAGGTCCACGCCCCCTCCTCGACCAGGCGCAGGTGCCCCCGGCCACGCCCGACGGCCGTCTCGAACTCCAGCCACGCCTCGACGACGCCACCGGCCTCCGTCGGCTCCTCGGTGGTGCGGAAGCCCCGGGGGTCGGTGCGCTCGAGCGTGGTCCGCAGCAGCTCCGCCACACCCTCGCGGCCCTCGACCGTGGTGATGTTCCAGGTGAACGCGATGAGGTCGCGCCAGAACGAGGTGGTCGCGAACAACCCGGCGGCGCGCTCGGCATCCCGCGCGGCCAGCGCCGCCTCGAAGTCCGCCAGCCACGTATCGACACGTTCACGCGCCGTCGTGCCGGACGCCGGCTCGAGCGTCTGCGTCATTCTCGCTCCCCGTGGTCGTGCGCCCTCCTCATCGACGGCGCCCTGGTTCGCAGGAAACACGGCGACGGAGCAACACAGCAGGGTTGCAAGGGGTTGCAACCGGTCCCTTGTGCCCCGTATCGCGCGGGTTGCAGGATGGCGGCCGGAGGAACCCATGCCCCGTCCGGAGAGCGCAGTACGGCCCGGTGAGGACCCACGAGAGCGGGCCAGGGTGCTCGGCCGGGTACGGGATGCCGCCCTGAGCGGGAACGCTCCCCCGGTCTCCCCACGGCCGGTGATCAGCGCATCGTGGCGGCGGGTGCGCGACGCCGGGCTCGACCCACGCGGGTCGGCCGAGCAACCGCTGCTCGACCAGGCCGACCTGGAGCAGCGCCGCGCGGCCAGCGGGCTCGCGCCCCTCCTGCCGCTGTTGCGGGCCCGGCTGCTCCCTGTGGCCGAGGCAGCCGCCCAGATCATGGTCGTGGTGGACGCCGAGGGCCACGTGCTGTGGCGCGAAGGCGGAGCCGCCGTCCGGCGCCGGGCCGACGACCTCCGGTTCGTCGAGGGCTCGGTGTGGGACGAGAACACGGTCGGCACCAACGCGATCGGCACGAGCCTGGTGGTCGAGGAACCCCTGCACGTCTACGCCGGGGAGCACTGGTCGGAGGGACACCAGCCGTGGACCTGCGCGGCGGCGCCCCTGCACGACCCGATCACCGACCGCCTGTTGGGCGCGGTCGACCTGAGCGGGCCCGCCCACACCGTCCACGCCAGCACGGTGGCGCTCGTCGACGCCGTCGCCCGGCTCGTCGAGCTGGAGCTACGGCTCACGCACGAGCGGGCTGTCGAGCGGCTGCGCGTCGTCGCGGCGCCGGTGCTCGCGCGGCTGTCCGGCCCTGCGCTGGTGGTGAGCCAGGACGGTGTCCCCGCCGCGGCGGTCGATCTCCCCGTTCCGGCCAGGGTGGCGATGCCCGACGCGCTGGCGGCGGGCGAGGTGTGGCTGCCGGGGCTCGGGCTCTGCAGCGCCGAACCGCTGCCGGGAGGATGGCTGCTTCGTCCCCGGACGGCGGGCGCGGACGGTCCCACCCATCTGCTGGTCGATCTCACGAGCGCGCCGCCCCGGATCCACGTGACCACCGCCAGCGGTTCCTGGCAGCAGACGCTGACCCCGCGCCACGCCGAGGTGCTCCGGGCGCTGGCCCGCAGTCCGGAGGGCCGCTCGGCCGCACAGCTCGCCGGGGACCTCTTCGGCGAGGGCGGCAGCCGCGTCACGGTGCGCGCCGAGATGTCACGGCTGCGCCGGACGCTCGGCCCGCTGCTGCAGCACCGGCCGTACCGCATCGCCGCGGGGGTGCGCGTCGAACTGCGGGAGCCGGCGGTGCCCCGGCCGTGACGAGGGCCCTCGGCGGCCTCATCCACTCCTCGTGACGTCCGGCGCGACCGGAGCGCGCAGCAGTCGGGGCAAGGCCACGGCGATCAGCACGCCGAGCGCCGCCACCAGCGGAATCGAGCCGACGGCCCACGCCGCGTACACGCCGAAGGTGGCGATGTCCGTGCCGACGCCGGCCACCGACGTGACCGTGGCACGCGATCGGCTCTCGATCCGCTCCTGCAGGCGTGCATCCACCACCACGAGGACGCACCGGTACGCGCCGTAGAACACGGCCACCGCCGCGATCCCCGCCGGATGGTCGGCGAGCCCGGCCGCTCCGAACAGGAACATCGCGGCTGCGAGCACCACGGCGAGCGACACAGAGCCCAGCCGGCCCGCCCGCCCCGCGAGGGCGGCGCCCACCACCCCGGCGAGCACGATCGGCAGGTCGGCCACCGGGACGAAGGCCGTGGGCACCCCCCATCCGGCGACGATGAGCGGGAAGTACTCCTCCACTGCGTCGAAGGCTGCCAGTAGGGCCGTCGCCACCACGACGGCACGGACACCGGGCCGGTTCGCGGCGACGACGAGACCGGCGCGCAGCGTCGCGAGGTAGCCGAGCTCGTCCTCGGGATCCTCGTCTGTGCCGCTCCCTCGCGGTGGCTCCGGCAGCCGGGAAGCCATCGCGGCCGCGGCCAGGCAGACTCCGACGCTCACCCACCCGACCAGCGGAAACCCGCCCACGGCGTACAGCACGGTGGCGGCGAGCGCGGCCGGGAGCTGTGCGATCAGCTCCGCGGCGGTGACCCAGCCGTTGACGCGGGCGTACTGCTCCTCGGCGCCTGCGGCGACCAGCCCGTCGTACAGCAGCGCCTCCTGCGCGCCGGACACGAGCACACCGCCGAGGCCCCAGAGGACGAACCCGAGCGCGAACCCGGCGAAGCTCGGCAGCAGGACCCAGGCGCCGTAGCCGAAGGCCTGCAGAACCCCCGCAGCAACCAGGCAGGCGCGCCGCGAGAAACGGTCGGCGAGCGCGCCGGAAGGCACCTCGGCGACGACCCCGACGGCGGACCAGATCGCGAACAGCGCGGAGATCTCGGCGCCGGACAGGCCGCTGTCGGCGAACAGCAGCGCGTACAGGGGGTAGAGCGGGATGACATCGGCCAGCAACGCCCACCCGAGCATGCGTCGGGCGAGGGGGCGGGCCGGGGGCGGTAAGGTGCGTCAACCAGGCATAACGCCCAAGTTAACGGACCTCCGTCCCCCCGGCCCAACGCTTTTCGGCGGGCGGTCGCGACTTGGACACCTATCGCTGTTCCGCGCGCGCCGCATTCCCCGTCATGTGTCCATGAGACTGCCCGCGTGGCGAGCGGGGTGGGCCAGCTCCCGTCCCAGGTGCGCCGGCACCAGTCGGCCCCGGCGGATCAGCCTGCGGAGGTCGGCGGCGTTCTGGTAGCTGAGCTGGAGATGGAAGTAGTTGACGTATTCGGCCACGGCGAAGAGCCAGACCGCTGCGGCGAACCACTGCGCGAAACCACCACCGGTCACGATGTCGGCGACGACCACGACCAGCGTGACACCGAGCACGACGATCAGCCCCACGCGAGCACTGGCGAATGCACGCAGGTTCGGGGTGCGCGCGAGGCCCCGGCTCGCCTTGGCAGCGCGGGCGAACCAGTAGCAGGCCCCGACGACGAGCGCAGCATCGACCGCGACCCAGGCCGCGACGGCACCCGCGGCCGGGCCGGTCACCCGAAGGAACACCACGGGCAGCAGCACGGCGCACAAGAGCTCCACCGCACCCTGGACCCGCAACCGTCGTGCCATCGCTTCGCCTGCCACCGGCCAAGCATCCACGGCGCCACCGGACATTTCGCTACGCCACCCTGTAACTACCCAAGTCGACCAGATGGGATCATTCGGCAACGATCATCAACCACCACGAGGCCTCGATGAGTCCGACGGGGCGGGCGAAGCGCCAGGCCGACCGCTGAAGGAGCGCATGATGGGCACGATCAAGGTGCACGAGTTCTCCACCCTCGACGGAGTGATCGACACACCGACCTGGACCTTCGGCTACGAGTTCACCGCCGGGATGAGCGATGCCCTCGGGGCCATGACGGGTTCGTGCTCGGCCATCCTGCTCGGTCGCACCACCTACGAGATGTTCGCCCCGGCCTGGTCCTCCCGCACCGTGGAGGACGACCCCGGCGCCCCGTTCTTCAACGACACCCCCAAGTACGTCGTCTCCTCCACCTTGGAGCAGGCCGACTGGAACAACTCGAGCGTGCTCGGCGGCTACGACGTCGAAACCATCCGCAAGTTCAAGGACAGCGTGGACGGAGGGATCTACATCAGTGGTAGCGCCACCCTCGTCCGGGCCCTGATCGCCGATGGCCTGGTCGACGAACTGCACCTGTTCGTCTACCCGGTCGCACTCGGCACGGGCCTGCGGCTGTTCCCCGAGGGCACTCCGAAGACGACGATGACCCTTGTCGGGAGCCAGGCCTTCGACAACGGCGTGGTGCAGTTGATCTACGGGCCGGGCGCCTCGGACTGACCCGATCGACCCGCGTCACGGGCATGCCGACGCCCCCGGAACCTCTGCGTCAGGTTCCGGGGGCGTTGGCGCTCGTCGAATTGTTCGTACCGACCAGCGCAACAGTTTGATTCCCCGTGGCGGAATCTCTTGTGATGAGTGGCGGAGGCGCGCCGGACCGGCGCAACCGGACCGGCGTTGCTGCACGAGGCCATCGCAGCGAATGTGCGCCTGGTGGTCGCCGCGCTGCCCGCTATGACTCCGGGGCTTGCGCAAGCGGTGCAGACCGGCAAGCTGACCATCCGTGGCGGTGTACTCACTCTTTCCTCCGGAAAGATCGACCTGCTCGACTGAAGAACTGCCGACGTGACGACGGAAGCGACAGAGCGCTCGTACGCACCACTGACCGATGCTCACCTTGCACATCTGTCGGTGATCGCCGACGAGGACCACCGTCACTTCACCCGCAGGCAGGGTCGTCCGGAGTACTCAGCACGCCGGCTCTGCGTGGCGCTTGCACAGGGAGCTGCGCTCCACCGTCTCGATGGCACAACCGGCGTCAAGGACATCGACGTGTGGACGTTCTACGCGGCGATCCCGGGCCAACCGTTCGCGTTCGGTCAGCGCAAGCGACACGTCGACTTCGGGGTGTCGGAGCACGGCCGGAACTCCTACCCCGACCACTTCGAGCACCGCCAGTTGCCGCGGTGGTCGCGGTTCACGGGGCGACGAGTCGATCTCATGATTCGGAGCCTTGCCGTCCCTCCCGGGGCATCCTCCGACGCGATCCTCGATGCGCTTCGCCGGTGGCTAAGCGCCGGCGCGCAGCGGCGCCGGACCGACCAGGGCGACAAGATGCCGTCGAACTGGTGGCTCGCGCAGAAGGCCGTCGTGCTGATCGATCCCATCGCGGATCGAGGGCGAGTGGTCTGGCCGGCCACGATGCCAAGGGTGCCGGTCTGACCTGCGGACGAGCCGTTCGCCGCCGCGTGGACATCGCGGCTGCGGGTCAGCACCGTCCCGGCCGATCGGCCCCCTTCCTCGTCGTCCTGGCGGCCTCACGGATCCACGTCCTCGGATCTTGCTTGCACAGTCTTGCTCGACTGAGCTAATTTCTGCCCATGCAAGCAAGGACGTTCACCGGGTCGGGCAGGCGCGCCCAGATCGTGACGGCGGCGATCGAGGTGATCGCCGAGGTCGGCTACGCCAAGGCGTCGTTCAGCCGGATCGCGAAGCACGCGGGACTGTCGAGCACCGGCATGATCAGCTACCACTTCGCCGGCAAGGACGACCTGCTCACGGCGTGCGTCGCCGAGATCGAGCAGGTCACCGGCGCGTTCATGCAGCCGCGCATCGACGCCGCCGACGGCCACGTCGCGCAGCTGCGCGCCTACGTCGAGTCGAACATCGCGCTCGTCGGCGAGCACCCCGCGGCCGTCCGGGCGCTGATCGACATCGTGAAGAACGCCGTCTCGCAGAGCCCCGCCGTCAACGGACGACTCGCCGTGTTCGAGGAGCACTTCCGCGCCGGGCAGGCGGCGGGCGCCTTCCGACCCTTCGACGTGCGGACCGTGGCTCTCGCGCTCGTCTCCGGCCTCGACGCGGTTGTCGTCACCGCGGCCGACGCCGCACCCGAACCCACCGAGCTCGCCCGCCTCGGCCGCGAGCTCGCCGATCTGTACGTGCGGGCGACCGCACCCGATCCCGAGGGGGGATCCGCATGATGATCAGCGAGAAGACCGTGCCCGACGTGGGCCTACGCAGGGTGATCCGCGCCAACGTGATGACCGTCGTGTTCGAGGTGGTCGTGCCGATGGCGCTGTTCTACGGTCTGCGCGCTGCGGGCGTGAGCCAGTGGTGGGCGCTGATGGCCGGCGTCCTCGTGGCCGCGCCGTATGTGGTCTGGACCGTCGTACGCAACCGCCGGGTCGATCTCCCCGCCCTGGTCACGTTGAGCGTCCTGGTGCTCTCCGTCGTGCTCGGCCTGCTGTCGGACGACCCGCGCACCCTCGCGATCCGGGAGGGGTGGACCGCCGCGCTGGGCGGCCTGTTCGGCGCGTGGATGCTGGTCACGGTCGTCGTCGGCAGGCCCGCCCAGCTGACGTTGGGCCGCACGATCGCCGAGGTCAAGCGGGGCGCCGAGGGGGCCGCCGCCTGGGCTTCCCGCTGGGACACCGACGCCCGGTTCCGGCGCGGGCTGCGCATCAACACGGCCGTCTGGGGTGCCGTGTTGCTGGCCAATGCGGTGGTGCACATCGTGCTCGTCTACACGCTGCCGATCGACCTCATCTCCCTGGTCACCACCGTGGTGTGGTTCGCCGCGCTGGCGTGCCTGATCGCCTGGCACGTCTGGTACCTCCGCAAGGAACACCTCGATGCCTGACGTCCTGGTGGCGGGCGGCGGCCCGACCGGCCTGATGGCCGCGTTCGAGCTGGAGCGCGCCGGGCTCGACGTGCTGGTCCTGGAGCGCGACGCCCGGCCGACCACGCAGTCGAAGGCACTCGGTCTGCAGCCCCGGTCGGTCGAGGTGCTGGCGGACCGCGGCCTGCTCACGGCGGTCGAGCCGCACGCCGAGGCGCGGCTGCCCGCCGGGCACTTCTCGGGCA
The DNA here is from genome assembly GCF_039534065.1 of Pseudonocardia yunnanensis. Lineage (NCBI taxonomy): Bacteria > Bacillati > Actinomycetota > Actinomycetes > Pseudonocardiales > Pseudonocardiaceae > Pseudonocardia > Pseudonocardia yunnanensis. The sequence continues at coordinate 604,739 of NZ_BAAAUS010000006.1, read as the reverse complement.
TCCCGATCGACTACGCCGACCTGCCGACGCGCTTCCCGTACCAGCTCGGCGTCGAGCAGACGCACGTGGCTGCGGCGATCGAGGCGCGGCTGCGCACACCGGTACGGCGCGGCGCGGCCGTCACCGCCGTGGAGCAGGACGGCGAGGGCGTCACCGTCACGGCGGGTGGGCGCCGCCACCGGGCAGGGTGGCTCGTCGCGGCCGACGGCGGGCACAGCACGGTCCGGACGCTGCTGGGGCCGCCTTCCCCGGCACCTCGGCGCGGGTCTCGCTGGTCGTCGCCGACCTCACGCTCGCCAGGAAACCCGCCGGGCTCGCCGACCGCTGGGGGCTGCCGTCGCTCGCGTCGGGGTTCCTGCTGCCTCTCTCGGGTGGGCGCCATCGCGTGGTCGTCGTCGGCGAGGAACAGCAGCGGCTCGGCCGCGACGCGCCCGTCACGGCGACGAGCTGCAGCGGGCGCTGACCGCCGTGCACGGGCCGGGGATCGAGGTGGGAGAGGTGCTCTGGGCCTCGCGGTTCGGCGACGCCGCACGGCAGCTGGAGCGTTACCGCCACGGCCGCGTGCTGTTCGCGGGCGACGCGGCGCACATCCACCTCCCGGTCGGCGGGCAAGGGCTCAACCTGGGTCTGCAGGACGCGGTGAACCTCGGCTGGAAGCTGGCCGCGCAGGTCCGCGGGCACGCCCCCGACGGGCTGCTCGACAGCTACCACGACGAACGTCACCCGATCGCAGCCCGTGTGCTGGTCAGTACCCGTGCGCAGGCGGTACTCGGCGTGCCCGACCCCGACGCGTCGGCCGTCCGAGAGATCGTCGCCTGGCTGATCGCCGTCCCCGACGCCCGCCGCGCCATCGCGTCGGAGCTGTCGGGCATCGGGATCACCTACCCCGACACGACTGGTCGCGCCACCGACATCCCGGTCGCACCCGACGGCCGTGGCGTGCTCGTCGGCGCGGCACTGCCCGCGGGCTGGGCCGACCGCGTCGAGACCCGTGAGGGCCCGGGGCCGCAGCTCGTTCGCCCCGACGGCTATGTGGCGTGGGCAGGCGGACCGGGCCTGGACGCAGCGCTCCGCCGGTGGTTCGGCCCGCGGCTCCGCCGTGTCGCCCGGTGGTTGCCGTCAGCGGGTGGAACGATCGTAGGCGTCGAGACACCCGGACCGGCCGAGCTCGTCGACCGCCGCGCCCGGAACCCCTGTCGGCCCTCGACCGGAGATCAGGTCGGCAGCGCGCTCGGCGATGGCGTAGACCGTGGCGTTGGTGTTGGCGGAGACGATCGAGGGCATCACCGAGGCGTCGGCGACGCGGAGCCCGTCGATGCCGTGCACCTTGAGGTCCGGGGCGACGACCGCACCGTCGTCGGTGCCGATCCTGCACGTCCCCACACCGTGGAAGTACGGGAGCAGGTTCGTGCGGAGGTAACCACGCATGCCGCGCTCGTCGCGGACCGCAGGACCGGGTAGCACCTCCTCGCCGCGCCACGGATCCAGCGCGGGGGCCCGGCCGATGTCACGGGCGAGCTGCAGCCCCGCGATCATGACGTCCAGGTCCCGCTCGTCCGTGAGGTAAGCGGGGTCCACGAGGGGGATACCGGTGGGATCGGCGCAGTTCAGCCGGACCGTTCCCCTGCTGTGTGGACGCATGGCCGAGAACGCGATCGAGTAACCGTTGTTCGGGCCGACGAGCACCGGGGCGTAGTGCGGGATCGATACGAAGAGGAGCTGCAGGTCGGGCACGTCGGCGGCCGGGCCGCTCCGCACCAGGCCGATCGCCTCCGCGTGGTTGGACCGCCCCGGGACCATCGGCTGCGCGGCGCGGTAGACGACCGTCGATATCGGGTGGTCGTGCAGATTCGAACCGACACCCGGAAGGTCCAGCGTCACGGCGATGCCGGCCTCGCGGAGATGGGTCAACGGGCCGATCCCGGAGAGCAACAGCAGCTGCGGCGACCCGACGACGCCCGCCGTGAGCACGACCTCCTGTGTGCAGACAGCTCGGAAGACCTCGCTGCCGATCGTGTACTCGACACCGGTGCAGCGACCCCGCTCGACGAGCAGCCGACGCGCCGTCGCGCGGGTCACCACGTCGAGGTTCGTCCGGTGCAGAACCGGCGCCAAGTATGCGTCCGCAGCACTTTGCCGGACCCCGTTGACGATGTTCAGATCCGCATGCCCCACCCCCTCGCTCACACCGTTGTTGACGTCCTCCACTTTCGGAAGGCCATGTTGAACCGCCCCGTCCAGGAGCGCCTGTGTCACCGGATGTGGCTCGTTCGCCGGAGCGACCGTCAACGGACCACCTCGCCCCCGCAGCCCAGAGTCGCGACCCGGGGTGTTCTCGGTTCGCATGAAGTAAGGGAGCAGGTCGAGAAAGCCCCACCCCTTCGCTCCGCTCTCGACCCAGGCGTCGTAGCTGGAGGAGTGTCCACGGGTGAAGACCATGCCGTTGACGGCGGAGGACCCTCCGAGACCGCGCCCGCGCGGCCACGGCATCGGAGCCCCGGTCGCCTCGAGTTCGACGGTGGGGGTGCACCAGTCCATCGACGAGCCCAACAGGCTGAGCCATTCAGGTGGTGCGGCGGCACGGTCCAACGGGCCTGGGTCGCCCGCCTCCAGTAGGAGAACACGAACATTCTTGTCCTCCGACAACCGGGCCGCGATGACGCACCCGGCACTGCCTGCACCCACGACGACGAATTCGTGAACCGATGTCCGAGCAGCCGTCATTGTGAACCTTTCGCGTCACCAAAGTACGAAATTCGCGGGAAGCACAGCATTTCGCCGCCGGTTTTCGGCGGTAGTCACAGGGCGCAGAGGCGACGCACCCGAGCGGCGATTGCTCGTTGCGAGACATCCGCTTTGCGCGCCAGCACATCGAACGCGTGCATGCATCCCGGGTACAGGTGAAGCTCCGTCGGAACGCCGGCATCCGACAGCCGCCTGGCGTATTCCACGTCCTCATCGCGAAAGATGTCGAGATCACCGACGTCGATGTAGGTGTCGGGGAGGCCGGTGAGATCGGTGGCGCGTGCCGGCGCGGCGTACTGCGAGACCTCGTCGGTGCCTGCGAGGTTGCCGAGCAAAGCGCCCCAGCCGGTGATGTTGTCGTCGTAGGTCCAGGTGACGAACGGCAACAGCAGCGGATCCGGCGTGGTCGTCCGGTCGTCGAGCATCGGATGGATCAGAAGCTGCTGCGCCACGCGGGGTCCGCCCCGGTCGCGCGCCAGTAAGCAGACGGCGGCGGCCAGGTTGCCGCCTGCGCTGTCGCCCATCACCCCGATCCGGTTCGGGTCCACCCCGAGCGCCTGGGCATGCTCGGCGAGCCAGTTCAGCGCCGCATAGCAGTCCTCGACAGGCGTGGGGAACGGGTGCTCGGGCGCGATCCTGTAGTCGACGACCAGCATCGGCACGCCCGACGTCGCGACGTAGTTCCGCACCATGAGATCGAACAGATCACCGACGTGCTCGAGGCCCAAGATCATTCCGCCGCCGTGCAGGTAGAGGGCGGCGCTGCCGGGGTGCTCCGCGGCGAGCGGGTGATACCAGTCGAGCGCGAGTGTCGCGCCGTCATCGGTCACGAGCTCGTGCCGTTCGACGCCGACCCCCTCCGATGGAGTCCAGCGCTCGGTGACGTGGTCGAACACCCGGCGGGCGTAGAGCCGGCTGTTCTCGACGTCGCCGGCGGCCGGGGGCTCGGATTCGCCGATCGTCTCGAGCAGCGGGGCGAGCTCGGCGAGCACCTGGGGGTCGGGCGAGACACGGGTGAAGCTTCCGTAGATGAAGAATTCCTGGGTTTCTCGCACCCAGCCGCGCCAGCCGAGCGCGGCAAGTTCGGCCTCGAGATCGTGCGGCACGAAGAAGTTCTTGACGACCGTATAATGGCGCCCGTCGTTCATTATGCGCGTCTCACGCTCGTCGTCACCGCTCTGCCAGCGATCGCCCGTACTGATTCCACCACGGGGATGCCGGCGATCGTCGATGAAGAAGATCGAGCCGCCGGGCGCCAACGCATCGGCCAGCATTTTCCAGAAACCGGGCCATTGCGAGCGCGGAACGTGTGAGATCCAGAATCCGAAGAAGATGAAGTCATAACGTTCGCTCGGCCGCCACGAAAAGATGTCGGCCTCGAGATAGGTCACGTTGGGCGCGTCCACCCGCGCCCGCGCGATGGCCATCGACTCCTCGGCGGCATCGAGGGCCAGTAGCCGTTCGACCCTGGGCGCCAGATGCCGCGTCCACAGGCCCGTGCCGCACGCGATCTCCAATGCGTTGCCCCGTGGGCCTGCCGCAGCCAGCACCTCTTCCGCTTCGGCCACCTCGCGAAACCACGCCGCATTGCGTTCGACGCCCTGGTCGTAGCGGTTCATGCGGAACCACCATTCGTCGTACTCGCCGGCACGCGCGCGGTAATAGCCGATCTGGTCGGCGACGATATCGTCCATGGCACTCAGGTCCTCTGCAGCGAAGGTTCGAAGTCGGGGTAACTCGCTGAGATCACCTCACCGGTAGGCCGCCGCGGCGAACATCGTGACCGAGGCGTGGAACTCGCCCCGGCTCTGAGCGTCCGCCAGCCCGGCGAGGAACTGTTTCCGTTGCTCTGCCGTGATTTCGCCGCGAGTCACGGCCATGTCGATCAACGCCAGCAGCCCGGCGTTCAGGAACATCTCGTACGGCAGAAACAGCGTTCGCGCCTCGTGATCGGTGACCGTCAAGCTCGCTCCTGACAGCCAGCTCCGCAGCTTGCGGCCCGCCAGCGGCTCTCGGCCATGGAGCCGGCTCGCCAACATCGACTCCACGGTCCGCAGCACCTCGAGGTCGCCCGGATACAAGGTCGCGCTTGACCAGTCGCTGTCGATCAAGACCACCCTTCCGCCCGGCCGCAGCACTCGCGCGATCTCGGCGACGGCGCGCTCAGGGCGATCCAAGAACTGGAACACGCGTTCACACAGCACCGCGTCGACCGATCCGTCCGCGAACGGGGCCGCATAGACGTCTCCGTGCACGAACCGGGCCGCCGAACCGGCGCTCCGCGCTCTGCCCTCCGCCACGGCCAACAATCCCGTGTTCACGTCCAGACCGATCGCCTCTCCATCCGGGCCGACGGCAGCCGCCAGCCGCTGGACCGAGGAGCCGGTGCCGCTGCCGACCTCCAGCGCACGTTGCCCCGGACCTACCGCCAAAGCCTCGTGCGCCCAGTCCCGCAATTCGCTCACGGCCGACATTGCCGCCTGCTGATCGAGAAACTCAACGAGGTAGCTGATCGCCGTATCGTCGATCCGATCCGACTGGAATGATTGAACTCTCAGCTCGCCATCCGGCACAGCACAGAATTTACTTCACAGGATGACGCCCGACAGCTGACGACGTGAGCATTGTCACCGCGGATCCGCCTCCTTTTCATCCTTCCGCAAAAGAGACAAACCAACCCGATTGTGAAGTTCTTGCGAGACCCTGATGCGGCCGCGCCACGAGCCTCGGGTCGTCCCTCCGCGGCCAGCAATAACCCTCGGGAGTTATCTTATTCAGCTCCTCGGCCACCCTGATTACGATTTGTGGTGCGGGGCATTGCGACATGGGTAGCCTCGGCCCATGTCTCAAGCGCAAATACCGATCATCCGTCTGAACAGCGGCGTCGAGATCCCGCAGCTCGGGTTCGGCTCCTGGCCGGTCGAGTCGGCTGTCGTTGTGCGCGACGCGATCGAGGCCGGATACAGGCACATCGACACGGCCGCGGCCTACGGCAACGAGGAACTCGTGGGTCAGGCCATCCGCGCGTGCGGGCTGCCGCGCGCGGAGCTGTTCGTCACCACGAAGCTGGCCAACGACCGCCACGGCTATGACAAGGCGATCGCCGCACTCGACGAGAGCCTGCAGAGGCTAGGCCTCGACCAGGTCGACCTCTTCCTGATCCACTGGCCGCGCCCGCGGGCCGAACGCATTGTGGAGACCTGGAGGGCCTTCGAGAAGATCGTCTCCGACGGTAAGGCACGCGCGATCGGCGTCTCCAACTTCCGGATCTCCGACCTCGAACGCCTCGCGGCGGAGACCGACACGCTGCCCGCGCTGAACCAGATCGAGCTGCACCCGTGGCTCCCACAGAGCGAACTGCGCGCCTACCTCCGGGAGCACGCGATCGCGACCGAGGCCTGGAGCCCGCTCGCCAAGGGCGGTGAGCTGCTCGCGGACCCGACGATCGCCGGGCTCGCGGAGAAGCACGGCAAGTCGCCCGCGCAGATCGTGCTGGCCTGGCATCTCCGGCTCGGCAACATCGTGATCCCCAAGTCGGTGACGCCGTCGCGGATCAGGGAGAACATCGACATCCTCGACATCGAGCTGTCCGACGAGGACATGGCCGCGATCGCGAAACTCGACAACGGTCGCCGTATCGGCCTCGACCCCGACGTCTTCCCTTGATCGCTCATGCGCTCGGCGTCACCTCACCGCCCCTTACACCGAAGGTTCACCGGCCGCCAACACCCGGAACTCGGCAGCCGTCATAACGTGCGCCGTGGTGCGCGCAAGTATCGCAAGTGTCGTGCGGTGAATATCGTCGGCCGACAGGCCGCCCTGGCCGACCTCGAGGTAGTCGACAGTTCCCGTCACGCCAGAGAGGAATGCCACACGATAGTTGTGGAACATCGCATCGCGTGCCGTCGCGTGACAGCAGCACTCGGTGGTCCTCCCCGAAATCACGACGGTGTCGACACCCCACTCGCGCAGCATCAGGTCGAGATCGGTGGCGAAAAATGCACTGTATCGATGCTTCTTGATCACATGCTCACCCTCGGCCGGGGACAGGCCAGGGAAAATCTGGGCACCCGGGCTTCCGTCCACCAGTGCGGCGCGCTCGGCGATCTGCGGGACGATCTCGTCGTACAGGCCCATGTCTGAACCGTCCCTGCGATGGACATGAGCCGTGTAGACGACCTTGATGCCCGTGGTGCGGCAGAAACCCAGGGTGTCGGACAGCGTCCCTACCATCGCCGAGGCCTGCTTGACTTGCATGGGTGCCCCTTCGGCGATGAAATCGTTCTGCATGTCCAGAACAATCATTGCAGTGCGGAACGGGTCGATGCTGTCGATCGTGTACGGCACGGCGTCTCCAGATCTCACGGGACTGCAAGGTCGCTTTCAGAACGCGGGTAAATCGCGCTACCCCGGCGGCGTGGACGGCCTACGAACCATGGCCCGCGTCGAATCTGCCAGTGCAGGTTCGACGTCGAAAGATGACGAAGGTCATAATTGGATCAGTCCATGGCGAGCACGGCGGCAGGTGATTGCGCATGCACCCTGACCCGGTTGTGGCGCACCAATTCCTTATTGCTGCCACTCAGCTCGATCGTCAACCTGCGCGCTGTTGCGCAGTGGGGTGCCCGGTGTCGAGGCGTGACCGTTTAGGGTCAGAGTGGGTTGAGGCGGGCCTTGAGCAGGCAGAACTCATTGCCTTCGGGGTCGGTCAGGACATGCCACTGCTCCTGCCCTGTCTGGCCGATGTCGGCCGGGCGCGCACCGAGGCTCAGAAGGCGTTCGAGCTCGGCGTCCTGATCGCGGTCGGTGGCGTTGACGTCGATGTGCAGCCGGGACTTCCCCTGCTCCGGCTCATCCCTGCGACTGAGGATGATCGTCGGCTGCGAACCGCCGAACCCTTCGCGCGGCCCGATCTCCACCGAGCCGTCGTCCTCGCGGTCGAGCACGACGAAGTCCAGGACCTCGCACCAGAACCGCGCCAGCACCTCAGGGTCACGGCAACCGAGGACGAGCTCACTGATACGACATGCCATCAACGAAACCTAGCCTCAGCCCGGCAGCCGGGCTGGAACACCGCTGCTCAAGATCGCCGGGCAACCCCGTGACCTGGCGGAAGCGGAGGGATTTGAACCCCCGGACCCTTGCGGGTCTCTCGCTTTCAAGGCGAGTGCATTCGGCCGCTCTGCCACGCTTCCGGAGAGAGCGTAGCCCGCTGCCGGCACCGCATTGCAGCTCCACCCGAGTCGCGCAACGCCCTGGATCGTGAACGGACGGTGACAGGCGCCCGACCGACCAGGCGCACCCCCTGTCAGGTGTGGTGGGATCGGCGCCCGAGCACGGGAGGCTGCGATGCGGTTCGACGAGAACGCTGATCTCGACACCTCGAACATCGACGACCTGAGGGGCGGCGGTGGCGGGGGCGTCGGCGGGCGGGTCGCGGTCGGGGGCGGCGGCCTCGGCATCATCGGGCTGATCCTCTACTTCCTGCTGTCCTCGCTCGGCGGGGGCGGTAGCGGGGGCGGGGGCGGGCTGGGGCTCCCGTCGGGGCTGGGCAGCCTCCCCCAGGGGCAGACGGCCGACACGTCCCAGGCCGCGTCGAGCTGCCGGTCGGGTGCCCAGGCCAACACGGAGCTGGACTGCGAGGTGGTGGCCGTCGTCAACTCGCTCGACGGCTACTGGAGCGACGAGTTCGCCCGGTCCAACATCAGCTTCCAGCCACCGCGCACCAACTTCTTCAGCGGTTCGGTCAGAACCGGGTGCGGTGGCGCCACCGCCGACGTCGGCCCGTTCTACTGCCCCTCCGACAACGAGATCTACATCGACCTCTCGTTCTTCCGCGAGCTGGAGACGCGCTTCGGTGCCGAAGGCGGCCCGTTCGCGCGGGCCTACGTGATCGCCCACGAGTACGGCCACCACGTCCAGGCCCTCCTGGGGACGAACCAGCGTGTGCGGGCGGGGGACACCGGTCCGACCTCGGGCTCGGTACGCCTCGAGCTGCAGGCCGACTGCTACGCGGGTGTATGGGCCAACCACGCGACGTCGGTGCCGACGGCATCCGGTCGCCCGCTCATCACCGACGTCACGCAGGCGGACGTCTCCGCCGCGCTCGACACGGCCGCCCGGATCGGCGACGACTACATCCAGAGCCAGCTGGGCGGCGGCCGCGTGGACCGGAGCCAGTTCACCCACGGCACCTCCGCCCAGCGCGAGCGCTGGTACGCGACCGGCTACCAGACCGGAGACCCGACCCGGTGCGACACCTTCGCCCGAGGCGTCAACCTCGGCTGAATGTCGCAGTGATCGGTTCGAGATCTGTCTGTTCGCCCCTCCGAGGACGAAAAGCCGGATCTCTCGACGATCATGGTGAGGTGGGGTTTCCGTCCAGTAGAACTGGCGTGGCCTCGTCGGCCCGCTGATCCGTAGCGTTCGATTCGACCTGCGACGGCGCAGCGGACGAGAGGACCACCCATGACCTCGACGACGGACCGCTCCCAGGAGCTCCAGGACCCGGACGGCTCGACGTCCGGCCTCCCGGCCTCCGACGAGTTCTCGATCTTCACCGGCGAGGCGGTGCACTCGCTCCGTGACATGCTCACGGAGGTCACCTTCACCCCGGGCCCCGGCGAGGAGTTCGCCGCGACGTCCATGTTCAACGGCCTGCGGTCGCTGGTCCCGTTCTGCCACGCGGGATCCGAGGGATTCAGCATCGTGCGCGTCTATCTGGCGCCGAACTACATCCTCCCGGCGCACACGCACGACAGCGACTGCCTCTACTACGTGCTCCAGGGCCGGGCCATCCTGGGCAAGCGCGTGATCGAGCCGGGCGGCGGCTTCTTCGTCCCTGCCGGCAAGGCGTACGGCTACACGGCGGGTGCCGAGGGCGCGGAGGTGCTCGAGTTTCGGCACGCCACCACCACGGACTTCCACGAGACCGAGCGCAGCCCCGCACGCTGGCAGAAGATCCTCGAGAACGCAGAGCGCAACGACGGCTGGAAGGACGCCGACCTGCCCTACTGAGCGGGCACTCCCAGGAGCGGACGGCAGGCGTCGACGCCCTCGACCTGCAGGGTCCAGGGCGGCCGCACGAACCACTCAGGGGTCACGAGCAGCCGCACGTTCTCGCCGGCCTGCCCGCGGCGCACGTGCGCCTGCGTGCCGTCCGGGCGGTATCCGAGCCGTTCCGACACACGCATCGACGCCGTGTTCTCCCGGAACGCCGACGACCGCGCGCGCACGGCACCGAGGTGGTCGAACGCGAACGCCAGCACGGCGGCGCGCATCTCGGTGCCGACGCCGTGGCGCTGGTGGCGCAGGCCCACCCAGGACCCGGTGGCCACCTCGCGCAGGATCCCGAAGTTCGTTGCCGCAAAGCCCTGCATGCCGATCACACGCCCGTCGAGGCGGACGAGGAAGTTGATCGTCCACTTCTCCGGGGCGAGCTGCGCCCGCTCGGACCAGTAGTACTGCAGCGTCTGGTGGCCGACGTCGTCGGTCCACGGGACGACGAACGGCATCTCCTCGGGGGGGTGGACCCCGCGTTCAGCCTCCGAGACGAGCTCGAGCAGACCCTCGTCGTCGTCGGGGCGCAGCACCAGGCGCGGGGTACGCAGGGTCAGGTGGCGTAGCGGCCAGGGCTCCGGCGTCATGGCGGCACCCTGCCGGATCTGCACCGGCGGACTCGACCGAATACTTTCGAGGCCATGCATGCGATCACGGTCAGTGCCCCGGGCGGCCCCGACGTTCTCCAGTGGACCGAGGTCCCCGACCCCGTAGCGGGCCCGGGGGAGGTCGTCATCGACGTCGTGGCCAGCGCGGTCAACCGCGCCGACCTGCTGCAGCGTCAGGGTCACTACCCGCCGCCCCCCGGTGCGTCGGACATCATCGGGCTGGAGTGCTCGGGGCGGATCGCACAGATCGGCGACGGCGTCGAGGGATGGCAGGTCGGCGACGAGGTGTGCGCGCTGCTCGCCGGCGGCGGGTACGCGGAGAAGGTGGCGGTGCCGGCCGCTCAGCTGCTGCCGGTGCCCTCCGGCGTCGACATCGTGACGGCCGCCGGTCTCCCTGAGGTGGCGTGCACCGTCTGGTCGAACATCGTGGGCGCGGGCCGGCTCAGCGCAGGCGAGACGTTCCTCGTGCAGGGCGGCAGCAGCGGGATCGGGACGCACGCGATCCAGGTGGCGAAGGCCCTCGGTGCGCGGGTCGCGGCCACGGCAGGGGCCCCCGACCGGCTGGAACGCTGCCGTGAGCTCGGCGCCGACATCGTCATCGACTACCACGACGACATCCCCGCCGAGCTGAAGAAGGCCACCGACGGTTACGGCGCCGACGTCATCCTCGACAACATGGGTGCCAAGGGCCTGGCCGCCAACATCGACGCCCTCGCCCCCGACGGGCGACTGCTGATCATCGGCCTCCAGGGCGGCGCGAAGGGCGAGCTCAACCTCAGCAAGCTGCTGGTCAAGCGGGCCAGCGTCACGGCGATGGGGCTGCGCGGCCGCCCGGTGGACGGCCCCAACGGCAAGGGCGCGGTCGTCGCGGGCGTGCGGGAGCAGGTGTGGCCGATGATCGAGCAGGGGAAGGTGCGGCCGATCACGCACGGCAGCGTCCCGATGCCCGACGCCGGAAAGGCTCACGCGCAGCTGGAGGCCGGAGGTGTGGTCGGGAAGTTGCTGCTCGTGACGCCGGGCAACGACTGACGTCGAGCACGCGCCTGCCCGTCGCAGTGCGGATACGGTATCGGGAAAACAGGACGTCGACAGTGATGCGGCGGGCATGGCATCTGCTCGCCGGGGAACACGGGGACCAATGAGCCAGCCATCGGAACAGAACGCGAACGACAGCGGCGAGCAGCAGGTCGTGGTCATCGGGCCGGACGGCCGTCCCGTGGGCATGGCGACGCTACCGCGGTCGGGCGAGGACGGTGGCGACCAGCAGGGCGGTATGGAAACCATGGTCGAGCAGCCCGGCAAGGTCATGCGGATCGGCACGATGATCAAGCAGCTCCTCGAGGAAGTGCGGGCGGCGCCGCTCGACGAGGCGTCCCGCAACCGGCTCCGCGAGATCCACGAGAACTCCATCAAGGAGCTGGAGGACGGCCTCGCGCCGGAGCTGCGCGAGGAGCTGCACCGCCTCAGCCTGCCCTTCACCAACGACAGCACCCCGTCCGACGCCGAGCTGCGCATCGCACAGGCACAGCTCGTCGGCTGGCTCGAGGGGCTGTTCCACGGCATCCAGACGGCGCTGTTCGCCCAGCAGATGGCTGCCCGCCAGCAGTTGGAGCAGATGCGCAGAGGACTACCGCCCGGAGCCACTCCGCAGCAACAGGGCCCAGAGGGTCACCTCGGACGGGGGACGGGCCAGTACCTGTAGACCGGACGGCCACAACCGGTCACCGGAGAGGCGCGATCATGCCTCAAACCGGCGACGACCTCGCGTTGCTGCAATCGGGGCAGGCCCGCACGAGCCACCCACAACCCGTCGGTACCCTCGTCCGGTGGCTCAGACGATGACCACCGGTGACGACCGGGCCGAGGATGCACCGTCCCTGCCGACGGTCATGCCCGACGCGCCTGCGTCCCGCAGTTGGCGCCGGGCGTTCGATGACCTCGGGCAGGGATGGCGGCAGCGTCCGCTGTGGGGATATCTGGGCTGGCAGGACATCAAGCAGCGATACCGCCGCTCGGTGCTCGGGCCGCTCTGGATCAGCATCACCATGGCCGTTGTCGCCACGGCGATGGGCATCCTCTACGGCGCCCTCTTCGGCGAGGACATCCGCACGTTCCTGCCCTACGTCGCCACCGGCCTGCTGATCTGGTACTTCATCAACGGCTGCATCCTCGAGGGCAGCGAGGTCTTCATCGCCAACGAGGGGCTGATCCGGTTCCTGCCTGCGCCGCTGAGTCTCCACGTCTATCGGCTCGTCTGGCGCCAGACACTGTTCTTCCTGCACAACCTCGTGGTGTGGGGCATCCTCGTCGCGATCTTCCGGCCGCCGCTGGGCTGGACGCTCCTGCTCGCGATTCCCGCCTTCGCGCTGCTCATCGTCAACGGCGCGTGGATCTCGGTGGTCACGGGCATCATCGCCACGCGGTTCCGGGACATCCCGCCGATCATCGCCAGCCTGGCGAACCTGCTGTTCTTCGTGACGCCGATCGTGTGGCAGTACAACACGCTGCTCGAGAACCCGGCTGTCGCCGAGCGCGCCAGAATCGCCGAGCTGAACCCCGTCCTGCACTACGTCGAGATCCTCCGCGAGCCGCTGCTGGGCGAGCCGATCGTCTGGCACCACTGGGCCGTGGTCGGCGTCATCACCGTGGCGGGCTGCATCGCGGCGCTCGTCTGTCTCCGCAACTACCGCTCCCGCGTCGCGTACTGGGTCTGAGGACGGCATGGTCAGCATCGATCTCGACGGGGCCGCCGTCGACTTCCCGATCTTCGACGCGAAGACGCGCTCGTTGAAGAAGGCCGTGCTCGGCCGCGCAGGCGGCCGGATCGGCACCGACTCGAAGGTGCCCATCATCGAGGCGCTGCGCGACATCACGGTGTCCCTGCGCAAGGGCGACCGCGTCGCGCTCGTCGGGCACAACGGAGCAGGCAAGTCCACGCTGCTGCGGCTCATGTCGGGCATCTACGAACCCACCCGCGGACGCTCCTCCGTGATCGGCAAGGTAGCGCCCGTGTTCGACCTGGCCGTCGGGATGGACCCGGAGATCTCCGGGCTGGAGAACATCCTCATCCGCGGCCTGTTCCTCGGTATGACGCGCAAGCAGATGGAGGCGCGGGTCGACGACATCGCGGCCTTCACCGAGCTCGGCGACTACCTCAAAATGCCGCTGCGCACCTATTCCACGGGTATGCGCGTGCGGCTCGCGCTCGGCGTCGTCACGAGCATCGATCCCGAGATCCTGCTGCTCGACGAGGGCATCGGCGCGGTCGACGCCGAGTTCCTCGCCAAGGCACGCAACCGGCTCAACGAGCTGGTGGAACGTTCCGGGATCCTGGTGTTCGCGTCGCACTCCGACGAGTTCCTCGCCGACCTGTGCGACACGGCCATCTGGATGGACAAGGGCACGATCCGCGAGCACGGCCCCCTCCGCGAGGTGCTGCGCAACTACAAGGGCCGCGACGTGCTGGCTGAGATCGAAGCGAGCCGGTGAACAACGAGCCGCTCGCGGCCGGCTCGGTCGTCGCGGTGGTGGTCACCCGCCATCGGACCGACATGCTGGTCGACTCGCTCGCAGCGCTCGCCAAACAGACCCACCCGATCGCTCACCTGATCGTCGTGGACAACGGGCCCGACCAGCCTGCCCGTGAGATCGTCGAGGCCTGTGGCCTGCCGGCCACCTGGCTGCCGTCCTGGAACAACCTCGGAGGTGCCGGCGGCTTCGCCCTCGGCATGCTTCATGCGCTCGCCATGGGCGCGGAGTGGATCTGGCTGGGCGACGACGACGGCCGGGCGGCCAACGAGACCGTGCTGGCCACCCTCGTCGACCTCGCGGAGCGCCGCGGCCTGGCCGCCGTGTCGCCCACCGTGGCCGACATGGACCATCCCGACCGCCTCGCGTTCGCGGTGCGCCGCGGCCTCACCTGGCACCGCTCGCGTGCTGCCCTCGCCGCCGACTCCGGGCACGGAGCCGACGACGAGCTGCTCCCCGGCGTCGCCGCGCTGTTCAACGGGGCGCTGTTCCGGGCTCGCACCCTCGACGTCATCGGCGTTCCCGACCTACGGCTGTTCGTCCGGGGCGACGAGGTGGAGATGCACCGCAGGCTGGTGCGCTCCTGCCTGCCGTTCGGCACGTCGCTCCGCGCCGCCTACCTCCACCCAGCGGGCTCCGAGGACGACAAGCCGATGCTCGGCGGACGGCTGCACGCCCGCGACCCCGACGACCCCGTCAAGCGCTACTACACCTACCGCAACCGCGGGTACCTCGTGTCCCAGCCGGGGATGCGCAAGGTCGGGTTGCTCGAGGTGCCACGGTTCGCCTGGTACTTCCTGGTCACCAAACGCAGCCCGCGCCAGTTCGTGCAGTGGGTGCGCCTGGTGCGCCAGGGCCGCGCGGAGCGTTTCCACCGCGCCTGACCCTCAGTTGGGCAGTCACTGCTCGCCACAACGCGTTACACGATCGTGTGTGATTAGGGTCACGTCAAATTTGGCGTATCTTTTTCTGTTGTTAGTCGTGCAGACGGTTGAGTGTTAACGGAATGCGTCTAGCATCTCCAATGCAGGTCTCCGACCTGCAGAGAAGCCCCGACTCGACCGATCAAGGTTAAACCCCCGTTAACACCTCTCACCACCACTCCAGGTGATCGCTGTCCGTACCCCGCTGCTAATTTCGTCCCTCGATAGTGGTCAGAATCGGGGGAAAACGATGTGGGATTGGCTCCGCTTTCTGGAGCACTGGCAGCTCTTCTTGCCGGTCGGCATCATCGGCGGGATCTCGTGGTCGGTATGGCTGATCCGCAAGGTCATGTCAGCCGGATATCGCCCCCTCGTCAACGACTTCCGGACCACCACCTCGGTGGTCGTCCCGTCGTTCCGTGAGGACCCCGACGTCCTGATGCGCTGCCTCGACACCTGGCTCGCTCAAGGGCCCACCGAGGTGATCATCGTGCTCGACCTGGAGGATCTCGAGGCCCGCGACCGGCTCATGGCGCGCCACGACCGGCGCATCCACGTCATGATGTTCGCCCACGAGGGCAAGCGCTCCGCGCTCGGCGTCGGCATCCGCGCCGCCCGTCACGAGGTCCTCGTCCTCACCGACTCCGACACCGCATGGGAGCCGGGTCTGCTCGCCGCCGTGCAGATGCCCTTCGCCAACCCCAAGGTCGGTGCCGTCGGCACCCGGCAGAACGTCCACGAACCGCGCAGCAGCGTCTGGCGCCGGGTGGCCGACTGGATCATCGACCTGCGATACATGGACTACGTGCCCGCCACGGCCCGCCGCGGCGGCGTCGTCTGCGTCTCCGGACGCACCGCGGCCTACCGGCGCTCGGCAGTGATGCCGGTGCTCGCGAACCTCGAGCACGAGTACTTCCTCGGCAGGCGTTGTGTCGCGGGCGACGACGGCCGTCTGACCTGGCTGGTGCTCGCCCAGGGCTACCGCACCGAGCACCAGGACTCCGCACGGGCGCTGTCGATGTTCCCCTCGACGTTCCGGGCGTTCTGCAAACAGCGCGTGCGCTGGAGCCGCAACTCCTACCGCTGCTATCTCACCGCTCTCTACAAGGGCTGGCTCTGGCGGGTTCCGGTGATCTCCCAGCTCACCGTGTTCCAGATCCTCTTCACGCCGGTCACCATGTTCGCGACGGTGTACTACCTCGTCGCTGCCTGGTTCAGCCCCCAGCGCGAGCTCGCCGTGATCCTCGGGCTTGCCTGGCTGTTCCTCGGGCGCGCCATCCGCAGCTTCTCGCACCTGCGCCGCACCCCGTCCGACATCGTCATCCTGCCCCTGGTCACGCTCGTGATCATGTTCGTCGCCCTGCCCATCAAGACCTGGGCGTTCCTGACCATGAACAAGCAGGGATGGCTCACCCGCCGCGCCGACCTCGTCGGCGGCGAGGGCCAGGACGAGGCCAGCCTGACGGAGGACAGCCGTGGCGCAGCCTGATCCAGCCGGTCCACGCACCGGCCGCAAGTGGCTCGTGCGGCTGGCAGCACTCGCCGTCGTCGGTGGCATCGCCGTGGCCGCCGTCCAGACGGGGATGGTGGAGCGGGTACTCGGCCCCGACCTGTCCGACACCGGCAGCATGCTCGACGACGCCGAGGAGGCCGGAGTCGTCGAGGCGCCCACCGACGGCGAGGACACCAGCGCCCCCACCACCGAGGCACAGCACCACCAGGCCACCCTCGTGGAGGCCGAGGACGACCGGCTCTTCGCGATCGTCAGCGACCGGCCGCCGTCCGACGTCCCCTACGAGGTGCCGGCCGCCGGTCAGGCCGTCTCGACCATGGTCCTCACCCCGCGCCCCCAGCCCTACGACATGCCGTCGCTGGAGCGCCTCGGCGCAGCGTCCCGGCTCCCCGACGGATCGTGGCTGCTGAGCCGCTCCGTGGTGGTCGGGCGCGGCGCGGAGCTGCGGATCCAGGAGCCCGGTGCCACGCTGCGGATGGCCAGCGGCCCGAACGGGTTCGCTGCGCTGGTCGCGTTCAAGGGGACCTTGACGCTCTCCGGCGGCCCGGATGCACCGCTCACCGTCACGAGCTGGGACCCCGCGGCGAACGCGGCCGACACCGAGCGCAACGACGGCCGGGCCTACCTGCGTGCGGTCGGGGCCCGGATGGACCTCACCGAGGTCAACGCGGCCGACCTGGGGTTCTGGAGCGGTCGCACCGGCGGAGTGGCCTGGACGGGGAGCGCGGGCGCCCCGGCCACCGGTTCGGCCAACCACATGCGCGTCGAACGCGGCCACTACGGGGTCTTCACCAGCCGGGTCACTGACGTCGTCCTCAACGACGTGACGCTGCGCGACAACGAGCTCGACGGACTGCTGCTGCACCGGGAGACGAGCGGCGTCGTCGCCACCGACGTCACGAGCACCGGGAACGGGCGCGACGGCGTGACCGCCACCCGCGGGGCCGAGCGCATCACCCTCACCGAGGTGACCGCTGCCGACAACAAGGGCAACGGGTTCCGGATCGACGGCTCCCCGCTCGCCGCCGAAGCAACCGCCGGCGGGGCGAGCACCGCGCAGGGCGCGGGCTACACGATCGAACGCTCGACCGCCACGGGCAACACCGAGGTCGGGATCCTCGCCGTCGAGGCGGGCGGGCTCGTCGTGCGCGACAACACCGTCTCGGGCAACCGCGACGGCATCGTCGCACGGGGTGCCACAGAGCGCCCTGCGATCACGGGCAACACCGTCGACGCCACGGAGTTCGGCATCGCGGTGCGCGGCGGCATCCGAAACGCGCAGGTCACCGCCAACCGGGTCGGCTCCGCGGTCATCGCGGTGCAGGTCACCGACGCATCGGCGGCCGTCGAGCAGAACGAGGTCCGCGCCGCGTCCAGGTACGCCGTCTCGCTGGTGGGTGACGTCACCGGGTCGTCGGTCACCACCAACAAGCTCGGCGGCCGCGGGCTGGCCGCACTCGACATCAACCGTGTCGGCGTCACGGCCACCGTCGGCATCAACGCCAACGACGAGACCCGATGGACGGTCGACCGGGACGAGCTGAGCTATTGGCGCGACTACGCCGCCGACCACCCGCTGCTGCTGTTGTGGCTGCTCATCCTCCTGCTGCCGATCGCCGCCCGGGTGTGGCACAAGCGCCGTCGGCGGCTGCGCGACGACCACGTGCACCCCTACGTCAACGTGCCGCCGGGCCCTCCGGTCCCGGGCAACAACAACGTGATCACCTCGATCGGCCGGCCCGCCCCGGTCGCACCACGGCCGATGCCGCGCCCCGGCCCACGGCCCCCCGCCCCGCCCCGCCCGGGGACGGAGGAGGCGCCCGCCACCGTGGCACTGCCGGTCACCCGCGTCACGGTCGTCTCCGGAAAGGGGGCTCGCAAGTGACGCCGGCGAACCCCAGCGGACGGCGGCTGGCGAGGCTGGCCGGCGCTCTGGCGGCCGCAGCGGTGCTGGCAGGGGTCGCCGCGTGCGGCGGCAACCCGGGCCCGGCACCACCCTCGCCGCCCGTGGCCCCCGCTCCTGCGCCCACGGCCGGATCCGCCTGCACCCAGAAGCCCACCACCGAGATCCGCACCTCGGACGAGCTCGTCGAAGCACTCGCGGGAGCCCACCCGGGCTCCGTGATCGCCATGGCTCCCGGCACCTACCCCGGCACGTTCGTGGCCGGCGCCCAGGGCACCCCCGACAAACCGATCGCCCTCTGCGGTTCGCGCGAGGCGATCCTCGACGGCGGGGCCATCGACGGGGACTACACCTTCCATCTCGATGGCGGGGCGTACTGGCAGCTGAGCGGTTTCACCGTCCGGGGCGGCCAGAAGGGCGTCATGGCCGACCGAGCGCAGGGCAACCTCATCGAGGGCCTTCTCGTGGAGGGCACCGGCGACGAGGCCATCCACCTGAGGCAGAACAGCACCGACAACGTGGTACGCGACAACACCGTGCGACGCACCGGGCTGCGCAACGGGAAGTACGGCGAGGGCATCTACATCGGCAGCGCCGAAAGCAACTGGTGCGACCAGACCAACTGTGAGCCGGACCGCAGTGATCGCAACGTGATCGAGGGAAACACCATCTCCGAGACCACCGCGGAGTCGGTGGACATCAAGGAAGGCACCACGGGCGGGACGCTGCGCGGCAACACGTTCTCGGGCGCCGGAATGACCGACGCCGACTCCTGGGTGGACGTCAAGGGGAACGGCTGGCAGATCACCGGCAACGTCGGCACCGACAGCCCGGAGGACGGATTCCAGGTGCACGAGATTCTCGACGGCTGGGGCCTGGACAACACCTTCGAGAACAACAGCGCCACGGTCAACGCCGGTGGCTACGCGATCAACGTCACGAAGAACAAGGAGCGCAACCGAGTCGGCTGCGACAACCGCAGCGTCGACGCCGGCCAGGGGCTGAGCCCCGAAGACTGCGGCTGAGCCGCCACGACCTCTCCAGACCATCCGAATCGAATCGAGAGGAGCCGATGTGTTCGCTCGACGGATCGCCGTCATCGGCACCGGCTACGTAGGACTGACCACCGGCGCTTGTCTGGCCTCGCTGGGCCACCACGTGGTGTGCGCCGACATCGACCCCGACAAGATCGACCGTCTCAGACAGGGCGAGATCGACATCCTCGAGCCCGGGCTTCCCGAGCTCGTCTCCGAGGGGGTCGCCGCGGGCCGCCTCCAGTTCGTCCTCGGCGCCCGCAACGCCATCGTGCGGCCGGACGAGCCCGCGGTCGAGGTGGTGTTCCTCTGCGTCCCGACCCCGATGGGCGAGGGAGGCGCCGCCGACCTCCGTGCCGTGGAGGCGGTGGCCAACGAGGTGCGCCACCTGCTGCCGAAGGGCTGCGTGGTGGTCAACAAGTCGACGGTGCCGGTCGGCACCGCCGAGGCCACCCGGAAGATGCTGGGCCGCCGCGACGTGTCCGTCGTCAGCAACCCGGAGTTCCTCCGGGAGGGCAGCGCCGTGCACGACTTCCTGCACCCCGACCGGATCGTGGTCGGCAGCGACGCCCAGGACGCCGCGGAGCGCGTGGCCGCCCTGTACTCCAAGCTCGGCGCCCCCACCCAGCTCACCGACGCGGCCAGCGCCGAGATGGTGAAGTACGCGGCGAACTGCTTCCTGGCGATGAAGTTGTCGTACGTCAATGCGCTCGCCGACCTGTGCGAGCGGCTCGGTGCCGACGTCATCGAGGTCACCGAGGGCATGGGGTACGACCGGCGCATCGGGCAGACCTTCCTCTCGCCCGGGCCGGGCTGGGGAGGCTCCTGCTTCCCGAAGGACACCCACGCCCTCCTGCAGATCGCCGCGGCCGCGGGGATGGACTTCGAGCTGGTCGGGGCGAGCCTGCGGACCAACGAGACCACCCAGAGGCGCGTGGTCGACAAGGTCCGTGCCGCCGTGGGGGGCCAGCTCGCCGGGAAGCGGATCGGGCTGCTCGGCCTCACGTTCAAGGCAGGCACCGACGACCTGCGCGACTCACCGTCGCTCGCCGTTGCGAAGCTCCTGCGCGACGAGGGCGCCGAGCTCACCGGTTACGACCCGGCCTGCCCGCACGACGTGCCGGGCGTGACCAGCGGGATCACGGTCGTCGACGACCCGCTGGACGCCTCGAAGGACGCGGCGGCGCTGGTGGTTCTCACCGAGTGGCCGCAGTTCCGGTCGCTGGACTGGAACGCGCTGGGCGGCGTGATCGGGTCTCCCGTGGTGATCGACACCCGCAACCTGCTGGACCCCGACGTGCTCCGCCGGGCCGGTTTCGCGTGGATCGGGCTGGGCCGCAGCTGACGCACCACCGGTCCGGCGGCCGTGAGCCGCCGGACCGGAAACCGCGGTCTAGCGGCGGAAGACGACGGTGCGGAGCATCACGAAGTTGATGGCCGTGGCCGTGCCCTGGGCGATCACCCAGGCGATGCTCACCCGCAGCGGGATGGCGGGCAGCACGGCGAGCATGAGTGCGTTCATCCCGATGTTCAGGGCGAACGTGGTGCCGTAGAGCAGAACGAAGCCCGCGAACCTGGCGCGGCCCGCCCCGTCGACCGTGAACGTGAAGCGCCGGTTGAGCAGGTACGCGGTGGTGGTGCCGAGGATGAAGCTGATGGCCTTGGCGACGTGCACGTAGGTGCCCAGCGCGAGTAGCCCCTGATAGCTGCCGAAGTCGACCATCGCCGACAGCACGCCGATGGCGACGAACCGGCTCAGCTGCGCGACCAGGCCGAGCTCGGCCGGTGCGGGGCGGGTCGCGGTCACGACACGAGGGTATCCGCCGCGCGTGCCCGGCCGGCGCCTCCCCCGGATGGGTAGCCGGTGCACGAGCCGAGCCCGCCCGGCACGATCACGGGGTGACCACCGAGAACGCCGGCGCTCCCACCGGGGTGCGCGCGCTCGCCGACGACTATGTGCGGCGCCTGTCCGACCTCGACCCCAGGGTCGCCACGATGCTGGGCACCCACCCCGGCGACGACCGGGTGCCCGACCTCTCGCCCGGCGGCCAGGAGGCGATCGACGAGCTCCACCGCTCCGTGCTCGCCGCGCTCCCCACCGCCGAGGTCGCCGGTGACGAGGACCGCCGCTGCGCCCGTCTGCTGCGCGAGCGCCTCGAGGCCCAGCTGGCGGTGAGCGACGCAGGCGAGCATCTGCGGGCGGTGAGCAACATCATCGGTCCGCACATCGAGGTCCGGCAGCTGTTCGAGCTGATGCCGACCACCACCTCCGACGACTGGGCTGTGGTCGCGGGCCGGATGGCGGCGGTGCCGCAGGCCTACGCGGGATACGTCGCGTCGCTCGACGAGGGCTCGCGCCGGGGTCTGCACGCGGCGCCACGACAGGTCGAGACGGCCGTCGGTCAGCTCGACGAGTGGCTCGACGGCCCGCAGGGCTCCTGGTTCCACACGTTCGTGAGGCAGGCCCCGGAGGACACCGACCCGTCGGTGCGGGCCGCGCTCGAGAAGGCTGCCGGAGCTGCGGCTGCCGCCGCTGAAAATCTGCGGGACCACCTCACGCGCGTCTATCTCCCCGCCGCGCAGGGCACGCCCGACGCCGTCGGTGCCGAGCGCTACCGGCTCGGCGCCAGGCTGAGCACCGGCTCGGATCTGGATCTCGCCGAGGCCTACGAGTGGGGCTGGGACGAGTTCCGGCGCCTCGACGCCGAGATGCGCCACGAGGCCGAGAAGGTGCTGCCCGGGGCCACGCCGATCGCCGCAATGCGTCATCTCGACGAGAACGGCGCTGCGGTCGACGGTGTCGAGGAGATCCGTATCTGGCTGCAGAAGATGATGGACACGGCGATGGACGAGCTCGCCGGCACGCACTTCGACATCCCCGCTCCGGTCCGCACCGTCGAGGCCATGATCGCCCCTGTGGGCAGCGCGGCAGCGCCGTACTACACGTTCCCGTCGCTCGACTTCTCACGGCCCGGCCGCACCTGGCTGCCGACGCTCGGAGCGTCCCGCTTCCCGCTGTGGAACCTGGTCAGCACCTGGTACCACGAGGGCGTTCCCGGCCACCACCTGCAGCTCGCCCAGTGGACGTACCTCGCCGACCAGCTCTCGACGTTCCAGACCACGGTCGGGGCCGTGTCGGCCAACATGGAGGGCTGGGCGCTCTACGCAGAGCGGCTCATGGACGAGCTGGGTTACCTGACGCTGCCCGGCACGCGGCTCGGATACCTGGACTGCCAGCAGATGCGTGCGATCCGGGTGGTGATCGACATCGGGATGCACCTGCAGCTGGAGGTCCCCGCGAACTCGCCGCTGCACGCGGGCAAGACCTGGACGCCCGAGGTCGCGCGTGAGTTCTTCGGCGCCAACTGTGGCCGTCCCAGCGCGTTTCTCGACAGCGAGATCGTGCGCTATCTGAGCTGGCCCGGCCAGGCGATCAGCTACAAGCTCGGCGAACGCGCCTGGCTCGCCGGCCGCGACGCAGCCAGAGCCGCCCGCGGAGCGGACTTCGACCTCAAGTCATGGCACGCCGCCGCGCTGTCGCTGGGCAGCCTCGGCCTGGACGACCTGACGGACGAGCTCGCCCGGCTCTGACTGTCCCGATCGCTACCCGGACGGGCCGGATGCGGAGATCGCTCCGGCCCGGCACGATCGTCGGGTGACCACAGTGACCGATGACGGCACCCCCACCGGGGTGCGTGCTCTCGCCGACGACTACGTCCGACGCCTCGCCGACCTCGACACGAGGGTTGCGACCTCGCTGGGCACCCACCCCGGCGACGACCGGGTGCCCGACCTCTCCCCCGACGGCCAGCAGGCCATCGACGATCTCGCGAACACGGTGCTGGCGGAGCTGCCGACGGCCGCGGTGGCCGGTGAGGACGACCGGCGTTGCGCCCGGCTGCTCCGCGAGCGCCTCGAGGCGCAGCTCGCCGTGAGCGACGCGGGTGAGCACCTGCGGCAGGTGCGCAACATCTTCGGGCCGCACCAGCAGGTCCGGCAGCTCTTCGAACTGATGCCCACGGTCACGCCGGACGACTGGGCGGTGGTGGCGCGCCGGATGGCGAAGGTGCCACAGGCGTATGCGGGGTTCATCGCGTCACTCACCGAGGGGTCGCGTCAGGGCCTGCACGCCGCGCCGCGACAGGTCGAGACGGCCGTCGGTCAGCTCGACGCGTGGCTCGCCGATCCACGGGGTTCCTGGTTCCACGCCTTCGTGGCGGATGCACCCGACGGCATCGCGCCTGCGGTGCGCACCGCGCTGGACGAGGCGGCCGGTGCCGCCGCCACCGCGGCCACCGAGCTGCGCGACCACCTCGCCCGCGTGTACCTCCCGGCGGCGCAGGGCACGCCGGACGCCGTCGGCGCCGAGCGCTACCGGCTCGGCGCCAGGCTGAGCACCGGCTCGGACCTGGATCTCGCCGAGGCCTACGAGTGGGGCTGGGACGAGTTCCGCCGTCTCGACGAGGAGATGCGCCGCGAGGCGGACACGATCCTGCCGGGCGCCGGGCCGATCGCCGTGATGCGGCACCTCGACGAGACCGGTGAGGCCGTCGACGGCGTGGAGGAGATCCGCGTCTGGCTGCAGAAGATGATGGACACGGCGATGGACGAGCTCGCCGGCACGCACTTCGACATCCCCGCTCCGGTCCGCACCGTCGAGGCCATGATCGCCCCGGCCGGCAGCGCCGCCGCGCCGTACTACACGCGTCCGTCGCTCGACTTCTCCCGGCCCGGCCGCACCTGGCTGCCGACACTCGGCGCAACCCGGTTCCCGCTCTGGGGCCTGGTCAGCACCTGGTACCACGAAGGCGTTCCCGGCCACCACCTGCAGCTCGCCCAGTGGGCGCATCTCGCCGACCAGCTCTCGACGTTCCAGACCACCATCGGGTCGGTATCGGGCAACACCGAGGGCTGGGCGCTCTATGCCGAGCGGCTGGCCGACGAGCTCGGCTACCTGACCCTGCCCGGCACGCGGCTCGGGTACCTCGACGCGCAGCAGATGCGCGCGATCCGGGTGGTGATCGACATCGGCATGCACCTGCAGCTGGAGGTCCCCGCGAACTCGCCCGTCCACGCGGGCAAGACCTGGACGCCCAAGGTCGCGCGCGAGTTCTTCGGCGCCTTCTGCGGACGGCCCAGTGCGTTCCTGGACAGCGAGATCGTGCGCTACCTCGGCTGGCCGGGCCAGGCGATCAGCTACAAGCTCGGCGAACGCGCCTGGCTCGCCGGGCGGGACGCGGCCAGAGCCGCCCGCGGAGCGGACTTCGACCTCAAGTCCTGGCACGCCGCCGCGCTGTCACTGGGCAGCCTCGGCCTGGACGACCTGACCGACGAGCTCGCCCGGCTCTGACCACTCGGCGGGTCAGAAGTAGTGGCCCGCCAGCCGGTAGCGCCTGCGCACCGTCACCGAGCCCATCCCGGCCCGGCCGTGCACCACGAAGTGGGGCACGCCGGGCCGCCGGATGGACGGGACGCTGCTCTTGACCGTGCCCATCGTGGCCACGACGCGATCGATGTCGGCGGTGGCCTCGTCGGGCACGAGGAGCCGCGCAGAGCCCGCGCCGAGATCCACCTCGATGTCGATCACCGGGTGGCGCAGCGTGGTGTCGCAGAAGTCGAGGACGACCGAGCCCATCGCGCTCTGCAGGCGTAACCGGGCCGGCACGTCCCAGGCGCCACGGCGCTTGATGGTGGACGCTCCGGTGCGCAGCACCACAGCAGGCGCATCAGGCGCCTCGAGGGGCCGGGACGCGGCGAGCGCGGCCTGGTGCGCCCCCGGTAGGTCGGCCAGTGGCGGGCGGAGATCCGCCTCGTATCTGGCCGCGTACACCACCGTGAGTCGCTCCTCCAGCTCCGAGACGGTGATCCGCCCCTCGGCGAGTGCCTGGTGGAGCTGGGCGGCCGCGCGCTCCCGGTCGGCGTCGGAGATCCTGAGTCCCGGCGGGTCCGGCGGCGTGCTCACCACAGCAGGATAGTGCTGACACCACGCCGGGTACTGATTACTCCCGGTGCGCGGATGCTGCTCCGCCGCACGAGGGGAGGCCAGGCGCTCCACGGGGTGGAGCGGCGGTCGCGATCTCTACGGGGAGTAGCCTGACGCGGATGTCCGGAACGGCGAGTCTCCGCGGCTGGGGACGCACCGCGCCCACGATGGCGCAGGTGCTGACACCCAGGTCCATCGACGACGTGAGCGCTGCTGTCACGGCAGCGGGTCCGCGGGGGATCATCGCCCGCGGCCTCGGGCGCTCCTACGGTGATCCCGCCCAGAACGCCGGCGGTGTCGTGCTCGACATGACCGGTCTCGCCACCATCCACTCGATCGACGCCGGCAGCGGAATCGTCGACCTCGACGCCGGGGTCAGCCTCGACACCCTGATGCGCGCCGCGCTCCCGCACGGGCTGTGGGTCCCGGTGCTCCCCGGCACCCGGCAGGTCACGATCGGCGGCGCGATCGGGGCCGACGTCCACGGCAAGAACCACCACACCAAGGGCAGCTTCGGCAACCACGTCCTGTCGCTCGACCTGATCACCGGCGACGGGTCACTCCGCACGCTCACGCCGGACGGCCCGGACGCCGAGCTGTTCTGGGCCACCGTCGGCGGCATGGGTCTCACCGGCGTGGTCGTGCGCGCCAAGGTGCAGCTGCACCGCACCGAGTCGGCGTACTTCGTGGTCGACACCGACCGCACCGCCGACCTCGACGAGCTGATGGCGCTGCTCACCGACGGCTCCGACGACACGTACGGCTACTCCGCAGCCTGGTTCGACACCACCACCACAGGCGCCCAGCTCGGTCGTGCGGTGCTCACCCGCGGCTCGCTCGCCACCGTCGACCAGCTGCCTGCGAAGCTGCGCCACGACCCCCTGAAGTTCGACGCGCCACAGCTGCTGTCGTTCCCCGACGTCTTCCCGAACGGCCTCGCCAACCGCTTCACACTGCGGGCGTTCAGCGAGCTCTGGTACCGCAAGGCCCCCAAGCGCCAGCGCGGCTCGATCCAGAACATCACGAGCTTCTACCAGGTACTCGACCTCTTCGGGGACTGGAACCGGGTGTTCGGCTCGCGCGGCTTCCTGCAGTACCAGTTCCTGGTGCCGTTCGGCGAGGAGCCGACGTTCCGCCGGATCATCGAGCGGATCGCCACTTCACCGCACGCCTCCGGGCTCAACGTGCTCAAACGCTTCGGCGAGGGCAACGGCGCGCCGCTGTCGTTCCCGCAGCCGGGCTGGACGATCACCGTGGACTTCCCGATCGCCCGCGGCCTGCACCACTTCTGCGACGGGCTCGACGAGCTGGTGCTCGGTGCGGGCGGCCGGCTCTACCTCGCCAAGGAGTCCCGGGCGAGCGCGGAGACGATCCGCCGCTGCTACCCGCGCTTCGACGAGTGGCGCAAGGTGCGCGACAACGCCGACCCCTCCGGGGTCTTCACATCCGACATGGCCAGGCGGCTGGAGCTGACGAACTGATGATCGACGCCGTGGGTAACCCTCAGAGCGTGCTGCTGATGGGCGGAACCTCGGAGATCGGGCTGGCCGTCGTGGAGGCCTTCGCCTCCGACCGGCCGCTGCGCGTGGTGCTCGCCGCCCGGCCGTCCGAGCGGCTGGACGCCGCGCGCGCTCGGCTGGAGAAGCTCGGCTGTGCCGTCGAGACGCTCCCGTTCGACGCCCTCGCCCTCGACACCCACGCGGACGTGGTGCGCAAGGCCTTCACCGGCGGCGACATCGACGTCGCACTCGTCGCGTTCGGGCTGCTCGGCGACAACGAGCAGGCGTGGACCGACGTCGACACCGCCGTCGAGCTGGCGCAGGTCAACTACACGGCCGCGGTCTCGGTGGGCGTCGCGCTCGCCGAGCGGCTGCGCGCGCAGGGCCACGGTTCGCTGGTGGCGTTCTCGTCGGTCGCGGGTGAGCGGGCCCGCCGCTCGAACTTCGTCTACGGCTCCACTAAGGCCGGAATGGACGCCTTCTACTCCGGCCTCACCGAGGCCCTGCGCCCGTCCGGTGTGGTCGTCACGGTCGTGCGGCCGGGCTTCGTGCACACCAAGATGACCGAGGGCCGCAAGCCCGCCCCGCTGTCCACCAGCCCCGGGGCCGTCGCCGCCGTGGTGGTCGACGCGGTGCGCAACCGTCGCGAGCTCGTCTGGGCTCCCGCCCCACTACGCGTGCTGATGAGCGTGCTGCGGCACCTGCCGCGCGCGGTGTTCCGCCGCATCCCGGGCTGACGCGCTCACCCGCTCCGGTGGGTTGAACGGTTAACGCTCGCCCGCCGCATGTGCGACTATCGCACATATGCAGGCAGTCCAGGGGTGGCCAGAGGTCGGGGAACGCGTACGCGACATGCGGCTTGCCCGCGGGCTCAGTCAGGCCGCGCTTGCGGAGGAGCTCGGCATCGACCGAACCGCCGTCGTCCGCATCGAAGCCGGTGAACGCCAGGTCTCAGCCCTGGAACTCGGGCATCTCTCGGACATTCTGCGCGTCCCGATCGCTCACTTCGTGACCCAACCACCGGCTGCCGTCACCACGTATCGCACTCTGCTCGCCGACGACCCTGACCAGGGAGCGAGAGACCGGGTTCTGTTGGATGTGGATCTCGAAGCGCATGCGCGAGACGCTGAATGGCTCAAGGACCAAGGTCTGCTCGAAAGGGCCCCGCACCTCATCACACCTGGCCTGGTCGGCGATGCGGAAGCTGCCGTTGAACTGGCTCGTGACGTTCGGAGACAGATCGGCATCCCGTCAGGCTCCCTGGGCCCGTTGGCGGAGGTCGGCGAGCTCTTCGGGCTGTACATCGTCGTGGTCGACCGCGACGTGTCCGGAGCCTCACTTCAGCTGGAGCCAGGATTCGGTGTTGCTGTCATAGGTGGCCACGCACAGCCGGGTCGGAGACGCTGGACCGCCGCACACGAGATCGGCCACCACCTCACGGGCGATGCGTACCACTCCGACGTAGGTGTGGCCGCGAGCGACGCCGAGAAGGAGAAGGTCATCGACGCCTTCGTCGGCGAGTTCCTGCTGCCGACCGACGACGTCCGAGCGGCATGGTCGGGTGCAGCACAGGCCGAGCCGTACTCGCAGCTCGTCCGTATCGCTGCGGAGTACAGACTCTCCTGGTCGTCGACCATAGCTTCGGCCAGTAGGGCCGACGTGATCGATCGCCGGGACGTACAGGGTCTTCGAGCGCGAACCCCCACCCGTGGCGATTTTCTGGAGATCGTCGGGTACGAACCGCCGGCCGACCTCACTCCCGGAACAACGGGTCCTGGGTGGAAGAGGGCGGTTTTCGCTGCATGGCGGAACGGCCGCATTTCGGCCGAGCGCGCTGTCCAGCTCGTTCACAACACGCTGACCGTCGGAGATCTGCCGCAGCTAGAGGTCTTCGTCAAGCAATGACGTCATTTCGAGAGGTGGGCCCCAAGGCGCTGACCTGCGTGTGGGACACGTCCGCACTCCTGCATGCGGCCAGAGCGAGTCGACTGGACGTCCTGGGCGACTTCGTGAAAGGAACATCCGAGCACCCGTGGAATCATTACATCCCGGCGACTGTCGCTGAAGAACTGGCCCAGTTGGGGGCCGCGCCTCCTGACTGGGCGAGCGTGGTCCATGTCGACGGGCTGAGTGAGATCGTTGCTTTTGGCGAGTGGAGCCAGCGATTGGTTGCCGGGCCGCATCATCGAGGCGAGGCTGCTGTTGCAGCATGGGCGCAGAGCCACGCGGCAACGGCGGTGATCGACGACAACGACGCTCGCTTGGTCGCGCAACAGCACGGACTGGATGCGCACGGAAGCATCTGGGTCCTGTGCCAAGCGATCAGCTGTGCTGTCATCTGCGTGTATACCGCCACCAGCTATTGCGATGCGGTGATCAGCCATGGTGCCCGCATGCCGTTCGAGGTCGGAGGATTCGAGGCATGGGTCCGCCGGCAAGGCCTGATCCGCTGACGAGGGCATCTGTCACGAAACCGCCTGACAGCTAGTGTCCGGTCGGCCGAATCCGCTCGGCCGGCCATGACGGCGGTACCGGCTCGCGGGCGTCGCCGTTCACCGGCTTCGCGTGGGGCACGACACCGTCCCAGAAGTACTCGACCCTGACGACCTTCCCGGCCTCGGCGCTCGGATCGTCCACGGGGTCGTAGAAGAGCGACTCGGTGTAGGCGGGCAGGCGCGTCTTCGGGTCGAGGTAGTAGACGGCCTCCACCTGGTTGGAGGCGACACCTGCCATGCCGGGCGTGAGTATGTGCGACTTCCACCTCGCCCCGATCGCCCGGAACGACCAGATCAGCCGCATCATCCCGTCCTGGTTCCCGTCGCGGTCGAGGGCCCGCAGGACGAACGGCATCCGGACGTACTGCCGGCCGTCGCGCTCGACCAGCGAGAGCGTCCCGACACCCGTGTAGTCCGGGTAGTCCTTGTGGATCGCGCCCACGAACGCCGTCGCCTCGTCCGGCGTGAGGCCTGCGGTCAGCACCCCGTCGCTCACGGTGCCGATGATCTCGAGGGTGCTGCTCGCGCTGCCGAACTCGCCCCCGGTGCTGATCGCGCAGCTGCGATCCACCTCGGACCACGTCTTGTCGAACGAATCCAGCAGGTAGTCCTTGCCGCCCTCGCAGACGGTGTTGAAGCCGTCCAGCTCGTGATACGCGAAGTCGTTGGTGCGGAAGTCGATGCCACCGTCGCTGACCGCGGCACGGTAGTCGCCGCCGGTCATGTACAACGGCAGGTCGGCCGCGGTCTCCATTCGGACGTGCAGCACGGGTTGGGTGAGCAGGGCGACCATGCTCTCGTCGAGAAGCTGCCCCGCACTCACCTTGGCGAGATCGGCGTCGGTCAGTGGCTCGGCCCTGTCCAGCGGGCCCGCCGGAGGGTGCACCATGTCGACCGGCGCGGCCTGCCCTGGCACTTCCCTCTCCCACACGGAACAGGCACTGGTGCTGCCGGCAACGAGGAAAGCCGCGACCAGCAGGACGAGCGTCCGAGCCCGTCCGCGACGGTTTCGGAGTGGGCGACCTATATCGCCCATCCACCTGCTGTCGTCCCGCACCCGCGCAAACCCCACAAATGGATCTTGCGCCCAGGGTAGGGCGGTTATCGCACGGGGGTCGGTAGTTCAGGGATGGACGGATGTCGAGAACATGGCGCCGCCTACGACCTGTTCGCGACGGTGCCCGCCCGGGCGTCCGCGATCCGGAGGAGTCGAACCGTGAAATACATGCTGATCATGCAGCTGAACCCCGCGGCGTTGGATGCGCTGACCGAGAAGCAGCGTGAGCAGGTGATGACCGGCCACGGCGCGTTCATGGAGACGATCAAGGCGTCCGGCGAGTTGGTGGAGACGCACGCCCTCGCCGAGCCCGCCCAGAGCGTCGTGGTGCGCGGGCAAGGCGGCGTGCCGGTCGTGACCGACGGCCCGTTCCTGGAGACCAAGGAGTTCATGGGCGGCTTCTACGTGGTGGAGTGCGCGACCCGCGAGCGGGCGATCGAGCTCGCCGGCCTGATTCCGGACTCCGCGATCGACGGACTGGGCGTCGAGGTGCGGCCGATCGTGTTCTCGGCCGGTCCGCAGTAGCTGCGGCGGTACCGGCCTCCTGCCCGCGGCACATCGGGCAGGAGGCCGGCTGCTCAGCCCCCCGCGTTCAGGTATCCCCCGCGCACGTAGAGGGCACGCTCGTAGTCGTCGACGTTCGCCGGCGCCCGCCGCTGGGCGTTGATCAACGCGGCGGCCAGCACCCCGTTCCGGGTGCCCAGGGCGGGTCGGCGCGGAACGGCGAACTCGGCTGACTCGGCCGCCTTCTGGGTGGGGCGGATCTCGCTGTTCGTGCGGGCGGCGAGTGTGCGGCGCGCGGCCGCGATGCGGGCGGCGGTAGCCGTCTGGTGGCCCACGCTGGGCCAGCCGGCGGCGGACCCACCGACGGCACGATGGCGAGGGGCCTTCGACGCCGATGCCACCTCAGCAGGCACCAGCTTGCGCATCCGCCGCCGCGCGGGCTCCTCCACCGCGTGGTAGGCGAGCGCCGCCACTCCGACGGTCGAGACGAACACGAGCACCCCGACGACGTAGGCGAGGACGGTGTCCGGTCCGAGCAACGAGAACTTCCGCAGTGCCAGCCAGTAGATCTCGAACATCGGAATGTGCACGAGGTAGAGGCTGTAGGAGATGCGGCCGCCGTAGACGGCCCACGGGGCCGACAGCACCAACGCCGGGCCCCGGTCCGCCAGGGCCATCGCGGCGACCAGCAGCGGGAACAGCAAGATCACCGCGCCGCCCCGGCCGGGACCGATCAGCTCACCGAGCAGTAGCCCTCCCACGATCATCAGCGGCAGTACCACCGCGAAGGTCGACGCGCTGCGCCGCGCCTTCGACGACGTCCGGCGCGTCCGTCGGACTGCCAGGTACATCAGCGCCCCCGCGCTGAACCCGCAGAGGATGCGCACCACCCAGCTCCACGGGTAGTACGGGCTGCCGGTGGAGAGGTACGCCCACGCGATCGGGGCCATCAGGGCCACGGCTGCGACGCCGAGCACCACGGCGGGGAGGTTGCGCAGCCGGAAGAGCACGAGCACGCCGATCGGGAAGAGCAGGTAGGCCAGCCACTCGGCGCTGATGGACCAGGTGGAACCCACCCAGGACGCCCCGTCGAAGAACGCGTTGTCCCAGAGCTGAACCATGAACAGCTGCTGGATGTACTGCCCGACGCCGAGCTCGGGCTGCACGGCCTGGAACGCGATCTCGGAGTCCGAGCCGAAGACCATGCGGGCCATCAGCCACAAGCCGAACAGGTGGAACACCACCGCGTACACGGGCCAGATGCGGCAGGCCCGCGCCCAGACGAACCGCGCGGTGGCGCCGATGCGCAGTGCCGGCCCCAACTTGTCCATATACGTGTAGGTGATCACGAACCCGCTGAGGACGAAGAACAGGTCGACACCGAGGGCGCCCGCTGTGACCAACGGCCCGAGCGTCGCCGCGACCTCGGCCACCCCCGGCAGCGGGGTGAAATGGAAGTGGAACAGCACGACCCAGACCGCTGCGACGATCCGCAGCCCCGTCAGGCCCTTGAGCTCGCCGGTGAGAACACCGCGACTACCGGACGGGGTGGTGACCCGCTGACCTGCTCTCGTCACGCACGGAAAACGAGGCCTTTCCCTACCGCGGTTCGCCTACCAGCCAGAACGTACCGGGATGGCCAGGGCTGTCACTGCGTGCTGGCGTGTCGTAGGGCCGACCGGGTGGCCGTGCGGCCCCTCGTTCAGCACACAGTGCAACCAGTGACCACTGTCCGCTACCACCGGTCCATGTGCAGAACGGTATCGAGCGGCTCGCGTGTCGCCGCCTTGAACGTGTCACCGGTGTAGTAGGCGGTGGGCAGGAGGACGCCCTGCCGCACGTTCGCCGGGATCCCCAACAGCTCGGAGATCTCCTTCTCGTAGCGCAGATGCAAGGTGGTCCAGGCGCTGCCGAGCCCACGGGCGCGGGCGGCGAGCTGGAAGCTCCAGGCGGCAGGGAGCAGCGAACCCCACAGGCCTGCTTGGTTGCTCGCCGGCAACTCCTGTCCCGCCTCGATGCAAGCGATCACATGCACCGGAACATCGCCCATCCGCTCTGCGAGGTACTCCGCGGAGCTCGTCACGCGGGACTGCACAGCACGCCGTTCCTCGCTGTGGTCAGAAGTGTTGCCGCCGTAGGTCGGGGAGTTGCGGTAGCGGTCGAACTCCTGCCGGTAGTACTTGCCGATCTCGGCCCGGAGCCCGGGGTCGGTGACGACCATCCAGTGCCAGCTCTGCCGGTTGCCTCCGGTGGGAGCCTGGACGGCGACCTCTAGGCACTCCCGGATGATCTCGATCGGCACCGGTCGGTCCAGATCGAGGCGCTTACGAACGGAGCGCGTGGTGCTGAGGAGCTCGTCGGGAGACAGCGGCAGAGTCATGCCCTGATCATGCCTCGCGCCGCCCCGACTGGCAGCGTCATTCGGCGGTGCGGCACTCCGCAGCCGCGCGCGGGTCGCGCGGGTACCGGTAGGACGTGCGCTCCCATGCCCCGGTCAGGTTGTCCCAGAACCGCTGCGCGGTGAGCGGAGCCCGCACCGAGTCGAGCAGCTCCTGCGTGCGCGGACACGCGAGCGCGGCGCGGGCCGCGGCGACACCGCCGGGGTCGACGAACCCGGTGTCGCCGGTGACGCCGCTGTCGGCGAGGAACCACTCGGGCGGCAGGTCCTTGTCGTGGCCGATGCGCCCGTCCGGCACGCCGGTGGCGTGCGCGGCGAGCGGGTTGGTGAGTCCGACGCCGTCGAGCACCGTGGTGGACAGTGGCGCGAGCTCGCCCGTGACGCCGAGGTTCAGCCAGACGATCGTGTCGCGGGCGTGGTCCGCCGGCTTCGGGAACAACCACCAGCGGAGCCCGTCGTCACCCGGCCCGGCCACTGCCAGCGATGGCGCAGGCGCATCGCGAAGGGCTGCCACCCCCTCGGGTGCCACGGGGTGGCCGAGGAAGTCCTCGCTGGTCACGGGGTTGGGCTTGCCGACCAGGACCACGTAGTAGAGGCGTTCGTTGGCGATCCAGTTGGGACCGAGCGTGTCGTAGGCGGGCCGCATGCCCAGCACACAGGCGAGCGCCCACACCGCCATCCCGACCGCGGGGAGCACTGTCCACCGGGTGAACGGCACCGCCATGACCGGCAGCACCAGGCAGAACAGGGCGGGGAGCAGCATCCGGCCGTGCATGAAGTCGCCACCCACCCTGGTGACGTAAAGGGCGAGCAGCGCAGCGCCCAGCACGGGCACGGCCAGCACCAGGACGGTGGCGAGGCGCATCCAGCCCGAGGGCCGCGGGGCGGCACCCCGGCGCCCGTACAGAACCGCCACCACACCGACGAGCAGCACCAGCAGCGGGATCCACAGGCGATACGGCTCGATCAGGTCGAGCAGGTAGTACACGCCCTGCTGCCAGCGCGCCACGCTCGCTTCCTTGGCCAGCGCCGTGGACGGCACCAGCAGCCCGTAGAAGCCGGCCCGGAACACCTCGTAGACCAACGGCACCGCGACAGCCACCGCACCGAGCCCGACGAGGCGACGCCACCCTCGCCGGATCTCCAGCGCCACCAGCGCGACCGCCACGAGCAGCCCGAACAACGCGAGGTCGGGGCGCACGAGCGGCGCGAGCCCGAGCACGAGAGCGAGCGGCCACGCCCGGCCCGCGTTTCCGGTGCGTGCGGCGACGAGGCGTCCGACGAGCAACCACCACGTGAAACCGAGCCACCCGACGATCAGGCCGGTCTCCAGCCCTGACGTGCCGAAGTCCCAGAACGGCGGCAGGGAGACCACGACGAGTGCCCCGAACGGGATCATCAGCCGTCGGCCTGCGAAGAGCCTCCGCGATGCGTCGAGTCCGAAGCCGACGCCGGCGACCGACAGCAGCAGCCCGAGGACCACCGCCGCCCAGTTGAGCGACAGCCAGGGCAGCAGCCCCGGGATCGCCAGGAGCGCGGTCCACAGCGTGGAGGTGTTCGCCTCGACACGCTCGCCGACGTTGAAGACCGGGCCCTCGCCCGCGACCAGCTGACGCACGGTCCGCAGGACGATCAGACCGTCGTCGCTCATCCAGCGGCGGTGCCAGATCAGCGTGGCGAAGACCAGCAACGTCAGCCCGAACAGCGCGATCGTCCACGGGGATCGGGAGGAGGGAATCGGCGTGGGGCGCGGTTCGGCCGCCGCTGGGCCTGCCTGCAGGACCGCGCTCATCGCTCGCCCTCGCTGCGCTCGGCCGGCGCTTCGCGAAGGCGCTGTGACACTGATTCGCTCGCAAGCTCGCTCATCGCTCGCCCTCGCTGCGCTCGGCCGGCCCAGGACATGCCGTTACAGCGCGCGGGCGCTGTGTCACTGATTCGCTCGCAAGCTCGCTCACCCGGACTCCCCCCACGCGCCCAGATGCCCGACGCTCGCCGAAAGCGGACATCATCATGGTGCCGGGCACCACTGGGAGGGGAACGTCCGGGTCAGGATGAAGCGGGAGCCTTCAGGACGAATACGGACGATTCGCCGGAGCCCGGGCGGAGGAACAGGCGTCCGGCCAGGAACTGTGCGAGCGCCGGAACGGCGTGCAGCCCCGCGTCGACGAGCTTCGGGAGCTTGCCGTACGGCACGTTCCACAGCCCGTCGCTGCCCTCGCGAACCACGGTGAAGCCCGCGTCGGCGAGTACCGTGCGCCACTCGCCGTGGGGCTTGAGGTTGACGTGCGTGGGGTCGCGGTAACCGTTCCAGCCGTCACCGGCCAGCGCACGGCCCTTGCCGGCAGGGTCCGGCATGACGACCAGCGCCCGCCCGCCCGGCACCAGCACCCGCCGCCAGCATGCGAGCACCGCCGCGACCGTCTCGTCGTCGAGGTGCTCCAGCACATGAACGGCCGTGAGGCCGCGGAAGGCGCCGCCCGGGATCGCGTCGAGCGTGGTGTGCACGTCGCAGCCCGGCGCGGTCTCCCTGGCCATGCGGGCCGAGTAGGGCGAGATCTCGAAGCCGGACGCCGGTCCGTGCGCGGCGAGCCTGCGCAGCAGGTGACCGGTGCCGCAGCCGAAGTCGAGGTAGGGGCCCTGGCCGACGTAGCGCCGGACCATCCGGACGTACCAACGCAGCGCAGGCCGGTCGCCTGCCTGGCCGTTGTTGTCGTAGTAGTCCGCGTCGTAGTGGTCGGGTGAGCCGGCGACTGGCTCGAACTCCGTGCTCATCGGGTGCTCCTGAGGTGGTGTGCCGCCTTGTCGATCAGGACCTCGTAGCCGTCGAGCACTGCGGAGACCGAGAACGCGCGGTGTGCCTGTGCCGCCCCTGACGCCCGGTCGGGCGGGTTGGCCTGGAAGGCACGCAGCGCGCGGGTGATCGCCGCGGCGTCTCCGGGCGGGACGACGGTACCGAAACCGGTCTGCGCCACCGGCTGCCGGACGCCGGGGATGTCGCTGGAGAGCACGGGGACACCGGCCAGCATCGCGACGGCCTGCACGATGCCGAACGCCTCGAAGGCGTTGACCGACGGCAGCGTGAAGACGTCCAGCGACGCGTAGAAGTCACCGATCCGCTGCTCGGGGACGAACCCCATCAGCCGGATCCGGTGGTCGTCGCCGATCGCCTCCCGCACCTGGTCGACGACGCTGCCACCCGCGACGTGGGTGAAGTCGCCACCGATCAGCAGGCGGGCGTCGGGATCGGGTAGCGCGCGGAAACCGCGGACCAGGTACTCGAGGCCCTTCTCCCGCACGATCCGGCCCAGGAAGCCGACGTGCAGCCCGTCGGTCTCGCGGTAGCTCGGCTCGCCCGTGGGCGGCGGTGAGCACGGTGGCGGGACGACGACCATCGACGGCTCGATCGACGGCCACATGCGGCTGTTCCGGGCGTAGTCCTCGCTGGTGACGGTCACGACGGCCGACCGGGACATCGCGAGCCGGTTCGACGCGTCGACGACGAGCCGCTGCGCGGTGTTGACGAGACCAGGCGGCAACGTCACGTCGCAGTGGTAGGTCGACACGATCGGGGTGCGCATCCCGGCGGCGATCGCCCCGGCCTCCAGCATGGGCAGCTGGAGCGAGCCCACCGCGGCTCTCCCCATCGCGGCACGGGCCAGGCGCACGAACTGCGGGCTGATCACTCCGCGGCCGAGCCGGGCGAGCACCGGGGCACGCAGCACGCGCACCCCGTTGATCTCCTCCTCGCGCGGCAGCGACGTGTCGTAGCGGCTGGTGACCACGGTGACCCGCTTGCCGCGGGCGGCGAGGCCCTCGGCGATGTCCCGCGCCATGTTCGTGAGGCCCGAGACGTACGGGGCGTAGTAGGTCAGCGCGATGACGAGGTCGTCGCGGCGCATGCCGACACGGCGACCTGGACGGTCTCGATGCTGCTCCTCAGGCGACACTCTGCAGCTCCCGTTCCCGTCGGCCGCTCAGCACCAGCGCGGTGGCCACGAGCCACCCCACGAGGGAACCGAGCAGGAAGGCCAGTTCGGCACGCAACAGCAGGTCCGGCACCAGTGCGAGCACCACCCCGGCGACGAGCAGCCCGGACAGCCAGCTCCACGCCACCAGCTTGTGTCGCACGGACGCGACGAGCACCTGCGTGACGAGAACCAGCCCGATGTAGGTCGCGACCCCCACGGCGAGCAGGGCGATGTGTGATCCGGGCAGGACGTACGAGGCACCGAAGATCAGCTGGACGAGCCACGGCCCGAGCAGGTACCCGAGCCCGAAAGCGGCTGCGGCCAGCACGAGCAACCCCAGCGAGAGCCGCCGGACCAGGCGGTGGAGCGCGGCGCGGTCGCCCGAGTGCAGGATCGAGGTGAACATCGGCAGCAACGCGGTCTGCAGCGGCACCACGAGGAACAACGGGATCCGGGCGAGCGTGAACGCCGCCAGGAACTGGCCGGCGCGCGTGACGTCAACCTGATTCTGTGCGAGCACCGGAACGAGCACCGGCGGCCCGTTGAGCAGCAGCTGCGCGCAGAGCGATCCCATCAGCAGCGGCGCGACCGCGGCCCAGATCGTCCGGGGGGTGAGCCAGCCGGCGGCAGGGTCGGGTTCGGTGGCGGCACGGGTACGGCGGCGCAGCAGGGAGAGCAGCTGCGGGGCGTGCGCCAGCCCGATGGCCACCACCAGCGTCCATGCGAAGGCAGGGCTGCCCGGGGTGGCGATCAGCGACGCGACGAGCGCGGCCAGGCCGACCCGCAGGGCGGAGTCGAGGAGCATGATCGCCGCGTGCCGGCCCATCCGGTCCATCCCGATGAGCGCGCCGCGCACCACGAACTGACCGGCCGACACCAGGCACAGCACGCCCATCGCCACAACGGTGACGGCCTGGCCGCCGAATGCCCTCGACAACACCGGCCAGCCGAGCGCGACCACCGCGAGCATGGCGACCGCCATGGTCGCTGCCGTGAGCAGGACGGCGCGGAGCACACCGAGCGGCCTGCCGGGCGTCTGCAGCAGGCGGGCGGTCTCCTGCTCGATGGACAGGAACATCCCGAACCCGGCCACCTGCGCGAGCGACCAGAAGGCGCCGAAGTACGCGTACTCGGCCGCTGTGAGACTGCGCGCGACGATCGCGAGATAGACGTTGAGGAGCAGGCCGGACGCCACGATCCCGAGGACGACGAGCCCGACAGACCGAAAACGGGTGCCGGGTGCGCTGGCCAGGACCGGAACCTTCCGCTCGAAGTCGTCAGGGGGCCCGATTATGCAACGTTCAGTGTCGTGTTGCGGGTTCAGGCTCGGGTCACCGGCAGCGGTCGAGGCGTCGGTTGGGCCGGTCAGGGGTGGCTGCGCCGGTGAGGCGGGCCGCTCACGTCCCCCTGGCCCGATCCGGTGACCGGAGGGGGCACCATCCGGGCGACGACGCGTGAACCGGGCACGCACCGCGTCCGGCAGGAGATCAACCACGCCGGAACTGTAGAGGCGTCAATCATCCAACCGGGCGGGGCCCGGTCGGTCCGTACAGATCGTCAGAACAGCAGCCATGGCCGTTCACCACCCGTTCGGGCGCCGTCCAATGCCCTGGATGCGCCACCTTCGTGTGCATCTTGTTGCCAGAACGTGGCTTCCCCGCAATCAGCCCCGTTCGTGTTCATGGGGGCGTCCCTGACAGCATGCGGCTGTGACTGACGTGTCCGGCGCCGTCCGGCAGGACGACACGGCGCCGGCCGGAGAGGCGGCCGACCACGCCGGCCCCTCCGGTCCCCCGCAGCCCGCCCCCCGCAGGGGACGGGGCACCGCCGTTCTCGCCGGCCTCGCCGCGCTCGTGGCCGTCGTGTGCGCGGCACTATTGCCGTTCGCTCCGGTCTCCGTCTCCGAGCCCATGGTGAGCTGGCCCATCGACCCGACGCACCCCGAGTCGACGCTGCTCTCGCTCACGGCGTACCGGCCGCTGACCCTCGACGTGCGGTTCAGCTGCGACGCCGTGCGCGCCGCTGAGGCAGGCGGCGGGGTCGTGCTGTCGACCGCTGCGCCGGAGTCACCGGTGGCCGGCACCACCGGGATGATCGTGACCGTTCGCGATGGCCGCGTGCGGGTGGGC
The DNA here is from genome assembly GCF_039534065.1 of Pseudonocardia yunnanensis. Classification (NCBI taxonomy): domain Bacteria; kingdom Bacillati; phylum Actinomycetota; class Actinomycetes; order Pseudonocardiales; family Pseudonocardiaceae; genus Pseudonocardia; species Pseudonocardia yunnanensis. Next base: position 565,393 of record NZ_BAAAUS010000006.1, on the reverse strand, counting down.
GCGTTCGACCGGCTCCTGCTGGACGACCCGCTGCCTGCAGGCCCGTGCGAGTACCGGCTCGCCGGTGACAGCCGGGGGCTCCCCGCCTTCGTCCGGGACGACCCCGACCCCGCCGACCCGGACGCCCCGGACCTCTCGTCCTTCGCCCACAGGGACAACGCCGAGCTCACCATCAGCCGCGACGGCACCGAGCTCGTACGCACCCCCGCTGAGGAACTGCCCGACGTCGACGTGCTCGCCACCGACGCGACAGTCCTGCCCTCCGGCGGGCTCACCGTCTCGATGCGGGCGGACGACGAGTTCACCAGCAGCCCCACCGCCGTCAAGAGCGCGCTGATCTGGACACTGATCGCGGCCCTGCTCGTCACCGCCGTGCTGCTGCTGCGACTGGACCGGATGACTCCGCGGGTCCCGCGCGTGTGGCGGCTGGGATGGCCGCGGATCGTGGACTTCCTGGTGCCCGCGGTGATCGTCTTCTGGATGTTCGTGGCCCCGGCCACCGACGACGACGGCTACTACGCGGCGATGGCCCGCAACTCGGTGCTGTCCGGCGACGTCGGCAACTACTTCCAGCTCTACGACCAGAACTTCACCCCGTTCACCTGGTTCTACCAGTCGCTGGGCTGGTGGCAGCAGTTCGCGGGCAACGCGCCGGTGATGCAGCGCATCCCGGCCGCGGTGTTCGGGATCCTCACGTGGTTCGCGCTGCGGCGGTTCGTCATAGCCGCGATGAACGACTGGGCACCGCACCGGCGCGGGGTGCGGATGATCGCCCACGCGGTGCTCGCGGTGACGTTCCTGTCGTGGTGGGTGCCGCAGGACATGGGCGTGCGCCCTGAGACGGTCGTGGCGCTGTGCGGCGCGGCCACGATGCTCGCCGTGCTCGCCGCGAGCCGCAGGCGCCGGCTCTGGTTCGCCTGGCTCGCCTTCGCATTGGCCGGGCTCGGCTTCGCGACCCACCCCACCGGGTTCACCCTCCTCGCCCCGCTGATCGCGGGGCTGCCGCTGCTCTGGCCGGTCGTCCGGGTGGCGGGCGACCGCATCGGCACGGCCCTGCGTGTCCTGGCCGTGGCCGCGGGCGGCATGGTCGCCCCGTTGCTGGCCTTTGCCGACGGTGGGCTGCGGGACTTCATCCGCGGGCAGACGATCTTCCTGTCGCTGCAGGGACAGGAGAACTGGACCACCGAGATCCAGCGCTACACCTTCCTCTTCTCGCAGATCGCGATGGGCAACTACGCCAAGCGGGCCGCCGTGCTGGTGTGCATCGTCGCGCTCGCCTGGTTCGCGGTGCTCGCCGTCGCGGCCCGCGCCCGCCGGGTCACAGTGCCGACACCACTGTGGCTGTCCGCCTCCACCACCGCGCTCGCATTCGCCGCGCTGTGGCTCACCCCGTCGAAGTGGACCCACCACTTCGGTGCGCTCGCCGGCGTCGGTTCGGTGTTCCTGGCGCTGTTCCTGGTGATGGCGGTGCCGCTCACACGGCGGGTGTTGCAGGGTGCGAGGCTGTCGATCGGGGTGATGGTCGCGGCGGCCGCCACGTTCGTCGTCACGATCACGCTGGCCTGGCACGGCCCGAACCAGTGGGCGTACGCCTGGCTCGAGGGTGCCCACCGGCCGGAGCTGCCGCCCGCCGTGAAGAACATCTCGTTCGACCGTCCTCTGCTCTGGGCATCGGTCATGATCGTCGCGGCGCTGATCGGCGGGCTGGCCGCGCGCCTGCTCGGCAGAGGCGACGTCCGGCTCGGGGTGCTGCGCGCGGTACCTGCCGTCGTGCTGATCTCCCTGTTCGGCACCACCGTCTACACCGTCGGCACGTTCGGCGAGGCCGCCGTGATGGGCGTCCCCCGGGAGTCCATCTGGGCGCAGGGCCTCGCCGACCCCGCAGGCGAGCACTGCGGGGCGGCAGGCGCCGTGCGTGTGCTCGACCCCTCGACGGCGTCGACGCTGCCGGTCGCGGCCGGACTGCCGGCACCCCCACCCCCCAACGGCTTCGAGTCCGGCGGCGGCTTCTACATCGGGGACCCGCCACAAGGGCCCGCCGGCGCGGAGATCTGGGGCAGTCTCCTCTTCCGCAACGGCCACGGCGCCGAGCGCAACTTCGGAGACATGACCACCTCCTGGTACTCGCTCCCCTCCGGGCTCGAGGGCGGTGCCGCGACCACCGTGCTGGCGGCAGGGAGGCTCGAGGAGGGCAACAGCCTCACCGCGGTGTACGGCCGCAGCTCCGGAGCAGAGGTCACACGGGTCGGCGAGCAGGAGCTCACCGACACCGCGACCGAGTCCTCGTGGCGCACGTTCGTCTTGGCGCCGCCGCCGGAGGCCGACGTGGTGCGGCTCGAGGCGGTCGACGCGACCGGGATGGTCAACGGCTTCGTGGCCTTCAGCGCCCCGGCTGTCCAGCAGCCGACGGTGCTGTCGGACTACCTGCCGGCCGACGCACCGGTGGCCCTGGCGTGGCCGCTCGCGTTCGCGTATCCGTGCCAGCGCCAGCCCGCGATGGTCGACGGCATCACCGAGGCGCCCGAGTACGCCGTGCTGTGGGGCGACGGGGGCGCGCTCTCGGGCTTCGCGGACGGCACCTGGGTGCCGTCCCGCGGCGGCGCGTTCGCGCAGGTGCCACGCACCCAGGGCGTGCAACAGCTGGCCGTGGTGGGTGGGGCCGACCCGCACATCCAGGTCTACGCGTTCAGCACGCCGCTTGCCCGTTCCGCCTACACCGTGACGGAAACGACACGCACCGTTTCGGGCGCGTCCACGGCCACCGGGACCGGCCCTGCCCCGCAAGGGTGACCCGGCATCCCCCTGCCCGGGACGGTGACCGGCTGCCCATAGGCTGCCCGAGTGCTCACGCCCGCACGGTCGGTGACACCGCCCGAGCCGGACAGTCCTCGGAAACCGCAGCCCGGCGGTCGTGGCAGTCATGACGTGACCCCACCCTTGCGCACATCGCGCGGGCCGCGCCGCGCCGTGTTCATCCTGGGACTGATCACCGTGCTGGCCGCTGTGGCGTTCCCGTTCGCGCCGGTGCACCAACCCGACGTCCGCTACAGCTGGACGGCATCGGACGGGCCTGCCGCGATCCCGCTCATGCCGTACCAGCCGGTCGACCTCACCGCCACGGCGAGCTGCGCCGTGGCGCGCGTCGACGGTGGCCCCGGCGGCCCCCGGGTGAGCCGGGAGCTGCTCTCCACCGTGCCTCCGCGACCCGACTCCACGGCCGAGCCGCTGTACGGCCTGCGTCTCACCGCGTCCGGCGACGAGGTGCGGGTCATGAGCGCGGGCGTGGATCTCGGTGCGGTGCCGCTCCCACCGGGCGCGTGCACCCTCACCGTCCACTCCGACCCGGAGCGCACCGAGGTGCTGGTCGACGGCACCCCGGCGCTCACCCGCACCGGCGACGTGCGACCCGACGTGGCCGGCGCATTCAGCGACGTGCAGTCCGGCGTCACGCTGTCGCTGCGCACCGACACCCGCTTCCAGACCACCATCACCGCGATCAAGGCCGCGCTGGCCGTGGTGTGCGTGCTCGCACTGATCGGCATGCTCGTGGCGCTGCGCCGCGCCGACCGTGCGGTCACCCCGCCGGTGCGGTTGCTCCCCCGACGCTGGTGGCGACCGCGCCCGGTCGACGCCGTGGTCGTCGCGGTGTTCGGGGTGTGGTGGCTCGTGGGCGCGATCACCGTGGACGACGGCTACATCGCGGGCATCGTCCGCAGCATCGGGAGCAACGGGTTCATCGGCAACGTCTACCGCTGGCTGAACGCGCCGGAGGCCCCGTTCAGCTGGTTCTACGACGTCTATTACGGCTGGTCGCTCATCTCGCCCTCCACGTTGTGGATGCGGCTGCCGTCGGTCCTGCTCGGGCTGCTGTGCTGGTGGCTCCTCTCCCGGCTCGTGCTCCCTCGCCTGGGCCGCTTCGCCGCCGGCCGAGCCGCGCCGTGGCTCGCCGCGCTGGCCCTCGCCACCTGGTGGGTGCCGCTCAACCTCGGGCTGCGCCCGGAGCCCTGGGTCGCCGTCGGCTCGCTCGGAGCGTTCCTGGCCGTCGAACGTGCGGTGGCCTGCCGCAGGATCACGCCGCTCGTCGTCGGCCTCCTGCTCGCCGGCGTCACCACCGCGGTGACGCCCGCAGGGCTGATGGCGTTCACGCCGTTCCTCGCCGGCGCTCTGCCCGTGCTGCGGCTGCTGCGCGCCCGCCGCGACCTGCACGTCCTGCCTGTGCTCACCGCGATCGTGGCGGCTCCGGCCGCCGCGGTGCTGCTGATGGTGACCGACCAGAGCCTCGCCGGAATGCTCGAGGCCACGAGGGTCCGCACGCTGATCGGCGGCGGGATGCCGTGGTACCAGGAGTACGAGCGCTACTCCAACCTGCTGGCACCTGGCTCGTTCGAGGGCTCGATCGGGCGGCGCGCCGCGGTGCTCCTCACGCTGCTCGCAGCCGCGGGTGTGCTGTTGGCGCTGCGGGGAACGCGCACCGGCATCGCCGCCGGCCCGGCGCGGCGACTGGTACTCGGCTTCCTGCTCTCCCTGACCACGCTGACCGCCAGCCCGACGAAGTGGACCCAGCACTTCGGCGACCTGGCCGGCTACGGGGCCGCCGTGCTGGTGCTCGGGATGGTGGCGTGGTCGGCGGCAGCGCCGCGGCAAGCGAACGTGGAGCGCCCATCCGCTGCGCAGGCGTGGGTGCCGCGAGGACTGCTGGTGCAACGCCCGGTCGGCCTGCGTGAGCAGCCACACCGGATGCTCCCCGCGCTCGGTGCGGTGACGGTGGTCGGGGCGTTGGTGCTGGCCGGCTACAACATCTGGCCGTACGCGAGCAACTGGTTCACGCCGAGCTTCTCCACCACGCCCCCACAGATCGCGAACATCCCGGTGGCCACCATCGCCCTCATCGCAGGCGGAGTGGGTGTGGGCGTGCTGATCGTGCGGTCGGCGTGGCTGCGCGCCGGCGGGGCCGCCGCTGTCGCCGTGCCCCGCTGGGTGCCCGGTCCCACGCCGCTGGTCGCGGTCCTCCTCGTGGCCGTGCTGGCGCTGCAGGTGCTGAGCTTCGTCCGGGTGGCCGTGGCGCACCGCGACAGTTACACGCTCGCCTCCGACAGCCTCGCCACGCTGCGCGGCGAACCCTGCGGGCTGCAGCGGCTGCTGTCCGTCGAGACCGACCCCGTGGACGGGCTGCTGCCGATCGCCACCGGCTCACCGACCGGCCGCACCCTGCCCGTCGACGTCGGGGGGAGCACGATGCCGGGCGTCGCTGTCGCCGGCCGGATGACCACGGCCTGGTTCCGGCTCGATCCGCAACAGCGTTCCGGCGCCCTCCCCGTCGTCGTCACGACCTCGGGCGAGACCCAGCCGGGCGACGTGCTCACCGTCGAGTTCGGGGTGGGCGACCGGGTAATCGAGGGTCGCCCCGTCACCGCCGACAGCCTCGGCCCGACCGACCACCGCCAGATGGCGCCGCCCGCGGCCGACACGGTGCGACTCGCTGTGAACGCACCCAACGCGGGCCCGCGATCTCCTGCCGTCGCGTCGCTCCCGCGGGTGCCCCGGCTCACCCCGATGACCGACGTCCTGCCGCCGGGCACCAGCGCGATCCTCGACTGGCCGATCGCGTTCCTCTTCCCCTGCCTCACCCCCGAACCGTTGCCACTGGGCACTGCCGGGCTCGCGCAGTGGCGCGTCGGGCCGCCCGCGTCCGATCCGTCCGCCGGAATCACCTATTCGGCTGGTTTCGGCGGTCCTTTCGCGGCACCCCGGCTCAACGTCACCGAGCAGCGGATGCCCACCTACCTGCAAGGCGATCCCACCCGCGACGCCGCGCAGCTCTACCGGTGGAATATCGAGGAACCGCTGGCCAGGCCTGCTCCCGTCATCACCGACCGCACGGTGGCGGGATGGGAGCGCGACGGCCACGCTCGGGTGCCCGGACTCGATCCTGTGGGCTGACCCCCGTCGGGTCCGGCCCTCCGCTTGCTCCACAATGAGCCCACCAGCTACGCCCCCGACCGAGGACGAGGACGGCCGACTCCATGCTTCGGATACCGGAAATCACGGACACGGCGGTGCCACCGCGCCCCGACGCCGAGCACGCGGAACCGGAGTCGACGGCCAACGGTCTACGGTCACGCCTCGTCGCCCAGCGCGGACTGTTCTTCGGTCCCTCGGCCCGGGTCCCGGAGGACCTGTACTCGGTCGTCGAGAAGGGCGCCGCCCGTCGCGAGCGCACCCGCGTCACGCTCGAACCGAACACCCGGGTCAGCACCAACACCTACTTCGGCCGGCTCCACGCCACCTACTGGCAGCGGTGGACGGACGTCCGCGAGATCGAGGTCCAGGCCGTCGTCAGCGGCACGGGCCGGGTGCGCCTGATGGCCTCCGACACCAACAAGGTGTGGCGCATCGTCGAGGCCCAGGAGGTCCTGGACGCCGACGAGCACACGATCCGGCTGACGGGGCCCGTCGACCGGTTCATCGACGGCGGCGGCATGTGGCTGGAGCTCACCACCGAGACCGGTCAGCTGACGGTGTCGGACGTCCGGTGGACCGTTCCCGACACCCGTCCCGGTCTCCGCACCGACGTCGTGATCTGCACGTACAACCGGGTGGAGGACTGCCTCAACACGCTCACGGCCATGGCCTCCGACCCGCAGGCCCTGAGCTGCGTGGGCGCCGTGCAGGTCGTCGACCAGGGCAGTGACCCACTGGAGTCCCGCCCTCGGTTCGCCGAGATCGCCGAGGCGCTCGGCGAGCGGCTGCGCTACGTGCGCCAGCCCAACCTCGGCGGTGCGGGCGGGTTCACCCGCGGGCTGTTCGACGCCACGAAGGGCGACCCGGAGGACCACTCGGACGTCCTGCTCATGGACGACGACGTGCTGCTCGACCCCGAGATCATCGTCCGGCTCACCGCGTTCGCCGCCAACACCCGCCACCCCACGATCGTGGGCGGGCAGATGCTCAACCTCCTGCACCCCGCCCACCTGCACATCTCCGCCGAGTACGCCGATCCGGAGCTGCTGCAGGTCGGCATGCCCGTCCCCGGCGCGCTCCGCGAGGCGTACCTGCTGGGGATCGACGAGCGGCAGCTGCCGATCAACCAGGAGCGCCGCGTCGACACCGAGTACAACGGCTGGTGGTCGTGCCTGATCCCGGCCGAGATCGTGCGGACGATCGGCTACCCGCTCCCGTTGTTCTTCCAGTGGGACGACATCGAGTACGGCTACCGTGCTCGCTCCCACGGCTTCCCGACCGTCGCCCTGCCCGGAGCGGGTGTGTGGCACGCCGACTTCGGGTGGAAGGACTGGGACGAGTGGCACCGGTACTTCAACATGCGCAACGGCCTCATCACCGCGGCGCTGCACACCGACTTCTCGATACGGCGCATCACCAGGCGCCTCGGGCAGCTGCTGTCGCAGTACGTCATCAGCATGCAGTACGGGCTCTCGGCCACATTGCTGCAGGCCGTTGAGGACTTCCTCGACGGCCCCGAGATCCTGCGCGACGGGTCCGCAGCCGCGGCCGCAGAGATCCGGCGGATCCGGGCCCGGTACGAGGAGACCGCCATGCGCCCGGTCTCGGAGGTGCCTGACGACTTCCGCGAGCTGCAGGTCATACGCGCCGCCAACCCGCCCGGCAGCGAGCGCCTCACGTGGATCAAGCGCGCCGCGTACCTGCTCACCGACCGGTCGGTGCACCGCACCGGGTTCGTCCCTGCGGGCGACGCGCACTGGTGGCACGTCTCCACCTTCGAGCGCGCAGTGGTCACGGACATGTCCGAGCAGGGCATCCGGGTGCGCACCCGCGACAAGGAGCTGGCCCTGCAGCTCACGAAGCGTGCTGCACGCACCTTCCGCCGCTTCGTGAAGGAAGGCCCCACGGCCGCGCGACGCTACCGCGCGGAGATGGTCAACCTCACCAGCAGGGCGAACTGGGCACGGCTCTACGGCCTCGACGACTAGGAGCGCGCTGAACGACTCGGCCCTACTGGCGGAGTCGTTCAGCACCCTCCAGCGCCTGACCACCGTGGTCCGGACAGCCACCGGCTGTCCGGACCACGGTTGCGGTCAGCGGTCGAAGACCTCGCGCTTCCACGCATCGCGGCTGGTGAGCTCCGGCAACGCCGCCCGGTAGCGCCGGCGAAGCTCCGGCCACGCCTTGGCGATCTCGCGGTGCTGTGCCACCGCGTGCTTGATCATCGAGCGGAACAGCTCCGGGTTGCGGCGCCGGAACGTCACCCCGCGTCCGTCGGGCGTGGAGACGGTGGCCGAGTCGAGCTGGGACAACACGAACCACTGCGCCTGCCGGGACGGGATGTTGCGCTGGGGCACCATCTGGTGCTCCGGGTTCGGAGCCCGCAGGTTGTGCAGGACGCTCCGCGCAAGGCCCTTGGCGATCGGGATCTTGCGTGTGGGCGGTGGTGGGAACACCTGCGCCGCAAGCGCGTCGAGCTCCGACAGCGGCACCTGGGTGGCCGAGTCGAGCGGCCTGCCGTCGTCGTACCTGGCGCGCTCGGCACGCACCTCGCCCAGCACCGTCGACAGCGTCGGGAACAGCGCCTCCGGCCCGGCCAGGAAGTCGCGCAGGGCCATCGCCTGGAGCGCGACCGCCGAGTACTCCATCAGCAACAGGTGGCGCAGCGTGCGCTTGAGCGTGTCGCGCAGCAGCGCCTTGGGGCTGTCGGGCCCGTGCAGCGCGGCGGCGACCAAGCGGTTGCGGTAGTGGAAGTAGGCCTGCCAGTCGCTCGTGTCGTCCTTCTCGAGGAACGACATGTGCCAGATCGCGATACCCGGCACAGTGGCCGTGCGATAGCCGCGGCCGCGGGCCCGCAGGCCGTACTCGGCGTCGTCCCACTTGATGAACAGTGGGAGCGGCATCCCGAGGTCCTCGGCCACCACACGCGGGATCAGGCACATCCACCAGGCGTTGTAGTCGACGTCCGTGCGCCGGTGCAGCCACGGCGTCTGGCGGAGCGGGTACTCCGCCAGGTCGTGGTGCGGCTCGGTGCCGGGCGCGTTGCGCCAGAGGAAGGCGTTGCGGTCGACGACCTCGCCCATGGTGGACAGCTGCGAACGAGCCTGCAGCGACAGCATCTGCCCGCCGACGAGCATCGGCTCGCGGGAGAAGCGCGAGAACGCGATGGCCCGCAGCACCGAGTCGGGTTCGAGCAGGATGTCGTCGTCCATGAAGAGGATCTGCTCGCAGTCGGTGTCGAGCGCCTCGTACATCGCGCGCGCGTAACCGCCGGACCCACCGAGGTTGGGTTGGTCGATGATCCGCAGCTTCTCGCCGAGCACCGCCGCGGCAGCTTCGAAGCCGGGCTCGTCGCGCACCTTCTGCGTTCCCTGGTCGGCCAGGATCACCGCGGTGACGGCCTCGAGCACCAGGGGGTCCTCACCGATCGCGGTGAGGGTGGCGACGCAGTCGGCGGGCCTGTTGAACGTCGGCATGCCGATCGTGACCGCGGCCCGGCCGGCGGCCTTCTCCGCCGCGTACCACCCGCCCGAGTGCAGCGTGAGGTCGTCGGTGTCGGTTGTGAGGTCGAACCAGTACCACCCACCGTCCTCGAACGGACGCAGGTCCAGGTCGAGGTCCAACTCCTGGCGCCTCGGCCCGGTGATGACGATGCCGCGCACGAAGATCTGCGAGCCGTCGGCCTTCGTCCGGTAGACGTCGACCCGGCCACTGCCCTCGACCTCGAGGCGCAGGTGCACCTCGGTGAGCCGGCTCCAGCGCCGCCAGTAGCCGGCGGCGAAGGCGTTGAAGTAGGCCCCGAACGACACCTCGCTCTGCTCCGGCACCGTCAACGAGGTGCGCGAGACGACCCGTAGCCGCCGCGCGCTCACCGCCGATCCGGTGAGGTCCACCTTCCGGGCAGGCGGCGCTCCGACCGGCCCGGGCAGGGTGGTCAGGCGGATCCCGGTGCGCTCGTCCATGTAGAGCGAACGGACGCTCATCGGGTCACCGGAGCGCGGCATGATCACCCGCTGCAGCAGGCTGCTGGCGCTCGCCTCCCCGCTGGGCGTGGCGATCTCCTCGGCGGTCACGATCGTCTGGGTCATCGGTTCGGGCCCTGCATGCTCGTCGTCAGTCCTCAGTGCTCTCGGTGCCGGCAAGAGCCCGGCCGTCGGTGAAGTAAGGAGCGATGCGGTTGTCGAACATGGTGAGCGCCGACCCGATCGCCATGTGCATGTCGAGGTACTTGTACGTACCGAGCCGCCCACCGAACAGCACGTTCGCGTTGGCGGTCTCCTTACGGGCCAGGTCGCGGTAGCGCTGCAGCTTGAGCCGGTTGTCCGGCGTGTTGATCGGGTAGTACGGCTCGTCACCGGACTCGGCGGACCGGGAGTACTCCCGCACGATCACCGTCTTGTCCGTGGGGTAGTCCCGCTCCGGGTGGAAATGGCGGAACTCGTGGATCCGAGTGAACGGAACGTCCTCGTCGTTGTAGTTCATGACCGAGGTGCCTTGGAAATCGCCGGTGTCGTGGAGGACCTCCTGCTCGAAGTCCAGCGTGCGCCAGCCGAGCTCGCCCTCGGAGTAGTCGAAGTAACGGTCCAACGCTCCTGTGTAGACCACCGGGATGCCGGCCGGGAGCTGATCACGAACATCGAAGAAGTCGACGTCGAGGCGCACCTCGATGTTCGGGTGGTCGGCCATCTTCTCCAGCCATGCCGTGTATCCGTCGACCGGCAGGCCCTCGTAGGTGTCGTTGAAGTACCGGTTGTTGAACGTGTAGCGCACCGGTAGCCGAGTAATGATGGAGGGATCGAGCTGCGTGGGATCCGTCTGCCATTGCTTCGCCGTGTAGCCCTTGACGAAAGCCTCGTAGAGCGGCCGCCCGACCAGCGAGATTGCCTTCTCCTCGAGGTTCGTCACGTTCTTCGGGTCGATCTCACCGGCCTGCTCGGCGATGAGCGCGCGGGCCTCGTCCGGGGTGTGCGACTTGCCGAAGAACTGGTTGATCAGTGCCAGGTTCATCGGGAACGCGTAAACCTGATCACCCACACGTGCGAACACGCGGTGCTGGTAGCCGGTGAAGTCGGTGAAGCGGTTGACGTAATCCCAGACGCGCTCGTTCGACGTGTGGAACAGATGTGCACCGTAGCGGTGGATCTCAATGCCCGTCTCCGGCTCGGGTTCGGAGTAGGCGTTTCCACCGATGTGCGAACGCCGCTCGAGCATCAGGACGCGCTTGTCCAGCTCAGAGGCGACCCGCTCGGCCACGGTCAGGCCGAAAAAGCCCGATCCGACGATGACGAGGTCGTATCCCGCGTAACTCACGACTGCCGAGGGTAGCGGCGACCACATAAGCGACGGGCGCCACCCTGCCCGCTGTGGGCCTGCCGCAGACACGCTGCTCCCGGCCTCGCGCTCATGCGGACCCACGCCGGCCCGCCCCCTGACGGCCGAGCCGACTCGCCGTAACCACGTATGACGTCGGTCACTCACGACGAGTGCCTGGAAGGCGCCTCAGGCGTACACCGCGAGGACGAGGGTGCCCACCCAGAGCAGCGCCAGCACCTGCAGGACACGGTCGGCGAGCGCGATCTCCTCCGGCTCGCCGCCGTTGCCCGAGTCGACGTCCACCGAGTACCGCAGCACGGCGATCACGAACGGCACGATCGAGATCACCGACCAGACCGTGTTGTGCTGCTCCTCGCGGATCTCGAAGGCCCACAGGGAGTACGTCGTGATCAGCACGGTGGCCGACAGTGCCCAGACGAAGCGCAGGTACGACGAGGAGTAGCTCTCCAGCGACTTACGGATCTTGGCGCCGGTGCGCTCGGCCAGCATCATCTCCGCGTAGCGCTTGCCGGCCACCATGAACAGCGACCCGAACCCCGCCACCAGCAGGAACCACTGCGAGAGCGCGATGCCGGTGGCCGCACCGCCCGCGATCGCCCTGAGCAGGAAGCCCGACGCGACGATGCAGATGTCGAGCACCGGCTGGTGCTTGAGGTAATAGCAGTACGCCAGCTGCACCGCGATATAGACGGCGAGCACGATCACCAGCTGCACGCTGGCCAGGAAGCTCAACGCCAGCGCGCCCAGCAGCAGCACGACGGCCACCGACTGCGCGAGCCGGGGAGCCACGATCCCCGCGGCGATCGGCCGGTTGCGCTTGGTCGGGTGCGCCCGGTCGGCGGCCACATCGTTGGCATCGTTGACGAGGTAGATGCCCGATGCGGCGATCGAGAAGGCCACGAACGCGATCGCCAGGTGGATCGCGATGCCCGTGGTGAACAGGTCGCCGCCGACGAACGGCGCCGCGAGCACCAGGACGTTCTTCACCCACTGCCGCGGCCGCATCGTCTTGAGCACGCCGCGGGTGACGCTCACCGGCGTGCGCGGCGGCACGGCCTGCTGCTCGGTCGGCGCGTCGGTGCTCGTCATCGGTTTCCCTTCCGGGGACGCTGTGCGGTGAAACGGTTCGCCAGACGCCGGACGCCGACCGCCACCGCGGCGCCTAGCACGGACCCCGCCACGACGTCGGTGGGGTAATGCACGCCGAGCACCATCCGGGACAGTGCCATCGGTGGCACCAGCGCTGCCACGAGCGGCTTGCGTAGCAGTGCCCCGAACACCACGGCCGCCGCCGTGGTGGACGTGGCATGCGCCGACGGGAAGCTCAGCCTGCTTGGCGTGCCGACGAGCACCCTCACCCGAGGGTGCTGCGGGCGAGGCCTGCGCACCACCCGCTTCACCCCGACGGACGCGCCGTGCGCGAGCGCGACGGCGGCTGTGGCGGTGACCCAGTCGCGACGCCGACGGCGGTCGAGCATCGCGCCCACGGCGCCGAACAGGAGCCATCCAGCGGCGTGCTCGCCGAACAGCGACATGCCGCGCGCGACCCGCACGACCGGCGGAGTGGCGATGCTGTCCTGCACGGCCTCCAGCAGGCGCACCTCGAATGCGGTGGGTGGGACGTCGACAGTGCCCCCGGGGATGACGGCCGGGGGGCGCGTCGGGCCGGGGCGGTCGAGGAGCTCGGCCACGGGCGGGGGCCTCCAGTGCGGCGTGGCGGGGCCTGGCCCGCGCCGGGTCAGTGCGGTGTGACGGCGGCGCGGGGGTGGGCCGCCGATGCACAGGTGCGATGCGCTATCCGAGGCTGATGCTACGCCCGGTCACCTGGAGTAGCCGGGTGCGGTGTCCTCGGAATGTCCTCGCTGCCGTCCCTGTGCTCAGAACCAGCGCTCGAGCACCAGCGCCAGCCCGTCGTCGCGGTTGCTCGCGGTGATCTCGTCCGCCTCCTCCAGCAGTGCTGGATGGGCGTTTCCCATGGCCACGCCGTGGCCGGCCCAGCGCAGCATCTCCAGGTCGTTCGGCATGTCCCCGAACGCGATGACGTCAGCCGCATCCACTGCGTGACGCTGCGCCACCTCAGCGAGCCCGGTGGCCTTTGTGACGTTCGGTGACGAAATCTCGACCAGCCCTCGCGGATGCGAGAAGGTGAGATCAGCCGAATCGCCCACCACCGGGGCGAGCGCGGCCACCATGGCGTCGCTGGAGAGCCCCGGGCAGCGGACGAGCATCTTCACTGCCGGCTTCGAGATCACCTCCGACCGCGTGACCACCGCGGCGTCGGACTCCGGCCAGGCGTGGCGGTACTCGGGCTCGGCGACGAACGCCGAGGACTCGTCGAACCCGGTGGCCCCGACCCGCTCGACGGCCAGCCCGGACCCCGGCAGGGCCGCCGTGACCACCTCTGCGAGGTGCGCGAGCGCGTCCGGGCCGAGGGTGCGCGACCAGACCACACGGTCCTCGGCGGCGTCGTAGAGCACGCCGCCGTTGGCACATACCGCGAGACACGCGACCCCGAGCTCCGCCACGACCGGTGGGACCCAGCGCGGCGGCCGCCCGGTGACGAGTACGAAGCCGACCCCGTCCGCCACCAGCTTCCTGATCACGGCGGCAGAGCGCGGCGAGACCCGGTCATCGGGATCCAGCAGCGTGCCGTCGACATCGGTCGCGACCAGTCGGGGAGCCTGCACGACGTCCAGGGTACGGACACTGCGCCCACCCATCGCACAATTGGCTACGGGAGCGCGGAAGGCGCAGATGGAGTGCAGTAGGTCAGACCGGCCCGAGCTCCGCCGCGGTCAGGACCGCACAGGCATCAGCAGCGACACCGACCGGGGCGAGCGGACCACCAGCGGGCTGATCGGACCGTCCAGCAAAAGCAGGAGCTGGCCCTCGCCGCCCGCGTCGAGCGCCTCGAGCAGGAACTCGCGGTTCACGGCGACGCCCTCCCCTTCGGCGCCGACGGCGATCCCGTCCGGGCCGGGGCTGAGCACCGCGACCTCGTACTCCACGCCGTCCGCGTCGCGGCGCAGCGTCCGTGTCGGAGCGGCGGCGAGGGCGGCACGCAGAGAGGCGTCGACCGGCACGGCCCGGTCGTGCTCCGGGACGAGGCGGCGGTAGTCGGGGAACGCGTCGGGGATCAGGTGACCGGTCAGCTCCTCGGCACCGGCCCGCACATCGATCGTCGCGCCGTCCACGGTGATCACGACCGTCCCTGTCTGCGGGAACCGGTCGGAGAACGGAGCCGGAACGACGGCACCCACCGCAGGCCCGTCGAGCGCGATGACGGGCACGGAGGCGATGGCCAGCCGGTACCGGTCGGTCGCCACGAGGGTCACGGCGTCGGCGGCGACGTCCAGCAGCACACCACCCAGCACGGGAAGCTCGGGATCCGAGCCGACGGCGAACCGGACGGCGTGCAGCGCGGCCGCCAGCTCGGGGCCTGCGACGGTGACGGTGGTCGGGGGCATGGGTCGCTCCTCCTGCTCGATCAGTGACCGGACCGAGGAGAGCGCACGGCGGGCGTCGACGAGCCCTTGCTCCAGCTGGTGCAGGTGTGCAGCCAGCAGTTCGTCGACACCGGCTGGGTCGTGCCGGCGGGCCAGCAGCTCGCGGATCCCGGCGATCGGCATCCCCACCCGACGCAGCACGGCGACGAGCCGGGCGACGACCACCTGCTCGGATGCGTAGGAGCGGTAGCCGGTCCGCGGATCGACGTGGGCCGGCACCAGCACCCCGGCCCCGTCGTAGAACCGCAGGGCACTGACGCTGAGGCCGCTCTCCCGGGCCATCTGCCCGATCCCGCGCAAGCTCTCCACGATCAGTGACCCTCGTGTCTCGACATGGTCGAGAGTCAACCGCGCGCACTCTCCGCCGCGATGAACTCGCCGGTGCCCGGTAGCCGTCTCACCTGATCGGCCCGAGGTCGTCCGTCGTCTCCCCGGCGAGCCGCGCGAGATCGGCGCGTAATCCCGGATCGGCCTGGACACGGTGCAGCCTGGCCACCAGATCGTCACTCCTGATCCAGGATCGCCGGGCGCGCCGGAGCGGCACCTGCTCCGCCACGGCCCTGCCGTCGACCGTGATCGTCAGCCGCTCTCCGGCCTCGACCCGGCGCAGCAGGCCTGCCGTGTCGTTCCGCAGCTCGCGGGAGGCCACCACGTCGCCAGGCATGCGACGAGTGTTGCACTCGCGTAGCCGCATGTAGCCGCATGTCAAGGGGTATGCCCGGATCGTGAACGACGCCCGTGCCACCGTCCGCGCGCTGCTCGATCGCGCGGGCACCACCTACGCCGAGGAGGCCGGGATCCGGCTGCACGACACCCCGGCTCCGCTCTACCGGCTCCTGGTCCTCTCGGTGCTGCTCTCCACCCGGATCCGGGCGGACATCGCCATCAAGGCCGCCCGCGAGCTCGCCGACGCCGGGATGGGAACGCCGGAGAAGATGCTCGCCGCATCCTGGAAGCAACGGGTGGACACACTCGGGGGCGCGGGCTACAAGCGCTACGACGAGAGCACCGCCACGGCCCTCGGAAAGGGCGCGGAGCAGGTGCGGTCGGAGTACCGCGGCGACCTGCGCCGGCTGCGTGACGCAGCTGAGGGCGATCCCGCGCGCGTCCGCACGGCCCTCACGGCGTTCCCCAGGCTCGGACCGGTCGGCGCCGACATCTTCTGCCGCGAGGCGCAGGACGTCTGGCCGTCACTGCGGCCTGCCCTCGACGGAAAGGTGCTCGACGGGGCGCGCAGGCTCGGCCTGCCCACCGACCCGGATGAGCTCTCCCGGCTCGCACCGGGCGCGGAGCTCGCGCCGCTCGCCGCGGCGCTGGTGCGGGTGGCGCTCCACCGGGAGCTCGCCGAGGAGATCGCCCCGGCGACCTGACCACCGCCGGGTCAGAGGATCGCTACCGCCACCACCAGGCCCAGCGCCAGGTGCGCGGCACCCACCACGTACGCCTGGGGGCTGATGCGGTCGGCCGCCAGCACCCCACCGATGTCGATGCCCGTGATCCACTCCAGCAGCCGCACCCCGCCGACCTGGGCGATGATGCCCACCAGCCCGAAGATCAGCGATGCGAGCAGGCCCTCGACCAGCAGGCCGGAGGACGTGTAGATCGCGACCACCACGATGAACGCCATGCTCACCATGCCGGCGGAGGTGATGATCACCGCGTTCGGCTTGCCGTCGCGCACGAGGCGGTTGAGCTTGCCCGGCGTGGAGATGTCCACACCCCAGAAACCGATGAGCATGAGCAGCACGCCGATCACGGCATATAGCAGGATCGCGCCGATCCCCCGTCCGATCACCGAGAAGAACCCCGGATCGATCTGGGCCAGCGTCACGAGAACCTCCAGGGGAGCGTCAGGATTCGGGGATGCGGTGCGGGACGAACGCGGCCCCGTCGTCGGTCACCAGACCGACGGTCTCGCGGATGCCGAGCCCGGCCGCGGAATCGCCGACGATCCAGGCACCCAGCGCGGGCCGGAAACCGTCGAACTCGGGGAGCGGGTCGAAGAGCTGGTAGACGTACCCCTCCTCGCCGTACACGCCACCCGTCTGGTGTTCCATGCCCGGCGCGACGATCGAGATGTTGGCCCCCTCACGGCCGAGGCGGGGCTTGCGGACGTACTCGGTGAGAAGGCCCGGCTGGTCGAGGTATGCCGGCAACAGGTTGGGGTGCCCGGGGTACATCTCCCACAGCACGGCGAGTAGCGCCTTGTTCGACAACAACGTCTTCCACAGCGGCTCGACCCAGAGGGTCTCGGGGAGGCTGCGCAGCACGTGCTTGCCGAACTGGTCGGAGAGCACCCACTCCCAGGGGTAGAGCTTGAACACCGCCCCCATCGGCGATTCCTCGAGGTCGACGAAGCGGTCGAGCGCGACATCCCAGCCGATGTCCTCGATCGCGAGACCGACCGTGTTCAGACCCGCCTCCGCGGCCGTCTCCTGCAGGTAGCCGACCGTGACATGGTCCTCGCCCGTCGCGTCGCCGCTCGACCAGGTGAAGTACACCTCGTCGGCCGGCAGGCGGCTCTTGATCATGCCCCAGCGCTCCACGAGCTTCTCGTGCAGCGAGTTCCACTGGTCGTCGCCCTCGTGGGTGTCCTTCAGCCAGTTCCACTGCAGGATCGACGCCTCGAGCAGCGTGGTGGGCGTGTCGGCGTTGTACTCCAGCAGCTTGGCCGGGCCGCCGCCGTCGTAGCGCAGATCGAACCGGCCGTAGACGTGCGGGTCGCTGCGCTTCCACGACGCCGCGACGCCCTCCCACGCCCACTCGGGCAGCGCGAAGTCGCGGAACCGCTCCGTGGTGACGACGTGGTCGACGGCCTCGAGGCACATCGAGTGCATGACCTCGACGTCGGCCTCGAGGGAGAGGATCTCGTCCATCGAGAAGACGTAGTGCACCGACTCGTCCCAGTACGCCCGGGGTGCGCCGTCCTCACCGCGGCCGGGCGTGCCGTACACCATCCCCTGGTCGCGGACCGTGGTCTCCCAGTCGGGCCGCGGCTTCCCCCTGCGCCGTTCCATGTGCGTCCGTTTCCGCCTAGGAGCCGCTCGAGCCGCGGTTCGAGACACCGAAGCCGCCGCGTGACACCGAACCGCTCCCCGTGCCGGCAACGGTCTTCCCGGACGGCGTGGAGATCCGGGTGCCGGACTTCGGCACCGTCGCGGTGCCGCCGCTCACCGGTTGGCCGATGTTGCCGCTACCGCCGTAGTTGTAGCGGTACTGGCGACCGCCGCCGCCGATGAAGATCGGATACGGGATGATCCCGCCCCCGGCGTGGTAGTTGGTGCCGGAGCTCGCCGGCGTCGCGCAGTTGGCGTCGTCGACGACGACGTTCGTCTCCTCGTCGACGCAACGGGCCTGTACGTCCTCGTCCGGCTGTGCGACCTGATAGCCGATGGCGATCAGCGCGACGATCCCGACCGTGGCTCCCGCCCCGATGAGGATGCGTTTGCGCTTCTTGCGCGAGCGCTCCGCCTCCTCGGCCTTCTTGCGCTCGGCCTCCTCCTCGCGGCGCGCGGCCTGCTCGCGCGCGCGGCGCTCGGCCAGCGTGGGTTCGCGGGGAGTGGTCGACTCGTCCTGGAAGCGCATGCGCCCCGTGGGTCGCTCGGGTGACTCTTCCGAGCGGTCGTCGGGCTCATCGCCGCCGGGACTGTTGTCATTCGTCGACATGCGATCCCCCTCGGCTGCATTCGTCCGCCGTTCACAGTCTCCCCTGCGCGCGCACCGTACCGGGACCGCGCTCACCGGCAAACGTTGACGTTCGCAGCACGCCGACGACCGATGGTCGCGCAGTGCCTTACGAGCTCTTGGTGTCACCAGAGGTAACGGCATGATGACGCCCGACATGGACCGACTCCTCGCCGCTCCCCACCGGCCCACGAACCATGGCGCCGGCGCCGTGCGTCCCGCGCCTCCCCGCACCAACGGCGGGCCGCGCGTCGCACCTTCGTGGAATCCGGGCCGACCCGCTGTCCCCGCCCCGGGCGCAGGCGTTCCCCCGCGCGCTGTCCCCGCCCCGGGCATCGGCGCTCCCCCGCGCGCCGCGCGCCACGTCTTCCCCCCGCCGCCGCCCCCCGTGCCCGCCGACCGGCGGCCGCCCCCCACACCGGCCGATCGGCCGCCACCGCCCCCGACGAACGCCTCCCGGCCCTCGAAGCAGCTGCCGGCGCGCCGGATCGTGATGGGCGTCCTCATCGGCGCGCTCACCATGTTCGGAGTGGCCACGCTGGACACCTTCGCCGGCGCCACGGTGCCCGTCCTCGGCACGCTCGCGGCGTTGCCGGGCGTCGCGGGCGAGCGAGACGTCGTGGAGGTGCCGGCGCCGCCTGCCACCCCGGGCACCTGCCTGATGTGGACCCGCTCCGACGCCGCCGACACCAAGGTCGTCGACTGCGCCCAGCCGCACCTCTTCGAGCAGGCGGGCTCGGTCACTCTCGTCGACCAGGCCACGCTGCCCGACGATCGGCAATGGCGCCAGCTCGTCAACGAGCGGTGCACCCAGCTCGTGCTCGACTACATGGGCGGGAAGTTCGATCCCGACGGCCGTTACCGGGTGGGCGCTCTCAAGCCGTCTCCCGCGAAGTGGACCGAGGGCGACCGCGAGCTGCGTTGCGGGTTGCAGAGCTCCTCGCGCTCCGGTGCGCTCTATCCCCTGGCCGGCCGGGCAGCCACGTCGGACCAGTCCGCGGTGCACGACCCCGGCACCTGCCTGGCCATCGACGGCCGCACGATCGGTGACCCTGTCGACTGCGCCGGGCCGCACGCGGTGGAGACGGTCGGCATCGTCGACCTCTCCCAGAAGTTCCCCGAGGCGTTCCCCGCCGTGGGCGACCAGGACGCGTTCCTGCAGCCGGAGTGCGGGCGGATCGCCAACGAGTACGCCGGCAACGCCGACGTCATCGCGGCCAAGAAGCTCACCGTGTACTGGGACAACCTCACCGAGGACTCCTGGAAGGCGGGCACCCGCAAGGTCAACTGCAACCTGGCCGCCCTGCTGCCCGACCGCAGCGGTTTCGCACCCGTCACCGGTCCGGTCCGGGGCGAGGTGGTGGTCGGCGAGAACCCCGCCCCGCCGGCATCCCAGGCCCCTGGTCCCGGAGTTCCGGCGCCGAGCACCACGGCGCCCGCCGAGCCGCCCATCGACGGGCCGCCCAATGAGCAGCCGCCACCCAGTGGCGAGCCCAACGACGAGCAGCCGCCCGTCAGCCAGCCGCAGGTGCCATCCGAGCAGCCCGACGTGGATACGCCGGCCCCGCCGGACCCACCGAGGATCGATACGCCGACCCCGCCGCCGGTGCCGACCACTCGGCCCGGCACGGGGGCGTGAGGCCCGCACCCGGATGGAGATGACGCGCCGGCGGTTCGAGGAAGCGGTCGCCGACGCGCTGGACTCCATTCCGCCGCAGCTGACCGCCGCGATGGACAACGTCGTGGTGCTGGTGGAGGACCGCAACCCCGAGGAGCCCGATCTGCTGGGGCTCTACGAGGGTGTGGCGCTCACCGAGCGCACCTCGTCGTACGGCGGGGTGCTGCCGGACCGGATCACGATCTACCGCGACGCGATCCTCGACGTGTGCGACGACGTCGACGAGGTGGTGCACGAGGTGGCGGTCACCGTGGTGCACGAGGTCGCCCACCACTTCGGGATCGACGAGGAGACGCTGCGCGAACTCGGCTGGGGCTGACCTGCCCGGCCTGCGCGAAGAGCGAGCTTGCGAGCGATTCAGTGTCACAGCGCCCTCGCACGGTGACGTCTCCCGATGGGCCGACCGAGCGCAGCGAGGGCGAGCGAAGAGCGTCAGCGGGGGGCGCCGCCCGCGGTGACGTCGCCGGGCACGGGCGGGGCGCTGTCCCAGTGGTCCAGCGCCCAGCCCCCGGGCATCGCGGGGTCGGGGACCAGCACCACGAGGCCGGTGTTCGGGACGTACAACGTCTCCGCCGTGTCGCCGAGCAGCGCCGCGGCCGCCAGCCGGATCGCCGCACCATGGCTCACGAGCACGACGTCGCCGTGGGCGCCGTCGGTGATCCGCTCGACGACCGGCAGGTACCGGGCCCGCAGATCGTGGGCCGACTCGCCGCCAGGCAGGCGCGCGTCCAGGTCGCCCTTCCACCACGCGCCGTAGACGACGTCGAACTGCTCGCGGGCCTCCTGGTCCGACCGGCCCTCCAGGTCGCCGATGAATATTTCGTGCACACCGTCGTGGATCACGACGTCGAGACCGTGCGCGGCGGCAACCGGGGCGGCCGTCTGCTGGGCACGCGTGGCGCGCGAGGCGTGCACGGCGGTGACCGGATGCGTCGCGAGGCGCTCCCCCACCGCTCGGGCCTGGCTCAGGCCGAGATCGTTGAGCGGCGCACCCGGAGGCACGGAGTCGAGCTCGCGGCGGACGTTGGCGTCGGTCTGCCCGTGCCGGACGAGCACGAGGCGTAGGGGGCCGGGGTTCACCCGAAGCTCCCGGCGCGTAGCCCGGCGAGCCAGCTCTCGGCGGCGGCGAAGGCCGCGGGGTCCGCCTCCCCCACGGGTCCGGGTGGGGAGGTGGTGGCCGGTGTGGAGTTGCCGTTGGCCGCCCTCGGGTAGGAGCCGAGGAAGCGGACCTGGTCGCACCGGCGATGCAGCGCGGCGAGCGCCTCGCCCATGGCCGGCTCGGCGACGTGTCCGGAACAGTCGAGGTGAAACCAGTACTCGGCGTGCCGGTGCTTGATCGGCCGCGACTCGATCCTGGTCAGGTCGATGCCCCGGACGGCCAGCTCGGTGAGCAGGCCGAGCAGCGCACCGGGCCGGTTCTGGGTGGTGGCGGCCAGCGTGGTGCGGTCGCGACCGGTGGGGGCGGGCGGTGGGCCAGGGGGCGCGACCAGCGCGAACCTGGTGACGGCACCGGGATTGTCGGCGATGTCGTCGGCGAGTACCTCGAGCCCGTGCTGCTCCGCTGCGATCGGGGCGGCTACGGCCGCATCGAACTCTCCGCGAGCCACCTGAGCTGCAGCCTCGGCGGTGGAGGTGGACAGGAGCACCTCGGCGTCGGGCAGGTTCGCGGCGATCCACCCGCGTGTCTGAGCGATGCCATGAGTGTGGGAGGCCACGGTGCGGATGTCGCCTGCCTTCGTGCCCGAACGCGCCATCAGCGCGAACCGGACCTCGACCAGCGCCTCCCTGACGATCACGAGCGGCGGGTCGGCGACCAGGCCGTCCAGCACTGCGGGCACAGCGCCTTCGACGGTGTTCTCGATCGGGACGCAGCCGGCGTCGACGGAGCCGTCGCGGACGGCCGCGAGCACGGCCGGACTTCCGGCACAGGGCACCAGCTCGGCGCCGACGGACTCAGGAAGTGACCGCAATGCCTGCTCGGTGAAGGTGGCGTGCGGTCCGAGGAATGCGAGTCGGGGCACGAGAGACCACCCTACTGTCACCACGTGGGTGGGATCACGCCCACCTGGTGCCGATCAGGCCAACAGGCCGAGTCCGGCAAGCTGCACTCCCGGCACCGGTTCCGGGTCGGCCCCACAGCGCCACAACAGGCCACGCACCGCCGAGACGGACTCCTCGGACAAACCCCCGACCTCACCCGCCAGCGCGTCACCGTCGGTGCTCTCCAGCGCCGCACGGACGTCGCCACCGGTCAGCGCCCTGGCGACGGCGGCGACGAGGTTGAGCAGTCCGTGCTCAGCGGGGGTGGTCTCACTGCGGACGACGTGCCGCACCCCGAGAGCGGTGAACCCGCGCCCGGTCTCGACCACGACGCGCACGAACTCCTCGATATCGGACACGGACGGGATGTCGGAGGCGCGCGGTCCGCCGCAGCGCAGCTTCGGCGCGCAGCCGTGGGTGGCCACCCGGCGCACGGCGGTCAGCCACGCCCCGGTGCCCACCGGCTCGGCGACCGATGGCCGGCGCGGCTCGACGACCGCGACGACGTCCTCGGGCACGAACTCGGCCACCCGCTCCAGCCAGATCGCGTCGACGTCGGGCGGCGCGGCCGTCTCGACGGTGCGCGGGGTGAGCAGACTCGACCGGGAGAAGACCGTGGACAGGGCCTTCGGAACCGCGCCGAGCCCGGTGTCCACCACCAGCGACAGCTCGACGGGCCGGGAGGGGGCCGATCGCGCCAGCTCGGCGACGAGCGCAGACAGTCGGGAAACCGGGCAGACCAGCTGCCCGACGAGCCCTCCGTAGCGACCATCCCTGGCACTCAGATACCGCGACACCACCTCGTCGACACCGGGAGCAACCGACCGTGGCTGCAGCAGACTGGTGTCGTCGACGAGCTGGGCGAAGAGCGGTGGGATGGCCCATGGGGTAACACCAGCCGCCGTCGTCACGGGCACAGACGCTAACGGGTCGCCTCTCACGGCTTCACAACGGCTGCCGGTTCGCGCCTGCTGGACATCCACAACTCGCGGACGCTAGCTTAGGCTCACCTAACTCGGAGGTGACTTCGTTGGTATCCACCCGGCTGCGACGCCCACCGGCCCCCACTGATGCCGAGCGCGCTCGCAGCGTGGTCGCCCGCGGTGGTGTGGCCTTCCTGGTCGGCACCGGTGCACCGGAGACGGCACCCCTCGTGCACCACGTGCGCGCCGACGGATCCGCGGTTCTGCTGCTGCGCGACGACGACCCGGTGCTCGACCGGATCCGGGAGGCGCCCAGCGGGGAGAGCCCGGCGATGCTCGAACTCGCCGACCATGCGCCGGTCGACCTCCGGGAACCGGTACGCGCACTGCTCTGGATCACCGGACGGCTCCGGCTGCTGGATCCCTACTCCGCCCGCCGGATCGCGCTGCAGGTCGCCGACACCCGCCCGCATCCCGACCTCTTGCTCCTCGGCCACGGCGCAACACTGGTGCGGCTCGATCCCGGCTCCGCCGTCCTGTCCGACGCCGAGGGCAGCGCCGCGCTCGCGCCCGTCGAGCTGGCCGGGGCCCGTCCCGACCCGTTCTGTCGCTACGAGCGGCACTGGCTCGTCCACCTCGAGGAAGCGCACCCCGAGGTGCTCGCGATGCTCGCCCGCCACCTGCCGCCCTGGCTGCGCGACCTGCGCAGCTCGCGGCTGCGCCCGCTCGGGGTGGATCGCTGTGGCCTGCGGCTGCGGGTGGAGACCTCCGAGGACAACAGCCGCAGAGCCGACCACGACGTCCGGCTGGCGTGGCGGGAAGAGGCCAAGACGGTGGACGACCTGCGCGTGCAGATGGGGTTGCTGATCAGCTGCCCGTTGCACGGCGACACGGACGCCGGCTCTAGCTGACCGGCGAGCGACCCACCCGCACACGCTGGGTGACCCGGTGCTCCGCAACGAACGAGGCGAACGGGATGGTGCCGGCGACGAGGATCAGAAGCGCGTCGAGCGGCTTCCACCGGCACCGCTCCGCGAGCAGCAGCGTGAGGACGATGTAGGCCATGTAGAAGAAGCCGTGCATCATGCCGACCACCGCGACGAGCTGCGGCTGACCGAAGAAGTACTTGAGCGGCATCGCGATGAGCACGAGCACGAGCAGTCCGACGCCCGTGACCCACGCGGCCACCCGGTAGTTCCGTAGAGCGGTCTCGATCGACACGAACGTCCTTCGGCAGTCGGGGGGTCAGTCGCCCGCGTCGCGGGCGGCCAGCTGGGCCAGCATCTGGTTGTACTCGACCAACGCGCGGTCGTCCCGCTCGTCGTCCTCCGTGACCACGGGCGGAGGCACCGACGCGGGTCGTGGCGTGAACGGCGAAGGGCCGTCGGCGACGACGGGCCGGGGCTCGGAGCTGCGGAGAGCGGCGGCATCGTCGAGCACGACGGCGCGCTGCTCCTCGGGAGTCGCGGGGGCGGTGGGGGCTTCGTCGGCCTCCTGCAGCCTCGTGGCCTCCATCTTGAGCATCCGCCACCACATGGCCCCGAAGAAGAGGGCGAACACCGGCCACTGCAGCCCGTAGCCGACGTTGAGCGCCGAGCCCATCGCCGAACCGGCGCGATGCCACTGCCAGGCCGACAGGAACCCGCACGTGATCATGGCGCCCAGGGTGAGCACGTGCCACAGCATCCAGCGGGGGGAGAGGGCCAGCTGTCGCACGCAGGTCAGCTTACTCGCCGGGTACCGTCCGCCATCGTGTCCAGCCTCAGCTCGACGGCAGCCGGGCGGTGGTTCTCGCCGCCGTCGCCGGTGACCGCTCCGATCACCGACCCGCGGCTGCGCCGCCTCGTCGGCACCGAGGTGCTCGTCGTCCTCACGGTGACGCTCGGGCTGTCCGCACTACGCAGTGCATTGAGCCTGATCGACGCGGTGCTGCAGCCGGTGCCACTCAACCAGCAAGAGGTGGCGCTGAACGCGCCGCAGGCCCAGGCCGGGCTCGTCGACCTCGCGCTGCAGCTCACGCGCGTGCTGCAGCTCGTGGGCTGGGGAGCGCTGGGGGCCTACCTGCTGATCCGGGCCGGTGTCGCACTCCGCGACGTCGGGCTGGACCGCCGTCGACCCGGACGGGACGCGCTCGGCGCTGCCGGGCTGGCCGCTCTGATCGGCGTGCCCGGCCTGGGCCTGTACCTCGTGGCGCGCGCGATCGGGGTGAGCCTCACCGTCGAGCCGTCCACACTCGGCGACACGTGGTGGCGGCTGCCCGTGCTGATCCTCTCAGCCGCTGCGAACGCCTGGGCCGAGGAAGTGGTCATGCTCGGCTACCTCATCACACGGCTGCGCCAGCTCGGCTGGTCGGAGAACCGCTCGCTCGTGGCCCAGGCGCTGCTGCGCGGCAGCTACCACCTCTACCAGGGGCTCGGCGGCTTCATCGGCAACATCGTCATGGGCCTGGTGTTCGGCCGGGTCTGGCAGCGCACCAATCGACTCTGGATGCAGATCGGCGCGCACACCCTGATCGACGTCGTCGCCTTCATCGGCTACGCCGCTCTGGCCGGCAAAGTGGGCTGGCTGCCGTGACGACTAGCGCAGGGTGACCTGCTTGCCGGCCAGCGCGTCGCGGGCCCGGCGCTCGGCGTCGGTCAGCGGAGTCTCGTCGGCGAGCGCCTCGTCGAGCCGGGCCGCGAACGCGGCAGTGGGTGCCGCCCACTCCTTGGGGTGCAGCTCCCGATCGAGGTCCCACACCGGCACGAGGATGCCGTGGGCGCGGAAGACGCCGGCGAAGCGCGCGTCCTCGGTGAGGGCGAGCTCGCCGCGGGCGTGCAACCTGGCCATGGCCGCGAGCAGCTTCTCCTCGGGTTCCGGACGCACCCAGCGCAGGTGGGACTTCGACCCGGTGTCCACCCAGTAGGCGGAGCGCACGCCGTCGGCGACCACCGCCTCCGTCGGCATGATCACCGAGTTGGCCCGCTCGAGGGCGGCCGTCACGTCGGCTGCCGGCTCCGTACCGTCCTCGGAGGGGACGACCCACCACCCGAAGTCGGTGTGCAGCGTGAGGTCCAGGGTGGCCTCGGGGTCGAGCAGATCCTGGAGCCGGACGAGCTCGCCGTCGCCGATCCCGGGACCGACGACCGGAAGCGCGCTGCCCGGTTCGGCAGTCTGCGCCCAGCGCAGCGCCTTGGCGAGGTCGGCCGACAGGTCGCCCGAGCGGGTCTGAACCTGCATGCCCAGCATGATCGTGCCGTCCGGACGGACCAGCGCGGCCGATGCACCTGGCAGCACCGTCGTCAGCGTCACGGGCACGTCGGGGGTTTCCCGCAGCGGCAGCGGCGCTGTGGCCGATGGCAGGAACTCCCGCATCGCCACCAGGTCGCACTCCGCAGCCAGGCCGTCGAACGGTCGCAGGACGATGACGTCGTCCCCGGCGCCGTGACATGCCTTGTAGCGCTTCCCGGAGCCGCAGGGGCAGGGACGGCGCGGGTTCTCGCCGGCCGGCGCGTCGGTGTTGTGCTGCGTGGTGCCCTCGCGAGAACGGGCACGTGTCTTCTTGGCCATGGTCCCCCTGACGCTAGCGAATGCGCCCCGCGCTGTCCGTTCGCCGTGCCGACGCCGACGCTGCCACGGGAGGGCGGTCATCGGCCACGCGATAGCTTCTCGCGCGGCGGCGGGATGTCGGCCGCCGGGGCCACTGGGAGGTTCTGCTGCATCCGTTCGATCCGGGCGACCCGCTCTTCCTCGCCGACCCGTACCCGGCTTTCGCGGCGCTGCGCGCGCTCGGTCCCGTGCACGCCCATCCGCTGCTCGGCATGCCCGTCGCCGTGTCGCACGCTGCGTGCTCGGAGCTGCTACGCAGTCGCAACCTCGGCCGCATCTGGGTAGACGCCGAGCCCGCCGCCGATTTCCCGGCCTTCAACCTGCTCCACCGCAACTCGCTGCTCGAGCGGGAAGGCCCGGCCCACGACCGGCTCCGCACCCTCGTGGCAGGTGCGTTCAACCGAGGCCACACAGCCCGGCTCGAGCCGTGGGTGCGTGGGCTGGCCCACCGGCTGGTGGGTGAGCTCGCGGAGCGCATCGCGGCCGACGGCAGCGCGGACCTCATGTCGGGTGTGGCCGCCGCGCTCCCGGTCGAGGTGATCGCCGAGCTGCTCGGGGTGCCGGAGCCGGAACGCGGAGCGCTGCGTGGCTGGTCGAACGCGATCGTCACGATGTACGAGCCGGATCCGGGACAGCAGCGCAGGATGGCCGCGGAGCAGGCCGCCGCCGACTTCGTCGACGCTTTGCGCGGGCTCGTGGCGTACCGCAGGACACATCCGGGTGACGACCTCGTGACCGACCTCGTCGAGGCGGACGCCCACGCGGACGAGCTGGTGGGCACCGCGGCGTTGCTGCTCATGGCGGGCCACGAGGCAACGGTCAACGTCATCGGCAACGGGGTGTTGGCCCTGCTGCGCCACCCGGCCCAGTGGCAGCGGCTGCGGGAGGACCCGGGGCTCGACGCGACGGCCGTGGAGGAGCTGATCCGCTACGACCCGCCGCTGCAGCTGTTCGAGCGCACGGCGGTGGTCGACACGACCGTGGCCGGGCACCCCGTGCCGGCCGGCACCAAGATCGCCGCCCTGCTGGGGGCGGCGGCACATGATCCGCAGGCGTTCGACCGGCCCGACGAGCTGGACGTGGGCAGGCGGCGCAACCCGCACCTGGGCTTCGGCGCCGGGGTGCACTACTGCCTCGGTGCCCCACTGGCCAGGTTGGAGGTGATCGCCGCGCTCGACGCGCTCCGCGCGGCGCTTCCCGGTATGCAACTCGCGAGCGAACCGGTGCGCCGCCCGGACTTCGTCATGCGCGGGCTGCGTGAGCTGCGGCTGGCGGCCTGACGCTCAGCACGAGCTCCCGGCGCCGGGGCCGGACCGGCGCCAGCAGCCGCGTCAGCCTGGTGACGAGACGGGCCGTGACGGCGGCGGTGACCGCGGCCAGCACGTCGAGCACGGCATGCAGCACGACGCCGTCGGCGCGGGCCTGAACACCGCTGCGCAGCGACCACAGCAGCACCACGGCGGAGAGCACGACGCTGCCCACCCAGAGGGCCCACCAGGCCAGCAGGAGCCGCGACGGGCGAGGACGCAGGTCGGCGGGCAGCTCCAGTGCGCTGTGCTCGATCTCGCTGAGCACCGAGCCCGGTACCGAGAGATTGATCCCGGGGACGAGCCAGCCGAGCACGATCGCCCGAGCCGAACGGGACGGGCGCACGCCGGCTCGTTCGGCGGCCGCCTGCGAGGCCCGCACGGACCAGAGGACGAGCAGGGCGCCTGCCACCACGGTGAGGATCGGCGCAACGGTGCCCGCGGACCCGACGAACGCGTCGGAGGCGGCCACGGCATCCGCGGAGAGCGCCTCGTTCCGGCTGGCCAGCAACAGGATGTAGCGCCACACCTCGGCACCCGCCGCGAGCAGCGCCACCGCGACGGTGGCCCACAGCAGAGGCACGAGGGTGCCGTACGCCGAGCGGGCGCGCTGCAAGGGGCCGGGCCGGGGCGGCGTGGCCGGCGCCGGCGGTTCCCACCTTCGCGGCGGGAAACCCCAGCGCGGCAGCGACCGGTAGCGCGGTGGCCCGGAGTACCGCGTGGGGATGCGCGCGGGCGGAGGAGGCGTCGCAGAAGCCGGTGGCTCGGCCACCCACCGCAGAGCGGCGAGATAACGACCGCAGTACGGACAGAACGGACCGTCCCCCGCCGGCGCCCGGCGGCCGCACCGCGGGCACGGCGGCCCGAGTGCCTGTGGGGGCGCGGACGGAGCCACGGGACTAGATGATCTCGGGGTTGCCGTTGTCGGAGACGATCGTGCGACCCTGCGCCGCCCAGGACTGCATGCCGCCGTCGACGTTGACCACGGGGTAGCCCTGCCCCGCCAGGTAGGCGACCACGCGGGCGGAGCGGCCGCCCGAGCGGCACACGACGTAGAGCGGATCGTCGTCGGGCAACTCGTTGATGCGGGCCGTGAGCTCGGACATCGGCAGGTGCCGCGCGCCGGGCGCGTGCCCGGCAGCCCATTCGTCGTTCTCCCGGACGTCGAGCAGCGCGGCGTCGACGGGGAGATCCGCCACCGAGACCGCCGGGACGGCTGGACCAGTCATGACCCTCATCCTGCCACGCGCCGCGTGACGATCCGGTCAGGCGAACGGGACGAGGATGGCCCGATCGGGTGCGCACACCCACTACGGTCGGATCTCGTGGAATACGCCGGTGTAACCGGGCAATGGGCGGTGTCCGTGGCGCGTCGCGTCCACCGTCGTGGCACCGGGGCATCCCCGCTGATCATCGAGGAGACCTGGGTCGGCACGGACCTCGCGCTCTATCTCCGGTACCGGGTGGACACCCACAAACTCGGGGCACGGTTCCGCCTGGATGTCGATCCGGCCACGGGCACCCACCCCACCGACGCCGATCACCTGGCGTCCGCGGTGTTCGAGGCGCTTCCCGGTGAACCTCGGGCGGAGGCGTTCGTCGACGAACTGGGCTATCGCTGGTGGAGCGCGGCCGTCCCGCACAGCGGGTGGAGGGCCGCGGTGCGCTCGCTGAGGATCGTCACGATCTGCTGACGCGCGGACGGGGCGGGCCCGAAGGCCCGCCCCGTCCGGTACTGCTGGGAGGGACGCCCGGCGGGCTAGTGCGAGATCGCCTTCTCGGAGCCGGCGCCGGTGAGCGACCGGACCTCCATCTCCGCGAACTTGCCTTCTTCCACGGGCCGCCGGCCACCCACGTAGGTGCCGATGATGCCCAGGAGGAACGACGCCGGGATCGAGACCAGACCCGGGTTGTCCAGCGGGAACCAGTGGAAGTCCACGCCCTGGAGCATCGACGCGCTCCGGCCGGTGGCCGCGTTGACCGGCTTGCCGGACACGGCGGGTGAGAACACGATCAGAATGATGCAGATCGCCAGACCGCCGTAGATGCTGAACAGCGCACCGGTGGTGTTGAACTTCTTCCAGAACAGCGAGTACAGGATCGTCGGCAGGTTCGCCGACGCCGCCACCGCGAATGCCAGCGCCACCAGGAAGGCGATGTTCTGCCCGTTGGCGATGATGCCGCCTGCGATGGCCACGACGCCGATCACCAGTGCGGTGATGCGGGCGACCCGCACCTCGGAGTCCGGACTGGCCTGCCCGCGCTTGATCACGTTGGCGTACACGTCGTGTGCGAACGACGCCGACGCGGTGATCGTCAGGCCGGCCACCACCGCAAGAATCGTCGCGAACGCGATCGCCGAGATGATGCCGAGCAGAGCCTCGCCGCCGAGCTGGTAGGCCAGGAGCGGCGCTGCGTTGTTCTGGTTGGCGCTGGTGATGGTGCCCGGGGGCAGCAGCGCCGCGGCGCCGTACCCCAGCACCAGCGTGAACAGGTAGAACAGCCCGATCAGCCAGATCGCCCACACCACGGAGCGGCGGGCCTCCTTGGCCGTGGGCACCGTGTAGAAGCGCATCAGGATGTGCGGCAGGCCCGCGGTGCCGAGCACCAGCGCCAGGCCGAGCGACACGAAGTCGATCGGGTTGGTGTACTGCAGGCCCGGGGCCAGCACGGCCTCGCCCTTGGGGCTGGCTGCGGCGGCGTCACCGAGCAGCGCCGACAGGTTGAAGCCCGCGATCCCGAGCACCCACACCGTCATCACCGCGGCGCCGATGATCAGCAGCACCGCCTTGATGATCTGGACGTACGTGGTGCCCTTCATGCCGCCGACCAGCACGTAGATGACCATCAGGATGCCGACGACCGCGATCACGGCGCCCTGGCCGAACGTGTTGCTCGGGGGAATCTGCAGCAGCAGCGCGATCAGGCCACCGGCGCCCGCCATCTGCGCGAGCAGGTAGAAGAACGAGACGACGAGCGTGGACGTGGCCGCCGCCGCACGCACGGGACGCTGCCGCATCCGGAACGCGAGGACGTCACCCATCGTGAACTTGCCGGTGTTACGGAGCAGCTCGGCCACGAGCAGCAGCGCGACGAGCCACGCCACCAGGAAGCCGATGGAGTAGAGGAAGCCGTCGTAGCCGTTGAGCGCGATGGCACCGGCGATCCCGAGGAACGATGCGGCGGACAGGTAGTCGCCCGCGATCGCCACACCGTTCTGAGGACCGGTGAAAGCACGGCCCGCGGCGTAGTAGTCGGACGCGGTCCGGTTGGTGCGGCTCGCCCGGTAGACGAACACGAGCGTCACGGCCACGAACGCCAGGAAGATCCCGATGTTCAGCCCGACGTCACCGACGGCGGTCGCGGCGGGCGGCGTAGGCGCCTGGGCGAGGACGTTCATTCAGCACCCTCGATCTGGTGACGGAGCTTCTCGGCCGCCGGGTCGAGGTGCTTGTTGGCGTACCGAACATAGATGGTGGTGATAGCGAAGGTGCTGACGAACTGCAGCAGGCCGATGATCAGCCCGACGTTGATGTTGCCGAACACCTTGATCGCCATGAATCCCGGCGCGTACGAGGCCAGCACCACATAGAGCAGGTACCACGCCAAGAACAACACGCTCATCGGGAACACGAATCGCCGTAGTCTTGAACGTAGGTCGGCGAACTCGGGACTTGCCTGCACCTGTTCGTATATGGTGCCTGTAGATCGCTCGCCTGTCGTGCTCACGGCGTCCTCCCCGCTCGTTTCCGGTTGCGCACCGCGTACCGTCGCGCCACCCGGTTCCACAACGCAGCGAACGATAGATCAGTCACACTCGTCCGTCGGAATACTCCGGTGGGGTGAACGCGAGCGTCGCTCAACCCGCGCGACGAGGCCTCGATCAGCGGTCATTTCACCAAGACGAGCGGTCTACGAACGGTCGGCCAGCGACCGAGAGTCACCAACGTGACCTTGGGGAGACATCGCCGTTAGAGCTTTGGTATGTGTGTCGTCAACCACTTGCGCGCTTCACGCGCTCCTCGAGGCGGTCGCGGGTGAGCCCGAGCCGCTCCGGGGCATGCAGCCGGAGCAGCAACTGGTCGACATCGGCGGGCCGGTGCTTCTCGGTCAGCTTGCTCACCACGACCATCGTGAGGAACGCGGCCGGCACGGTGACCAGCGCAGGCCGGTAGAGGAGCACGCCGAGCGCGCCCGCACCGCCATAGCCGGACAGGCTCACGGCCACCGCGCCGGCCGACGACAACCCGCCCACGAGCACACCCGAGATCGCGCCGATGTCGGTCAGCCCGCGCCACCAGACGCCCAGCACGAGCAGCGGGCAGAACGTCGACGCTGCCACCGCGAACACCAGCGCGACGGCCTCGGAGAAGTCGAGGCGCGTGACGGCGACGGAGAGTGCCAGCGGTACCGCCCCCGCCACCACGGCGGACATCCGGAAGTCGCGCACCCTGCTGCTGCCCAGGATGTCGGTGGAGAGCACGCCGGCCACGCTGACCACGAGCCCGGACGACGTGGACAGGAAGGCGGCCCACGCTCCCGCCGCCACCAGACCGCCGAGCAGGGCACCCGCCCAGCCGCTGCCCAGCACCGCCGTGGGCAGGAGCAGGACCGCGGCGTCGGTGTCACCGCTCACCAGTAGCTGCGGGGTGTACAGCCGGGACAGCGCCCCGAGCAACGTCACGACCCCGTAGAACCCACCGAGCAGGGCCAGCACGACCACCGCGCTGCGCCGCGCCGCGCGGCCGTCGGGGTTGGTGTAGAAGCGCACGAGCACGTGCGGCAGGCCCATCGTGCCCAGGAACAGCGCGATGATCAGCGAGTAGGTGCCCAGCAACCCGTCGTCGCGGCCCTCCGGGAACGGGGTGAGCCAGCTCGCGTCGGACGCGGGGGCGCCCGACGTCACCGGTACCGGCGACCCGGCCGGGAACTCGAGTTGCGTGCCCGCTTCCACGGTGTGGGTGCCGACTTCCCATCGGACGGGGACGTCCCGCACGACCACCCCGTCGACCTCGCCATCGGCGGTGAAGGTGACCGGCGAGGCGACGGTCAGCACGACATCGGTACGGATGTCGACCGTGGTGCGGTCGGGGAACTGGGGCGGAGCGGGGCGGTCGAAGGTGTGATCGTCGCTGAGGAAGAAGATCAGGGCGATGATGGCCGGCAACGCCAGCGCGGTGAGCTTGAGCCAGTACTGGAACGCCTGAACGAACGTGATCGACCGCATCCCGCCCAGCACCACCGTGGCGACGACGACCACCGCCGCGGCGACGACACCGATCCAGGAGGGCAGCCCGGTGACCGTGGTGACGGTCAGCCCGGCGCCCTGTAGCTGAGGCAGCAGGTAGAGCCAGCCGATGACGACCACGAAGATCGTGCAGACCTTGCGCAGAGCCGGGGAGCGCAGCCTGGCCTCCGCGAAGTCC
Source organism: Pseudonocardia yunnanensis (assembly GCF_039534065.1). NCBI lineage: Bacteria > Bacillati > Actinomycetota > Actinomycetes > Pseudonocardiales > Pseudonocardiaceae > Pseudonocardia > Pseudonocardia yunnanensis. Next base: position 531,946 of record NZ_BAAAUS010000006.1, on the reverse strand, counting down.
GGCACCGTGTAGGCGCCCGACCTGCGTAGCGGCGCCGACACGAACAGCACCAGTGCGAGGTATCCCGCGGTGAAGCCGACCGGGTACCACAGCGCGTCCACGCCGTCGCGCAGGATCAGCCCCGCGATACCCAGGAACGACGCTGCGGACAGGTACTCACCCGAGATCGCGCCGGCGTTCGCGGCGGCACCGACCGTGCGGGAAGCCACGAGGAAGTCGGAGGTGCTGCGGACGACCCGGACGCCGAGCGAACCGATCACGGCCGACGCCACTGCCACGAGGCCCATTGCGAAGAGCGCGATCAGGCCGGTGGTTGTCACGTGCACCACTATGTCAACGGGTCGACTGCACTACCACATCGGCCGCGGCGCGCCGTGCACGGCGTCGCGTGGCGCGTCGAAAGATCGCCCGGCTGCGAATCCCGTACGTCCCGACGGTCACATATCGGACCCGGCCTGCACCTCTCGGGATGCCTCGAGATCCACCGCAGCGGCCACGGTCGCGATGTCCCCCCGGCGCTCCGCGAACTCCGTGAGCGCCGCGCGCGGAGCAGGCCGGGGGAACACCACCTCCACGACCACCTTCGTCGTGGTCCGACGCCGTGGTGGTCACCCCTCGAAAAGGACTCGGTCGCCGGCACCGAACGCCGATCGCCCGAGCCCTCGATCACCACGGACTCATCGAGCAGGGCAGTGAGCAGGCATTGCTCGGCGGTGAGGTCGGCGTGCGCCAGGCTGCATCGAGCTCGCTCGCCGGTAGGGCGAACGTCACTGACTTCACCGGACCTAAAGTAATCCGAACACTGATGATCGCTGTCCGAACGCGACGACGGTCACATGCGGCATCAGGGCTCAGTCGTCGATCAGGCTCTCCCAGTGCTCGGTCAACCTCAAGAGGCGCCTCAGCATGGCGTCGATCTCCGGGGGGTCGTAGCCCTCCATGAGCAGGACATGGAGCTCGCGGGCCTTACGGCTGGCCTCCTGGCGCGCCGCCTCGCCCGCCGTGGTGAGGCGAAGGAGCCGCTTGCGGCCGTCCTCCGGCGGCGTCTCGCGGGTGATGAGTCCCCTGTCCTCCAGGCGGCGGGCGATGCTCGCCATCGTGGAGCGGTCGAGCGAGACGGCGCGGGCCAGCGAGCCCTGATCGACGCCGGGATAGGTGTGGATCGCGACGAGCACGGCGCTCTGCGGCCCGGTCAGCACCGGGTCGACGCGCCGGACCCACGCGGCGACGTAAGCCTGGTGGAGCCGGCGGATCACGTAGCCGGGCGCCGCGAAGAGCTCGGGTGGTGCGGGTAGCTGGGGTGGCGTGCCCGGTGACCCTGCCGCCTGACCCATGGCCTCAATTTGACCACACCAGCGCCCCGGCAGAGGTGTCAGCCGCGCTGCCATTTCCGGCCCGCGTCAAGGCCCCCGTTGGAGCCGGTCGCGGGTGAGCCCGAGCCGTTCCGGAGCGTGCAGGCGTAGCAACGCGGCGTCCACACCCGTCGGGATCTCCGCGCGGGTCAGCTTGCTCACCAGCACCATCGTGAGGAACGCGGCGGGCACCGTGGCCGCGGCGGGCCGATACAGCAACACTTCCAGCCACCCGCCCGGCGCCGCCCCGATCATCGTGAAGCCGACGGCGACGCCGGAGAGCCCGCCGCCGACCAGCACACCGGCGACGGCGCCGCGGGCCGTGAGCCCACGCCACCAGATCCCGAGCACGAGCAAAGGGCAGAACGTCGACGCGGCCACCGCGAACACCAGCGGCACCGTCAGCGCGAAGTCCAGGCGGGTCACGAACAGGGCGAACGGTAACGGCACCACGGCAGCCAGCAGCGCGGCCAACCGGAAGTCGCTGAACCGCCCGCGGAGCAGGTCGGTGAAGAGCACGCCGGCCAGGCTCACCACGAGCCCGGACGAAGTGGAGAGGAACGCCGCGGCCGCCCCCGCCGCCACCAGGCCGCCCAGCAGCCACCCCGTCCACCCGTTGCCGAGCGCCGCCGTCGGCACCAGAAGCACCGCGGCGTCGGTCTGCCCGTTCACCAACAGCTGCGGCGTGTACAGCCGGGACACCACCCCGACGAACGTCACCAGCACGTAGAACGATCCGATCATCGCGAGCACGACGACGGTGGTGCGCCGGGCGGCCCGGCCGTCCGCGTTGGTGTAGAAGCGCGCGAGCACGTGCGGCAGGCCCATCGTGCCGAGGAACCCGGCGAGAAGGATCGAGTAGATCTCCAGAAGCTGATCGGAGGCGTCACCCGACATCGGCTCCAGCCAGGCGCGGTCGGTGGCCGGGGTGCCGACCGCGGTCGGCACCGGCGAGCCTGCCGTGAAGGTCAGCGTGCTGTCCGCGGCGACCTCGTGTCGACCCGGTTCCCAGGTGATGCGGCCCTGTACCGCCTGGCCGTCCACCTCACCGTCGGCCTCGAGACGGACCCGCGTCGAGACCTCCAGCACCACGCCCGTGCGCACCTGGACCGTGGTGGCGTCCGCGAAGTTCGGCGGGGCGGGCCGGTCGAACGAGCGGGCGTCGGACAGGAACAGCCCCAGCACGACGAACGCGGGAACGGCCACGGCGGTGACCTTGAGCCAGTACTGGAACGCCTGCACGAAGGTGATCGACCGCATGCCGCCGCCGAGCACCGTGACCAGCACGATCACCCCGGCTCCGGCCACCCCGGCCCACGCGGGCAGCGACGTGAGCGTGGTGAGCGCCAGGCCCGCTCCCTGCAACTGCGGGAGCAGATACAACCAGCCGATCACCAGCACGAACACGGTGCAGATGCGGCGCAGCACCGGTGAGAAGAGCCGAGCCTCGGCGAAGTCCGGCACGGTGTACGCCCCGGACCTGCGCAGCGGCGCGGCGACGAACAGCACCAGCGCGAGGTATCCCGCCGCGAACGCGATCGGGTACCAGAGCGCGTCTGCCCCCTCCCGCAGGATCAGGCCCGCGATGCCGAGGAAGGACGCCGCGCACAGGTACTCCCCCGAGATCGCGCTGGCGTTGGCGACCGAACCGACGGTGCGCGACGCGACGAGGAAGTCCGACGTGCTGCGCGCGATCCGGACACCGATCGAGCCGATCACGGCGGACGCGATGCCGACGAGCGCGATCGCGACGAGCGCGACTAGCGCAGGCGTGTCCAACGTTCGTGCTCAGTCCTGCACGTGGTCGGCGAAGTTCTGTTCCACCCGCTCGGCCGTGCGCGTGTGCCACAGGCCGATCCCGAACAGGAACGGGTAGACGAGCACACCGAGGAGCAACCACGGCAGGCGAACCCCGAACACCTCGATCCGACCGATCTCGGGGAACATGGCGAACAACAGTGGGAGCACCCCGAGCGTGATGCCGGCCACCACGGCAAAGCGGAGCGCAACGGCCAGCTGGGAGCCGATGAGGTTGCTGCGCAACAGCTCACCGACGCCCGTGCCCTCCTGGATGTCCACGACCGTGCGCACCGGCCGGGCCACACCCTTGCGCTCCGCGAGCACGACCCGGACCCGCCTGCTCTCGACGTCGTCCAGGACGCCCGTGGCCGCCTCCAGGTCCGCATCGCGGGCGTCGGACGGAGATGTGGCAGAACGGGTGCGGGATCCGGGCGCCGGGGTGCGCGCGGTGAACAGCGGGTCGCCCGACAGCGAGGGATCGGGTTCGAGCACCGGGGACGTGGACTCCGTGGGGGACGTGGGCTCCGTGGGGGGTGCTGGCTCCGTGGGGGCCGCGGGAGACTCGATCACGGCGGGTGCCACGATAGGGGTGGTGGCAGTTGTCGTTGCAACGACGGACGGCGCAGACGGTGTGTCGGCGCGCAGCTCCACCCTGGCCGGAAGTTCAGGCAGCGCCGCTGGAACGGCTGCGTCGGCATCCGCCGCGAGCGGTTCGGGTTCCGGATCGGCCGGCTCCGCCTGCTGTGGTCGTGACCAGGCCAGCGGCGCGAACGGCTCGGCACCGGTGCGCTCCTGCCGGAGCAGGCCGCTGGGCCGCGGCCCCACCGCACCGATCGGGGGGCCCGGGCGTGGCGCCCCAGGACCGGGCGTGGCCACGGAATGTCGCGGCACGTACCCCCAGGAGATGGTGGAGTCCACGCTCTCCCGGCGCGCGTGCCGCCCGCCGCTGGTGGAGTTGCCCTCTGCGATCCGGCGCTGGATCTCATCACGCAGCCAGCCGGGCCCGGTGTCCGTCCCGTCGTCCGCGTCGTCCGCGTCGTCTTCTTCGCCGTGCTCCGCGGGCTCGTTCACGCCGTGGTCGGGAGCGTCGTCCTCGACGGACGCGTCCTCCTCGATCTGCGCAGCCTCCGGTGCGGGGGAACCGGTCCCGTTCCCCGGGTTCACCGACGGCTGGACGCCGTCGGTGAATGTGGTCACCGCTGGCTCCACGCCTGCTTCGTCGCGCGGACGAGCCGGTCCTTCAGCTCACGGGTGTGGCGGCGGCTGACCGGTAGCTCCGCGCAGTCGGGCCCGTTGCCGACGCGGACGACATATCCCGACCCGGACAGCCGCAGCTCGGTGACGAGCGGGAGCGACACCAGGAACGAGCGGTGGATGCGCACGAAGCCGGCGTCGCGCCAACGGTCCTCGAGCACCGACAGCGGGATCCGGACGAGGTGGCTGCCCTCGTGGGTGTGCAGACGGGCGTAGTCGCCCTGCGCCTCGACGTAGCGCACGGCCGAGCGCGGCACGAGCTTCGTGGTGCCGGCGAGCTCGACGGGGATCACCTCGTCCTCGCCGCCCTCCTCGCGCACCGGCTCGGGGACCCCGGCGGCGCGGTTGGCGAGGATGCGGTCGATCGACGCGGCGAGCCGCTCGGCGCGCAGCGGCTTGAGCAGGTAGTCCACCGCGCCCACCTCGTAGGCGTCGACGGCGCGGTCGTCGTGGGCGGTGACGAACACAACCGACGGCGGCACCGCCATCGACGAGAACACGCGCGCCAACTCCAGACCGTCGAGGCCCGGCATGCGGATGTCGAGGAAGACGACCTCGACGTCGGTGCGCTCCGCCACACGCGTGCCGGTCATCGGGTTGGAGAGCCCGCGGTTCATCTGACCGGCCGCGGCTGCCTCACGCACGCCTTGTCTGCTGTTGAGGATCCGCAATGCGTCGGTGGCGTCGGAGGCCTTGAGCACGATCCCGACGCGTGAGTCTTCGCTCAGCAGGTAGGCGAGTTCTTCGAGAGCCGGCTCCTCGTCGTCCACCGCGAGAACGACCAGGCCGCCGGAGCTGTCGTTGCTGTCCACGATCTCCTCATCCTGCGTGTCCGGGACTCGCGCCGGGGCCGGGACGACCACGCCCCGGCTCCGCCGACCATGGTGACGGCGATTCCGTGTGAGTGCCAGGGGCCAGCACCAATCGGGATCGACCGGTCACACCGTGCTACAAACCGTACCGTGCCCATGTGGCCCGAATCTCGGCCGCCTGTGTGATGCCCAGCAGCTGATCAGCACCGAGCATCGACGCGGCCGCCGGCGCGGGTCCGATGCCCAGCCGTGCGAGCAGGGGTCTGCGCCCTTCCACCGCCACCAACTCGGCGTCGGGGAAGCGCTTGCCGAGAACCCCACGCGCCGTACCGAGGCCGTCGACGAGACCGATCTCGACCGCTCGCGCACCTGTCCACACCTCGCCCGTGAACGGTTCCGCCTCGACCTTGAGGCGGTCGCCACGCCGCTCGGTTACCCACTTCTTGAACATCTCGTGCAACTCACCCTGAAGATCGTGCAACCAGTCGACGTCCTCCTGCTTCTCCGGGAGGAACGGATCGAGCCGGGCCTTCGAGGTGCCCGCGGTGTAGAGCCTGCGCTGCACGCCGAACCGCTCGATCAGGCCATCCAGCCCGAAGCCCTGGCTGATCACCCCGATCGACCCGACGATCGACGTGGCATGGGCGTAGATCTCGTCGGCAGCGCACGCCAGCCAGTACCCACCGGACGCGGCGACGTCCTCGCAGAAGGCGAAGACCGGCACGCCCTTCTCCTCCGCGAGCCCGCGGATCCGGTCGGCCACCAGCGCCGACTGGGTGGGTGCGCCGCCCGGCGAGTTGACCAGCAGCGCGACCGCAGCCAGCCGCTCCGGCGCGAACGCCCGCTCGAGAGTCTTCTCGATGGCGTTCGCGTTGATCACCGATCGGGGCACGGGGCCGACGGTGGCCGTGATGACGCCGTGGAGCCGGACCATCGAGACCACGGGCTGGTCAGTGCGCTCACCGAGCCGCCCGGGGAGGCGGGAGGCGAACCGGTCGGGAAGGCGCAGCGCGTCCATACCGTCACGTTACGCGGTGGCCGCAACCCCGGGCGAACAAGATCCACAACTCGCGGTGCGGCGCTGCGTCAGACGCGGATACCGGCGCGGAACTTCGGCACGCGCAGCGTGATCTTCATCCCGGCGCCCGGCGCGGTGTCCACGACCAGCCCGAAGTCGTCGCCGAAGGTGGAGCGCATCCGGTCGTCGACGTTGCCGAGCCCCACGTGCGCGCCGGACTGGTGGGCGTCGTCGAGGTCGTCGGTGAGCCGCGCGGGGTCCATGCCGATGCCGTCGTCCTCGACGATGATCACGCACTCGGCTCCGGCGTTCTCCGCCGTGATCGTGATGGTGCCGCCGTTGGGCTTGCTCGCCAGCCCGTGCCGCACGGCGTTCTCGACGAGCGGCTGGAGCGCGAGGAACGGCAGCACGACGGTGAGCACCTCGGGGGCGATCTGCAGCTTGATGTTGAGCCGGTTGCCGAAGCGGGCCTTCTCCAGCCGGATGTAGCGCTCGATGTTGGTGAGCTCGTCCGACAGGGTCGTGTACTCCCCCGCCGTACGGAACGAGTACCGGGTGAAGTCGGCGAACTCGATGAGCAGCTCGCGAGCGCGCACGGGGTCGGTGCGGATGAACGACGCGATCGTGGTGAGCGCGTTGTAGACGAAGTGCGGGGAGATCTGCGCCCGCAACGCGCGGACCTCGGCGCGGTTGAGCCGGGCCCGCGACTCGTCGAGCTCGGCGAGCTCCAACTGGCTCGAGACGTAGCGCGCGACCTCGGCGGTGGCGCGCAGGAGCACCGGCCCCGCCGTGGACGTGGTGAGCGCGGCCAGGGTGCCGACGATCGCGCCGTCGGTCTCCAGCGGGACGACGACGATGCCGCGGACCACACAGTCGGGGTGGTCACAGATGATCGCCGTGTGCGACAGCACCTGCTGACGCCCGGTGGAGATCACCTGGTCGGCGAGCGAGCGGACGTCGGGTTCGTGCTGGTCGGCATCGCCGTCCCAGGCGAGGGTCTGACCGCGGTTGTCGGTCATCGTCAGCGCGCAGGTGTCGAGCAGCTGGCGCAGGTAGGGCAGCGCGAACGCCGCCGAGTTGTGCGACAGGCCCTCTCGCAGAGCCGGCGCGGCCAGCGCGACGGTGTGCAGGGTGGCGAAGGTGGCCCGCTCCAGCGGGGTGGCGAACGTGTTGCGGCGGTTGCGCAGGATCAGCACGACGACCAGCACGATCATCACCACGATGACGCCACCGGCGATGAGCAGCGCCGTGGAGCTGCCGAGCAGCTCGGTCACGTCCAAATTTTCCTACCTCACCAGCCGCGACAGCCGCCGGTCGGCGAGGGGCTTGCCGCCGGTCTGGCAGCCGGGACAGTACTGGAACGACTTGTTGGCGAACGACACTTCCCGCACGGTGTCGCCGCAGACGGGGCACGGCAGGCCGGTGCGGGCGTGCACGCGCAGGCCAGAGCGCTTCTCTCCCTTGAGCTGTGCCGCACCCTGGCCCACCGAACGGTCGACGGCGTCGGTGAGCACGGAGCGCATCGCCGCGTACAGCTCGTCGATCTGCTCGGCCTTCAGCCGGCCCGAGGCGGCGTAGGGCGAGAGCTTCGCGGTGTGCAGGATCTCGTCGCTGTAGGCGTTGCCGATGCCGGCGATCGCCTGCTGTTCCACGAGCAGCGTCTTGAGCCGCTCGCTGCGCCCGGTGAGCACCGCCGCGAACTCGTCGCGCGTGAGCGCGAGCGCGTCCGGGCCGAGCCGCACGATACCGGGGACCTCCTGGGGGTCGTGCACGAGGTACACCGAGAGCCGCTTCTGGGTGCCGGCCTCGGTGAGGTCGAAGCCCGGGCCGCCCACGGCGTCGAGGTGCACGCGCAGCTCGAGCGGCCCGCGGCCCGGCTTGGGCGGGGTGGTGGACGCGGAGTCGTGCCAGCGCATCCAGCCGGCCCGGGACAGGTGCACCACGAGGTGCAGAGGGTCGTCCGGCCGGTCCTGGAACTCGACGGCGAGGAACTTCCCGTACCGGGCCGCACCCGTGACCACGCGTCCGACCAGCGCGGACACCGGTGGGTCGAAGGTCTTGACCGCGCTCATGCTCGCCACGTCCACGCGGGCGACGGGCCGGTAGAGCGCGTGCTCGCGCAGATGGTGAGCCAGTGCCTCGACCTCGGGCAGCTCGGGCATCCGCTGGCTCCCGGACGCCTAGTTCACCGGCTGCAGAGGGCTGTCGGCGTGCGCGGGCGTGCCCTGCATGCGCAGCCTGCGCACCACGATCCGCAGCTCCTCCTTGGCCTTCGACCCGCCCCGCACGAGCCCCGTCCACTTCTCGGCAGGGAGGTCGTAGTTGCCGGCCGTCTCGGCGACGACCGTCCACGGCCTGCGGAGATACCACCGCACCGGGAAGAAACCCACCACGACGAGGCCGACCGCCCACAGGAACCAGGGGATGTGCACCTGTGCGGGAGCCCACACGATGACGACCACCCAGAAGAAGAACAATGCCGACAAGATGAGGACCGCAGCACCCCGGCCGCCGTCGACGTCGTGCTCGAAGTCGTCACCTGTGGCCGGAAGCGACCACTCGATGTTGCGGCGTACGGACCACATTCGCCCGTCGACACCCGCCACCGTCCTGCTCCCCATGTTCCCCGCCGTCGTGAGTCGGGCCCGTGCAACGTCCACTTTCCCACAACTTGGGGCCCCGGTGTTGTCCCTCAGCAGGCGGGTGCGACGGGGGTTTGCGAGGGCGCGCCCGGGGCGAGCAGGCTGGTGACCATCAGCTCCGCGGGTACGCGCCCGTCGTTGCGGATGAGATGCGGCTGGCCGTCGGGGAAGAAGACGGCCTCGCCGGGTGAGTAGCGGGCCGGCTGGCAGTCGTCCTCACGCAGCACCGTGATCTCCCCCGAGCGCACGGCCGTCAGCTCCGGGCCGTCATGACGGTGCCATCCCGTGGACTCGCCGGGACGCAGGACGATGGTCTCGACGGCGTACTCGGCCGGTGCGGTGGTCCGGATGTTCACCCGCTCCTCGACGCGCCCGCTGCCGATCAGGACCGGGCCCGTGGGCGGCGGGGGCGCAGCCGGAGCGGACGGGGCCGAGAGCACGGTCGCAACGGGCTCTGGGTCCGGGTGGCCCAGCTGGCCCGGTTGAGCGCAGCCGGTCAGCACCACGGCGGCCAGCCCCACCACCGCCGCGAGACGGGGCCCAGTTCTGCTCACCCACAGAGGGTATCTGCGGGATGAAAGGGACCTACCAGCGCAGTGGGAGGCTGGTGAGCCCGTTGATGAAGTTCGAGACCAGCCTGCGAGGCTCCCCGTCGAGCTCGACCTGCGGCAATCGCAGGAACTCGCTGAAGAACTCACGCATCTGCAACCGGGCGAACGCCGCACCGAGGCACTGGTGCGGACCTTGTCCGAACGCAAGGTGATCGTTGTCGTCACGCTCGATGTCGAACCGGAACGGATCCGGGAACCGACGCTCGTCGAAGTTCGCCGAGACGTGATAGACGACCACCTTGTCGCCCGCCGCGATCCGGCGGCCTGACAGCTCCTGGTCACGACTGGCCGTACGCCGGAACGTCAGCACCGGCGGATGCACCCTCAACATCTCCTCGATCGCCGAGGGCAACAACGAGGGATCGGCCCGCAACCGCCGGTACGCCTCCGGATTGCGCACCAGCGCGAGCACCCCACCGGGAAGCGCGCTGCGGACCGTGTCGTTTCCCGCGATCACCAGGAGGAAGAAGAACATCTTCAGCTCGGCGTCGGTCAGCCGCTCGCCGTCGACCTCGGCCTGCACCAGTGCCGTCATCACATCGTCGGCCGGCTCCCGGCGCTTGCGCTCGGCGAGCTCCTCCGCATAGCCGAACATGTCGGCGAGCATCGCCGGTGAGCGCGGGTTGATCGGGCGCCCCTCCTCATCCGTGACCAGGTGCCCGTGCTCCGGATCCTGGTAGCCGATCACGCGGTTGGTCCATTTCAGCAGCAGCTCCCGATCCTCGGCCGGCACGCCGAGCAGATCTGCGAGGTTCTGCAGCGGCAGGTCGTCGGTGACCTCCCGGGGCAGGTCGCAGCGGCCCCTCTCGGCCACTGCACCCAGCAGCGCCCCGGCGCGCGCCCGGACCACCTCGGCCTGCTGCTCCAACCTGCGGCGGGTGAACGCACCGGTGACCAACCGGCGCAGGCGCAGCTGCTCGGGCGGGTCCATGTTGAGGATCATCTGGCGGATGAACGGCAGGTCCGCGGGGTCGGGGTCGCGGATCTGGGTGGCGCCCAGCGACGAGGAGAAGTCCGCGGGAGAGCGCAGAACGCGCCGCACGTCCGCGTAACGGGTGACGGCCCAGAACCCCGGACCCGACGGCCATACGCCGACCTCCGGCTCGTCCTGCCAGCTCACCGGATCGGTGTCCCGTAACAGCTGCAGATCCTTGTGGGGAACCCCACGCGCGAACGTCCGAGGGTCGAACACGTCGGCCATGGGTATCTGGATACACCGGTCGGGCATGGTGTGACCCACCAGAGCAGCAGGGCCTGGACGGGTCGGGCGATCCTGCATACCCGCGCCGCCGTCCACACCGTGGCCGTGGTGGGCGGAATCACGGCAGCAGGCCCGATATCGACTTGCCGATCTCGATCCACACGCGCATGCTTGGCCCAAGCAAGTTGTTGCTTGTTACAAACAACGCTTGGTAAAGCCAAGTCAAACAGAAGGTCGAGGGCGCGTGATGGGCGAGGAGGACCTCCTTGTCGCCGACCGCATCGCCCAGGAGGTCGGCGAGTTGAGCCGGATCGTCACCGCGCTGCGCAGGCACCGCGGTGACATCGCGGTGACTCACGTCCTCGTCCACCTGATCGAGCAGGGCCCGCAACGAGTGAGCGCCATCGCCGACGCCGTGGGCACGGATCAGTCGACGGTGAGCCGCAAGGTCGCCGAGCTCGTGGCCGCAGGCCTCGTCGAACGACGACCCGATCCCCTCGACGGCCGCGCCCACCTGCTGGCAGTGACGCCGGCAGGGGCCCAGCTCTGTGAGCACGGACGACGCAAGCGCGTCGAGCTCGTCGCGTCGGTGCTGGCCGGCTGGCCGGTGGAGTCCCGCCGACGCCTCGCTGAACTACTCGGCCGCTTCGCCGACGACGTATTGGATGCGGGACGGCGGGTCAGCCGCCGCCCAGGAGGAGAGAACTGATGTCCACCCAAGTTGCCGCGGAGCCCGTCCCCAGGGCCGCACCGGCACCATCGGGCGAGCTGAGTCACCGCCAGGTGCTGACGATCCTCACGGGCCTCGCCCTAGGGATGTTCCTGGCCGCCCTGGACCAGACGGTCGTCTCGACCGCGATCCGCACCATCGCCGACGACCTCGGCGGGCTGAGCCTCCAGGCGTGGGCAACCACCGCGTTCCTGATCACCAGCACGATCACCACGCCGCTGTACGGGAAGCTGTCGGACATCTACGGCCGCAAGCCGTTGTTCCTGACCGCCATCACGATCTTCATCGTCGGCTCGGTGATGTGCACCTTCGCCGGGACGATGTACCAGCTCGCGGCCTTCCGCGCGGTGCAGGGCCTCGGCGCGGGCGGTCTCTTCTCGCTGGCGCTGACGATCCTCGGCGACATCGTGCCGCCCCGGGCGCGGGCCCGCTACCAGGGCTACATCCTCGCCGTGTTCGGCACGTCCAGCGTGCTCGGACCGGTGATCGGCGGCCTGTTCTCGGGCCAGGACACGATTGCCGGAATCGACGGCTGGCGCTGGATCTTCCTGGTGAACGTGCCGATCGGTGCCATCGCGCTGATCGTCGTGGCGCGGGTGCTGACCATGCCGCACACGCCGCGCCCGCACCGGATCGACTGGCCGGGCGCCGTGCTGCTCGCGGTCTTCCTCGTGCCGCTGCTCATCGTCGCCGAGCAGGGCCGCGAGTGGGGCTGGGGCTCCACCGACGCGCTCGTCTGCTACCTGATCGGCATCGTCGGTCTCGTCCTGCTCATCGCGGCCGAGCGGCACTACGGCGACGACGCGCTCCTGCCGCTGCGGCTGTTCCGCAACAACGTCTTCGCGTTGTCGAACATCGCCGGTGTCGTGATCGGCGCCGGCATGTTCGGCGGCATCTCGCTGCTGCCGCAGTTCCTGCAGATCGTGCGCGGGGCCAGCCCCACGGAGGCAGGCTTCCTCATGCTCCCGCTCGTGGGCGGGATCATGGTCTCGTCGATCGTCTCCGGCCAGATCACCTCGCGCACCGGGCGCTACAAGATCTTCCCGATCATCGGCACCGCGCTGATGGTCGGCGCCACGGTGCTCCTGCACTTCCGCATCAGCGTCGACATCCCGCTGTGGGAGTTCGACCTCTACATGTTGATGTTCGGCCTCGGGCTGGGACTGTCGATGCAGACCCTGGTGCTCGCGGTGCAGAACGCGGTGCCCCCGCGGGACATGGGCGTCGCCACCGCCTCCACCACGTTCTTCCGCCAGATGGGCGGCACGGTCGGCGTGGCGGTCTTCCTGTCGGTCGTGTTCAGCACGGTCACCGGCAACATCGCCGACCAGTTCCGCAAGGCCGCCGGCACGCCGGAGTTCCAGCAGGCGCTCGCCGACCCCGCTGTGCGCGCCAACCCGGCCAACGGCCCGGTGATCGCCTCGCTGTCCGGCGGCGGTGACGGAGGGGCGTCGAACGTCCTTGCCGACTCCTCGTTCCTGCAGACCATCGACCCACGGCTCGCCCGGCCGTTCCTCGCCGGTTTCGCCGACTCGATGGCCTTCACCTTCATCATCGTCGCGATCGTGCTGGCCATCGCCTTCTTCATCGTGTTGTTCGTCAAGGAGCTTCCGTTGCGCACGATGTCCGGTGCACAGGCCAGGGCGATGGAGGACGCGGCGCTGGCAGAGGCGGGGCCGGCCGCGGCTCCCCTGACCACCGAGGCCGCGGAGGAGCTGAACGAGAACCTCACCGTCACCGCCACCAACCGGAACGGGAGCGGCGGGCGACACGCCCTGCTCACGCAGGAGACCACTCCGCTCGCCGCCATCGTCGCCGCGAACGGCAACGGCAACGGTCACGCGCAGCCCAACGGACACCACTCCGCGGACCCGCTGCCGCGCCGCGAGCCCGCACCCTCCGCCTACCCCGCTGCCTACCCGGCCGCGGCTCCCGCCGAGCCTCCGACCTACACCGCCGACAACGGCCCCGCCGTGTACGGCACGGTCGCCCGCGCCGACGGGATGGGTCTGCCGCAGGTCGTCGTCACCGTCGCCGACCCCGCAGGCCGTCAGGAGGCGCGCACCACGACGGGCCAGGACGGGTACTACCGCGTGGACCTGCGCACCGGCGGCACCTTCCTCGTGGTCGCCGCGGGCGGCACCTACCAGCCGCACGCGGCCATGGTCGCCGTCGGCGGCACGCCGACCCGCCACGACGTGGCGCTCAGCGGTGCGAGTGCCGTGGTCGGCACCGTGAGCACCCCCGACCCGTCCACGGGCAGCCGCATGGTGGCCGGAGCGGCGGTCACGCTGATCGACGTGCGCGGCGACGTGGCCGCGGCGCGGGTCACCGACGCCGATGGCCGGTTCCAGTTGATCGGGGTCCCCGACGGCAGCTACACGCTGACGGCGGCGAGCCCCGGCCACCAGCCGGTCGCCGTGAGCCTGCGTCTCGACGTGGGCGCGACGGTGGAGTGCGACCTAGAACTACCGCGACGTTCACGCCTACTCGGCACCGTCACCGCGGCGAGCAACGGGCGCGGGGTCCCCGAGGCGATCGCCACGCTCGTGGACAGCTCCGGCATGGTCGTCGGCTCGACGGTGACCGGTCCTGACGGCTCGTTCGCGTTCGAGGACCTCGCCGAGGGCGTCTACACCCTCACCGCGAGCGGTTACGCGCCGGTCGCACAGATGGTGCAGGTCACGGCGGGCACGCAGGCTTCCACAGTGGTGGAGCTCGGTGCTCCGAACCCGGCCGCCACCACACCGGCGACCCCGCCCGCCGAGCCGCTCTTCGAGCCCTTCGACGCGGGAGGTGTCCGGTGAGCACGGTGACGGGTCAGCTGACCACCCTCGACGGCTGGCCGGTGGCGGGCGGCACGCTCACAGCGGTCGACGCGGGCGGTGTGCAGCGTGCTCGGGGCACGAGCGGTCCTGACGGGCGGATCGTGCTCGACGGGGTCCCCGCCGGGCCGTACACGTTGATCGTCGCCGCGCCGGGGCACGACCCGCTGGCCCGCACCGTCTCCGTCGGGGCCGAGCCGGTCACCGCGCTCGGTGTCCTGGAGCTCAACCGGGCGGGGCTGGCGGTCCTCCCCGCCCCGGGCACGTGGGTGATCGACCCGGTGCACTCGAGCATCCAGGCCACCGCGCTGCACATCGGAATGAGCCGGATCCACGGTCGGCTGCGCCGCTTCAGCGGTCAGGTGCAGATCGCCGACCCGCTGGAGAACAGCTCGGTCGAGGTGCTCATCGACCCCACGGGCGTGGACACCGCCGACGAGATGCGCGACGAGCACCTGCGCAGCGCCGACTTCCTCGACGCGCTGCGCTACCCCGAGATCCGCTACAAGAGCGACGGTCTGCGGCGGGTCGACCACACGCACTGGATCGTCGACGGTCTGCTCACGATCAAGGGCGTGAGCGCGCCGGTGCCACTGCAGGTCGAGTTCCACGGCACGGGGCCCGACCTCATGGGCGGATTGCGGGCGGCGTTCTCGGCGACCGCCGAGGTGTCGCGCGACGACTTCGCCATCGACTGGAACCAGTCGGTGCTCGCCGGGCTGCTGGCCGTGGGCCGCACGCTGCGCATCGACATCGACATCCAGGCAGTACGCAGCTGAGCGGTGCTCACCCCGGTCCGAAGTCGAGGGCCGGGGTGAGCACCCCCTCCAGTGCGAGCAGCCATTCCTTGGTGGCCCGGCCGCCGCCGAAGCCACCCAGTGAGTCCGACCCGAGCACGCGGTGGCACGGCACCACCACCGGCAGCGGGTTCGACCCCATGATCGACCCGACACCCCGAGCGGCCGTGTATCCCTGCCCGCCGCTGCGCGAGGCCAGCTCCCCGTAGGTCACCGTGCTGCCGAACCGCACGGTCTCGTACAACGTCTGCAACACCTGCCGCTGCCACCCGCGGGTGAGGCTCCAGTCCAGCGGCATGTCGAACGTCTGCCGGCTCCCGCCGAGGTACTCGGTGAGCTGCTCGCCGGCCAAGCCCGCCTCGCCGTCCACCACCGGCTCCCCGAGCCGGGCAGCCATCCGTTCCACCGTCTCCGGATGATCGCCGAACACCACCACGGCGAGACCGGCCGTGGTGACGCCGAGTGTGAGCGCGCCGATCGGCCCGGGCGCGGGGACGATGCTGCGAACAACGGCCATGACGTCAGTGTGGCACCGGCTCCGCAGGGACCGTGGGGAAGAGATCGGCCGCCAGGTGCCGGCACACCCACTCCGCCCAGTCCGGGGGTGCCCAGCCCTGCCCCACCACGAGCAGCCCGTAGGTCTCCGGGGACAGCAACGCAGCGATCACATCGGTGGCCCGCTGCAGCGAGATCCGGTCGGTGAAGCCCGGCTTCTCGGCGAGCTCATCGACGACCTGCGCATGCTGGGTGAGCACCGCGCGCCGCGTGCGGCCGAGTAGCTCGGCCAGCTCCGGGTCGGCAGCCGCGGCGCGCAACACCACGTCCAGCGGGTGCCTCCGCTCGATGACCGCCACCGTGGCCGCCACGTAGCGCCCCAGCGCGACGATCCCGTCGGGCTCGGCCTGCAGCAGCTCCACACCCTCGGCGGGCGGTTCCTCGGGCCCGAAGCCCAACGCCGCCTCCAACACGGCCACCTTGCTGCCGAAGGACAGGTACAGCGTCTGCACCGCGACACCGGCCGCCCGAGCGATGCCCGCCATCGTGGTCTCGAGGTAGCCGTCGCGTACGAACAGCGGGCCTGCCGCCTCGACGATGCGTGCCCGGGTTGCCATCGCCCGCTCGGCACGGACCGCGTTACGCCTGCGTGTGGCGATTGGAATCCTCCACTGGAACGTCGTTCCAGTGAGACGTTACAACATCAAGTTAACCCGCCTGGTCCCGGTAGATCCCAGTGCGCCGGGCCAACCCGGGCTGCCGCATGATCGTTCCCAGATCCGGGTTTCCGCCCTTGTCAGGGCGCATACGGCGATCTCGCGGCGATCTTGCCGATTACCGGGTGGGGGGAAGCTCCACGTCCGGCCGGTCGCTGAGACACACGCCCGTGCCGCCGATGCCGCAGTAGCCGTCGGGAACCTTGGCGAGGTACTGCTGGTGGTAGTCCTCGGCGTAGTAGAACTGCGTGAGCGGAGCGATCTCGGTGGTGATCTCCCCGTAGCGGGAGGCCTTGAGGGCGTCGCCGTAGGTCTTGGCGGTGCTCTCGCCGAGCTCCCGCTGCGCGTCGTCCACGTAGTAGAGGGCGGAGCGGTACTGCGTGCCACGGTCGTTGCCCTGCCGCATGCCCTGCGTGGGGTTGTGGCCCTCCCAGAACAGCTTCAGCAGCGCCGCGTAGCTGATCTGCGCGGGGTCGAACACGACGAGCACGACCTCGGTGTGCCCGGTGAGGCCCGAGCACACCTCCTCGTACGTCGGGTTCTCGGTGAACCCGCCCGCGTACCCGACGGCCGTGGAGTACACGCCGGGCGTCTGCCAGAAGATGCGCTCTGCGCCCCAGAAGCAACCCATGCCGAACACCGCCGTCCGCAGGCCGTCCGGGAACGGCGGCTGGATTCGGTGGCCGTTCACGAAATGCTCCGTCGGCACGCGCAACGGGGTGGCGCGGCCCTGCAGCGCCTGGTCGGCGGTGATCATCTGCGACTTGTCGCGTCCGAACAGACCCATGTGGGCCAGATTACGCACGGATGCCCCCGCCGGACCGCGCCGAAGGTCAGGCCCGGCTGTTGCGATCGAACTCGTCCTGCGTGGCCAGGATGTCGACCGCGTGCTCCCGGATCCACCCGAACATGCTCGCGAGGGGGTCGCTGGTGCCCCGCCCGAGCGGGGTGAGCCCGTACGTCACGCGAGGTGGCGTGGACGGCTCCACCGCTCGCCAGAGCAAGCCGTCGCGGACGAGCGTGCGCAGCGTCTGCGAGAGCATCTTCTCGCTGACGCCCTCGATGCGCTCACGCAGCTCGTAGAACCGCAGGTCCTTCTCTCGCAGAGCCATCAGAACCCACACGCCCCAGCGGCTGGTGACGTGGTCGAGCACGGTGCGCGCCGGGCAGTCGGAGTGGAACACGTCACTCAGCGCGTACGCCGACCACTCCGCGACCTGCTTTCCACCCTCCACGTCGGGAGCTTACGTTCAGGTACGTCCTTTCCGGAAGTAAGTCCCGTTCCTAGCGTTCGTCTCCCCAGTACCGAGACGAGCAGGAGAAGAACGTGATCGTGGTGACGGGAGCGACCGGAAACGTCGGGCGGCCCCTCGTGGGAATGCTCGCCGCAGCGGGTGAGCAGGTGACCGCGGTGTCGCGGCGACCTGCGGAGCTGCTCAAGGGCGTGGCACACCGGCAGGCCGATCTGGCCGAGCCGGAGAGCCTGCGCCCTGTGCTCGACGGCGCCGAGGCGCTCTTCCTCCTCGTCGCCGGCAGCGGCGAGAAGATCGACCCGCATGCGATCGTCGACGTCGCGAAAGCGGCCGGTGTCGGTCGCGTTGTGCTGCTGTCCTCGCAGGGCGCCGGGACCCGCCCGGAGTCGGTCGCGCATTCCCACCTCCGGACGTTCGAGGACGCCTTCCGGGAATCGAGCATGACCTCGACCGTCCTGCGGCCGGGAGGCTTCGCCTCGAACGCCTTCGCATGGGCGGCGACGGTCCGCGCGGAACGCGCTGTCGCCGCGCCGTTCGGAGACGTCGGACTACCCATGATCGACCCGGCCGACATCGCCGAGGTCGCGGCCGTGGCACTGCGCGACCGGAGTCATGCCGGCCGGACGTACGAGCTCACCGGACCGGCACCGGTCTCGCCACGGCAGGCCGCTCAGGCGATCGGCGCCGCGCTGGGCGTACCCGTGCGGTTCACCGATCAGAGCCGGGAGGAGGCACGGGCGCAGATGCTGCAGTTCATGCCCGAGGTGGTGGTGGACGCCACCCTCTCGATCCTGGGCGAACCGTCGACGGCCGAGCAGCAGGTGAGCCCGGCCGTCGAGCAGGTGATCGGCCGCGCGCCCCGCACCTTCGCGGAATGGGCGGTGCGGAACGCCGCAGCCTTCAGGTGACCGCCCGGCGGATCAGAACGCCGCCGCGGCGCCGACCCCGCTGCGACGGTCGCCACCGGCACGCATCAGCGGTCCGTCACCCCGGCCGACCGCGCACATCCGGCCGAGCGCCCACTCGCCTGCGTCGGTGATGACGTGGCCGCGGCGACGCAGCTCCTCCAGGGTGGCTTCGCCGAGCCGCGACTCGACGGAGATCCCGCCCGGCTGCCAGCCCCGCGGCGCGAACGACGACGGGAACGACGTGGTGTGCCACGCCGGGGAGTCGATCGCGGCCTGCAGGTCGAGACCACCGACGGTGTGCGCCAGCCAGAAGCACAGCTGCCACTGCTCCTGCTGGTCGCCACCGGGCGTGCCGAACGCGAGCCGCGGCTCACCGTCGCGCAGGCCGAGGGACGGGCTCAGCGTGGTGCGCGGCCGCTTCCCGGGCACGAGCGATGACGGCAGGCCGTCCTCCAGCCAGAACATCTGCGCCCGCGTGCCGAGGCAGAACCCGAGCGCGGGGATGGTGGGCGAGGACTGCAGCCAGCCGCCGGACGGCGTCGCGGAGATCATGTTGCCCGCCGCGTCGACGACGTCGACGTGCACGGTGTCGCCGCGCATGACGCCCTCGCGGCTGACCGTCGGCTCGCCGAGCCCTGCCCAGCTGGTGCCGTCACCGGACTCACCGCCCGGCTGCGCCGCGTAGCCCGCGAGACGCGGCTCGCGCCCGTCCGGTGAACCGGGGCGAAGCTCCAGCGACGCCTTGTCGTCGATCAGCACCCGCCGGGCGGCGGCGTACTCCGCGGACACCAGCGTCTGCAGCGGAACGGGCGCGCTGTCGCCGTACCAGGCCTCGCGGTCGGCGAAAGCGAGCTTGATCGCCTCGACCGCCTGGTGCACCGTCTCTGCCGAGGCCACGCCGTCGACGTACCGCAGCTCGCTGTCGCGAAGCAGCTGCAGCGTCTGCGGCAGCACCGGCCCCTGCGACCACGGTCCGGCCTTCGCCACCGTCCAGCCGCCGCCGACCTCCACGGTGAGGGCGTCCTCGTAGGTGGCCGACCAGCGGGCGAGGTCGTCGGCGGTGAGCAGCCCTGCGTGGTCCCGACCGGTCTCGTCGCGCACCGGCGTGCGGGAGAACGCCTCGATCTCCTCGGCCACGAACCCGCGGTACCAGGCGTCCCGGGCAGCGTCGATCTGCCGCTCACGGTTGCCGCCCGCGGCCGCGGCTGCGTCGAGAAGCCGCTGCCACGTGGCAGCGAGGGCGGGCAGGCGGTGGACCGACGTGGGCACCTGGCCGCCGGGCATCCAGGTGGCGGCCGAGGTCGGCCAGAACTCACGGAAGTGGTTGGCGATCGTCGCGATCGTGGTGGGGATCCTCGGCACCAGCGGGAAACCGGAAGCCGCATATCCCAGCGCCGGTTCAAGCACATCGGCCAGCGACATCGTGCCGTGGTCGCGCAGCAGGAGGAGCCACCCGTCCCACGACCCGGGCACGCACGGGGCCAGCAGCCCGGTGCCCGGCACGATCGTCAGACCCAGCTCGTCGCGCAGATGCGCGGTGGTGGCCGCGGCCGGCGCGACGCCCTGCGCGCACAGCACGCGGGGCGTGGTGTCGCCCGCGGTGACGAAGACCGCGGGGAGGTCGCCACCCGGTCCGCACAGGTGCGGCTCGACGACCTGCAGCACGAAACCCGCGGCCACCGCCGCGTCGAACGCATTGCCGCCGCGCGCGAGCACGGCCATCGCTGTGGCCGTGCCGAGGTAGTGGGTGCTGGAGGCGGCGCCATTGGCGCCTCGCTGCTCGTGCTTGATCGGCGACATGTCTGAATCATCGCTCGTGTGGCGCCGTGACGGGTGGCGAGAGCGGCGGGAATCACGCCCGCAGCATGATCGTGGCTGGTCAGAGCTCTGACGCGAGCGGAACTTCGCCGATCGCCGGGGACGTCATCCACTCCCGCAGAGCGCGGGTGGCGGCCACGTCGTCGGCGTTGTACTCGAGAAGCCGCCTGCGCTGACCCTCGTCGGGGGGCGCGCCGTCCATGCCCACGGCGTCGCGATACCAGCGCATCGAGTTCTCGCCGCCCGCCTCCGGATCGCGCCACGCGAAGCCCGCCGCCGGGGCGATGCGCTTGAGCCCCTTGCCGTGGGCGCAGAGGAACCACTCGCTCACCACCGCGAACAGGTCGACCCAGCACGGGTCGGCGATGAACGCCTCGACCTCGGCGACCGGGGGGATGCCGGGCATCCCGCCGAACCGCCGCGCGGATGCCAGCAGCCAGCGGTTCTCGGCCTGCTCGTTGTAGCAGTAGGCGGCGAAGCTGCGGCCGCTCTCGCGGGCGGCGGCCCGGACGCCGGTGAGCCAGGCCCAGAACTCCGCGAAGGAACGGGCCTCGTCGTCGGTGGGCACGGGCTCCCAGGTGGCGAAGGCGCGGTAGCCCGCGGGCTCGTCGCCGGGCAGGGCGCCGCCGGGGTGGTGGAGCAGCGCCCCCCATAGGTAGGCCCCCGACTCGCCGAAGCTCTCCATGTCGACGTCGACCTCGACGTCGGCGCGGGGCACCGGCGTCTGCGGCACCCGCCGCACCACCGACAGCCCGCGCTGGCGCGCCCGAGCCAGGGCGATCATGTCGGCGAAGGTGACACCGACGGGCGGGATCGGCGGCTCGGCAGCAGGATCGAGCGCGGCGAGATCCCCGACGGTGCGCACGCCCAGGTGGCGCAATGCGACAGCCGGCTCCCCGCGCACCACCAGGCTGACGTCCTCGGTGCGCTCCAGTTCGGCCTCGCAGGTGGGCCACCAGGGGCAGTGGCGGCACTCCGTGACGCGGGACGGGGCGGCCAGCGCGGGCGCGCCGGTGGCCGCGGCCAGGGCGACGGCCATGCGGTCGCCGAAGCGGGCGTCGTACTCGGCAAGGGTGGAACGGCCGCCGGGCCAGTGGCCCGCCCGAAGGTCGTGCCAGACGACCACGTCGGCGTCCATGCCGATCACGCCGCCGTGGTCGTGGTGGAGCAGTTCGGGCGCCGGCGCCCAGCCTGCGGCCTGCAGCATGCGGTTGAGGTGGGCGAGCCGGAGCAGGTCGCGCGGCTGGGACCGCACCTTGCGCTCCTGGTCGAGCCTGGCCCGCCGGGGCGTCGGCTCGTGGAGCGGGGTGGTGAGCGCACCGCTGCCGGGGTCGGTGATGCGGTGGCGGACCACGATGACCGGCACGTAACCGCCGCCGGGCAGCCGGACGAGCAGTTCGGCGCCACCACGGCGACCTGCGGCACCGACGTCGGACAGCACGGCACCCCAGATGAACGGGGCCTCCATGGCGACGGCGGCGGAGGTGGCCGCGATCCGCTCCCGGGTGGACGCCGACGCGGGCACCGCGTGCCAGGCCGCCCCCGCCGCGCCGGCGAGCTCCTCACCGATGCGGCTGCGGTGGGCGACCGCGTCGGCCCGGCGCTGCTCGAGCGACGGATCGGGCAGGGATCGCGGCGACCCGACCGCGGTGGGGTCGTGGTCGAGGTGGACGCGCCTGCGGCAACGCGTGGTGACGGCAGCGTCGAGAGCCACCCCGCCGATGGGTGTTCCATCGGCGGGCACCGGAGAAAGCCGGTTCTCGATTGCTGTCACGTGGTCGAGGGTAGTGACCGCCACCGACAGTCGACGGATCCACCACGGCCACCCGAACCGGTGATCCTCTTCCGGGCGCGCCGGGTGGCACGGCGGAGCGAGTGCGGACGGGGAGCCCTAAGCTGCTGGCCACCGCCTTCTGATCACTCGGGCGGGCACGAGGAGGGTGAGCGGATGGGGCTCCGGCGACGGTCCGGTGACGAAGCACGCTCCGCGGACCCCACGGCGACATCGGTCCCGGACGAGGAGACAGCGGTTCCCGAGAAGGCGAAGAAGGACAAGGAGAAAGGACGGCGGCGCAAGGCCAAGGACCACGAGGTCGAGGTGGATCACGGCCGCCGGCCCCTGACCGCCGCGCGGGCGAAGCGGCTCATCGGCGTCAGCAAGGCCGTCGCTCCGCTCCTGGCCCCCTACGCGCTCGCCATCGCGGGAGTGGCGAGGGCTCGTTGGGACGCCCACCGCGCAGCACGTCTCGGGGTCGACCCGGGCCAGCTGTCCGCCTATGCCGGTCCGGGTGGCGCCCTGCACGCCCGGCTCTCGCACGTGGCCGAAGCGCTGAACGAGCTGGAGTCGTCGTCGCAGCTGCACCCCACGCCTGCGGCCCGTACGTTCGCCGCGGAGACCCGCCCCCGGCTGGCTGATCTGTCCGTCGCCGTGCGAGCCGCCGAACAGATGCCCTCCGCGCGCCGGCGCACCGCCTACCGGGCCATCGCGGGCGAACTCGACCGCATCGAGACCGACCTGCTCACCCACCTGGGCATCACAACCTGACGCAGGGCGGGCTACGGTCCGTACCCATGAGCGGCGGGACTGCGGGCACGCGCCGTCCGCTGCGCGGCGCGGCGCTGGCCGTGCTGAGCACGCTGCTCACCGCAGTCGGGCACGTCGCGGGCGGCGGCACCGTGCCCGACCTCGCGCTGCTCGTGGTGCTGTTCCCGCTGCTGGCGGCCGTGTTCATCTCAGTGGCCGAGCGCGGGCGCAGCATCGTCGGCACGGTCACCACGCTCGCCGCCGGCCAGCTGGTCCTGCACCAGCTGATGGTGCTGCTGCATCCGGGCCAGCTCCCCATGGGGCCCGCCACGGTGTCGGGCGTGGGGATGTTCGGCATGCACGCGGTGGTCACAGCCGTCCTGACCGCCGTACTGACGTACGCGGATGCGGCGTCGGCCGGGCTCGTCGCCGCACTGCGGCGGGTGGTGCCCCGATACCTGCGCCCGCTCCCGGCCGACCGGCCGTTACCCGCACGGCCGGTGCCCGGCCCTGAGGTCCCCGCACGGCTCGCCCGTGCTTTCTCCGTCACGCATGTCCGGCGCGGTCCTCCGGTGGGGTGCGCAGCAGCCCCTTCACCGAACCCACACCGGAGACACCCATGTTCTCTTCCACCCGCCGGTCCGCGCTGCGTGCCGGCACCATCACCGGGCTAGCCGCAGCCGTCATCGTTGTCGGCGCCACTCCCGCGCTGGCCCATGTCACCGCCCAGGCCGACGGCCAGGCCGAACAGGGCGGCTACTCCGTCATCAACCTGCGCGTGCCCAACGAGTCCGACACAGCGGGCACCGTCAAGCTCCAGGTGACCCTGCCGATGGATCACCCGATCACATCGGTCCGCACGACGCCGCGGGCCGGCTGGACCGCGACGATGACCAAGGCACCGCTGAACCCGCCCATCGAACGGAACGGACGCACGATCACCGAGGCGGTCAACACCGTCACGTGGACCGCCGACCCGGGCACCCGGATCGCGCCGGGCGAGTTCGTCGACTTCCCGCTGTCGCTGGGACCGCTGCCCACCGACACCAACGAGCTCGTCCTCCCGGCCGTACAGACCTACGACAACGGCGAGGTCGTCGCGTGGGACCAGCCGCCCGCAGCCGACGGCTCCGAGCCGGAACGGCCCGCACCGGCCGTCACTCTGACCCCACCCGCCGACGACGCGGCGGCGGCCGCACCGGCCCCGGCCGCGGGCACATCCGGCGCCGCCCCATCGTCCACGGACACCACGGCCCGCTGGCTGGCCGGCGCGGGCCTGCTCGTCGGGGCGCTGGGCCTCGGCGTCGGTGCCGGTGCCGTCCTGCGATCGCGGCGGACGACAGGAGGAGACCGATGACCTCACGGGTGCTGCGCACGGTAGCCGTCACCGCGCTGTGCGGGCTCGCCCTGCTGCTCGGGGCGGGCCAAGCGTCCGCCCACACCCGGCTGGAGAGCAGTGACCCCGCGGACGGCACGAGCCTCGCCGCACCGCCCCAGCGCGTCTCGCTGACGTTCAACGAGCCGATGCAGGCCGGTTTCACCGCGATGACCGTGGTCGGGCCGGACCAGGCGCAGTACCAGGCCGGGGATGTCACGGCGAACGGCGGCACGGTGAGCGTCGGCGTGCGTCCGCTCGGCCCGGCGGGGCGGTACGAGATCGGCTACCGGGTGGTGTCCGAGGACGGCCACCCGGTGAGCGGCAGCGTCGCCTTCACCCTCACCACGCCCGGTCCCGGCGCTGCCGCGGTCGCCACCCCGTCGCCTCCCGGTGGCGCCCCCACCGCACCGAGCCCGACGCCTGCCGCGGCCGAGAGCGCACCGAACCCACCGCCGGGCGAGGGCGGCGGCATGCCGGTGTGGCCGTGGATCGTCGGCGCGGTGGTGCTCGTCGGCGGCGGTGTGTTCGCGGCGATGCGGCTGGCCAAGGGATGAGACCACCGGCCGTGGGTCCCCGCGCGGGTGGCCGGCAGCTGCTGCCGGCCGCCTGGGTCGGGCTCGCGGCCGCGGCCGCGGTCCTGGCCAGCGTGCTGTCCGGGGCCCTGGCCGGCTCCACGCTGCCGGTGGTGGTCGGCACGTCCGTCACGCGCTCCGGCATGGACGTCGTCGGGGTGGCGTGCGTGGGCCTGACCCTGCTCGGCACGCTCCTTCCACAGCCTCGAGCCCTGCCGGGGGCCGCGGTGCGCGACCTGTCCCGGGTGCGCTCCGCGGCCGACCGGTGGCTCGTGCCGCTGGCCGGAGCCTGGCTCGTACTCGTCATCCTCGGGATCATGTTCCGGGTCGCGTCCGCGTTCGGCCGTCCGGTGTCGCAGCTGAACTCCGCCGAGCTCGTGGAATGGTCGACGGACCTCGCCGCGGGCCGGGGGATGCTGCTGACCGTCGGCTGCGCCGCCGTCGTCCTCGTCTGCGGCGTCATCCGGCTGCACGACCCCGATCGCATCGAGGTGCGGATCCCCATGGTCGCCGCGCTGCTCGGCATGATCACTCCCGCGGTGACGGGTCACGCAGGCTCCGCGCCCGACCACCAGCTCGCCATCATCACGGTGGGGGCGCACGTGGGCGCGGCGGCTCTGTGGGTCGGCGGGCTCGCGGCGGTGCTGGTGCTGGTGGCGCGCCACCGCGCCCTGCTGGAGGTGGTGCTCCCGCGGTTCTCGCGGCTGGCCACCGGATGTCTCATCGCGATCACGCTGACCGGCGTGGTGACCGCGCAGATCCGGCTGCAGAGTTGGGACGCGCTCGTCACCACCGGCTACGGCTGGCTCGTCCTCGCCAAGACCGTCTGTCTGGTGGGGCTCGCCTGCCTCGGCGGTCTGGCCAGGCGCCGGCTCGCAGCCGGGCGCACCCCGGTGCTGCGATGGGCCGGGTTCGAGACGGCGCTGATGGCCGCGACCCTCGGGATCGCCGCTGCCCTCTCCCAGTCGGCCTGACCTCAGGACGGCGCGCGGTAGGCCTCCAGCAGACGCAGCCACACCTCGCTGATCGTCGGGAACGACGGCACGGCGTGCCAGAGCCGGTCCATCGGCACTTCACCCACGACCGCGATGGTGGCGGAGTGGACCAACTCGGCCACGTCCTGACCCACGAACGTCGCACCGACCACGACGCGCCTGGTCTCGTCGACCACGAGCCGCGCCTCGCCGTCGTAACCGTCGGCGTGCAGCGCCGAGCCCGCCACAGCGATCGGGATGTCGACCACACGGATGTCCATCCCGGCGGCCCGGGCCTTCGACTCCGTGCGCCCCACGAACGCCACCTCGGGATCGGTGAACACCACTTGGGGCACCGCCACGTGGTCGGCGGTGGTGACATGCTCACCCCACGGCCGGGTGTCGAGCTCCTCGCCGATGGAGCGAGCCGCGATCACGCCTCCGATGATTCGCGCCTGGTACTTGCCCTGGTGGGTGAGCAGGACCCGGCCGGTGACATCGCCCGCGGCGTAGAGCCATTCCCCGTCGACGCCCTCGACCAGCCCGGTGTCGTCCACCTCGAGCGGCTTGCCCGGCTCGAGCCCGACCGTCTCGACGCCGACCGACCCGCTGTTCGGGCGACGGCCGGTGGCGACAAGCAGCTCGTCGACGGTGACCGAGGCACCCCCGACGTGCATCGTGATCGCGTCGCCCGCCGGGGAGACCGAGTCGAGCGGCTGGCTCAGGCGCACGTCGACACCCTCGCTGCGCAGCGCCGCCGTCACCCGCTCCCCGGCGAACGGCTCGGCGGCCGGCAGCAGCCGAGGGCCGCGCTGCACGAGTGTGACCTGCGAGCCGAGCCGCTGGAACGCCTGCGCGATCTCGGTGCCGACGACGCCGCCGCCGAGCACACCGAGGCGGGCCGGGATCTCCTTGGCCGCCGTCGCGTCACGGGAGCTCCAGGTGCGGACGGAGTCCAGGCCCGGAACGGGTGGGCTGATCGGGACGCTGCCGGTGCACACCACCACGGCACGGCGAGCGGTGAGCGTCTCCGGGCCGGCGGGTGCATCGTCGACAACGACTGTCTTCTCGCCCGCGAGCCGGCCGTGTCCGCGCAGAACGGTGATACCGACGCCTCTGGCCCAGTCCAGCTGGCGCTCGTCGTTCCAGTTGTTGGTGAAGTAGTCGCGGCGGGCGAGCACGGCGGCCGGGTCGAAGTCGGCGGTGGTGCCGGGCAGCCGCCGGACGGCCGCCACAGCGTGCCCGGTGCGCAGCAGAGCCTTGGACGGAGTGCAGGCCCAGTACGAGCATTCGCCCCCGAGCAGCTCGCCCTCCACGATCACGGCCGAGAGCCCGGACCGTGTGGCGAAGTCGGCGACGTTCTCACCGACCGGTCCACCGCCGATGACGACCACGTCGAAGGTCGAGCTCACCGGGACACCGCCGCCACGGCCTCGTGCACCTCGTCCTCGCCCTCGCGCAACTCCAGCACCTTCCCGGCGCTGCCCGGCGAATCGAGCAGCGCCGCCAGCACGGCGGCGGTGTCGTCGCGCGTGACGTCAGCGCGCTCCACCGGCGGTGGGGCGAGCAGCACCCGCCCGGTGCCCGGGTCGTCGGTCAGCCGGCCGGGCCGCAGGATCGTCCAGTCCAGGTCCGTGGCACGCAGCGCCTCCTCGGCGGCCTTCTTGGCCTTCACGTACGCCGCCCACACCTCGTCCCTCCCGGGATCGAGCGGCTCGTCCACCCCGGTCGAGGAGACGAGCAGGTAGCGCCGGACCTCGGCCAACCGCGCGGCCTCGGCCAGCAGCTCTGCCGCCGCCCGGTCGACGGTGTCCTTGCGGGCCACGCCGCTCCCCGGCCCCGCGCCTGCGGTGAACACCACGGCGTCCGCGTCCGTCAGGTGGACGGCTAGCTCCTCGGCGGTGGCGGACTCCAGGTCGAGGACGGCGACGGTGCCGCCCGCCTGCTCGACATCGCCGCGGTGATCCGGGTTGCGCACCACCCCCGTCACCACGTCGCCGCGGCCGGCCAGCAAGGCCACGAGCCGCAGTCCGATCTTGCCGTGGGCTCCTGCGATCACCACATGCACCGCGGAGACGGTAGTCGTGCTGCACCCGTGATGCCGGGCGAGTGCCCCGTCCCGGGGACCGAGCCTCCCCGTTCGGCCCCTAGGCGTGGTTCCGGTTCGGGCGCAAGGTCCAGACCACGGACAGGTGTGTGGTCTCGCGGTCGTCGGCGTCGGTGACCACGACGGAGACCGTGAACTCCGGCCGCGTGCCGGCGTCGAGTTCGGCGAGGACGTCGGCCGCGGAACGCCCGAGCACGGCCGTGGCGGTGAGCGGGCCGCGGGCCAGCCGCAGGTATCGGACCTCGCTGCTGACGACGAGCGGCGTCGCGCGCTCCAGGACGGAGCCGAATGCCGCCATCGTGATCGCACCGGACGCGGTCTCGCCCAACCCGAAGATCATCGCAGCGTGGGGTCCGCCCACGTGGTTGTGCACTTCCGCGTCGTCCGGAAGGCACACCACGGCCCGCTCCGGCGTGACCTCTCCGAACTCCAGGCCCATGCTGCGGACCCACGGGACCGTCTGCACCATCGCCTGGCCGACCCAGCTCGTGTCCGTCGCCACGGCGATGACCCTACTCACCAGTAGCCCCACCGGACAGTGGGTGTTCGACGGCACGCCGAGCGAGGTGCCCCGTCGCCTCCACCCCAGGTCAACCCGGTCATCCGGGCGCCCAACCACGTCCGAGGTGTCCGTTTTATCGCTCCGTGGAATAGGGGTGGTTGTGACGGCCACTACCCCGGATTGGAATCGAGATGCGGGCTGGATTCGAGGACAGACACCCCACGGAGGTATGCCGGTGAAGGCCGTCCGGGTACACGAGTACCACGTCGATCCGTCGATCGACGACATCCCCGAACCGAAGCTCGCGGGACCGCTCGACGTGATCGTGAAGATCGGTGGTGCCGGGGTCTGCCGCACCGACCTGCACATCCTCGAGGGTCAGTGGGCAGAGGCCATGAACCCCGAGCTTCCCTACGTCATCGGCCACGAGAACGCGGGCTGGGTGCACGAGGTGGGCGAGGGCGTCACGAACGTCGCCGTCGGCGACACGGTGATCCTGCACCCGCAGCCCTCCTGCGGGCTGTGCCTGGCCTGTCGGGCGGGGCGGGACATGCAGTGCGAGAACGCGTTCTTCCCCGGTCTGTCCAACAACGACGGAGGCATGGCCGAGTACCTGCGCACCACCGCCCGGGCATGCGTGAAGCTCAACCCCGACACGAACCCCGCCGACGTCGCCGCGCTCGCCGACGCCGGCATCACCGCCTACCACGCCGTACGCAAGGCCGTCCCGTCCCTCTACCCGGGCACGACGGCCGTGGTGCAGGGCGCGGGCGGGCTCGGTCACATCGGCATCCAGGCGCTGGCGGCCCTCACCGCCACCCGCATCGTCGTGGTCGACCGCAACCCCGACGCGCTGGCACTGGCCAAGCAGATCGGCGCGGACGAGACCGTGCAGGCCGACGGCAACCACGTCGAGGCGGTCAAGGACCTCACCGGCGGCAAGGGCGCGGACGTCGTGTTCGACTTCGTGGCAGAGCAGGGCGCCGAGAACGACGCGTGGCAGATGACCGCGCCCGCCGGTTCGCAGTACATCATCGGTTACGGCGGTGAGTTGCGAATTCCGACCCTCGACTTCGTGGCCGGCGAGAAGAACATCATCGGAAACATCGTCGGCACCTACAACGACCTGGCCGAGCTGATGGTGCTGGCGCAGGCCGGAAAGGTCACGCTGCACACCAAGCAGTACCCCCTCGACGCCGCTCTCGACGCCCTCCACGATCTCGACGCCGGCCAGGTACGCGGCCGCGCGATTCTCGTCCCGTAGTACCGATTTCCAGCTGGTTCCGCACCGACGCGAAAGAGGCCACCACATGTACGAGAAGGACGGCGAGAAATACTTCATCGTCGATTCACACAGCCATTTCTGGGATGCGAGCCGGGAGAACTGGAAGCCGGGAGCCGAGGAGTACGCGAAGGGTTGGATCGACTGCTTCTACGGCTACCACCAGCTCGGGCCGCCCGAGACCCACTGGGACTACGAGAAGTACCTGAAGGTCACGCCCGAGGACTTCGAGCGCGACATGTTCACCGAGGGGCACGTCGACTACGCGATCTTCCAGTCGACGTACCTCAAGGAGTGGTACACCACCGGCTTCAACACCGCGGCGAAGAATGCCGAGCTGCTCGAACGGTGGGGTGACCGGCTCATCGTGAACGGCCGGTTCGACCCGCGCGACGGCGACGCCGGCATGGCCGAACTCGAAGCCGACGCCGCGAAGTACAACCTCAAGGGCGTGAAGCTCTACACGGCGGAGTGGAACGGCGCCTCCCGGGGCTGGAAGCTCACCGACCCCGAGTCGTATCGGTTCCTGGAGAAGTGCCAGGAGCTCGGCATCAAGAACATCCACGTTCACAAGGGCCCCACGATCTGGCCGCTGAACAAGGACGCGTTCGACGTCGCCGACGTGGACCAGACCGCCACCGACTTCACCGATCTGAACTTCATCGTGGAGCACGTGGGCCTGCCGCGTATCGAGGACTTCTGCTTCATGGCGGTGCAGGAGCCCAATGTCTACGCGGGTCTGTCCGTGGTGATCGGCGGCCTGATGCACGCCCGGCCGAAGTTCTTCGCCAAGGTCATCGGTGAACTCATGTTCTGGGTCGGCGAGGACAAGATGCTCTTCGGCGGCGACTACAACATCTGGGTACCGAAGTGGCAGGTCGAAGGGTTCGTCGACTGGCAGATGCCGGACGACGAGGCATTCACCGACTACGCGAAGCTCACCACGGAGACGAAGAAGAAGATCCTCGGGCTCAACGCGGCGAAGCTCTACGACATCCCGGTTCCCGAGGAGCTCCAGATCCGCACCACGGCGGGAGCCGACCTCCAGCCGGGCGAGGAGCTCGTCAAGGACGCCGCGGGGGCGCAGGCGTGATGCAGAGCCCACCCGGTTCCGAGCTTCGGGACGCGGTGTGGGCCGCGCTGGGGACGGTGCTCGACCCGGAGCTGGACGAGCCCATCACGGATCTCGACTTCGTCGAGTCGTGCACCGTCTCCGAGAGCGGCGCCACCGGCGCTGCCGAAGTCGTGGCGACCGTCGTCCTGCGGTTGCCCACCTTCTTCTGCGCGCCGAACTTCTCGTTCCTGATGGTCGCCGACGCCTTCGACGCCGTCTCCGCGGTGCCGGGGGTTGCGCGGGCCGACGTGACGCTGGCCGACCACCACGCCTCAGCGGAGATCAACAGCGGGGTGGCCGCCCAAGCGGGGTTCGTCGGGTCGTTCGGGGAGGAGGCAGGCGCGGAGCTCGACGAGCTGCGTGCACAGTTCCTCCGCAAGGCCGCGCTCGCAGGCCAGGACCGCGTCGCCCGGCCGCTGGTCGACGCCGGTGCCGGTCCCGACGAGCTCGCGGAGCTGACCCTCGGCTCGGTGCCGCCGTCACCGGAGCTGGACCGGCTCCGGGAGCGGCGCGCGGCGATCGGGATGGCGCACGGCGACGATGCGCCGCTGCTCGTCCACGCCGACGGTAGCCGGGTCACCACCGCCGAGGTGCCGCTGCACCTGCGTCGGGCGCGGCTGCAGCGGATCGGGATCGAGACCAACGGCGAGTACTGCAAGAGCCTGCTCAAGACGAGGTACGCCGACGCAATGCGCTAGCCGACGGTGGGCCGGCAAGCGAGCGGTGCAGCGGGGTGACACCACCGACGTGCGACGTCGGGGGGTCACCCCGCTCTCGTCCCGCCTCCACCCGCAACTCCCCGCGGGTCGCGGGTGGCGGAAGGTCAGCTCACCTTCACCCGCAGCGTCCGGAAGCCGCGGAGGATGTTGTGCAGGACAGGCTCGGCCTCCAGGATCTCGAACCGCTGCACCCGCTCGGCCAGTGCGGTGAACAGCGCGAGCATCTCCATACGGGCGAGGTTCATGCCGACGCACGCGTGCGGGCCCGCCCCGAACGCGAGGTGGTCGCCAGGGCGGCGCCGCACGTCGAACCGGTCGGGATCCGGGTACTTGCGCTCGTCGCGGTTGCCCGATCCGTAGAACACGATGGCCCGGGAACCCTCGGGCAGCACCACACCATCCATGTCGACGTCGCGCGCCACATAGCGAGAGAAATCCTGGATCGGCGATTCCATCCGCAGCACCTCGCTCATCGCGCTCGCCATCAACCGCGGGTTCTCGCGCACCAGGTCCCACTGGTCCGGATTCGTGGCGAACAGGTACACCGCGCTGCTGATGGCGAAGATCGTGGTGTCCAGGCTCGGACCCATGTAGTCGATCATCAAGACCGGGCACGCCTCGGCGGGCACCTCGCCCCGTTCGACCGCGTCGTGAATTCCCGCGGCCCAGCTGCCGTGCTTCACCTTGCCGGGCACGGCCTCGTTGGTGGCGTACCCCATCAACTCCTTGAGGACCGGGAAGGAACGGGTCGTCCGGTCGTTCATCGGGCCGAAGCAGTTGAACATCTCCTCGGCCCACACCAGCATCCGTTCCCGGCCCGCCTCCGGAAGCCCGATCAGCTTGGAGACGACGGTCACCGGAAGATGGTTCGCCAGTTCGGACGCCGCGTCGAAGGTGCCCTGCGCCACCAGCCGATCCACCACGCTCTCGGCTTCCGCTGTGATCTGCTCCCGCGCATCTCGCAGGGCACGGGGCATCAACGGGCGGATGAGCACGTCCCGCAGCGCGCTGTGTTCGGGACCGTCGGTGCACAGCGTGTTCCCGCGCAGAACCTCGTTCATATCGTCGTTCATCATCACGCCGAAGCGCGACGGAAAGGTCTCCCAGTCCTCGAGCGCCCGCCGGACGGATTCGTATCGAGCGAGCGCGAACATCTCGTACTCGGGCAGCCAGACGGCAGGACCCGCATCGCGTAGTTCCCGGTACCCGGACCATGGATCCAGAAGGGCTTCGTCGCTGTAAGGATCGTAGTCCGACCACGGGGCAGAATCGATCACACTCCTGCTCAGCACGCTTTTTCTCCTCATCGCCGGCCCCCTTGGCCGACAATATTTGCAGGAAATCTCCGGAGCTATCCACGGAGCGCGGCCGGCAGGCCGGAAAACGCGACTTCCGGCACGTCGGCCCCGCACCGGAGACCGAATAACGGCAAAACTCCGGTAAGGTCGTTGATGGCCGTTTCAGGGCATTACCGTATAGACCCGGAACAGATTCTCGAGCCGATATCCGCCGTCGGCCCGGCGGTGGCGCGCGAGCCGATCGAGGAGGGCCCGGCGGACCGCGTCGGGGCCGGCGGCCGCTGCCGATCGCCGTCCGATCGCCGAGCCGAGGACGGGAGCGACCAGCTCGTCGACATCGGCGTAGTCGAAGGGGCACACCACCTCGTGCAGCGCAGCGACCTGCAGGCCGGCCAGCGCGACGAGCTTCCGCAGCCGGTCGGGGTCGGTCAGCGGAGGCGGACCACCCGCGGCGCGGCGCGGTGGTAGCCAGTGGGCCAGGGCCTCGCCGAACGCGCGAACGTCGCACTCCTCGTCACGTCCCCACACCGTGACCACGACCGTGGTGCCGACCGACGCAGCCCTCCGCAGCACAAGTACGGGGTTGGTGACGTGTGAGAGCAACTGCACGGCGGCGACGACGTCGAACGGACCTGGCGGCGGGTTGTGGGCGTCGCCGAACCGGAACTCGGCCCCAGGCACCGCTGCTGCCGCGGCCGAAACGGCCGAGCGGTCGGAGTCGATCCCTGTGACGAGCGCGCCCCGCTCGACGGCCGCCAGCGCGAAGCCGCCGGATCCGCAGCCGAGCTCCAGCAGCGTGGTGCCGGGACCGGCCCCGGCCGCGTCGAGCGCCCGCTCGTACAACGGCCGGGCCCACCCTCTGGGCCCGTCGTCCACCGTGGCGACCCTAGTGTCGGCGCGTCCGCACCGACAGCACCCGGCTCGGCCGCGCCGGGCCATAGTCTCGCTCCGTGGACGTTCACGCTCTTGTGTTCGATGTGTTCGGCACCGTCGTCGACTGGCGCACCGGGGTGGCACGCGAGGCGAGCCGGCTGCTCGGTGACGTCGTGGACGCCGAGGCATTCGCCGACGCCTGGCGCGGGCGCTACGTCCCGTCCATGAACCGGGTGCGCCGCGGGGAACTGCCCTGGACGAACCTCGACGAGCTGCATCGGACTTCCCTCGACGAGCTGCTCACCGAGTTCTGGGCGCCGGACACCCCCTCCGACGTGCGTGCTGAGCTGGTGCTCGCCTGGCACCGGCTCGATCCCTGGCCCGACTCCGTGGAGGGTCTGACGCGCCTGAAGCGACAGCACGTGATCGCGACGCTCTCGAACGGGAACGTCGCGCTCCTCGTCGACATGGCCAAGCACGGCGGCCTGCCGTGGGACACCGTGCTCTCTGCCGAGCTCTTCCGGCACTACAAACCCGACGCCGAGGCGTACCTCGGCGCGGCGCAGTTGCTGGGACTGCCGCCCGAGCAGGTGCTCATGGTCGCCGCCCACATCGACGACCTGGCTGCCGCTCGCGCGGCCGGCCTGCGCACGGCGTACGTGCACCGGCCGCGCGAAAGCGGCGACGAGGCCCCGCCGCCTCCGGCCACGGACCCGGCAGCGGACCTCACCGTGGATTCGCTGACGGAGCTCGCCGAGCGCCTCGGCGCGTGACCAGCGCCCTCGATCAGCCCCAGACGTCCTGCGCCACCTGGACGATCAGGCGCAGCTTCGCCACCTGCTCCTCCTGCGTGATGGCGTTGCCCTCCACCGTGGAGGAGAAGCCGCACTGCGGGGACAGGCAGAGCTGCTCGAGCGGCACGTACTTCGCCGCCTCGTCGATGCGGCGCTTGAGGTCGTCGGCGTTCTCGAGCTTGCCGGTCTTGGTGGTGACGAGCCCGAGCACCACCTGCTTGCCCGGCGGCACGAACCGCAGGGGCGCGAACCCGCCCGAGCGCTCGTCGTCGAACTCGCAGAAGAAGCCGTCGACGTCGAGCTCGCCGAACAGCGCCTCGGCCACGAAGTCGTAGCCGCCCTCCGCCGCCCAGGACGAGCGGAAGTTGCCGCGGCACATGTGCGTGGTGATCTTCATGTCGGCCGGTCGCCCCGCGATGGCCGCGTTGATCTGCTTGATGTAACGCAGGTGCTGGTGGTCGGCGTCCTCGCCCTTGGCGGTCATCTCCGCGCGCTGCGCGGGGTCGTTGAGGTACGCGAGGCTGGTGTCGTCCAGCTGGAGGTAGCGGCAGCCGAGCTCCGCGAGGGCACGCACCTCGTCGGCGTAGGCGGTGGAGAGGTCCGCCCAGAACTCCTCGACGTCCGGGTAGGCGCCCTTGTCGATCGCCGCCGTGCCGCCGCGGTAGTGGACCATGCTCGGCGACGGGATCGTCAGCTTCGGAACGGCCGTGGTGGTCTGCTCCGCCAGGAAGCGATAGGCATCGGCGAAGATCGGGCGCTCGAGCCGCACCTTGCCGGTGACGGCGAGCCCTGCCGAGGTGAACGCCCCCTCGCCCTCCGCGTTGATCATCCGCACACGGATCTGCTCGTCGGTCTTCGTGATGCCGCCGAGCTGGTAGATGAAGTCCATGTGCCACGACGTGCGGCGGTACTCGCCGTCGGTGGCCGCCTGTAGGCCGATCTCCTCCTGCATGGCCACGGCGTCGCGGATGGCGGTGTCCTCGACCTCACGCAGCCCGTCGGCGTCAAGGGCACCAGTGGCGAAGCGTTCCCGCGCCTCGAGCAGGGCCTTGGGGCGAAGCAAGCTCCCGACGTGGTCGGCGCGGAACGGCGGCTCACTGCGTCGATGCATGGTCAGCAATGTATCGCCGAGATGACCTTCCCCGGACCGTGACATTCCACATGATGGAAGAGGGCTTTACAGCGCCGCGTGTAACGCTTGTGAGATGGAGCATGGCGTTGTCACCTTCCTGACCGACTACGGCATCGACGGCCCGACGCTGGCCAGCGCCGTCGAGGAGCGCGGCCTCGATGCCGTCTTCCTCTGCGAGCACACCCACATCCCGACCAGCCGGCAATCGGCGTGGCACGGCGGTGCCGAGCTGCCGCGGCGCTACTCGCACACGCTCGACCCGTTCGTCGCGCTCGCAGCGATGGCGACCGTGACCGAGCGGATCGCGCTGGGCACGGCCGTGTCGCTGGTGCTGCAGCACAACCCGATCGGGCTGGCGAAGACCGTCGCGAGCGTGGACCGGATCGCGAACGGCCGGTTCGAGCTCGGGGTGGGGCCCGGATGGAACCGTGAGGAGATGGCCAACCACGGCATCGACCCGAGCACCCGCACAGCCCGGATGCTGGAGCACATCGCGGCCATGCGGGAGATCTGGGAGAACGACGAGGCCGAGTTCCACGGCCGCTTCGTCGACTTCGACCCGATCTGGTCGTGGCCCAAGCCGGCGAGCGCGCCTCCGATCCTGATCGGCGGTGAAGGCCCGACGGTGCTCGACCGGGTGTTGGAGCACGGCGACGCCTGGCTCCCGCGCGGCGCCACGCCCGACCAGGTCGAGGCGCTCGCGCCACGGCTCGCCGAGCTGCGCAGCCGGGCCGGCGACGCGGGACGCGAGGACATCACGGTCACGCTGTTCGCAGGCGACGTCGACAAGCTGGTGCTGGAGGCCGCAGAGCGCGCCGGCATCCACCGCGTGCTGTTCCTGCTGCCGGACGGTGACACCGACGTGGTGCTGCCCTACCTCGACCAGTACGTCGCCGCGCTGCGCTGACCCATCTCACTCGGGACGTGGCGCGGCGGCCGCCACCCGGGCGGCCGCGTGGCGCACCACCCGTTCGAGCTCCCACCGCCGGTCGGTGAAGTCCGCACGCGTGACCGACACGCCGAGCGCCGCGGTGACCTCACCTCCGGGGCCGCGGACGGGGGCGGCGACCCCGGCCACACCGGGCTGGTACTCCTCCACCTCCACGGCGGCGCCGTCGGACCGGATCCGCATCAGCTCGCGGTCCAAGGCCCTGCGATCGCCCACCGTCTGCGGGGCGAGCCGAGGCATCCCGCGGCGGCCGATGAGCTCCGCCAGCCGTCCGGGCCGCATGTCGGCCAGCATCACCTTCCCCGCGGCGATGGCGTGCGGCTCGGTCGGCTCGCCGACGCGCATCGGCGCGGGGCGCGGGTGGTCGGTGCAGTCGTCGATGTGCGCCACCACGACGTCGACGTCGCGGAACACGGCGAGATACGCCGCGGCCCCCGTGGTGGCGTGCACCTCGTGGAGCACGGCCCGCACGGGCGCGGGCGGGCGGACCTGCTCGGTGAGGCCGCGGTGCAGCTCCGCAACGCGGTAGCCGAGGCCGTAGCCGCGCACGTCGTGCAGCCGGACGAGGTAACCCTCCTCGACGAGCGTGCCGAGTG
The DNA here is from genome assembly GCF_039534065.1 of Pseudonocardia yunnanensis. NCBI lineage: Bacteria > Bacillati > Actinomycetota > Actinomycetes > Pseudonocardiales > Pseudonocardiaceae > Pseudonocardia > Pseudonocardia yunnanensis. Next base: position 494,900 of record NZ_BAAAUS010000006.1, on the reverse strand, counting down.
CGCGGTAGACGGTGGGGAGCGGGGCACCGAGGCGCCGGGCGATGGCCTTGGCCGTGACGCCATCGCCCGCGGCGGCGACCGCCTCGACGACCCGGAGCGCCCGGGTGATCGAGGACCCGGTGGTGTGCCCCGCTGTCACGGGCACCAGTGTCGGGTAGAACGTGCGTCACGCGCACCTCATCCATGGACGGGGACCACCTGATGAACGACGACGACCTGCACCACCGGATCGACGAGCTGGTTGCCGAGGAGCACCGGCTGGAGCGCGCCCACGTCGGGCAGGCGCTCTCGGACTCCGAGCAGAAACGCATGGAAGAGCTCGGCGTGCAGCTGGACCGGTACTGGGACCTGCTGCGCCAGCGTGACGCCCGTCGCCGCGCCGGCCTCGACCCCGACCAGGCCCAGGAGCGGTCGGGGGACGTCGTGGAGGGCTACCGCCAGTAGTTGGTGGAAGCCCAGGCCGCGTACCGGCACGGCCTGGGCGCACTGCACCTGCCTGGCTGCCCGCTCAGCAGCCGGGCTCCGTCACCACGAGCAGCACGACGAGCTGTGACCGCGTCGGGTGCCGGGCGATCTCGACGTCTGCGGCCGGCTCGGCATCAGCGTGGTTCTCTCCCACCAGGTCAGCCCCGGCTACGGGTCGGACATCGAAGGCGGCGCCATCCTCACCCTGGAGATCGTCTCGCACCTTTCACGAGCGGTCTTCCTGCGGCCGGGAACACGCATCGGCAACCTGATGCTGTTGCGCTGCAGTCCCGTCGAGCGGTGTACCCCGAGATGCCCGCCAACTACTCCCGAGACGCGATGGTGCGGCTTCCCGCTTGGCTGAGCACCATGTCGGCTGACAGCGCGTCAGGCGCGATCTCAGCCGTTACGCCGAGTATCGATTCCCCGGATCCGAAGGTCGTGGTCGACACCGAGGCGACGATTTCGCCGGCAGACCTGGGTGAACGCCTGGGGGTCGGCTGAAGGCGACGGTCGGCGGCAGGGCGCTCTTCAGGGGCCCACAGGGTGCGCTGTCCCGTCTGCTCGGGGAACATCGACAGGTGCAGATCACTCCGGTCAGCCCCGACGTGCTCGTCGAGGAGGTGGCGCAGCTCGTCGCGGGCCGGCCCGGACGGGTTCGGCTCGCTCTCGATGGACCGCCCCCGGCCCGGCCCGTCGTGTTGGCCGAGCGGGTGGCCGTCCGGTTGCGCGAGCTCGGCCGGGCAGTGGTGGTGGTGTCGGCCGACGATTTCCTGCGGCCCGCATCCGTGCGGCTGGAGTACGGCCGCGAGGATCCCGACGAGTTCCTCGACGGCTGGCTGGACGTGGGTGGGTTGCGTCGCGAGGTGCTGGACCCCGCCGCCCCGGAGGGCTCGGGACGGGTGCTGTCGCGGCTGTGGGACGCCGCTGCTGACCGTGCTTACCGGGACGGGTACACCCAGCTCCCGCCGGACGGCGTGGTGGTGCTCGCGGGCGCCTTGCTACTCGGGCGCGGGCTGCCGCTCGACATGAGCGTGCACCTACGGATGAACCCTGCGGCTCTGGCACGCGTGATCACTGACGAGGAGCGGTGGACACTTCCGGCTTACACCCGGTACTCCGCCGAACGTGATCCAGAGGGATCGGCGGACCTTCTGGTGCTGGCCGACCATCCGGACCGGCCGGCGGTACGACGGGTATGAAGGAGGTGTTGTGGGCGAGGAGGGAGTTGAACCCTCACGTCCTTACGGACACACGGACCTGAACCGTGCGCGTCTGCCATTCCGCCACTCGCCCTGGCAGAACTGAAACTAGCACGCCCTCCGAGGGGTCTGATCAGGGGCCCGGGTCGGGGGTCGTGGCGCCGCTGGCTAGCACAGATACGATCTGCGCTGCCAGCAACACGCCGATGCGAACGGAGGAAGATCGGGTGGGCCGCGTAGACAGGTTCGAACGCCGTCTCCAGGGACTGGTGGGCGATGCCTTCGCGCGGGTCTTCGGTGGCAGCGTCGTTCCCCAAGAAGTTGTGCAAGCGCTGCTCAGGGAAGCCGAAGGCCATATCGAGGAGCTCGCTGGAGGGCGCCTGCTGGCGCCCAACCGGTTCACTGTGCTGCTCAGCCCTTCCGATCTCGATCGCATGGCCGGCGACCGAGCGGAGATCGTGAACTCGCTGTCCGCCTCTGTCACCGAACAACTCGCCGACCAGGGATGGGACACCTACGGCGACGTCGTAGTCTTTCTGGAGCGCTCCGATGCGCTGCACACGGGACAGTTCCGCACCCGCTCGTCAGTGGACCCCGACGCTTCCCGCCGGGACGCCATCCGAGCACGCGACGCAGGAGAAGCACCCATGAGCCAGCAACCGGGCCACCCCGAGGAGAACGGGCAGTACGGCTACGACCGTGGTGCCCCCGGCGGATACGGGCAGCAGACCTACGCCCCGCCCGCCTACGACCAGCGCCAGGGGGGCTACGACCAAGGCGAGCAGCAGCCGCAGCCCGGCTACGGGCAGCAGCCGGGCTACCCGCAGCAGGGCGGTCACCCCCAGCAGGGCGGCTACGGCCAGCAGCCCGGTGGTGGTTACCCGCAGCAGGGCGGCGGCTACGGCGGCCCCCAGCAGGGCGGCTACGACCAGGGCGGCTACGGCCAGCAGCCCGGTGGCGCCGGCTATCCCCCGCAGGGTGGTTACGACCAGGGCGGCTACGGCCAGCAGGGCTACGCGCAGCCCGGATACGGCGGCCAGCAGCAGCCGGGTTATGACCCCGGCTACCAGCAGGGCGGCTACCAGCAGCAGGGCGGCTACGGCCAGCAGCAGCAGTACGAGCAGGGCTACGACGGCGGCTACGACCAGGGCGGCTACGGCCAGCAGGGCGGCGGCTACGGCGGCTACGGCCAGCAGGGTCTGTCGGCCTCGCTCAGCCTGGACGACGGCTCGGGTCGCACCTACGACCTCACCCAGGGCAGCCACGTCATCGGACGCGGGCAGGACTCAGCGTTCCGGCTGCCCGACACCGGCGTGTCGCGTCGACACCTGGAGATCAACTGGGATGGTCAGTCCGCCACACTGACCGACCTCGGTTCCACCAACGGAACCACTGTCAACGGCAACCCCGTCCAGACCTGGCAGCTCAACGACGGCGACGTCATCCGGGTCGGACACTCGAGCCTCATCTTCCGCACGCAGTAACCGCGACGAGCTCGAGAAACAGCAAACCGGAGAGAACGGAGTTCGCCGCGAGTGCCGGAGTTGGTGCTGCAGCTGACCAGGGCGGGCTTCCTCGCCCTCCTCTGGCTGTTCGTGCTGGTCGCGCTCCGGGTGGTGCGCTCCGATCTGTACGCCGCGTCCGGCCTACGGGCCCTGGTCCCCGGCGGGCGGACCATCACCCGGACCGGGCGTGGACGCACGGCCCGCCAGCTGCTCGTGACGCAGGGAGCGCTGGCGGGAACGCGCGTGTCGCTGGACTCCCGGCCGATCCTCATCGGCCGGGCCGACGACTCGACGCTGGTGCTCGACGACGACTACGCGTCCACCCGGCATGCGCGCATCGCCATGCAGGGAGAGGAGTGGTACGTCGAAGACCTCGGGTCGACGAACGGCACCTACCTTGATCGGGCTAAGGTCACCGGACCTACCCGGGTCCCCCTGGGAGTCCCTGTCCGCATCGGCAAGACGGTGATCGAGCTTCGGTCATGAGCCGGCCCACGCTGCACCCGCACACTCCGGTGTCCGACCGGGGTGCGCCTCGCCGGTCGATCTGCCCTGAACGTATTGGCGGAGCGCTGAGATGACGCTTGTCCTGCGCTACTCCGCCCGCAGCGACCGCGGGCTCGTCCGGCAGAACAACCAGGACGCCGTCTACGCCGGACCCCGTCTGCTGGCGCTCGCCGACGGCATGGGCGGACACGCCGCGGGCGAGGTCGCGTCGTCGCTGGTGATCTCCGCTCTGGCTCCCCTCGACGAGGACGACCCCGGCGACGACCTGCTCGCCGAGCTGCGCGACGCCACCGTCGAAGGCAACGCCGCGATCACCCGGCACGTCGCCGACGCGCCCGACCTCGACGGCATGGGCACCACCCTGACGGCCATCCTGTTCGCGGGATCGCGCCTCGGCCTGGTGCACATCGGCGACTCGCGCGCCTACCAGCTGCGCGAAGGTGTCTTCACCCAGATCACCAAGGACGACACGTTCGTCCAGTCGCTCATCGACGAGGGCCGGATCACCGAGGAGGAGGCGCACACGCACCCGCAGCGCTCGCTGCTGCTGCGCGCCATCACCGGTCAGGACGTCGACCCGTCGCTCACGATCCGCGAAGCCCGTGCCGGCGATCGCTACCTGCTCTGCTCCGACGGGCTGTCGGGCGTGGTGAGCGACGAGACGCTGGCCGACACCCTGCAGGCCTATCGCGACCCGCGCGAGTGCGCCGATCGCATGATCGAGCTGGCGCTACGCGGAGGCGGCCCGGACAACATCACCTGCATCGTCGCCGACGTCGTCGACATCGAGTTCGGGGAGGACGCCCCGATCATCGGCGGGTCGGTGGGTGACGGCACCGAGGACGGCCCACCGCCCGACTCCGCAGCCGCGCGCGCGTCGGCCACCACTCTCACCCGCGTCGCACCCCAGCGCGTGCTGGCCACCACGAAGGCGCCGCCGCGTCGCTCCCGCGTACGGCTCGTGGTGGGCCTCGTCACGGTGGTCGCCGTACTCGTCGGCGGGGCCGTGTTAGCCCGTATGTGGGTGCTACAGCAGTACTACGTGAGTGCGGACGCGCAGCTGGTCTCGATCTTCCAGGGAGTGCGCGGGGAGGTGCTCGGTTTTCCCCTACACCATGTGGCCGAGCACACCGACATCAAGCTCGACGACCTGCCCGAGGCGGACCGCAGCTCGGTCCGCGCCGGGATCACCGCCCTGGACGGGCTCCCCGGCGCACGTGGCGTCGTCGACCGCCTGCGTTCCCGGATGCTGGAGCCCTGCCCGCCGCCCGCACCCCCTCCGCCCCCTCCGCCCCCTCCCGCGCCGCCCGTTGCGGCAGGTCCGGGTCTGGCACCCGTCCCGCCGGCTCCGCCACCCGTCGACACCACCCCGCTGCCGACACCGGCACCCGAACCGGGAACAACCTGCCGGTCGGTGAGCTGATGGCAGCACCCGACCTGCGTACCGACGCGGCGCCGCCCACCCCGGCGCCGCTGCCCACCGGTCGCGGCATCGAGCTCGTGCTGTTGGCGTTCGCGGCGGTACTCGTGACGAGTGCGCTCGTGCTGGTCGAGGCGAACCAGGAGCAGGAACTCACCCGGGTGCTGGTGTTCGTCGGCCTCGCCTACCTGGGGTTGTTCACGATCGCGCACTTCGCGGTGCGCAAGTTCGCCCCGTACGCCGACCCGCTGATCCTGCCCTGCGTGGCGCTGCTCAACGGGCTGGGTCTGGTGATGATCCATCGGCTCGACCTGGCCGAGATCGACCAGGCGCTCGCGCTGGGCAGGAGCGCACCCACGGAGCTCATCGGCCGGCAGATCGCCTGGACCGCCGTCGGTCTCGCGCTCTTCGTGGCCGTCCTGTGGATCGTGCGCGACCACCGCACGCTGTCGCGCTACGGCTACACCGCGGGGTTCGTCGGCATCGTGCTGCTGGCGCTGCCCGGGCTGCTGCCGTCGTCGATCTCCGAGGTCAACGGGGCGAAGCTGTGGATCAGGATCGGTCCGGTCGGCATCCAGCCCGGTGAGTTCGCCAAGATCCTGTTGATCGTCTTCTTCGCGGCGTTCCTCGTGCAGAAGCGCGATCTGTTCACCACGGCAGGACGCCGGTTCGTCGGCATGGAACTGCCGCGCGCCCGCGACCTCGCTCCGCTGCTGCTCGCATGGGGCCTGTCGGTGGGCGTGCTCGTGCTCGAGCGCGACCTCGGCACGTCGCTGCTGTTCTTCGGCATCCTGCTGGTGCTGCTCTACGTGACCACCGAACGCGTGTCGTGGATGCTCATCGGCCTGGCGTTCTTCTTCGCCGGGTGCGTGATCGCCTACCAGCTGTTCGGCCACGTCCGCGTGCGCGTGCAGGTCTGGATGGACCCCTTCGCCGACTTCAACAACACCGGGTTCCAGATCGGGCAGGCGTTGTTCAGCCTCGGCACGGGCGGGGTCGGTGGCACGGGTCTCGGCGCGGGCCGTCCCGATCTCGTGCCGTTCGCGGAGAGCGACTTCATGCTCTCCTCGCTGGGTGAGGAGCTGGGGCTCATCGGGCTGGCCGCGATCCTCGTGGTCTACCTCGTGCTGATCACCCGGGGGCTGCGCAGCGCGCTCGCCGTGCGCGACAGCTTCGGCAAGCTGCTCGCCACCGGCCTGGCGTTCGCGCTCGCGCTGCAGATCTTCATCGTCATCGGCGGGGCGTCGAAGCTCATCCCGCTGACCGGCCTGACCCTGCCCTTCCTGTCCTACGGAGGGTCCTCGCTCGTCGCCAACTACGCGCTGGTGGCGCTCCTGCTGAGGATCTCCCACGCCGCACGGGCACCGCTGCCCCGCCGCCCGGCCACCCCGCTACCGCCCATCGCGGAGGCCGGCACCGAGCTGGTGGAGCGTCCGCGATGAACACTCCCGTCCGCCGCGTCGCCATCGCGGTGATGGTGATGATCCTGCTGCTGATGTCCAACCTGACGTACGTGCAGGTGGTCAAGGCAGGCGACTACCGCAACGACCCGCGCAACCAGCGCGTGCTGCTCGCCGAGTACTCCCGCAAGCGCGGTCAGATCCAGGCCAACGGGCAGATCCTCGCCAGCAGTGTCGAGACCGACGATCGGCTGCGCTACCAGCGCCAGTACGCCGACGGGCCGGTCTACGCGCCCGTCACCGGCTACTACTCGGTCATCTTCGGCTCGAGCGGCATCGAGCGTGCGTCCGACTCCGTGCTCAACGGCAGCGACGACCGGCTGTTCGGCCGCAGGCTCTCCGACCTGATCACCGGCCGCGACCCGAGTGGCGGCAACGTCGTGCTCACGATCGATCCCAACGTCCAGCAAACCGCCTACGACCAGCTGGAGCGCAAGGGCTACACCGGCGCCGTGGTGGCGATCCGCCCGCAGACCGGCGAGATCCTCGCCATGGCCTCCACCCCGTCGTTCGATCCGAACCCGCTGGCGAGCCACAACTCGGATCAGCAGACCTCGGCCTGGAAGGCCGACAACAACGCCGAACCGTCGCCCCTCATCAACCGGGCGATCTCCGAGACCTATCCGCCGGGCTCCACGTTCAAGCTCATCGACACCGCCGCGGCGCTCAGCAGCGGTCGCTTCACGCCCGACAGCCAGCTCACCGCGGCGCCGCGGATCACGCTGCAGGGCACCAACACCACGCTGGAGAACTTCAACGGCAACGCGTGCGGCACGGCGGCGACGGCAAGCCTGCGCGACGCACTCCAGCGTTCCTGCAACACCGCCTTCGCCCAGTTGGGCGCCGACCTGGGCGAGCAGGCCATCCGCGACCAGGCCAACGCGTTCGGGATCGGTCAGAGCCTCTCGGTCCCGATGCAGGTGGCGCCGTCCACGATCGGCGATATCCCCGACACGGCCGCGCTGCAGCAGTCCTCGATCGGGCAGCGGGACGTGGCGCTCACCCCGCTGCAGAACGCGATGATCGTGGCCACCATCGCCAACGGTGGCCAGGTCATGGCCCCCTACCTGGTCAAGGAAGTCCAGAGCCAGGAGCTCGACCCCGTCGCGACCACGGAGCCGGACCGGCTCGGGCGCGCGATCGATCCGTCGGTGGCGCGCACGCTCACCGAGCTCATGGTCAACAACGAGAACAGTTACTCGGGCGCGGGCAAGATCACCGGAGTGCAGATCGCGGCCAAGACCGGCACGGCGGAGCACGGCAACGATCCCAAGAACACGCCGCCGCACGTCTGGTACGTCGGGTTCGCGCCTGCCGACAACCCCCAGGTTGCGGTGGCCGTGCTGGTGGAGTCCGGCGGCGACCGGAACGACCTGGCAGCCACCGGCGGTGCTGTCGCCGCCCCGATCGGCCGTGCTGTGATCCGCGCCGCGCTCGGGGGTGGGCAATGAGGCGATGTGGGTACGCATACGTCACCATGTCGGCGGTCGTCCCGACCCATGGGGCGCCCTCCGGCCCTACTTCGCCGACGACCGCCCGCGAGGAGCATCTGTGACGGTTCTCGCCGCCGGGCAGAAGATCGCCGACCGTTACCAGCTCGACCGCCGCATCGCCGTCGGCGGGATGGGTGAGGTCTGGGAGGCGTCCGACACCCGCTTGGGCCGCAGCGTCGCCGTCAAGGTGCTGCGCCCGGAGCTCTCCGACGACCCGGAGTTCCTGCACCGCTTCCGCATCGAGGCCCGCACCGTCGCGTCGCTCGACCACACCGGCATCGCCGCGGTGCACGACTACGGCGAGGACGACGGGCCGAACGGCCGGCGCACCGCGTACCTGGTGATGGAGCTGGTGCGCGGCGAGCCGCTGTCCACGCTGATCTCGCGCGGCCCCATCGAGCCGGACGAGACGCTGCGCCTCCTCGAGGAGGCGGCGTGGGCGCTGCAGGCGGCCCACGAGCGGGGTTTCGTCCACCGGGACGTGAAGCCCGGCAACATCCTCGTCCGCAACGACGGCCTCGTGAAGCTCACCGACTTCGGCATCGCGAAGGCCGCCGACGCCGTGCCGGTCACCCGGTCCGGGATGGTGATGGGCACCGCCCACTACATCGCGCCGGAGCAGGCCAGCGGTTCCGAGGCAGGCCCCGCCGGTGACGTCTACTCGCTGGGAATCGTCGGGTACGAGTGCCTCGCCGGCCACCGGCCGTTCCGCGCGGAGAGCGCGGTCGCGGTGGCGATGATGCAGGTCAGGGAGCAGCCGCCGCCGCTTCCCGCCACGGTTCCGCGAGCCGCGCGCGAGCTCATCGAGTCGGTGCTCGTCAAGGACCCGAAGCTGCGCTACGGCACCGGCGGTGAGCTCGCGCTCGCCGTCGGGGCCGTCCGGCGCGGCGAGCCGCTGCCCGAGCCCGCCTCGGTGAGTGGCGCCACGCCGGTCATCACCACGAGATCGCCCTCCACGCCGACGCGCGCGCGGCCGGCCGTCACGCTCGCCACACCGAGCCCGACGACCAAGTCCGGGCAGGACCGCAAGTCGCGCAAGCCGGCCAAGGCGGCGCGCCGCCCGAAGGCCACGCGGCCCACGCCGTCGCCCTCCGCGCCACCTCCTGGGCCTGCACCTCGCACCGAACCACTACGGCTTCAGCCCAAGGCCCGTTCTGGGCGGACATTGCTGCTCGTGCTGTTCGTGCTCCTCACCATGGCCGCCGTGACGATCGGGATCTTCATCTTTCGTGGCCTTCGCGACCAACAGTTACCGGATCCCGACCCGTTGGGCCGCTCGACCGGTACGGTGACGAGCCGGGAGGGCGTCCTGGCCGGACCGACGGTGGCCGACCTGGCGTTCAACCCGAAGATTCTCCGGTGAACCCGTCAAATCGACGGCCTGGCGCTCAAGTGGCCCGCAAGGCACCCCGTCGGGCTAACGGGCCCGGCATGATGTCCGAATCACACATGACTCCCAGGAACCGGCAGCGATGACCACCCCCCGACTGTTGTCCGAGCGCTATGAGCTGGGCGAGGTGCTCGGTTACGGCGGCATGTCCGAGGTACATCGCGGGCTCGACACCCGGCTGGGTCGCGATGTGGCCATCAAGGTGCTCCGCGCAGACCTCGCGCGCGACCCTCAGTTCCAGATGCGCTTCCGTCGTGAGGCGCAGAACGCTGCCGCGCTCAACCATCCGGCGATCGTGGCCGTCTACGACACCGGTGAGGTGGCCGGCGAGTCCGGCCCGCTGCCCTACATCGTCATGGAGTACGTCGACGGGCAGACGCTCCGCGAGATCGTCAAGACCACCGGGCCGATGAGCCAGCAGCGGGTCATCGAGGTGATGGCCGACGTGTGCGCCGCCCTCGACTTCAGCCACCGCCACAACATCATCCACCGCGACGTGAAGCCGGCCAACATCATGATCAACCGCGCCGGCGCGGTGAAGGTGATGGACTTCGGTATCGCCCGCGCGCTCGGCGAGGGCCAGAACGTCACCCAGACCGCTGCCGTGATCGGCACGGCCCAGTACCTGTCGCCCGAGCAGGCGCGCGGCGAGGCCGTCGACGCCCGCAGCGACGTCTACGCCGCAGGCTGTGTGCTGTTCGAGCTGCTCACGGGGGATCCGCCCTTCACCGGCGACACGCCCGTCGCCGTGGCCTACCAGCACGTGCGCGAGGATCCGCGGCGCCCTTCGGAGGTCAACCCGAGCGTCCCCGCCGCACTCGACGCCGTGGTGCTCAAGGCGCTGTCGAAGAACCCGCTCAACCGCTACCAGTCGGCCGCCGAGATGCGGTCCGACCTGGTTCGCGTGCGCAGCGGGCAGAGCCCGATGGCACCCCTGGTGATGAGCGAGGACGAGCGCACGGCGATGCTCGCCGCCGGCCCGTCCACCGGCCCCACCCGTCGGCTCAACGGCGGCGGCCGGCACACGATGCCGCCGGCGGCTCCGATCGACTACGACGACTACTACGACGACGAGCCCCGTCGCGGCAGCACTGCCCGCACCGTCGGCATCGTTGTGGCGGTGCTCGTCGCGCTCGGCCTGGTGGGGTTCGTGGCCTATCAGATCTTCAGCCCACCGCCGCCCACCCCGCAGGTCGCGATCCCCAACGTGGTCGGGCAGAGCCAGCAGGATGCCCGCAACCAGATCCTTGCGGCGAGGCTCAGCGTGAGTTCGGTGGTCGAGGTCCCGTCGCAGGCCGGCCAGATCGATCAGGTTCTCTCCACCGACCCACCGGTCGGCACGGAGGTCGCGGAACGCAGCGGCGTCACCCTTCAGATCGGCCGCGGCCCCGACACGGTGTCGGTGCCTGCGCTCACGGGCAAGACCGTTGAGGAGGCCACGGCCCTACTCAAGGACCGTGGCCTCGAGATGGGTTCGCAGACCACCAAGGAGACCAACGACCCCAACCAGGTCGGGAAGATCATCTCGTCCACCCCGGGTCCGGGTGAGGATGCCCGCGGGCGCAGCCAGGTCGCGGTGGTCGTCGGAGCGGAGCAGACCACCGTCCAGGTGCCCGACGTCTCCGGTCGCGACCCCGACGACGCGGAGCAGCAGCTCACCCAGGCCGGGTTCCGCGTCGGGCAGCAGCAAGAGGTCGACGGCGGTGGCGACGAGGGCTCGGTGGCGGGCACCAACCCGCCGGCGGGCTCGCGGGTGGCGCGCGGCTCTCAGATCGGCCTGCTGATCTCACGCGGCAACGAGATCCAGGTGCCCAACGTCGTCGGCGAGACCGCTTCCGACGCCGTGGACGCATTGCGCCGGGCAGGCTTCCGCAGCATCGACCAGGAGACCGTCGATGTGAACAGCCAGGACCAGGACGGCGTGATCGTGAAGCAGTCGATCCGGGCCGGCTCCACGGCCGAGCCGGACGACAGCATCACGATCTCGCGCGGGAGGTTCTCCTCCCCCGGCAGTGGCGGTGTCTTCGGCAACAACTAGCGCGACGCGCGCCGGGGTGCTCAGGAACACTGGGCACATGCGCGTGCTGGTTATCGACAACTACGACAGCTTCGTCTACAACCTCGTGCAGTATCTGGCCCAGCTCGGGGCCGACTGCACGGTGCGGCGCAACGACGAGGTCGACCTCGACGAGCTGGACACCGCCGACGGTGTGCTGATCAGCCCCGGCCCCGGCACACCTGAACGCGCGGGTGCCAGCGTCGACGTGATCCGGCGCAGCGCCGACCGTGGGCTCCCGGTGCTCGGCGTGTGCCTGGGCCACCAGGCGATCGGCGTGGCGTGGGGCGGGATCGTCGAGCGCGCTCCGGAGCTGTTGCACGGCAAGACGTCGCTGGTGCGCCACTCTGGCGACCCCCTGTTCGCCGGGCTGCCCGATCCGTTCGTCGCCACCCGGTACCACTCGCTCTCGATCCGCCCCGACTCGCTTCCGGCCGCGCTGGAGGTCACGGGGCGCACCGAAGGCGGCGTCATCATGGGCGTGCGCCACCGCGAGCTGCCGGTCGTCGGGGTGCAGTTCCACCCCGAGTCCGTCCTGACCGAGGGCGGCCATCGGCTGCTGGCCAACTGGATGGCCGAGTCGGGTCATCCGGCCCCCGAGGCGACGGTGGAGGCACTGACCGCGGAGACGGCGGCCGTGAGCGCAAGCGCCTGATTTCCCTGGCCGTGGTGCCAGCTGTGCAGGCTCAGGTGTACCGCGCGCTACCGTTGGGTGACACACCCGAACATCTCGCGAGGTCAGACATGCCGAAGTCGAAGGTCCGGAAGAAGGCGGTCTACACACCGCCTGCCAGTGAGCGACGCACTCCGGTGAAGGTGGCCGGCCCGACGCACCCCGTGTACGTCGTGGTGATGCTCGGCCTGATGCTCGTGGGCCTGGCCTGGCTCGTGGTCAACTACCTGGCCGGCGACGCGATCTCGTTCATGGTGGCGCTCGGGCCCTGGAACTTCTTCATCGGCTTCTCACTCATCGTGATCGGCCTGCTGATGACGATGAGATGGCGCTGACCTGCGAAATTACACCCCTGTAAGCAATCCCCAATGTGGACTGCTGCTGTGGATAAGTTCACTCTGAGTGATCATGCGTGAGCGATTCAAGGAGTGGAGCCCGGCCCCCGGCCTCGTCGTCTTCGCCTGGTTGCTCACCCTCGCCGCCGCCGCATGGTTCGTGGCGCTGACGATCTCCGGCTCCGACCCGGCCGGTCGGCTGCTGGCCGGCGTCGCCGCGATCGGCGCGGCTATCGCGGCGTTCTTCGGTACGCGGGCCCGCCCGCGCCTCCGTGCCGATGCGGACGGGCTCACCGTCAGCGGCCTGTTCCGCACCCGCCACCACCCGTGGCCACTCGTACAGAACGTGCGGGTGCTGCATGTGCGCAGGCTCGGCCGCCGCACCTCGTTGCTGGAGATCGACACCGTCACCACGGACGGAGATGAGCACCTGCTCGTCTTCGGTCGCCTCGAGCTCGCCGCCGATCCGGAGGACGTGGCACCGGAGCTACTCGCGCTGAGACCCTGATCGCCCGAAGCAGGCTCCATGACCACCCACACGTCGCAGCGCAGGCACGCCCTGTGACGCGTCGCCCCCCGAAAGAGCGGTCGTATCGGGTATCCGGATCTGTTTACGATCACGGAAGTCGACGAAGGGAGTCTGCATGGCCGCCAAGACACCGATGCGGGGCACGGACGGCTGCACCACCGGCTGCGGCTGCGGTACGCCCGCCTGATCGACCCATCCCGACGAGCCACGGCGGGGCGGCCCCTGAGGGGCCGCCCCGCCGTCGTCATGCGGGCCGCTGCTAGCTGAGCGAGGTGACCGCGATCAGGAGCAGCAGCACGATCGTCAGCCCGCCGAGCGCCGCTGCCTGCACCACCGTCCGGTTGCGCGCAGGGGAGTAGACCAGGGCAGCCGTGGCCACGGCCCCGACGACGAGTCCGCCGAGGTGGCCCAGCAGCGAGATGCCCGGGATGAGCACGCTGATCACAAGGTTGACCACGATCAGCCCGACCACCTGGCCCGCCGGCACCCGGAGCCTGCGCAGGACGACGGCGAGCCCGCCCATCAGCCCGAACACGGCGCCGGACGCACCGGCCACCGCTTGGTTCGGCACCGAGAAGAGCATCACGGCGGCCGAGCCTCCGAGCAGGGAGATCAGGTACACGGCCAGGAACCTGCCACGGCCGAGCACGATCTCCAGGTCCCGGCCGAGCACCCACAACGCGATCATGTTGAACAGCAGGTGGATCGGCCCGATGTGCAGGAAGCCCGAGGTGAGCACCCGCCACCACTCGCCGTTCTGCACCAGCACGGGAACGAGGGCCCACTCGCCGAACAACGACGCCGCGGTGTTGCCGTTGATGCTTCCGGCCTGCACCACGGTCCAGATGAAGATGACTGTGTTGATCCCGATCAGCGCGGGCACCACCAGCGGGCGCCCACCCGGCTCGGCCCCCGCCACCGTGGTGGCACGACGGCCACGCCGTACCCCGCGGCCCACGCAGTCGACGCACTGGTGGCCCACCGATGCCTCGCGCAGGCACTCCGGACATGCCGGCCGCTCGCAGCGGGTGCAGGTCAGTCCGGTGACGCGATCCGGGTGCCGTACGCAGACGGCCGGCGCTCCCGGCGGCTGGCTCCCGGGGTACGGCGGGGGCGACGGCGGCCCGGCAGGGTAGGTCACAGCTCGTTCAGTCCGAGATCTCGACGCGCTCGATCACGACCTCGTTGATCGGCCGGTCGGAGCGGTCCGTGCTGGTGGTGGCGATCGCGTCGACGATCGCGCGGGACTCGGCGTCGGCCACCTCACCGAAGATGGTGTGCCGCCGGTTCAGGTGGGGCGTGGGGCCCACGGTGATGAAGAACTGAGATCCGTTGGTGCCGGGCCCGGCGTTGGCCATCGCCAGCAGGTAGGGGCGGTCGAAGCGCAGGTCGGGGTGGAACTCGTCGGCGAACTGGTAGCCGGGGCCGCCCCGGCCGGTGCCGGTGGGGTCACCGCCCTGGATCATGAAGCCGCTGATCACCCGGTGGAAGACCGAGCCGTCGTAGAAGGGGCCGGAGTCACCGCCGCTGGCGTTGGGCTGCGTGTAGTTCTTGCCGCCCGTCGCCAGCCCGACGAAGTTGTCCACCGTCTTCGGGGCATGGTCCGGAAAGAGGGTGATCCGGATGTCGCCCTGGTTCGTCCGCAACGTCGCGGTGTGCTTGGGGTTACCTGGTTCCGTCACGACTACATGGTGCCAGCCTTGCCCGGGAGCGCCAGTGCAGCACCGCGGGGCGTCACCTCAGAGAACGTCGGAGAGGAACGACGTGACGGCTTGCTCGTACGCGGCCGGGTCGGCGTTCCAGGAGCCGGTGTGTTCCACACCCGGCACCTCGAGATAGCGCATCGGCCAGCCGAGGGCGGGTGCGGCGGCCACGAGGGCGCGGCTCGGCGCCACCGGAACGGCCGTGTCCTCGGTGCTGTGCACGACGAGCGTCGGCGGACGGTGGCTCGGCGGGCACAGGAGCAGGTCGAACCGGTCGAAGTCGATACCGATGCGCCTGCTGGTCATCGCCATCGCGACGTGTGTCAGCACGGGCGGCAGCCGCCGGTTGCCGGCCTGTTGGCGCAGCGTCGCGCGCCAGTCCACCAGTGGCGCGTCCCACACGACCGCCGCCACCGCGGACGCCTCGGGAGAGCGGTCCAGCATCGCCGCGATGATCGCTGCACCCATCGACCAGCCGAACAGCACGACTCGACGGGCGCCCCGCTCCCCGGCGAACCGGACGGCGGCCTCGATGTCCTCCCACTCCGTGTCGCCGAGGTGGTAGTAGCCGTCCGGGCTGGGCGGCGCGCCCTCGTCGTTTCGGTACGTCACGACCAGCGCCGGGTAGCCGCGCTCGTGCAGGGCGGGCAGGACGCGCAGGGCCTCCCGGCGGGAGCCGCCGCGACCGTGTACCAGCACCACCCAGGTGTCCCCGGTGGCCGGAACGAGCCACGCGGGACAGTGACCGAGCGGGCCGGGTACCGCGACCTCGTCGAACGGCAGGCCGCGCGCGCCGGGATCGGGGTCGTACGGACCGGCGTCGAGTACCGCGGCGGTGCCGGGCGGGGGGATCGGGCCGCTGCGCACCGTACGGACCACCGCACCGGGCCGCATCGCCGTGACGGGCCCGAGCACGGCCAGCCCGCCCCCGACGTCGGGGCGCCCTTCGGGACCGTTCCACCGCAGACCCCACGTCCCCGGCTGCGCCGTCAGCCGCGTGGCCGCCAGGGTGACCGTCGCGCCGTCGGCGGTGAGGACGCGCTCCGGGTACTGCGGACGCTCGGACGTATCGAGCAACAGCGAGGAGTAGAACCAGCCGATTCCGGCAGCACCGGCGCCGGCGCCGAGACCCAGACCGAGCCCGATTCCGGCTCCCACACGTGCGAGCAGCGCCATTCCGATGATGATGCCGAATCCTGGTCGTGATCGTTCACTCGCGTCACAACATCAAGCTTCGGAGCGTCATCGGTCGAGGTGACGGCTTTGCAAATCGGAGCAGCAAGATCACCGGATTGTGTGAACCGTGATAACTGAGCGATCACGAAGCGCAACCACCGCCAGTGGTCTTCGTTGACCGTGTTGATCATCGTCACATCGACGTCACCCAGCACGAGAGGAATCACCACACATGAGCAGCTTCGCTCGGCGCACCATCCGGACGACCGCCGCAGCAGCCGGTATCGCCGCACTCGGGGTCGGATTCGCCGGTCAGGCCTTCGCCGCCGACACCCCCGAGCTGCCGACGCTTCCCGACGTGGACGCTCTCGGCGCCCTCGCCGACGCCGACCTTCCGGTGGACGCCCTCGGCAGCCTGCCGGAGGCTCCGACCGCCGACCTGGCGGCCCTGCCGGACGCATTCTCGTTCGACGCCGCGTCGTTCGTCACCGACGGCGTGGACGCCTCGGCCCTGTCGGCCGTGTCGGCGGTCGAGCTGCCGTCGGTCCCGGACGACGCAGCCCTCCCCGAGCTCCCCGCTCTCTCCGAGGCCGGTCTCCCCGAGCTCCCCGCTCTCCCCGCCGACCTGCCCGAACTGCCCGAGCTGCCGGCGGCCCCCAGCGCCGATGTCCTGAGCTCCATCACCGACGCCGCCCCGGACGTCACCGACCTGGGCGCCCCGCAGTTCGACGCGGCCTCCCTCGCCGGTGACATCCTTGCCGGCTGACGTACCCCACCGGCCGCCTGTGCCGCGCGACCTTCGGTTGCCGCGGCGCAGGCGGCCGGTTTCAACTCTCTGACCTGCGCCCTTACCTCCGACGTCATCGACGCCGGCACCTCCTGCAGCGCAGAGTCGATCCCGTCCGACCGACGTGATCGACACGCCAGGAGGCGACGATGACCGCACTTCCCCTCCCCATCGCCACCACATCCGACGGCGGCCGCCTATTGCGGTTCGCGCTGCGCCTGGATGCCGCCGGATCCGGTGCGCTCAGTGTCGTCGGGCTCGCGGCAGCGCCGCTGCTGACCGACCTGCTCGGGATTTCGGAGGACGTCCTCCGCGGCACGGGCGCGTTCTTCGTCGCATACGCGGTGGCACTGGTCGTCCTCGCGGCAATGAGAACGATTCCGCGGCCGGCAGCGTGGACGGTGGTGGTCGGCAACCTCGCCTGGTCGGCAGGCAGCATCGCCGCCGTGGTGGCAGCCCGTGAGTCCCTCACCGCACTCGGGATGGGAGTCGTGCTCGTGCAAGCGGCCGCCGTGGTGGTGTTCGCCGAGCTCCAGTGGATGGGCCTGCGCCGAGCTCGGTAGCAGGACCGAGAGGACGGGTGTTTCACGTGAAACACCCGTCAGGCCGTGCTAGCCGCGCGGCCCGGTCTCGGCCATCTTCCCCCAGCCCTCACCCGCGACGTTCTGGACGTTGATGATCTCGGGGGTGGTCTCGACGAAGTCCGGTATGTAGGCCATCGCCGCCCTGAAGTGGTCGGAGCCCAGGTGCGCCTCTGCCGCGTCGTCCTGGAACGCCTCGACGAAGACGAACTGGTTCGGGTCGTCCACGCTCCTCGACCGCTCGAAGAAGATGTTGCCCGGCTCCGCCCGTGTGGCCTTGGCGAACTCGTCCGTGCGCGACAGCCAGTCGTCGATGAGCTCCGGCCGGATCGTGAACTTGACGACGATGAAGATCATCGGTTCCCCTCGAAATCATTTCCGAGCCCCTGGCGAAGCTACCCGCCTGCTCACTGCCCCGCGGGCCGGTGAGATGAACATCCGAGGGGAGACAAAACCTCATACGAGGCAAATCGGCCGGTACCGTCCAGGCGTGATCGAGTCCGCGGGTGAGACCGTCGTCGACAGCGGCCGTCCGGTTCGCCAACCGGCGGCGTGGCCATGGCTCGGCGCGGTCGCCGGGACCGTCACGGTGCTGTTGATCGCGGTGGCGGACCGGTACGGATATCACCGCGACGAGCTGTACTTCATCCGGGCAGGGTCGGAGCCCGCCTTCGGGTACGCCGACCAGCCGCCGCTCACCCCTTTGCTCGCGCACGCCCTCCAGACCCTCTTCGACGGTTCGCTGGTGGGGTTGCGACTCCCGTCGGCGGTGATGGCCGGGGTCGTCGTGCTGCTCACCGGCCTGATCGCCCGCGAGCTCGGCGCGGGCCGGGGCGCACAGGTGCTCGCCGCCGGGTGCATGGCCGTCTCGGCAGTGCTTCCGGTGGTGAGCCACATGCTCTCCACGACCACCGTCGATCTACTGGTGTGGACCGCGATCTCGTGGCTCGTGGTGCGGGCACTGCGAAATGGCGGACCGCTGTGGCTCGCCGTCGGAGCGGTCGCAGGCGTCGGGCTGCAGAACAAGATGCTGCCGGCGTTCCTGCTGGCTGCGCTGCTCGTCGGCGTGGTGGTGGTCGGGCCACGCAGGGCGCTGCGGTCAGCCTGGCCGTGGATCGGCGGCCTGCTCGCCCTGCTGCTGTGGATGCCGAACCTCGTGTGGCAGGCCGCCAACGGGTTTCCGCAGCTCGAGCTCTCCGCCGCGATCGCTGCGGGCAGCTCGGGCACCAGCGAGCCCTGGTACGTGTTCCTCCCGTTCCAGCTGATCCTGGTGAGTCCGCTGCTCGTCCCCGTCTGGGCCATGGGGTGGTGGCGCCTTGCCCGCGATCCCGCGCTGCGCACCTGGCGCGCGTTCGCGGTGGCGTACGTGGTGCTGGTGGTGGTCTTCATCGCCACCGGCGGCAAGCCGTACTACCTCGCGGGTCTCTACCCCGTGCTGCTCGCCGCCGGAGCGGCACCGGTGCTGACCTGGGCACGCTCACGGAAGTGGCGCTCGGTCGTCCTGGGGGCCGCACTCGTGCTCAGCGCTGCCACGTCGAGCGTCCTCATGCTGCCGCTCGTGCCGGTGGAGCGGCTGGCGGAGACCCCGATCGTGGACATCAACTACGACGCGGGTGAGACCGTCGGCTGGCCACAGTTCGCCGCCACCGTCGCCGCGGCTCGGTCGACCGTCCCCGCCGCCGAGCATGTGGCGGTCCTGACCCGGAACTACGGGGAGGCCGGCGCCGTGGACCGGTATCTGCCCGAGCTCGCCCCGGCCTACAGCGGCCACAACGCCTACTGGGACTGGGGCCCGCCGTCGGACGACGTCACCACCGTGATCGCGGTCGCGTTCACCCAGGAGCAGCTGCGCAGCTGGTTCAGCCGGGTGGAGCTCGCCGGGCGGATCGACAACGGGGTCGGCCTGGAGAACGACGAGCAGGGCACTCCGGTCTGGGTGGCAAGCGGCCGGCTGGTGCCGTGGGATCAGATCTGGCCACAACTACGCAGCCTCGGCTGAGCACACGCGACACGCGATCCGGCGCTGTGGTCAGGCGGTGGGCGTGAGCCGCCGGAGGCCGTCGAGTACGGCTTGCTCGACCTCGATTCCGCCGGCCGCGCTCCGTTCCGCGCGCACGGCCGCCGACCGCTCGAACGGCATGCGCACGGCCACAGCCGGATCGGCAGGTCGCGTGGCTCGCACGGCGGCCGCGAACTCCGCCGTCCGCTGCTCGAACTCCGCGGCCGAGCCGAAGAGATCCGGACGCAGCGCGAGCACGATCATTCCGAAGTCCTCGAGTTGGGGCGGTTGCGCCGGGGATCCGGCCAGGATGCCGAGCAGTTGGACGACGATCCCGAGCCCGCTGCCCCGGTGGCCGCCCCACGACGTGAAGGCACCGGACAGTGCAGCCACCGGGTCATCGGTCGGCTTGCCCGCGGAGTCATAGGCCGATCCGGGCGGCAGTCGACGGCCGGTGCGGTTCGCCAGCACGGCCTGCGCGTGGATGATCTCCGAGATCCCGATGTCCCAGATCACCGGCACGCCGCCGGCCGACGGGAACCCGAAGCAGATCGGGTTGGTGCCGAAGCGCGGCTCGGTGCCCCCGTGGGGCGCCACCCAGGGCGTTGCGTTCGATGCGAGCATCGCCACCATGCCCGCCGCCGTGATCATCTCCGCGTAGTAGGAGAGCATTCCCGTGTACCAGGTGCGGTTCGCACCCACCACGGCCAGGCCCGACACCTGGGCCTTCTCGACGGCGATCTCGGTCGCCCGGCGCCCGACGAGGTAGCCGATGCGGTCGGCTCCGTCGAGCTGGGCCGACACCGGCGACTCGCGGGTGATCCGCATGGCGGCGTCGGTCATCGGGGTATGGGTGAACCGGTCGGCGATGCTGAGGATCCGCGCGAGCCCGGCATAGGAGAGCCCGCGCAACTCGCAGTCCATGAGGTGGTCGAGCACGAGCGCGGCCTCCGCCTCCGCGAACCCGAGGGAGCGCAGCGCGCCGGTGCCGAGCCGTTCCGCCGTGTCGAATGCGACGAACACCATCGCTCAGGGCCGCAGACCCGCGAGCGGCCCGCCTGCCGTCCGGCAGGAAGGTGGTTCAACGGACGTGACGTGCTGGTCGATCGGATTCACCATGCACCCGATTCTGCCTGCGCGCCGGGACAGCGCATCTGAGACGGCTCCCGGCTGATTCACGTCGTGACATTCCCACTTTCCGGGCATACCGGAATATCACCGCGCAAACGGACCGCGTATTCACTGGATTATGGTGCGGGGCGAGCGACGGTTCGCAGCGAGGAGAGCACCGCAGTGGGCACCTTGAGTTGGCTGGAAGCGATCGTGATCGGTGGCCTGCAAGGGGTCGCGGAGCTCTTTCCGGTTTCCAGTCTCGGGCACAGCGTGCTGATTCCCGCTGTGGTCGGCGGCAGCTGGGCCCAGGATCTCGACGTCACCTCGCCGGAGTCGCCGTACCTGGCGTTCGTGGTCGGGCTGCACGTGGCCACGGCCATCGGGTTGATCGTGTATTTCTGGCGCGACTGGGTGCGCATCGTCCGGGGGCTCGTCACGAGCATCGTCCGGCGCGAGGTGGTCGAACCCGAGCAACGTCTGGGATGGCTTCTGGTACTCGCCACGATCCCGGTGGGAATCGCCGGACTGGTCCTCGAGCACGTGTTCCGCGTCTATCTGAGCAGACCCGAGCCCACCGCGGCCTTCCTCGTCCTCAATGGAGTGCTCCTACTGGTCGCGGAACGGCTACGCCGACGCTCCGAGCTGCGCGAGCCCGAGCCGGCGACCGTTCCGCTCTCTCCGGTCCGGGTATCCGCCGGCCCCGGCGGAGCCGCGCATCGTGCGGCGGCCGTGCCGACCGCCGAGGAGTTGGCCGATCGCCGGCTCGCCCAGATCCCGGTCGGGCGCGCGATGCTGATCGGGGCCGCGCAGATCGCAGCACTCGCACCGGGCATCAGCCGGTCCGGCTCCGCCATGGTCGCCGGCCTGGGAAAGGGCCTGTCCCACACCGACGCGGCACGCTTCTCCTTCCTGCTCGCCACGCCGGTGATCCTCGCCGCGGGTGTGCTCAAGGTCGGTGACCTCGCGGGCCCGCTCGGCGACGGCATCCGGCCACAGATCCTTGTGGGCAGCATCCTCTCCGGGGTGGGCGCCTACGTATCGGTGCGATTCCTCACGCGGTACTTCGAAACCCGCTCCCTGCGCCCGTTCGGGATCTACTGCATCGTCGCAGGTCTCGCTTGTCTCGCATGGTTCCAGCTGCGCTGATGCCCCGACCGTTATGAATGGTTTGCCTGGTCGAGTTCCAGCAGCGTAACAAGGCTTGCCCGCGGAACCAGTCCCCGCATTTCGGACAGTGTCGGCAGGAATGTATGGGAAGAGTCGCCACAGCCTTTTATCCCGGGTAGCCTGTACGTATTATTCGGAACTCGTGGCCGATCAGGCAAAGCAGAGTCCAGTCATGGTCACGACAACTCTGTCCCACTCCACCATTTCGGGAGTTTATTCACGATGACCGACATATCGACCGGGCGTGGGGCTGCGCCCACGTCCGGCTTCCGCCGCGAGGTCGGGCCGATTCCGTTGATGTTCATCTCGCTCGGTTCGATCATCGGCTCGGGCTGGCTGCTGGGTGCACTCACCGCGGCCTCTGCGGCCGGCGGCGCGTCGGTCCTGTCGTGGCTGCTGGCGGGTGTGGTGATGGTGCTGCTCGCTCTCGTGCACGCCGAACTCGCCGCCGCCTACCCCTTCGCCGGCGGCACCGCCCGCTACCCGAAGCTCGCGTTCGGCACGCTGGCCGGCTTCGCGGCGGGGTGGGTGGGCTGGCTGCAGGCGGCCACGCTCGCGCCGATCGAGGTGGAGGCGGCGCTCAGCTATCTGGATCACATCTGGCCAGGACTGGTCAATGCTGACGGTGCGCTCACCGGACGCGGTCTGGGCATCGGCATCGCGCTGATCGCGGTGTTCACGATCGTGAACATCTTGGGAGTGCAGTGGCTGGCCGAGTCGAATCGGATCACGATGCTGTGGAAGACCGCCGTGCCGGTCCTCACCGTCATCGTGCTGCTCGCGGTGTCGTTCCACGCCGGCAACTTCACCGCAGGCGGCGGCTTCGCACCCTTCGGTGCGCACGGTGTCTTCGCCGCGTTGCCGTTGGGGGTGATATTCGCGCTGCAGGGGTTCGAGCAGGCCGTGCAATTGGGGAGCGAGTCGCGCAACCCGCAGCGTGACCTCCCGCGCGCGGTGATCGGCGCGGTGCTGATCGGCACGGTGATCTACATCGGGCTGGAGATCGCGTTCATCGGTGCGCTCAATCCGGCGAACCTGCTCAACGGCTGGTCGGCTCCGGTCGGGAAGGGCGACTTCGGCCCGTACGCAACGCTGGCCACCACACTCGGGCTGGGCTGGCTCGCGATCATCCTCTACATCGACGCGTTCGTCTCGCCCGCCGGAACGGGTCTGGTCTACGAGGGCACCTCCGCGAGGCTGGCCTACGCCCTCGGCCACTCCGGGCAGGTGCCGCGGTCGGTCGCGAAGATCAGCAAGAGGGGTGTGCCCTGGGTGGCGCTGCTGCTCGCTTTCGTGGTCGGGATCGTCTGCTTCCTGCCGTTCCCGAGCTGGCAGGGCTTCGTCAGCCTGGTCACCTCGGCCGTGGTGATGATGTACGGGTTCGCTCCGGTCACGCTCATGGCGCTGCGCCGTTCCGATCCCGACCGGGTGCGGCCCTACCGTCTCAAGGGCGCCTCGGTCATCTCGCCGCTGGCGTTCATCGCGGCCAGCGAGATCATCTACTGGACGTCGTGGCCCACGGTGGAGAAGCTGCTGATCCTGATCGCCGTCGGCTTGGCGATCTTCGGTCTCTACTACCTGTTCGGCAACAGGACCCGGCGCCAGCCCCTCGACGCCCGCGCGATGCTCTGGGTGCTGCCCTGGTTCATCGGGCTCGGCGTCATCTCCTACCTCGGTCAGTACGGCGGCATCGGCGTCATCCCGCCCTGGGTCGACCTCATCGTGGTGGCGGTGTTCGCCCTGGCGGTCTTCTACGTCGGCGTGCGGCTCGCGCTCCCGCCGGAGCGGGTGGCCGAGGAACTGATGATCGAAGAGATCGACACCGCCACCCAACAGGCAACGATCTAGCGGACGGCGTCAGATCCCGCCGGCGAGCAGCCGCTCGAGCGCGGCACGGGCGGCTGCGTCGCGGGCGGCGACCTTGGTGAGATCCTCGGCGAGGGCCTGCAGCCACTGTTCGATGGTGACGGTGCGGCGACTGATCACGACGTCCCGCACGATCTGGCGCACCTCGGCCTCCACAGCGCCGTGAGGCCCCTCGCGCAGTGCCAGCTGACGGCCGTCGCCGTGTACGACCACCGCGACCGCGCGCCCCTCTCGCCCAGCCATCCGGTCGCCCAGCCCTCGCCGCCGGTCGACCTCGACCATTCCGGGTGGGAGGGCGTCGTGCAGAGCGCCGGTGAGCACCCTCGCGTAGGAGGCGACATCGGTGCGATCGGTGCGCAGGGAGGCCGCCAACAGCTGCACGTCACCCATCGGCCCGAGGCCGCTCGGTTCCATCGTCATCTGCAGGTCACCGGTCCGTCAGCGGCAACACGAGCTGAGGGGTCGGGATGCGGTGGTCGGGACGCAGCGGGCGCACCGCCGTGCCGATGGCGAAGAACTCCGTGGTGTGCCCGCCCCAGCGGTGTCCGTGCGAGAGCAGCTGCACCCCGACGATCCCCTCCGCGTGCAGCTCCTCGGCCTCCGCCTGCATCCGGCTCATCGCGAGCTCGCGGGCGTCGTAGAGCGCCTCCGTGAACTGCGGCAGCTCGACGTTCTGGCCGACGTTGCCCATCGCCTGCCAGAACCGCTGGTGGGCGACGTGGTACACGCACGTGCCCATCACCATGCCCAGTGGCGCGTACCCGGCCTGGACGAGCGTCCAGAAGTCCTGGCCGGACAGGTCGGAGGTGAAGGGCTGGTTGCGGTTGTTGCGCCAGGACATCCCTTCGTGACGCGGGTCGTCGGCCGTGACGGCGGTGCCGACGGCGATGAACTCGGCGAGGTCGGCGCCGAACTCCTTGAACTCGATCTGCAGCCGCACTCCGACGATCCCGTCGGCTCCGAGCTGGTCGGCCTCCGCCTCCATCCTGGTCATCGCCAGCTCGCGGGCGTGGTACATCGCCTGCGAGAGGGTGGTGAGCTCCTGGTTGCGGTTCCACCGGCCCATCTGGAAGCCGACGTGGTAAATGCTCGAGCCGAGCACCAGGCCCACCGGCCGGAACCCGGCCTCCCGCACGAGCAGGAACTCGTTGACGGAGAGATCGGAGGTGAACAGGCTGGTTGCCTGCCCGGGCCGCATCTCGGCGAGGCGACGCATGGCGTCTGCTGGGATACCCAGCTCTGTCGGGTCGGCGGTCACGGGATCTCCAGGGTGGTTCGGTCAGCGAAGCGGCAGGAACGTCAGAGTTCGCGTCGGGGGCGTGGTGGCGGTGTGGAAGCGCACCAGCGCTGTGCCGAAGACCGTTGCCTCGGCGACGTGGTCGAGGTGGTTCTCACCTGGTTCGATCTCCCACACCCGCAGGTCCATCGAGGACACGATCGCCCCGTCGGCGCCGGACTCGTGCACGTGGCGGCCGAGCCGCCCCCGCGCGTCGGCGCGGGCGTAGGTGATCAGCTCGGTGTAACCGGCGACCTCGGTGTTGCCCGCGCCCCAGGCTGCCTGCTGCCGGGTGCGCCAGTCGTCGTGGCGGATGGCGACCGAGATGCCGTAGACGAGGTCGGTGGGCATCCACCCCGCCGTCACGAGCTTGGCGACGTCCTGCCCGGGAAGGTGCGTGCTGAAGACACGGCGCGGCCTGATGTCACCACCGGCCCGCACGGCGGTGCCCAGTGCGGTGAACTCCCGCGGGCCTCCGGGCAGCGGCGACATCGTGAGCCCGACGCCGACGACGCCGTCGGCCCCGATCGTCGCGGCCTCCTGGGCCATCCGGCCCAGCGCTGTGCCGTAGCCGCGGTACAGCGCGTCGACGTAGGGACGGAAGCCCCCGAACCGCATCGAATCCGACGACGTGATCGTCGGGGACGCCCATCCTCCGAAGCCCCCGATCCCTCCGTAGATGCCGCAGCCGCCGTACCCGGACCAGCCGATCTGCTGGACGATCGACCCCATCACCTCGCCGACGGGCTCGAACCCGGCCACCTTCAGTCCAGCTGCCGCCGGTGCCGAGAGCAGCGACGTCCACGCCCCGCCTGCGGCCGCCCGGCGCGCCCGTTCGGCAGCAACCGGCGGCAACCCACGCCCGTCCCAGTCGGCCACGTCGTTCCTCCGCGCTCACTCGCTTCCGGACACTAGTCCTCCTGAGAGAGCGCGGTGAGCCGCAAAACCGCACGTCGGGGACGGTTCGGTCAACTCGGGACGATTCCTGGCCGACGGGCGACGGACCGAGGGATCACGTCAGGAGACGCGCCCCAGGTCGGCCGAGAGCCAGCGCTCAGGGCGGAGATAGATGACCATCTGCTCGCCGTGCTCGGCCTTGGCGACCTCGACGTAGCCGGGCACGGCTTCCGCCGGTAGGTAGCGCCTGCTCATCTCCAGGAGGTGCTCATCGGTGCCCGGCTCCGTGCGGGTGACCGACCCCTCGACCGTGACGTACCGCAGCGTCGGATCGACACGATCCACCATCAACGTGAAGCGGCCGGCCGCCTGGATGAGCTTCGCCTTGGTGGACGCGACCCCGGTGAGCACCCAGGCCTCACCACCCGGCGTGTACTGGTACCACATCGGCACCGTCAGCGGCGCGCGCTCCGCGCCGCCGGCGACGGACAGTGCGGCGATGTGAGGTTCGGCAAGGAACTGCTGGCGCTCTTCGATGGTCAGCGGCATGCGGCGAGCGTAGGGGCACACCCCGACATTCCGACAAACCGGCGTTTTCGCTGACTTCCTCGGCATGACGCAGCGCCGCCGGCCGGCGACGGACCTGACGGTCCGAGCCGTGGATCACGCACGCGCGGGTCTCAACGATCAAGAGCCAGGTGTCAGCCATCCCCGTCAGTTCTAGAGGGTCAGCCCTTCGGAGCCGGATGGTGCGGGGTCGGGCAGGCGCATCATGCGGAATGAGTTGCACAACCCGATGAGGCCGGCGAGGAGCGGAATGAGCAGTGCCACCTGAAGGGCGATGGGTCGTGAGTCGGTGTTGATTCTGATGATCTCGTCCTGGATCTCCGGGGGTTTGTTCACCAGCAGCTGTTCGAGCTGCGTGTTGGTCAGCAGCTGCGCGTTCTCCTCCAGTACCTGTGCGACGCGTTCTTTTTCCGGTGGCGGAAGCACGGTGCTCGCATGTGCCATGTTGGTGAAGGTGGCCGACAGGGTCGCCAGCATGATGGCGCCGGCGAATGCCAGGCCGAACGACAGCCCGAACGAGCCGGCAGCGGAGTTCACGCCGGCCGCCTCGCTGACCCGCTCCTCGGAGATCGGGGCCAGCGTGTAGTTGTTGAGTTGAGAGACCAACAATCCCAGCCCGGATCCCGCGATCAGTAGTGGGATGATGAGGGCCCAGCCGAACTCAGCGCGAGGCACGATCGGGATCACCACTGCGATGCCCACGGTGAGAAGTGCGAATCCCAGCCGGATGATGCTGCTGGGGCGGCGCTGCCCGGCCTTCTTCCCCGCCAGCAGCGCTATGGCGAACATGCTGAGCGAGAGTGGAGCGAGGGACAGGCCGGCCTGCATCGCGTTGTACTCCAGCACCATCTGCAGATAGATCGGCAGCGCGATCATGGTGCCGCCCAGGGCGATCTGCTGGAGCATCTGTTGGGAGATCCCGAACCTGAACAGCTTCGAAGTGAAGAGATCTGGGTCTATCAGCGTCGGCTTCCCGGCACGCTTGCGCCGCACCAGCCAGTACGCCAGCGCGGCCAGCGCGATCGCACCCGTGGCCAGGAGCGCAGCAACGGATTCGCCGCCCTCCTGCCACACCAGAATGCCCAACACGAGCCCGCCCATGCCGACCACGGACAGCAGTGCGCCCACGACATCGATGGTCCGCGGTCCGGTGTAGGGCACGTCGCGGACGAGTTTGATGCCGGACAGCACGACGGCGATGATGACGACCTCGAGCACGAAGCCGACCCGCCACGACAGGTAGGTGGTGATGAAGCCTCCGAGCAGCGGTCCAACGGCGGCAGCAATCGCCGCCGCGGCCCCGACCAGGGCGTAGACCTGCTTCTGCGCCGCTCCTTCGAAGTTGCCGTGGATGAGCGACTGCATGGCCGGCAGCAGCAAAGAGGCGCCGATCCCACCCAGCACTGCCCAGAAGATGATGACCGCGGTCAGACTCTGGGCGAACGCCATCGCCAGGGCGCCGACGGCGTAGCCCAGCAGACCCAGTACGTAGGCCCGCTTGCGCCCGACGAGATCCCCGACTTTGCCGCCGATCAGGATGAATGCGGCAGACACCAGCGCTTCCAGCGCGATCGCCGACTGGACCCCGCTGGCGGTGGTGCCGAGATCCCGAACCACCGCTGCGATCGACACATTCATCAGCGAGGTGTCGACGACGAGGACGAACATCGCCGCCGCCAGCAGCAGGGCCAGCAGCCGCTGATGGCCTCGCACCTCCTCGGCATCGCTGGAACTCGCCGCCTCGGTCATTGGAGATGCGCCATCTCGCCGCGCGTGATCCGCCCGCAAATCGTCGATTCGCGCGCGGCCGTCACTCCAGCGAATCCGCCACCGATGATCACCACGTCCGGACCGGACTCTGGCATACCCACTGCCACGCCTCCCTCCGGTCGCCTGCCCTGAACGCGATGCATTCTCCGTGGGCGCCGGGTACGACGCAGTCCGCGCTCTGTCAAGAGAACGAGTGCTCACCCCACGCCTCTCAACCGCTCAGCGTCATCACCCGGATCGGGCGACCATCCGCGGCGCCGGGATCGAGATCGTCCGTCGACCTGGCCAACGGCATCGTCGAGGTGAAAACCCTGACGGTCGCCCGCGGGCAGCGGCTACAAACTAGAGCGCCGCCGCGTCGCGATGGAGCCGCAGCAGGCCGTCGATCGCCTCGGCCGGCTCACGGCCCATCCCGCACTCCGTCGCCAAGCCGAAGTCGGTGACGTGCTTCGCGGCGATCGCGATCCGGCGCGCCGCGCCAGCCATCCCGTCCTCTTTGTGCAGCAGGCCGAGGTAGAGCTGTGTTTCCGGGCTCAGCTTCAGACCGGTGAGCGGCGCGAAGTACGCATCGTCGTCGCGTTCGATCGGCACCGGCATGTGGACCCAGTCGAGGCGGCGCGTGGTCAACTTGGCGACGTTGTTGGCGAAGTCGACCGGGACCGCGAGGTCGCGCGGCTCGATCATGTGCGTGCCTTCGGGGTCGCCGTAACAGAGGTGGACCCCGAGCAGAACGGCCTCGGGAATCGGATCAGAAACGCGCGCTATCGACGCCGTCGCCGCCTCCAGCGACCAGTTCCCGGTGTCGCCCCACGCGGCCTCCGAGTACCGAACCTGCTCCTCCATGATGACCTCACCGGAGACATCCCACTGCACCGCCAGGTCATCCGCTGGGATCTCGTCGAGCAGCGCCGCGACCTCGACGCCGAGGTCGCGCTCGAACACTCCCAGCACCTCCGCTTGGTGCTTGGGGAAGACCATCGCGAACATCATCGGCGTCGGGATGGACACCTGAAAGCGGGTCTCGGGCGAGAATCTCCCGGCCGTGCGCAACTCCTTGAAGCGATCATAGGAATCGACCGCCTCCCGCACGTAGTTGAAAGGGCCGAAAGTCACCTCTGCGAGGTCGACGCCCTCGGCCGGCACCAGGACCGGATTGCTGAACTCCCCGAGGACCGGGCTGGTGAAGGTCATCTCATCGACAACGTCGACCTGCGGCAGCTTGCCGATCCGGTTCAGCTCCCACGAAACCCAGACGCCCCGGTTGCCCGTCTCACCGTCCGGCACCGAGCGCAGACCACCCGTCAGATACTCAGCGGCCGCTTCGAAGACGTCGTCGCGAGTGGGCAGGTTCACGCTCCCCACCAGCAGAACGGGGCGATCTTGTCCGGTCACGGTGCAGCTCCTCTTTGTCACCCAGTCACCACAACTTCGCCAACGCGATCGCCCCTCAACCGGGCCTGTCGGAGGCCTTCCCCGTGCGGCGGGGACGAGGTGCGGCAGGACCGACCGCCCCCATGGTCGTGCCGCCGGCTGATGCCGGTCCAATGCCGCTTCCGGGCGCTGATATGCCCCTTCCGGCATGTCAGGCTGGGCCGAAGTCTCGATCTCCGAGAGGGCGAGGAATGTGCCGTTGTCGCGAGCGGCGCTCAGGCCGACGCACCGAAAGCCGCGGACGTAGACCCACAAGCGAGGGTGCTACGCAGGACACAGCGCCGGAGCGTTCCTGCTCACGGTCGAGGGAGAGGTCCACGTCCGCCGCTCGCAGGCTGAGTGTGGCGCGGGCGGCTACTCGTGAATCCGCCCGAAAGCGAAGCTGCACGGCACACCGTGGCGACACCACCGGCGATGCTCCGGAACTCGCACGTCACGGCAACCATCTGGCCGCCTTGACCGGCGCGAGTACGAAAGAGCTGATGGCGCGGATGTGTCACGGCAGTGTTCGAGCCGCGATGATCCACCAGCGGGCGACGCGCGACCGTGACCGCGAGATCGCGCGAGAGATGCGCGTCGAGCTGGAAGAGGAACCCGAACGAGCCGCAGAGGGCCACGCACGGACACAAACAGCTCACGCGGCCGGACGAGCCTGCCGCATGATCAGGTATCGCTACGCTGACCAGCGCATACGCCACTGGTCAGCGTTGTGGAGACGAGGGGAATCGAACCCCTAACCCCCGCCTTGCAAAGGCGGTGCTCTGCCAATTGAGCTACGTCCCCGTTGCTGAGCGAGGACGTTACCCGCTCGGGTGTGAGCGGGGGTACGCCGGGCTCAGTTCTTGGTGGCGTCGTGCCAGAGGTCGTTCTCCGAACGCGAGGCGCGGACCTTCGAGAACACAAGCGCGCCGGCTGCGATGGCAACGAGAGCTGCAATGATCTTCTTCACGGGTTCACGTCCTACCTGTCCCAAGGGATGGGGAGTGGGCCCAGCTGGATTTGAACCAGCGACCTCGTCGTTATCAGCGACGCGCTCTAACCAACTGAGCTATGGGCCCCTGCGGTGCAAATGAGGTTACCTCAGCCCCTCCCGTGCCTTCCCACCGGCTCCCCCTATCGAGGGGGAGCCGGAAGGGTGGTCAGTCTCGCTCGGAGAGTGTGACTTCGATGCCGCCGACGAGGTCGGCCGAGACGTTGTAGACAAACGCCCCGATCGTGACGGCAACAGCGAACAGCAGGCTGTTGATCGCGCCGATCACCGCTGCCAGGCCGAAGACGCGCCCTGCGCTGATCAGCGGGCTACCGGTGGGCGCCTCTCCCGACACGAGGTCGGCGTAGGTGCCGTTGAGCCGGTCCCAGACCCCCATCCCGTCGAGCACGCCGTACAGGACCCCGACAGCGACCATCCAGATGAAGAACAGGACCACGGCCAGCACGAGGGCGAGCTTCAGCACCGACCACGGATCGAGCCGCTTCAGCTGCAGCGCCGCCTGGCGCGGCGGGCGGCTGCGCCGTGGCCGGCCTGCTGACGCCCCCTCGCCTTCGGAGCCGGGTGCGTCGGCGTCCGACGAGACGCCGGGCAGGGCCGGAGGCTCGAGGAAGGTGGTGGGCGCGTCCTCCAGCAGACCGCCCGCCGGCCGGTCGTTGCCGGCACGCTCGAACCGCTCAGGGGCGGCCTTGCCGGGAATCCGGTTCCACGGCGGAGGGCCGGCCGGTGTGGCCGGCGCCTGAGGCGACGGTGCCTGAGCGGGCGGCGCCTGGGTGGGCGGCGGCGGTGTGGGCGGTGCCGGAGCCGTCGCAGGCCGTCGGTTGGGCGGGCCAGGGGGTGGGGCGGCCGCCGCCTTGGGGACCGGGACGCCGTTCTCGGCGGGACGAGCAGCATCCGCCTTGTCGGGCTTGGTGGTGGCCGCACCGTCCCCCGGTGCTCCTGGAACCGGGCGCGAGGCAGACCCGTTGGCCGACGTCGGCAGCCGAAGCTCCGTCGTGACGGCCTCCGGCCCTTCCGGATCGGGCCGAGCGGGAACGTCCGATTTATCGTCTTTGGTCCGAGAAGTGGCCGCGCCGTCGTCCGCGCCCCCGGCGGACTCGGGACCCGGCGAGCCCGCGGAAGCGGCGGCACCGTTCGTGACCTGCGGATCCGCGGGGGCGGCGCCACCCTTGGTGTCGGCGCCGCCCGCCGCAGCGGACTCTCCGGTGGCCACCCGGCCGCGGCCGTCGGGCTCGTTCGGTTTTCTCGTCTTGTCGTTCACGAGGTGAACGTCTCCTCGGGGCCAGGTGGGGTGGTGCCGGCTCGACGGATCGCTAGGTCAGCTGGTGGGGCCGTTCAGCTGCCCGTCCTCCGCGTCGTCCTCCGCGTTACGCGCGACCGCCAGCAGGGTGGCGCTCTCGCCGAGATTCATCAGGCGCACCCCCTTCGTCTGGCGACCGGCCTTGCGAACCTCGCGGGCCGACGTGCGGATCACCCCTCCGGTCGAGGTGATCGCGTACAGCTCGTCGTCGATGCCGACGATGAGCGCGCCAACCAGAGTGCCACGGCGGCGGTCGTACTGAAGCGTGAGAACACCCTTACCCCCGCGACCCTGAACGGGATAGTCCTCAATGGGCGTACGTTTCGCGTATCCGCCTGCCGTGGCCACGAGCACGAAGGTGTCCTGGCGGACGACGCCGAGCGACAGCAGCCGGTCGCCGGAGTTGAAGCGCATCCCCAGCACGCCGGACGTGGCGCGGCCCATCGGGCGCAGCACCTCGTCGCTTGCCGTGAACCGGATGGACTGGCCCTCGGCGGACACGAGAAGCAGGTCGTCCTCTGCGGAGCAGAGCACCGCGCCCACCAGCTCGTCGTCCTCGCGCAGGTTGATGCCGATCAGACCGCCCGAACGCGGCGAGTCGAAGTCGGTGAGCCGCGACTTCTTCACCAGCCCGGTGCGGGTGGCGAGCACCAGGTACGGCGCCGCCTGGTAGTCGCTGATCTGCATGACCTGGGCGATGTGCTCGTCAGGCTGGAACGCGAGCAGGTTGGCGACGTGCTGGCCCCGCGCGCTCCGATTGGCTTCGGGCAGCTCGTAGGCCTTGAGCCGGTAGACCCGCCCCTTGTTGGTGAAGAACAGCATCCAGTCGTGCGTGGAGCACACGAAGAAGTGGGCGACGATGTCGTCCTGCTTCAGCGCGGCGCCCTGCACGCCCTTGCCACCACGCTTCTGCGCCCGGTACAGGTCGGTCTTGGTGCGCTTGGCGTAGCCGGTCTGGGTGATGGTGACGACGACGTCCTCGACGGCGATGAGGTCCTCGTTGGTGACGTCCCCGTCGTCGGCGACGATCCGGGTGCGCCGGTCGTCGCCGTGCTTCTCGACGATCTCGGTGAGCTCGTCGCGCACGATCTGCCGCTGCCGCTCGGGCCTGGCCAGGATGTCCTGCAGGTCGGCGATCTCCCGCTCGATCTCGGCGAGCTCGTCGATGATCTTCTGGCGCTCGAGGGCGGCGAGGCGCCGCAGCTGCATGTCGAGGATCGCCTGCGCCTGGATCTCGTCGACGTCCAGGAGCTGGATCAGGCCGTCGCGGGCGACCTCGACGGTCTCCGACGCCCGGATCAGCGCGATGACCTCGTCGAGCGCATCGAGCGCCTTGACGTAACCACGCAGGATGTGGGCCCGCTCCTCCTTCTTGCGGAGGCGGTAGCGGGTGCGCCGGACGATGACCTCGATCTGGTGGCGGACGTAGTTGCGCACCACCTGGTCGAGCCGCAGGGTGCGCGGCACCCCGTCGACGATCGCCAGCATGTTGACGCCGAAGCCGTACTGCAGCTGGGTGTGCTTGTAGAGGTTGTTCAGCACGACCTTCGCGACGGCGTCGCGCTTGAGCGTGATGACGATCCGCATGCCCACACGGTCGGAGGACTCGTCGTTGATCTCCGCGATCCCGGCGATCTTGCCGTCGCGGTGCTGGGCCGCGATCGACTCGATGAGGTTGTCGGGATTCACCTGGTAGGGCAGCTCGGTGACGACGAGGATGGCGCGTCCCTTGGCGTCCTCCTCCACCTCCACCACGGCACGCATCCGCACGGAACCGCGGCCAGTGCGGTACGCCTGCTCGATGCCGTCGCGTCCGACGATCAGGCCGGCGGTGGGGAAGTCCGGGCCCTTGATGCGCTCCATGAGCGCAGAGAGCAGCTCCTCGTCGGTGGCCTCCCAGTTGTCCAGCGACCACACGACCCCCGCGCCGACCTCGCGCAGGTTGTGTGGCGGGACATTCGTGGCCATGCCGACCGCGATGCCCGCGCTGCCGTTGATCAGGAGGTTGGGCACCCGCGACGGCAGGACGAGGGGCTCCTGCGTCTTGCCGTCGTAGTTGTCGGCGAAGTCGACGGTCTCCTCGTCGATGTCCTGCAGCATCGCCATCGCCAGCGGCGAGAGGCGGCACTCCGTGTACCGCATCGCCGCGGCCGGGTCGTTGCCGCGGGAGCCGAAGTTGCCCTGCCCGTCGATCAGCGGGTAGCGCAGCGCCCAGGGCTGGGCGAGCCGCACGAGCGCGTCGTAGATCGACGAGTCGCCGTGCGGGTGGTAGTTCCCCATCACCTCGCCGACGACGCGCGCGCACTTGACGTAGCTGCGGTCGGGACGGAAGCCGTTCTCGCCCATCGAGTACAGAACACGCCGGTGCACCGGCTTGAGCCCGTCCTCGACCAGCGGCAGCGCGCGGCCGACGATCACGCTCATCGCGTAGTCGATGTAGGAGCGCTGCATCTCCTGCTGGATGTCGACCGGCTCGGTGCGGTCGCCACCGCCGGGCGGCGGGGGCAGTGTGGGGTCGAGGGTGTCTGTCACGTGGTCCTTCTCGTGATCACAATGCGGTTTGGGTCAGACGTCAGGGCTGTCAGACGTCCAGGAAGCGCACGTCCTTGGCGTTGCGCGTGATGAACGACCGGCGCGACTCGACGTCCTCGCCCATGAGGATCGAGAACAGCTCATCGGCCGTGGCGGCGTCGTCGAGGGTGACCTGCAGCAGCAACCGGTTGGCCGGATCCATCGTGGTCTCCCACAGTTCCTTCGCGTTCATCTCGCCGAGGCCCTTGTAGCGCTGGATGCCCTCGTCCTTGGGCAGCTTCTTGCCCGCCTCCCGGCCGGCCTCGATGAGCCCGTCGCGCTCGCGGTCGGTGTAGGCGAACTCCGGCTCGGCCCCCCGCCCGCCCCACTTGATCTTGTACAGCGGCGGCTGCGCGAGGAAGACGTGGCCGGCCTCGACGAGCGGCCGCATGAAGCGGAACAGCAGGGTGAGCAGCAGCGTGCGGATGTGCTGGCCGTCGACGTCGGCGTCGGCCATGAGCACGATCTTGTGGTAGCGCAGCTTGGCCAGGTCGAACTCGTCGTGGATACCGGTGCCCAGCGCCGTGATGATGGCCTGGACCTCGGTGTTCTTGAGAACGCGGTCGATGCGCGCCTTCTCGACGTTGATGATCTTGCCGCGGATGGGCAGGATCGCCTGGAACATCGAGTCGCGGCCCGACTTCGCCGAGCCACCCGCGGAGTCGCCCTCCACGATGTAGACCTCGGACTTCGACGGGTCGGTTGACCGGCAGTCGGCCAGCTTGCCCGGCAGGCCGCCGATGTCGCCCGCGCTCTTGCGCCGCACCAGCTCCCTGGCCTTGCGCGCCGCAGCCCGCGCCTGCGCCGACTGAACCGCCTTGTTGACGATCAGCTTGGCCTCGGCGGGGTTGCGCTCGAACCAGTCGGCCAGCCACTCGTTGCTGACCCGCTGCACGAACGACTTGACCTCGGTGTTGCCGAGCTTCGTCTTGGTCTGCCCCTCGAACTGGGGCTCCTTGACCTTCACCGACACGATCGCTGCGAGACCCTCACGGATGTCGTCGCCGGACAGGGCCGGGTCCTTCTCCTTGAGCAGCTTCTTGTCGCGCGCATAGCGGTTGACCGTGGTGGTGAGCGCCGAGCGGAAGCCCTCCTCGTGGGTGCCGCCCTCGTGGGTGTTGATCGTGTTGGCGAACGTGTAGACGGACTCCGTGTAGCCGGAGTTCCACTGCATCGCCACCTCGACGGCGTGGCCCTCACCCTCGGCGGTGTAGGCGACGAGCTTCTTGTGGATCGGGTCCTTCGACTTGTTCAGGTGCGCGACGAAGTCCTCGAGCCCGTTCGGGTAGCAGAACGTGTACTCCTTGACCTTCGCCACGTAGCCCTCGGCGTCGGGCTCCTCCGCCTCGCCGTTGTCGCCGTTGCGCTCGTCCCGCAGGACGATCGTGAGGCCCTTGTTGAGGAAGGCCATCTCCTGCAGGCGGCGGCGGATCGTCTCGATGTTGAACGTGAGCGTCTCGAAGATGTCGCCGTCCGGCCAGAACGTGACCGAGCTACCGGTGCGCTTCGTGGGCTCGCCCTTGCGCAGCGGACCGGGCACCGAACGCGCGTAGTGCTGGCGCCAGACGAACCCGTCGGTGTTGATCTCGACGTCGAGCGCCACGGACAGCGCGTTGACGACGGAGACACCGACGCCGTGCAGGCCACCCGACACGGCGTAGGACTCGCCGTCGAACTTGCCGCCGGCATGCAGCATCGTGAGGACCATCTCGACGGCGGGCCGCTTCTCCACCGGGTGCATGCCGACCGGGATGCCGCGCCCGTCGTCGACGACGCGCACGCCGCCGTCATCCTGCAGCGTGACCTCGACGCGCGTGGCGTAGCCGGCCATCGCCTCGTCGACGGCGTTGTCCACGACCTCCCAGATCAGGTGGTGCAGACCGCGTTCGCCCGTGGACCCGATGTACATGCCGGGGCGCTTGCGAACCGCCTCCAGCCCCTCGAGCACAGTGATGGATGACGCGCTGTAGGCGTTGTTCTTCTTCTCCGGCACGGGCTGCCTGTCTCCTCGCCACGAGGGCCCGTCCACCGGGAACGCGCGGGGAAGCGCCGTCCGGCGTCGGGGCCTTTCGACCGGGCGATCGGGGAGCGCCCGGAACACGTCTCCCATCATACCGGTGCGCCAGCACAGAAACGCGCCTAGGAGACCCCTCAAATCGTCTCAGACAGCCGATCGTGGACTTCGACGGGTCATGAGCGCGGCCCGGGGGTTACGAACGGGCTCCGGCGCAGTCACGCGGCGCTGAGTGGCCGCGTGCCGCTCGTACGCCTCCGGTCCGCCTCGCGCGCAGGTCAGCCGTACGTGTCGCGCGGTCCGCGTCCCCGCACGTGCCGGGGGCCGTGCCGCCAGCTGGGTCCCGACGGCGCCACGACGCGGATCCGGCGGACGACGTCCTTACCCACCGCGCCCGCGAGACGGACCAGCAGCTGGCGTTGCAACGTGCGCAGCTGAGTGGCCCACGCCGTCGACTCCGCCTGGAGCACCAACTCACCGTCGCGCAGCGACAACGGCGTGCAGTGGTCGGCTATCTCCGCGCCCACGAGGTGCGGCCAGCGGCCCAGGACGGTGGCATCCGTGAGCCGGGGCGACCACCCACGGTCCAGGGCCACCCGGGACACCAACCGGCCGAACGGCTGCGGGTCGCGGTCGTCGGGGCCCGGGCCCGACCACCGCCTGCGCCTGCCCCGGGACGCGACCGGTTTGCGCCCCTGCCGCTCCGTCGCGCGCTGCGCCGCCCGTTCCGCCGATGCTGCACGCGCGGCACGCAGGGCCTCACGGGCGATGTCGGCCCCGTGCCCCGCCTCTCCCGAGCGCCCAACGGTTTTCCCCGATTCATCCCCAGGGCTGGGGACAACTGACCTCGAAGGGGGCGCGGCGGGCGGTTCCCGATGCACGCCGGGCGGTCGTTTCCGCTCGTCATCACCAGTGGAGGCAGAGTTATCCACAGTATCCACAACCTTGTTCACAGGTGTTGGAGATCACACGGACGGCGCTGACGTGGCCTCTTGCGGAAGGCGATCGACAGTACCGCCGCCCACCGCAAAGCGAACGCCCGACAGACCGGTAGGAACGTCCTCCGGAACGGCGGCCGTGATGAGCACCTGCTCGGCCCGGAGCGCCACATCGGCGAGCGCGCTGCGGCGGCGCGAATCCAGCTCGGCGAACACGTCGTCGAGCACGAGGACCGGCTCGACGTCGTCGTCGCGGAGCAGGCGGTAGGAGGCGAGCCGCAGGGCGAGCGCGATCGCCCACGACTCCCCGTGGCTGGCGTACCCCTTCGCCGGCCCGTCGCCCAGGCGCAACTCCAGGTCGTCGCGATGGGGGCCGACCAGGCAGACGCCGCGCTCCACCTCCTGCCGGCGCACCGCGGCGAGCGCGTCGAGGAGCCGGATCTCGAGCTCGGCAGCCGAACCCGGCAGGTCCCCGTCGAGGCTCGAGCGGTACACCAGGTCGATCGGGTCCGACGTCGGGGCGACGTCGGCGAACGCCTCGACGGCGAGGGGGGCGATCGCGGCCACCAGCTCCAGCCGGCCGGCCAGCAACGCCGACCCGTTCCGGGCGAGGTGCCCGTCCCAGACGTCGAGCGTGCTGAGGTCGGCCCGCCCGTTGCGCGCGGTCTTGAGCAGCGCCGACCGCTGGCGCAGCACCCGGTCGTAGTCGCCACGCACGGCGGCGTACCGGGGATACCGCGACACGAGCAGGTCGTCGAGGAAACGCCTGCGCTCCCCGGGATCGCCGCGCACCAGTGCGAGGTCCTCCGGCGCGAACAGCACGGTTCGCAGGATCCCCAGCACGTCACGCGGCCTGGGCACCGGTGCCCGATTCACCCGCGCGCGGTTGGCCTTACCTGCCGTGATCTCCAGCTCGACGCTCAACTCGCGCCCGTGGTGCACCACCAACCCGCGCACCACGGCACGATCCGCGCCGCGGCGGATCAACGGCGCATCGGTGGCGACACGGTGCGAACCGAGGGTGGCCAGATACCCCGCGGCCTCGACGAGGTTCGTCTTGCCCACCCCGTTGGGGCCGATGAGCACCGTGACGCCGGGCTCCAGCTCGAGCTCGGCCGTCTCCCACGACCGGAAGTCGGCGACGGCTAGTCGCCGCAGGTGCATCAGCTCTGGGTCGAGCCCGGGCCCGAGCTCGGACCCGCGTGCTCGCCCGGCGTGCCGGACGGCCCGGCGGCCGACTTCACGGCGTGCCCACCGAACTGGTGGCGGAGCGCGGCGACTGCCTTGAGGGCGGGCGAGACCTCCTGGCGTGAGGCGAACCGGGCGAACAGCGCCGCGGAGATCACCGGCAGCGGCACCGCGTGCCGGATCGCTTCCTCGATCGTCCAGCGACCTTCACCCGAGTCCTCGACATAGTCGTCGAGCTCGGCGAGGGTGGGATCGTCCTTGAGCGCGTTGACCAGCAGGTCGAGCAGCCACGAGCGCACGACCGTGCCGCGCGACCACGCCTGCAACACTCCCGGCACGTTCGTGACCAGCGGAGTGGCCGACAGCAGTTCGAAACCCTCGGCGTAGGCCTGCATCAGGCCGTACTCGATGCCGTTGTGCACCATCTTCGAGAAGTGCCCGGCCCCGACGGGACCCGCATGCACGAAGCCCTCCTCGCGTGGCCCCTCCGGCCGAAGGGCGTCGAAGATCGGCATCGCGCGCTCGACGTCCTCCGCCGACCCGCCGGCCATCAGCCCGTAGCCGTTGGCCTTGCCCCATACGCCACCGGACACCCCGACGTCGAGGTAGCCGATCTGCTCGGCGCCGAGCAGTTCGGCGTTCGGCCCGTCGTCGGTGTAGCGGGAGTTGCCGCCGTCGATCACCAGGTCACCTGGTTCGAGGACCTCGGCGAGTGCGCGCACGGTGCTCCGTGTCGGTTCGCCGGAGGGGACCATCACCCACACCACGCGGGGGGCTTGCAGCGTCTTGACCAGCGCGGCGAGCGATTCGACGTCGCTGACATCCGGCCGGGGGTCGTACCCGACGACCTCGTGGCCGGAGGCCCGAAGCCGGTCGCGCATGTTGCCACCCATCCGGCCCAGACCGATCAGTCCGAGTTGCACGGTTCCACTCCTGGTGTCGGTGTCGGGGAGCTCGCCCGCGCTCGGACCGGTCAGCCGGGGAGGCGGACGGGCATCAGGAGGTGCAGATAGCCGGGCAGGGGCTCTGCAGTCTCCTGCCCTGCATTGTCCTCCGCAGGCGGGGCAGGCACAGGGCGGACCAGCGCGGGTCGGTTGGGAGTGGTGAACGTCAACTGGGCGCGGGCCGTGTGCAGAGCGCCGAGCGAGTCGAGCAGGTAGCCGGGGTTGAACGCGATCGTGAGCGGTGCCCCGTCGAGCTCACAGGGCAGCTCTTCCTCGGCGCTGCCCACGTCGTCGCCACCTGCGGCGAGACGCAGTCCGTCCTCGCCGAACTCCATCCGGACCTGGGCCACGCGGTCGGTGACGAGAGCCACGCGCTTGATCGCCTCGACCAGGGAGGCCACCTCGATGACGGCGGCGCTCGTGTGCTCGGCCGGGATCAGCTGGCGGAACCGCGGGAACTCCGCGTCGAGCAACCTGGTGGTGGCGCGCCGGCCCGCACCGGTGATGCCGAGCATTCCGTCGCCCGCCGACAGGGCCAGCTCGACCGTGCCCGCCCCGGCGAGTGTCTTGGCGACCTCCGCGAGCGTGCGTGCCGGGATCAGCACGGCGCTGGACTGCGCCTCGTCCTCCGGAGTCCAGTCCAGCTCGCGGACGGCCAGCCGGAACCGGTCGGTGGCGGCGAGTGTGAGCCGGGATCCCTCGATCTCCAGCCGGATGCCGGTGAGCATCGGGAGCGTGTCGTCCCGGCCGGCCGCAACCGCGACCTGAGCAACGGCCTCGGCGAGCTCGCCCGCCGCCACGCTTCCCGCGAGCTGCGGCATGGCCGGCAGCTGCGGATAGTCCTCGACCGGCATCGTCGGCAGGCTGAACCTGCTGTTCCCGCACGTGATCGTGGCGCGCGCCCCGTCGATCACCAGGTCGACCGGCTTGGACGGCAGCGCACGAGTGATGTCGGCCAGAAGCCGCCCGGACACGAGCACGCGGCCGGGGTCACCGATCGTCGCGTCCAGCTCGACGCGAGCCGACGTCTCGTAGTCGAACCCGGAGACCGTCAGCCGCTCACCGTCGGCGCCACCGGACGCCTCGACCAGGACGCCACCCAGCACCGGGACCGGTGGCCGCGCCGGAAGGCTGCGAGCCACCCAGGCGGCAGCATCGGCCAGGACGTCGCGTTCGACCCGGAACTTCATGAGGGGACCTCTCGCACTGGCGGTGTGGGAACGAGCTCACGTGGACCCGACGGCTGGGGAGCCGAGGGGGTCATGCCGGGTCGGAACGCCGGGCACCGATCTGGTTCAGCCCGGAACTGTCTGAGCCGGAAGACAACCGTAGAGCCTCCGGACCGCGGGTGTCATCCCGGCCAGGCGGGACCCGATCCGGGCCGCGGTCGGCTCCATCCACGCCGTTGTTCTTTTTGAAGTTCTTCATGAAGAGATCCACAGCAGTAGTACTAGGGCCTGTGCACAGTGTGGATGGACGCCGTTGTCGCAGGTCAGACGGCGTGGCGGGGTGTGGAGCGATCTGAGGGGCCAGCGGTGGGTGCTTTGGCGGTCCGGTGGATGGCGGTTGACGAACCCCATCTGTCCCCGAGATGAACACCGGTTGTCCACCGTTGCGGGCCGATCCGTCCACGGCCGCTGAACGGACCATCCACAGAGTTATCCCCAGATGTGGGTGAAGAGTGGTCGGGTGGGGACGCAGTGCGACGGGTTTTCCTGCGAGAACACAGCTCTCGTGGATGGGCGGAACTCACAGAGTTCCCTCGCGACACAAGACTGAGAACTCTCCGTCACGGTCTTGGCCAGTTTGAACACGGCGCGTCATCAGACGGAACGCTGACCGACTGCCGTCGCGCGCCGAACGGCTGTGGATGAGCGGACGACGGTCGCGCCGCAAGGCCCGAATCTCGGCGCGCCTCCACCGCCAGTACGACTCTCCGCACCCGCCGGCGCCCTGCGGCGTGCACCTTCATCACCTGCCGAGGGGTCGATGGGCACGACCGGTGGCGGGGACGAACGCGTCCGCACCGCCGGGAGCGCACCCCGAGACGGCCGACGAAGTCGACGGAGAGGCATCCGTCGTCGGCAGACGGCACCTCATGACGATGAATCGCGCCGGGCCCCGGGTTCGTTTCGAGCCCGTGGTCGCGGTCGGTCACAGCGGTGACGCCGACAGCAGTTCTCTCTCCGCTGTCCTCTGTCGGCGGCAGCACCTACTTCTCTGCCGCGGGCCGGCGCCGTCGCGGCCTCGGTCGGCCACTCGCGCCCCCGGCGCAGCCATCACCCGTGACGCGTGCCCGCGGGCCGGGAACAGTCGACTCCGGCGATGGACGCAGCGGCTCCCGGCGAACTGGTGGCGTCGTACGGCCTCGTTAACGCGGCGCGAGTCGTCCCCGTCCGGGGTGGGAGCTCAAGCCCTACTGCTTCGTACGCCGTCCGCGGCCGTAGGCCGTGTTACTGCCGGGCGCGCTGCTTGATCCGCGCCGTCAGCTCCTGGACCTGTTCGAAGGTCTTGCGCCGCTGTGCGATCTCGTTGCGGATCTTCTTGTCCGCGTGCATGACAGTGGTGTGGTCGCGGCCGCCGAAGGTCTGGCCGATGCGCGGCAGCGAGAGGTCGGTCAGCTCACGACACAGATACATGGCGATCTGACGGGACTGGGCGAGCGCCTTCGTCTTCCCCGGCCCACACAGCTCGTCCATGGAGACACCGAAGAACTCGGCGGTGACCGCCATGATCGTCGGCGCCGTGATCTCGGACGCCGCCGAGTCGGGGATCAGGTCGCGCAGCACGATCTCGGCCAGCTGCGTGTCGACCGGTTGCCTGTTGAGCGACGCGAACGCCGTGACCCGGATGAGCGCGCCCTCGAGCTCGCGGATGTTGCGCTCGATGCGCTCGGCGATGAACTCCAGGACGTCCCCGGGTACCGCGAGCCGGTCCTGCGCGGCCTTCTTCCTGAGGATGGCGATGCGCGTCTCGAGCTCGGGCGGCTGGATGTCGGTGATCAGGCCCCACTCGAACCGCGTGCGCATCCGGTCCTCGAGCGTCTCCAGCCGCTTGGGCGGCCGGTCCGAGGACACGACGATCTGCTTGTTCGCGTTGTGCAACGTATTGAAGGTGTGGAAGAACTCCTCCTGGGTGCCTTCCTTGCCCTCCAGGAACTGGATGTCGTCCACCAGCAGCACGTCGACGTCGCGGTAGCGGCGCTGGAAGGCCACCTTGCGGTCGTCGCGCAGCGAGTTGATGAAGTCGTTCGTGAACTCCTCGGTGGACACGTACCGCACGCGCATGCCGGGGAACAGGCGCTGGGCGTAGTGCCCGACGGCATGCAGCAGGTGGGTCTTGCCCAACCCGGAGTCGCCCCAGATGAACAGGGGGTTGTACGCACGAGCCGGCGCCTCGGCCACAGCGACCGCGGCGGCGTGGCTGAACCGGTTGGACGCACCGATGACAAAGGTGTCGAAGGTGTACTTCTCGTTCAGCCGTGTCTGCGACCGCGGAGTGACCTGCTCGCCCGCGGGTGGACCCGAATAGGTCGGCCACACCTCGGGCGCGCGGCCGTCGATGCCGGAGCCGCCGTTC
This sequence comes from Pseudonocardia yunnanensis, assembly GCF_039534065.1. Taxonomy (NCBI): domain Bacteria; kingdom Bacillati; phylum Actinomycetota; class Actinomycetes; order Pseudonocardiales; family Pseudonocardiaceae; genus Pseudonocardia; species Pseudonocardia yunnanensis. Next base: position 452,010 of record NZ_BAAAUS010000006.1, on the reverse strand, counting down.
GGCATCGCCATGTGTGCGCTGCTCGGGTCGCGAAGCGCGAGCGGTCCGGTGATCGGCAGCACCGACCCGTCCGATCCGTTGACCTCGTCACGAGGCTGCTCGTTGATCCGCGGATCCGTCGGCGGCCCGTCGATGGAGGCCGGGCTGCGCACCATCGCTCCCGGAGGATCCGGCACCTCCGTGCCGCCGGACGCCGCCGAGGCGTCGACGACGACCGCGAGGTTCACAGCGACCCCGAGGTGCCGGCCGAGCGCATCGCTGATGGGACGGCGCAGTATTCGCTCGATCGCGTCCTTTGCGAATTCACTCGGGGCGGCGAGGAGCGCGGTGCCGTCGATCAGACCCAACGGGCGGGTGAGTCGCAGGAACGCCCGCTGCTGCGGGGAGAGCGTGTGGATGCCGGAGCCGGACGAGGCTCCCGAGAGGTCGGCGATCACACGGTTCCAGACCTGACCAAGGTCTCCTGGCTGGTCGGGCACCGGTCCGGGCTCCCCTCCGGTCGTCGCTCCGGACGTGCTCGCGCCCGATCGATCGATCATCCCCAGGCTTGTCCACACCTGTGAGCAAGACGCTACGCGGACACGCAGCGACGAATGCGCGCGGGCCCGCGAAGGTGGTGGTGGCCGTGTTTCGGCGATCCCCCCGGATCGAACTTTGAAGGGCGCACGCTAACAATCAGAGCGGCTTGCCACAAGCCGCCTGATCGCGCAAGGCTGCATCGGGATGACGAGGCGTGACCTGGTTTGACCCTCTGTGCGGCGGCTGCGTACCCTGGAATCAACCGCGCCCGCGCAGGTGAGCCGCGTGCTGTCCTAGGACCGCCGTCGGTTCGTGCGGGTGTCGCAGCACCACCGCACCACCAGTCCGAACCCGATGCACGATGATCACCGACGGTCGGCTTTGCCGCGCCGTCGACCAGGAGAGCCGACCGTGAGCAAGGGCAAGCGCACCTTCCAGCCGAACAACCGCCGCCGGGCCCGTACCCACGGCTTCCGGTTGCGCATGCGTACCCGCGCCGGCCGAGCCATCATCGCGGCCCGCCGCGGCAAGGGCCGCGAGCGGCTCTCGGCCTGATTCGGCCGTCCCGGTGTTGCCGGCCGGATCCCGGCTAACTCGCCGGGACGAGTTCGCTTCCGTCGTTCGGCGGGGCCGGCGCAGCGGACGGTCACGGCTTGTCGTCCACATCTGTGGCGGGGCCGGAGACGGTGGGCCGCGGGCGGGGTTCGTCGTGAGCAGAGCAGTGGGAAACGCCGTCGTCCGGCACCGGGTGACGCGCAGGCTCCGCCATCTCGTCGCACCCCGGCTCACACAGCTCCCGTCGGATGCCCTCCTCGTCGTCAGGGCGCTGCCACCGGCTGCTGACGCCTCGTCGGCCGAGCTCGCCGAGGACCTCGACGCCGGTCTGCGGAGTGCAATGCGAAAGCTTTCCGGGAGCCCACGATGACTGACGGCGCGCGCCGCTCCGTCGTGACGCGGGCGCTCATCGGCCTGTTGCACTTCTACCAGCACTGGATCTCTCCGGCGCTGCCCCCGACGTGCCGCTTCTACCCCTCCTGCAGTGCCTATGCGATCGAGGCGCTGCAGGTGCACGGCGTACTGCGTGGATCGTGGCTCACGCTTCGTCGGCTGCTGCGGTGTGCGCCGTGGCACCCTGGCGGTATCGACCCGGTGCCACCGCGCCGTTCCCGCTCGGCCCGGAACCACCTCGAGGAGCAAGCGCCGTGCTGAACTTCATCTACTACCCGGTCTCGTTCATCCTCTGGGTATGGCACAAGGCGTTCGGCTACCTGTTCGGTGAGTCCAGCGGCATCGCGTGGGCCCTGGCGGTGGTGTTCCTCGTCTTCACGTTGCGCGCGATCCTGTACAAGCCGTTCGTCGGCCAGGTGCGCTCGATGCGCAAGATGCAGGAGTTCCAGCCGGAGATCGCGAAGCTCCGCAAGAAATATGCGAACGACCGGCAGAAGCAGGCCGAGGAGATGCAGAAGCTCCAGAAGGAGCACGGCGTCAACCCGGTGGCCGGCTGTCTTCCCGTTCTCGTCCAGGTGCCGGTCTTCATCGGCCTCTTCCACGTGCTGCGCGAGTTCGGCCCCGTCCTGCCCAACGGCGCACCGCGCACCGAGAACTACTACTTCGACGCGAGCGGCGTTCAGTCGTTCAACGACGCCAACCTCTTCGGCGCCAAGCTGGGCGCCTGGGTGACACAGGGCGAAGCGGCGTTGCGTGCGCTCCCCGGCGGCGGCACCACCATCGCCAACATGCTCATCGTGATGATCCCGTTGATGATCGCGGCGGGCATCTTCACCCACATCACGGCACGGCACTCGGTGGCCCGCCAGACCGCGGCGCAGGGTGAGAACCCGCAGACCGCGATCATGAACAAGTTGATGCTGTACGTCTTCCCGATCGGCGTCGTGGTCGGTGCGCCGTTCCTGCCGCTCGCGGTGCTCCTCTACTGGGTATCCAACAACCTGTGGACGCTCGGCCAGCAGTACGTGGTGTACCGGCGTATCGACGCCGAGGAGAGCACGAAGCGCGAGCAGGCGGTCGCCAACAGGCAGGCGCTGGCACCGCGCCCCGGCCAGAAGCCGGTGCGGCCCGAGACCCAGCCCGAGGATGAGCCGACGAAGCGGCCCGGCGCGAAGCCGGTCACCCGCAAGCCGAGCACGTCCTCCACCAACGGCACCGCGAACGGCACCGCGAACGGCACGGCCAACGGTTCCGCGACGCCGGCCGCCACCGGGGAATCCTCCGCCAATGGCGCCACCAAGAGCACGAACAGCACAGCAGGCGACTCCGCGAGAAGCGCGCGCAGCGGTGGTGGCTCTCGGCCGCCCGCGCGGCGCCCGCGCAAGCGCCGCTGACGACGAGCCATCCGCGGTCGCCCTCGCCGGCGACCGCAGCGGTGTGCCGGGGTGCCCCGGTGTCATCGCAACCGTTTGGGAGAGGAGACGCATCGTGCCGAAGACTGCGCAGGACGGGGCCACCGAGAGCGTCGCTGCGAGCAGCGCCGAGGACCAGCTGGTGCGCGAGGGCGATATCGCTGGTGACTACCTCGAGCGGTTGCTCGACGTGCTGGACTACGACGGGGACATCGACCTCGACGTCGAGGCCGGCCGGGCGATTGTGAGCATCGACGGCGGCGAAGACCTGGACAAGCTGGTGGGCGAGCGCGGCGCGGTGCTCGAGGCCCTGCAGGAACTCACCCGGCTCGCTGTACAGCAGGCGTCGGGAAACCGCAGCCGGTTGATGCTCGACATCGCCGGCTGGCGAGAGGCGCGGCGCGACGAGCTCACCAAGCTCGGCACCCGCACGGCGAAGGACGTGCTCTCGTCCGGGGAGTCCGTGCGGCTGCGCCCGATGACACCCTTCGAGCGCAAGGTCGTCCACGACGCCGTCGCTCGCGTCAAGGGAGTGTCCAGCGAGAGCGAGGGCGAGGAGCCGCGGCGGCAGGTCGTCGTCTTCCGCGGTGCCTGACGTTCCGGCCACCCCCGTCTCCAGCGAGGGGGTGGCCGGTTCCGTTTTCGGGGATCGGTTACCCCTCGCCCAGCGGTTCGCCGAACACCTCGTCACGTCCGGTGTGGAGCGAGGTCTGATCGGGCCGCGAGAAGCCCCGCGCGTCTGGGATCGGCACGTTCTGAACTGCGCCCTCGTCGCGGAACTTGTGCCGAATGGCGCGCGTCTTGTGGATGTGGGTTCGGGAGCGGGGCTTCCCGGGATACCGTTGGCGCTGGCCCGGCCGGATCTCCGCATCGTCCTCATTGAACCCCTCGCGCGTCGTGTCGAGTGGCTCCACGAGGTCATCGCGGATCTCGGCCTGTCGATAGCGGTTGAACGCGGTCGGGCCGAGGAGACTGTGGTCCGGCGGCGATGGGAGGGAGCCGACGTGGTGACCGCTCGCGCCGTTGCGCCCTTGGCACGGCTCGCTGGTTGGAGCCTCCCATTGCTGCGGCCGGGCGGGTTGATGCTCGCCATGAAGGGCGAGAGCGCCCCGGCCGAGGTCGAGCGGGATGCGGCGGCAGTCCGCAAGCTCGGCGGCGGGATCCCACGAATCGAGCGGGCCGGGGTCGGAGTCATCGATCCCCCGAGCACGGTGGTCGTCGTGGAGCGGGTACGGGGAGCCGGCAGCCCCGAGCGCTCGCGGCGCAGGAGAGGGCAGGCGTGACGTTCCAGGTGTCCCAGCACGAGATGTCCCAGCGCGAGATGCTCCATAACGTTTCACGTGAAACACCGGGATGGACCCCCATCGCGGAGGAGGCGGAGCGAGCGGCTCGGGTACTCCATCCCGACCGGCACCGCATGCCGCGGCCGACGCACCGGCGCGTCCTGACCGTGGCCAACCAGAAGGGTGGGGTCGGCAAGACCACCAGCACTGTCAACATTGCCGCGGCGCTTGCGATGCACGGTGTTCGCGCGATGGTGATCGACCTCGACCCACAGGGCAATGCCAGCACCGCCCTCGGCGTCGAGCATCGGCTGGGCACGCCGTCGGTGTACGAAGCGCTGCTCGGCGAGATCCGTCTCGCCGATGCGGCGGTGCGGAGCACTGCTTCGCCCGACCTCCTGTGCGTTCCGGCCACCATCGACCTCGCCGGGGCGGAGATCGAGCTCGTCAGCATGGTGGCGAGGGAGAACCGGCTGAAGCAGGCGCTGTACGACGGATCGCTCGCCGAGTTGGGGGTGGACTACGTCTTCGTCGACTGCCCGCCCTCACTCGGGCTCCTCACCGTCAACGCGCTGGTGGCCGCCAGCGAGGTGCTGATCCCCATCCAGTGCGAGTACTACGCGCTCGAGGGTCTCGGCCAGTTGCTGAGCAACATCGACCTCGTGCGGTCGCACCTCAACACGGCACTGCACGTATCGACGATTTTGCTGACGATGTACGACGGCCGCACTAAGCTGGCCGACCAGGTCACGAACGAGGTGCGCAGCCACTTCGGCCCCACCGTGCTGCGTACAGTCATTCCCCGCAGTGTCAAGGTCTCCGAGGCACCCGGGTACAGCCAGACCGTGCTCGCCTACGACCCCGGCTCGCGTGGAGCGATGAGCTACGTCGACGCGGCCCGTGAGATCGCCGAGCGCGGAGCGCGCATGGACGTACCCATCGACCGAGACGGGCGGTAAAGGATGAGCGAGCGGGCAGGTCCAGCGGAGCGGGTGGCAACCCAGCGCAAGGGCGGGCTGGGACGTGGCCTGGCGGCTCTCATCCCCACCGCACCGCCTGGTGGCGCCCCGGTGGCGTCGGCACCCACGGCAGTCCTCACCGCCGCACCCGCCCCCTCGGCAGGCTCATCATCCACGCCGCGTCCGACCCACTCGGTCGAGCTCTCGTCCGTACCGGTGCCCACCTCTGTCGCCGGCGCCGTTTATCGCGAGATCGACCTAGCCGCGATTCGGCCCAACCCGCAGCAGCCGCGCACCCAGTTCGACGACGAGAGCCTCGCCGAACTGGAGCACTCGATCCGTGAGTTCGGGCTCCTGCAGCCGATCGTGGTTCGCGAAGCCTCCCCCGGTTCGTATGAGCTCGTGATGGGCGAGCGCCGGTGGCGCGCCGCGCAGCGAGCCGGTCTCGTTCGGCTGCCTGCGATCGTCCGGCGTACGAGCGACGACGCGATGCTGCGTGACGCCCTGCTCGAGAACATCCACCGGGTACAGCTCAACCCGCTCGACGAGGCGGCCGCCTACGAGCAGCTGCTGGCGGAGTTCGGCGTCACGCAGACCGAGCTCGCCGACCGGTTGGGCCGTAGCCGTCCGGTCGTCACCAACACGATCCGACTCCTGAAGCTGCCGGTGTCGGTGCAGCGCCGCGTCGCGGCAGGAGTGCTCTCCGCCGGCCACGCTCGCGCGCTGCTCGGGCTGGACGACGTCGAGCGGCAGGAGGAGCTCGCGGCGCGGATCGTCGCCGAGGGCATGTCCGTCCGCGCCACGGAGGAAGCCGTCGTGCTCCTGCGGCGGGAGGCTCCCGCGTCCGCCAAGTCGGTGCGCCGCAAGACGATGCAGGCGCCCGGAATCCAGGATCTGGCGGATCGCCTGTCCGACACGTTCGACACCCGTGTGAAGGTCGAGCTCGGCCAGCGCAAGGGGCGGATCGTCGTGGAGTTCGGGTCCGTCGAGGACCTGGAACGCATCGCGAAGCTCATGGACCGCCCCACCGAGGAGTGAGCCTGCCGTCGTGTTTCACGTGAAACACGACGGGGCTGCGTTTCACGTGAAACGCCTCAGCGTCGCGCCACCGCCCGCTCCACCAGAGCGGCGTACAGGTCGCCGAGCTTCATCCCGGCTGCCCGCACGGCGGTAGGCAGCAGCGAGGTCTCCGTCAGGCCGGGCGAGACGTTCACCTCGAGGATCTGCACCCGCCCGTCGCCGTCGACCACGGCATCCATCCGGGAGACGTCCCGCAGCCCCAGGAGTTGGTGCGCGGCCAGAGCGTTCTCCGCCAAGGCAGCGAGCGTCATGTCGTCGAGCCGTGCCGGGCAGTGGAACGTCGCGGCGCCGGGCGTGTAGCGCGCCGTGTAGTCGTAGACGCCGCCGGCGTCGACCTCGACCGGCGGCAGCGCGCGTGGCTCGTCGCCGTCGTGAACGACGGACACGGCTACCTCGGTGCCCGCGACGAAGCGCTCGGCGAGCACGGTGTCGGCGTACGCGAGGCAGCTGACCATCGCGGCGGGAAGCTCCGCCCGCTCCGTCACCACCTGGGAGCCGAGCGCGGAGCCTCCCTGGTCGGGCTTGAGCATCAGCGGGAGACCGAGGCGATCGACCATCGCGTCGAGCACCGCCTGCGCGCCGAGCGCACGGAACGTCGTGTGCGGGAGCGCCACCCAGTCCGGGGTGTCGAGCCCCGCACGGGCGAGCTCCGCCTTCGCGGTCGGCTTGTCCCAGGCACGTCGGCACGCCTGCGCCGGCGTGCCGACGAACGGAACCCCGAGAAGCTCGAGCACGGCCTGGACCGAACCGTTCTCCCCTTCGCCGCCGTGCAGCGCGATCGCGACGGCGTCCGGCGGGTCGGTGCGGAGTCGCTCGACAAGGGCGGCGTCGACGTCCCACTCCCGGACCGAGGCGCCCGCCTCCGAGAGAGCGGTCGCGAGTCGCCGCCCGGACCGCAGGGACACCTCGCGCTCGTGGGAGAGGCCTCCGGCCAACACAGCCACAGTTCGTTCGCTCACGGCCGCATTCTGCGGCACGACGATCTCAGGCGCCGTCTCGGCTCAATTCCCTCGCCGGCGTGGGCGGCATGCCGGTGGGCACGGGGTGCAGCAGGACCTCGGCTGGGCGAGGCTGGTCCGGCGTTCAACGGCGTGCACGGCACGAGCCCTCCGGCAGCGCGGCTGAACAAGCGACCGCAACCGCCGGCACCGGCGAGCCACCGCGAGCGGCGGCGGGCGGTGATGGGACCGCGGTCCGGCTCGCGGCCGCCGTCGCCTGTTCCCTCCGCTCGGCTCCGCCCCGCAGCGTGCTGCAGAGCGAGCCACCTGGTTGGAGGCGATGCCCGATCGTTCACGCAGGAGCGGTCCAGCGCAGACGGAGTACCGCGAGGAGCAACGAACGCTGCCGGGAGTCCCCCGCCTGCGATGACCCGCCGTGTGCCACGGCCGGACGGGGCCAACGCCTGCCGAGCAGCCTGCATCCGACTGCGACGAGAACCTGGCTCGATACGTGGGTGCGTCGCCGACGCCCTCCGCGATCTCGGCGCTGGGCGAGCGCACGTTCTCCGCCGGGATGCACCTCGACGCCGTGACCTCACGCCGATCACTGTGCGGCGGCTGATCGCGAGAGTGGCCGACTTCCTGCGCGCCGTCCGGCTCAGTCCGGTGCTGACAGTGGCGATGCTCAACGGGGCGTGCCTGGGCGCCGGATCGCGCACCCGGCTGTCCGGCTCGGGCTTCCCGAGGTGAAGCTCGGAGCGCGGCTCCGGTCGTAGGCCGCCGGCTCACTCCTTGATAGCGGGGTGCGTTGCGGTCGCGGCGCAGCTGCCGCTCGCGCCGGAAGCCACCGCGCTCTGGCGCACTCGTAGGCCGGCTCACGCATGGAGTTCCTTCGAGAACCGGGTGCGGGCCGACGCGGTGCGGATGTTCCGGCTGGACCTGCGGCGGCTCCGGCCAACCCGCCGCTCTGGCGAATATCGCCGCGGCGTCCGCCGGACCGAGCGGAGACGGCAGAGCTGACGAACCGGTGGCGTGCGCCTGGGCGAGTCCCAGAACCGGAGCGCGAAGCACGGGCCAGGTCGGCGGCCGACCGGGATCGTGTTTCACGTGAAACGGCATAGCGCCAGCTCTGCGATGAGCACGGCCGGCACGCAGATGACCACCCATTCCTCGCGTCCCGCCACAGACGTAGTGCAGGCGCCGAGTCTGCGCGCCGGGCCACCGGTATCTGGGAGGACCACGAGAAGCGCCTGAAGTGAATCAGCCCCACTCCCGCACGAACATGGGGGCAGGTATCCGGTCCGCGCACCGGCTCCGTTCCGCGGAGGAGTCCCACGGCGGCGGTGCCACGAACACCGACGGCGGCGCCGAGGCGGACACGACCGCCTGGATCGTCGGCGCGGGATCCGCGAGCCAAGCCAGCAGGACGGTCGGTCGCCGCGATAGCGGCCGTCGACCGCCGTGAGGCGCCGGCTTCGGCAAGCGCGCGAAGCGGCAGACGACCAGGACGGCAGGAGGAAGCCGACGATGATCGCCTCGTCGATCCGCAACCGCGCAGGGGACTCGATCGCCGCGTACCCGGCGACGCCCTGGAACGGCGACGCCATGCGGCGTCCCGGGCAACTGGGATCCGATAACCCGGCTCGCCCGGCATTTCGCTGACGGGCGACTCCCTGACTCGCGGAATGGGAAAGCGGGTCGCGGACCGGTGGCGGGAAGGACGACGTGTCTGCCGGCGGCGCGAGCTAGTCGGCGGCAATAGGAGCGCTGACCGTGCGAGCGGACCGCGCCGATGCAGATCCGCCGGCGATGTCAGTTGCCCGTGGACTGCCCGACGGCGCTGTGAAGGTGGAACCCGGATGGCGACCGCGTGACGGAGCCGTCGACGGCGTTCCGAGCGAGCGACTGTTGCGACGGAACGGGGTCGGGGTGCCTAGCGAGCGCCCAGGCGAGGGAGCCATTGACGGCGCGCCCATTGAGCGAGCGCGCCCGCTGATGACGTGCCCGATGGACGCCGTGCGAGCGAACCGCCGTCGGGCCGGTCGGTATCGGGCCGGCTCGCGCTAGCGAACTGTGACCGCGTTAGCGCCGCCGACTGAGTCCCGACAGTCCCGGCGGCGGTGGCGACAGGCGGCGAACCGTGCGTGGGAGCGGCGGTCGACCGGTTCGGCCGATCGCGCAGATGTTCGCGGGTTCCCGCGACCGGCTCAGCCGCCACTCGCTCGCCGCGAACTTTGCCCCAGCAGCGGTGGGGGCGCGGAGCGAGGCGACAGAGCTGGGGCGGGCAGGCGCAGGATCGAGGTTTCACGTGAAACACCGCGCCTCAACCTCTGGGCTCGGACTGAACAACGTGGGGCGGATCAGACGGATCACCCTGTCAACGGTCGACTCGTGCCGGCCGCGCCACCAACCACCCGGGAACAAGTGGCGGCTCCGCGGCGGCGGTTCGCTCGCCCCCGAACGACGACGGTGCGATCAGCAGCCAGCCGGTCTCGCTGCGTCGTACCGCCGGAACGGATGACGCGTCTGGCGCGCTGCTGACTGTCTCGCGCCGCTCCACGCTCGCAGGTCGAACCGACGCAGGAGGTTGGCGCGCCCAGTGCTGTTCGTTGCCGAGAAGCTCCGGCGAGAAGTCGGCTCCGCCGCGCAGGGCGCCCGCCCCGCCTCTCCCGACGAGGCGGGGGCGGCTGGCGGGTGACACATGTTGCGGGGTCAGCTGAATCATCCCGGCCGCCAGTCTGATGTCCTCGGACCGATTGCGCGCTTTCCCATGCTCGCGGGACGCGGGCGTGGGAACCCTCCGGCTCGGCCAACAGCGGACGGCCCACGTCCACCCTCTGCAGCGGAACGTCCGAACCACGACGCCGGCGAAAGCGTCGCCGCCCCTGCCGCCCTCACCGGCGCATCCTTCCCAGCGCCTGCGGACCTCGCGCGGTTCTCGTGCTGGTCGAGACCGAGACGCCTCAGCCGTGCCGGATCGATGATTCATGCCTGGGACGAGCGGCAGCGCGCGGAGCGACTGCCGACCGGGTGCCGCGGAGTTTCGAGCCGCGGTCCGGGGGCTGGTCCGCTCGGTCCTCGGACGGACAAGCCGCGAGCTGGGCTGCCCGGGATCGAGTCGCGGCTGTGGTTTCACGTGAAACAGGCGTGGGAGCGCCAGTGTCGGCCTGGGTGCACGTCACCCCGCTCGGCATCGTCCAGTCCGTGCGCCAGCGGATGAGGGGAGCCGCCGAGTCGGCCGATTCGTTCTGGGTCTGGTCGACCCGGCGGGACCGCGGGCGCTGGCGCCGTGTCGAGTATGTAGGACCGCCGATTGGCGCTGTGGCATATCGAGCGCGGCGTGGTTTCACGTGAAACAGGCGTTGGAGGCTGTCGCCGGGCGGAACCCGTCGCGCTGCGCGGCACCGTCCTGTCCGTGCGTCGGGGATGAGGGGCCGCTGAGTCGGCCGTTTCGTTCCGGGGTTGGCCGACCGCGGCGAGACCGCGGGCGTTGGCCTCCGGTCGAGTGTGTAGGGACTGCCGAGTGGCGCTGTGCCTTATCGAGCGCGGCGCAGTTTCACGTGAAACGAGGCGTCTGGAGTGCGGGCACCGGGGCCGGGTCCCTCGTCCTGCGCGGCACCGTCCAGTCCGTGCGCCGGTGGACGAGGGGCCGCCGAGTCGGCGGATTCGTGGCGGACTCTGGTCGACCGGCGGGACCGCGGGCGCTGGCCTCGTGTCGAGTATGTAGGACCGCCGAGTGGTGCTCATTTCACGTGAAACAGGCGCGGGAGCGTCGGTGTCGGCCTGGTTGCGCATCGCCTTGCGCGGCACCGTCCGGTCCGGCCGCCGGCGGACGAGGGGCGCCAACCGTGTCGGGCCGTTCGCCGCGGGGCTGACCGACCGCGCCGGGGTCGCGACTCGCCTCGGGTCGTGCGTGTGTACGACGGCCGACTGGTGCTGTGGATTGCCCTGCGTGGCGCGGTTTCACGTGAAACAAGGCGTCCGGCGTGCCGACGCCGGGGCGGAACCCATCGCCGTACGCCGCACCGTCGAGTCCGGCCACCCTGCGGGCGGAGGTGCGCCCGCCGAGCTGACCCACTCGTTCCGAGGCTTGGCCGCCCGTGCTGGACGCCGGCGCCGGCACCGGGTCGATCCGTGCGTGTGGGGCTGCCGACTGGTGCCGTGGGGGGCGATCGGGCGTGGCGGGGGTTTCACGTGAAACAGGTCTTCGGAATGCCTCGCGCTGGGGGTGGGAGCAGGTCGCCTGCGCGGCACCGTCCAGTCCGTGTGCCGCCGGGACGAGCGGAGCCGGTCGAACCGACCGACTCATGCCGAGGGCTAGCCGACCGGTGGATGGCGGGCCGCCGCGCCGCGCAAACGATGCGTTCGAACCGCTCACCTTCGTGGGCGGGGCTGGCCAGCGGCCGCAGAAGGTGACCGACGCCAGGGTCGTCGGCGGCACCTCCGCCCGCCCCGTAGCCATTCGTTGCTGCCACGCGGTTCTCCCCTACGACGGTCCGCGCGACTCCGACCGGCGTCGGGCGTTCTCGGAAGCCAGAAGCGCGACGCCAGAACGAACGCTCAGCGGTTGCGGCGCGGTGTTTCACGTGAAACACCGCCCAGCCGATCCTGGCCAACCCGCCGGGCAGAGAAGGATCTCTTCCCGAGGCGCCACCCACGGCTCGCGCTAGTCGAAATGGGCGTGCGTAAGGCGCCTGCTGCCAGGCGCCTGCGTCGCCCTGAACGGTCGACACGAGATAGGAGCACCAGGGCCGGGCGAGCGGTGGGCGGTCCGGGGTAAACGTGCGGCGGGGCGCGGAGCCGAGTCACGGCTACTTCGTCTGCGCGTGTCGGAGCCCGCCGGGCGAGGTGTGCGAAGGGGCCGAGTGAGCAGCGGGAAGGATCGGGCCGCCGGTCACCACCGGGTCGAGCGGCCATCGCCGACCGCTCGTTTTCGTCGCCGAGGACGAGGGGCATCACCGCCGGCGGGTTCACGCAGCGGCTCGGGCCGCAGGCCGTCGGTTCGACGGCGTTCGCGTACTGCCCGAGCCAGTCGCCGACGATCTCCTCGGCATGCGGGAAACGGGGAGCAGTTCCCCCCGGCAACCGACGACGGTGGCAGGGGGCGCGCAACGTCGCGAGCTACGGGCGAGCAGAACGAGCTGCGTGGGCAGTGTCGCAGCGCCCGCGGGGCCACCGACAACCCGAGTCCCGCACCGGTGGAGCCGTCGCGGTAGTTCGGCCAGGCTCCGCCCAGTTGCGCGCGAGCGTGCGGGACGGGTGAAGGTGGATGGGGCTGGGCGACTGTGGGATAAGCCGAGCAGGCAGTGTGTCGCGGGACCGGCTGATCCGCGCTCCAGTACTGGCTCCCTCATGACGCGAAACCTGGCCCGGGTACTCGCAGCCGCTGGCCGGTGGATCGCATCGCAGGAGCGCCCACGGACCAGCAGGAGGCGCTCGGCGACCGCCCCATGCCCGAGGTGACCGACCTCTACTGCGTCGAGGCCGACGTCCTCGGGGTCGGCGACGAGCCGGCGGACGATCTCCGCGCTCGTGCCCGGATGCTGCTGGACGGCGGAGCCCGTTTCGGCCCGGGGCCGGTTGGGTCACGCCGCCGAACCGCTCGGGACCTCCGTTGCGGGTCGGCTCGTCGTTTCACGTGATCGGCTTACTCATGCCGCGGGGCGACCGTGTGAGATCGCCGAAGCGCGGATCCGCCCATCGCCTACCGCTGTGCGGGCAGCCGGGCCACGGGACTGACAAGCTCGCGGGGCGGCGCGAAACGTGGCCACGCAGGAGCCTCCTGACTCCCGCCGTTGGAGAAACCGCGGACAGCCACTGGAGTGCTGGCCACCCGCGAGATCTCGAGCCGGCCGTCACCTGCAGGGCGGGTCCACGCCTTCCGCAGGCGCGCCAGCGACCCGCTGACTCGGCGGCTTGGTTCAGGGAGTGTGGGGGCTGGGTGACTGGGGGCCGTTGCGAGCCGGCGCCGGGCCGAGCGCCGGGCGGGTGGGCGTGCCGAACGTGCGCATGACGTCGAGCTCCGCCTCGAGCACTCCTGCGAGCCGCCGCACGCCCTCCGTGATGCGCTCGGGCGTCGGGTAGCAGTACGACAGTCGCAACTGTCGGCTGCCGAACCCGTCGGCGTAGAAGCCGGTGCCGGACGCGTAGGCGACGCGTGCGGTGACCGCGCGCGGCAGCATCGCCTTCGTGTCGACTCCCTCGGGCACCGTCAGCCAGACGTAGAAGCCGCCGTCGGGCACGTTCCACGTGCAACCGTCGGGGAGATAGGTCTCGAGGGCGTCCAGCAGGGCGTCCCGGCGGTCGCGGTAAGCCTCGGCGAACGTCTTGATCTGGCTGTGCCAGTCGTGGCCGGAGAGGTAGCGCGACACGAGCATCTGCGTGAAGCTCGGCGGGCAGAGGGTGGCCGACTCCGCGGCCAGGACGAGCCGGTCGCGCACCGCGGGTGGCACCAGCGCCCACCCGACGCGCAGCCCGGACGCGAACGTCTTGGAGAACGACCCGAGGTAGACCACCGACGAGTCGAGGGAGCGCAGGGCCGGGTAGGTGCGGCCGCTGAAGCCGAGGAGGCCGTACGGGTTGTCCTCCACGACGCCGACGCCGTAGGCGGCGCAGATCTCCAGTACTTCGGCCCGGCGCTCGACGGCGAGCGTGACGCCGGCCGGGTTGTGGAAGTTCGGGATCGTGTACAGGAACTTGGGGGTGATGCCCTGCGCGGCAAGCGTGCGGAGGGCATCGCGCAGCAGGTCGGGCACCAGGCCGTGCTCGTCCATCGCAATGTGCACCACGCGGGCTTGGTAGGCCGCGAAGCTGCCCAACGCGCCGACGTAGGACGGGCCTTCGGCGAGCACGACGTCGCCGGGGTCGCAGAAGATGCGCGTGACGAGGTCGAGCGCCATCTGCGACCCGACGGTGACGACCACGTCGTCCGGGTCGGCGCGGATGCCCTCGAGCGCCATCACCTCGCAGATCTGCTCTCGCAGGGCGGGCACTCCCTGCGCCGAGCCGTACTGCAGCGCCACCTCGCCCTCTCGCTGTACGAGGTCGGCCACCTCGGCCGCCAGTGCGCCGAGCGGCAGCGCGGCGAGGTTCGGCATACCGCCCGCGAGGGAGACGACCTCCGGCCTGCTGGCGACGGCGAACAGGGCGCGGATCTCCGACGCCGTCATGCCCGCTGTGCGAGCCGCGAACCGCTCGGTAGGTGCTGCCGCTGCTGCCGCGTGGATGCCGGAGGGTCGAAGAGACGGGGGCGTGTCCGACTGCGGCACGGTGGATCCTCCCGGAAATTCCTCGGCAGTGGGGATGTCGTTCAACCAAGCAGGCTGGCCGAGTGTAACCGGGAAGGGGGAACATTCTTCAGTTCGTCGTGGGTGAGACACCGGTCGCAGTACTTGGGGTGTCCTTCCATGCTGGATCGATCTATCGTCGAGAAGTCGGCGCGAGGGGCGGCGGCATCCCGATGATGATCTTGGCGCCGGAGGTTGCTCTTGTCCTGGCATGTGGCGCCCCTCACCCTGGACAATCTCGACGATTTGCCCAAGCGGTGCCGTAGGTGCGTGTTCTGGGAGCTGTCGGAGCACCTGGGTAAGCAGGCGGCCGACTTCGGTTCCACTGAGCTCGAGAAGGAAGCCTGGGTCTCCGAGGTACTCCTCGAGTGGGGCTCGTGCGGACGCATCCTGCACATGGACGGCGTGCCCGCCGGCTACGTGATCTACGCACCACCCTCGGCGGTGCCGCGCGCCGCGGAGATGCCCACCGGCCCGGTCAGTGCCGACGCCGTGTTGCTCACCACCATGCAGGTGATGCCGGAGTTCGCCGGCGAGGGTCTGGGCCGGATGCTCGCTCAGGCCGTCGTCCGTGATCTCACTCGTCGTGGCGTCAAGGCCATCGAGGTGTTCGGCGAGCAGCGTCCCGGCAACGAGCCCGCCTGCCTCATCCCCGCCGACTTCCTCCGCCGTGTCGGTTTCAAGACCATCCGGCCGCATCCGCGCTACCCGCGGCTGCGGATGGAGCTGCGTTCGGCGATGACGTGGAAAGAGGACGTGGAGGCCGCGCTGGAGCAACTGCTCGGCACGATCACGATCCCGATGCAGGCCAGCAGTGTGACCCAGGAGTCCTACCGTCAGGTACCCAGCCGCTCGTGATCGCCGCTCACAGCGGCGTACAGGGCGCGCTGTACGCAACGCTGGCGGCCTGTGACGACCACCCTGGGGCGATGGGCCGATGGTGGGTATTGCACGCCCCAGGTTGGCGTACGTCGTGATTTTCCGTTCCGGAAGCCCGGATCAGATGGCTTGTGCGCCGCGTTCCAGCTCGCGAGCCAGCACATCCGAGAATGTGAACGTGCCGGTGGGCTGATCGTCCTGGCCCAGTAGGTAGAGCCGCTTCACGGCGACGAGGATGCCTTCGGCAACGACGTCACGGAACGCGGGATCCAGCAGCCGCCTGCGGTCACCGATGTGGGACAGGTAGCCGATCTCCACACGAACGGTGGGCATGCGCGTCAGTCGCAGCAGTTCCCACGTGCGGCCCTGCGTGCGGCAGTCGTTCATCGCGGTACGGGTGAGCAGCTCCCGCTGGATGAACCCGGCGAGAGCCTCACCGACGGTGGACGTGGCTCCAGAACCGTTGCCGAAATGAAACGTGGCAAGGCCCTGGGCGTGCATGCTCCGGTTCGCGTCGGTGTGCAGCGAGAGCACGAGGTCGGCGCCCGCGTTGTTGGCGAAGGCTGCACGCTCGGTCTCAGCGGGGCAGGTGTCCTCCTGCCGGGACAGCATCGCGTCCATCCCGGTGGCCGACATCCTGCCGACCAACCGGCGCGCGAGGTCCCACATGAGGTCGGCCTCCGCGACGCCGGCGGCGACGATGCCGCGGTCGGGTCCACCGTGGCCCGGGTCGACGACGATTCGCTTGCCCCGCAACCGAGGCCCGGCCTGACGCAGCAGCTCCTGTTCGCGCAGGAGGTGCGGACGACCGCCTGTGACCTTCCGCCCGAGCTGACGCAGGGACCGCAGCGTGGCGGGCCCGCAGAGCCCGTCGGGCAGGAGGCCGTACTCGCGCTGGAACTTCCGCAGCGCGGCCTCCGTCTGCTCGTTGAACACCCCGCCGGGGCGGCCGGGGTCGTAACCGAGCTCGAGGAGCCGCTCCTGCAGGGCGACGACGTCGTCGCCGCTCATCGGTGCAGAGATCATCAGGGCGAGCATGCGGTCGCCGAGGCTCCATCCGGCCTCACGTAGTGCCCGGTAGGTGGCCGGACCGACGATGCCGTCGGTGATCAGACCCCGCTGTTGCTGGAAGGCCCGTACGGCCTGCTCGAGGGCGGCGTCGAACCGGTCGTCCTCCGGGGCTGGACCGCCCGTACTCTCACCGAGCAGGCCGAACCGTCGCAGCGTGGACCGGATCTCGACAACGTTGGGACCGCTGTCACCTCGGCGCAGCAGCTGCATGCACCCCTCGCTCGCTCGTCAGGCACCGACGTTTCGGTGCTGGGCCGTCGCTCATTGTGCCCTGCCGGTTCCCCGATGGGGGACGGCGGGCCGTGTCCACCGAATTTTGTGTCGTGATAGACAAGTACCCCGCTTCCGGCTTCGGAAGCGGGGTACTTATGGGTGGTTCTGGGCTCAGCCCAGGTAGTCGGCCAGGTCGGAGAGCAACGCAGCCTTCGGCTTGGCGCCGACGATCTGCTTGACCGGCTTACCGTCCTGGAAGACGATCATCGTGGGAATGGACATGACCTGGTAGTCACGGGCAGTCGCCGGGTTGGCGTCGATGTCCAGCTTGGCCACGGTCAGCTTGTCCTTGTTCTCACCAGCGATCTCGTCGAGCACCGGGGCGACCATCTTGCACGGGCCGCACCAGGTGGCCCAGAAGTCGACAACGACCGTTTTGTCGCTCTTGAGGACGTCGGCGTCGAAAGAGTCGTCGGTGACGTTCACCGTGTTGGCCATTCTGATCTCCGTTCTCGGGAAAGAAACTCGTGAATTCGATTCAGCCGCTGACTACGGCGACCTGTTCGGCCGCCTGCCCGTATCCACCGCCCGCCAGTTCGCTGGGGACGGGGCCGTCGGCCAGCCAGCGCTCTGCATCGATCGCGGCCGAACAGCCGGTGCCGGCGGCGGTGATCGCCTGCCGGTACGTGCTGTCGACGAGGTCGCCCGCGGCGAAGACGCCCGGGATGCCCGTGCGGGTGGAGGGAGCCTCGACCTGGACGTAGCCGGCCTCATCGGTGTGGACCTGACCCCGCACGAGCTCGCTACGGGGGTCGTGGCCGATCGCGACGAACATGCCGGACACCTCGAGGACGGACTCCTCTCCGGTGACCGTGTCGCGCAGCTTCAAACCCGAGACGCTGCCCTCGCCGAGAACTTCGACGACCTCGGTGTTGGTGCGCCAGTGAATCTTCGGCTCGTTCTGGGCGCGCTCCAGCATGATGCGGGAGGCGCGGAACTCGTCGCGGCGGTGCACGATCGTGACCGTGCGGCCGAAGCGGGTGAGGAAGAGGGCCTCCTCCATCGCCGAGTCGCCGCCGCCGATGACGGCGATGTCCTTGTCGCGGAAGAAGAAGCCGTCACAGGTGGCACAGGCGCTGACGCCACGCCCTAGGAGGAGTTGCTCCCCCGGAACGTGCAGGTAGCGTGCGGCGGCACCCATCGCGAGGACCACGGCACGGGCGCGGTAGGTGACCCCGTTGGCCACGACCGTCTTGACCTCGCCCTGCAGCGACACCTGCTCGACGTCCTCGGCGCGCAGTTCGGCGCCGAAGCGCGTGGCCTGATTGCGCATCTGCTCCATGAGCTCAGGGCCCATGATTCCGTCGGTGAACCCCGGGTAGTTCTCGACCTCGGTCGTGGTCATCAGAGCGCCGCCGAACTGGGTGCCCTCGAAGACCAACGGCCGCAGCTGCGCACGCGCAGCGTAGACCGCTGCGGTGTAGCCGGCCGGCCCGGACCCGATGATGATCAGTTCACGCACCTCGTCGGTGGTCACTGGCGCGTCCTCCCTGTCGTCTCTGCCTGTCAACACGATCCCAGGGACGGGCATTCCTACTGCTACCGGGCGGCAACCGAGGGTGAGACGGGTCACCCTCCAATCACGATTGACTTCAACAGCATGCCGTGGCCAGGGCCGCATTCCGAGTCGACGACAACGACGTCGAAGGATCCCAGCCGTCCGGTGACGAGCACGAGTAGCACCGCCTGCCGTCCACCCACCGTGACCTGGCGGCCCCCCACCAGCGGGGCGTCGGGTGCCAGCGCCGGGGCGGCGGCTCGTAGGCAGCCGGCGCGTCGTGCGGGATCTGCCAGCGCGCCGGCGTCCACCGAGCCGATCGCGGAACGGGCGACCGCGGCCAAGTTCACCCGGTCGATGGACGGCGCGGGGGTGGGTCGAGACGACAGCACACCGGCGAGGACGAGCACGGAGAGCAGGGCTGCGGCGCCGACGGCGGCCAGCGGCCGGCGCCATGAAGACCTCGTGGCAGTCGTCCGCCGCGCAGCCCGAGGGGGCCACGGGCGCCGCGGTGCGGGCCGCCTCCGATCGAGAGAGGAGCGGGGTGGCCCGACCTCGACATCCGGACTCGGTTCATCGGTCGCGGCCTCAGCCTCCAGGGCCGCCGCCCATCGAGCGGCGAACTCAGGTGGTACGGGAGGTGCGGGCAGCTCCGCGAGCTCGCCGCGGGTGACGGCGAGGGCGTGCAGTACTGCGGCCGACTCGGGGTGGGCGGCAGCGGCCGCGCGCACCTGGGCTGCCTGCGTCGGCTCCAGCACACCCGCGTCCAGGTCGGCGAGCTGCGCGAGGTCGGGGCGTGGAGTGGTCATCGCTCCTCCTCCCGCAGGTGTCCGAGCAGCACGGCCAGGCGTGCGCGGCCCCGTGCGCAGCGGCTCTTCACCGTGCCCACCGGCACCTCCAGCATCTCGGCGGCTTCCACCACCGGCCAACCCTGGACGTCCACCAGCACCACCGCCAGGCGCTGCTCGACGGGGAGCGCCGCGAGTGCGGCGTCGACGGACAGGCGCGTGACCAGTTCCGTGGCGAGGTCGGGATGCCTCGCCGGCAGCTCGCGCTCCGGCAGCGGGACCGTGCTGCGCCTGCTGTCGTGCCGGATCCGGTCGATGCACGTGTTGACGAGGATCCGGTGCAACCACGTGCGCACCGAGGCCTCGCCGCGGTAGGAGCCCGCTCGGCGGTAGGCGGCGACGAGGGTCTCCTGCACGGCATCGGCGGCGTCCTCGGGGTGGTGGAGCGTGCGCAGCGCCACCCCCCACAGCCGGGACCGGTACCGCGCCGCCAACTCGGTGAACGCGCTCGGATCGCCCTCTCGGTGCGCGGCCAGCAGCTCCGCGTCGGTGGGAGCCGGGGAGCGCACGACGCGGAGATTAGGTCGAGATGCCCGTCCCCCGTGGCCGTTCCGGAGAACTGGTGGCGATCAGGAGCCCGCGCGGTGGAACTGGACCTCGTTGATCTGGGTGACGTTGGCGTCGCCCCCGCCGCTGAGCTTGGTGATCCACAGCAGCACGTGGGTGACGGGCTGGCTCCCGGCGAGCGAGACGGGCGTGGTGCCGTCCCGGAGGGTGACCTCGGTGATGGGCGAGGTGTCGCGGAAGGACGAATCCGCGTCGGGAGCCGAACGCACCTCGACGACAGTGCCCGCGCTCGGCGAGTCGATCTCGAGCTGGGAGAGCTGCACCGCCGAGGCGAACGACACCATCACCCCGACGCCGGGCTTGAGCGCCGGGAACTGCTGCTTGTAGATGAAGGTGCTCCACCCGCTCGAGGGGTCGCCGTCGATCACGCGGGACACGCGGCTCGAGTTGTCGGCGTCACCCACGGGGTCATAGACCTTGACGCCTGCGACTGCCGCGATGCCGCCGTCGCCGCTGACTTGCGGGCCGCCGTCGGCCGGTGCGCCGCCCGACGAAGCGGACGGGCTGTCGACGACGATGGGCGGCCCGTTGCCGTCCGAGAACACCGAGCCCAGCTGCATGCTGATGTAGCCGATGACGAAGACCACGGCCACGGCGAGTGCGGTCAGTCCGATCGCGAGCTTGCGCTTGCGCCGGGGGTCGGGTGCGGCGGTGGCACGGCCGCCGTCCTGCCACACGTCTCCCGGGTCGGACGGGACGCCGTCGTGGGCCGGGGGGAACAGGGCCATGCGGTCGTGCTCGTCGACCACCTCGGTGAGCAGGCGGTTGACCGCCGCGGCGGTGTGGACGTGGCCGGGGGCGCCGTCGGGACCGAGGGCACCGTGGGCGAGGGTATCGAGCTCGACGGGAACGCCCGGGCGCTGCTGCGACGGCGGCAGGAGTGCCCCGGCCGGGGTGCGCTCGGCCGGGCTCAGGCCGGCGAGGGCGGCGTCGGCGCTCGACAGCGGCCAGCGGGCGGTGAGCAGGGTGTAGAGGACGGCTCCGAGTCCGCGCACGTCGTCGGCCGGGGTGACGTCGGGGCGAGGTAGGACGAAGGACAGCTGCGCGCGCCCCTCCGGGGTGATCCGTACCCGTTGGGGGTGGTCGCAGCCCAGCACGAGGCCGTGGCGGTGCGCCTCCTCGGCAGCTGCGGCCAGTGGGGCGACCGCGCGGGCTGCCGCGATCGGCTTGATGAGCCCCTCGGCCATCACCTCGGCGAGGCTGCGCCCGGGTACCCATTCGGTGACGGCGACTCCCAGCACGTCGTGGGGCATGCCGCCGGTGCCGGGAGTGAGGACGTCGAGCAGGCGGGCGCAACCGCTGTGCTCGAAGCTGCCCGCGCGCAGTGCGCGGGCCACGATCGCGTCGGCGCGTGCCATGGCCTCGTGCTCGGATCCGCGGTCGGCGGGGAAGCGGCGCAGCACGGTGGCGCCCACGTCACGGCGCAGGATGGTGTCCTGGGCACGCCAGAATTCGGCGCCTGCCGCCGCGTCGGATCCGACGCGCGTGCGCAGGCGGTAGCGCCCGGCGAGCTCGGTGCCCGGGGTGGTGCCGGGCGGGACAGCAGGAAGGGTGGGGGCGTCCGAAGGTGACACGTTGTTGGCCGGGGTTCTGTCCTCGGGGCGCATCTGTTCCGGAACAACCGGTGCGGGCGCCTTGGTGGGTGGCGCGCCCCCCGCCGATGGCGCCGCCGCACCCGACGGTGGGCTCGCCAACTCACTCACTGCCAGACCTCCCCGCACACCACGAAACCACTCCCGCCCCTGTTGAAGAGTACGTCAGCGGGTGGTGTCGCGCCGAGGTTTGCGCCGGTCGACGAGCCGTTCGAGGCGTCCGAGTGCTGTGTCGATTTCGCGAACTCGCAGCAGCTTCATCGCGATGAGGGTGATCACTCCCATGATGACGGTTGCGACCACGAGTTCGATCCACGCCCTCCCCAAAGGCGAGAGGCCGCCGAGTGGCCCGTCGAGCAGGGTGATCGCTCCGAAGGCAACCAATCCGCCGACGATCGAGGCGAGGAGCGCTCGTCCGATGGAGGCGAGCACCTCCCGAGTCGGGATCCGGCCCAGCCTGCGCCGCAGCATCACCTGACCGACCACGGCGCCGGCGATGAAGGACACCGCGTTGGCGGCGGCCAGCCCGAGCACGACGTCCTCGGGTGGCAAGAGGGCCGGGCACGCCAGCATCAGCGGAATCTTGACTGCAACGGTGAACAGCTGGATGAGGGTGGGGGTCCTGCTGTCGGTGAGCGCGTAGAAGACCCGAAGCTGGAGCATCGAGATCGCGAACGGAAGTAGCCCGAACGCCGACACCGCGATCGCCGTTCCCACCCGTGCGGCACCGTCGAGGTTCGATTCGCGAAGGCCGAACAGGGCGACACCGATCTCGGTGCCGAAGAGCGTCAGCAATACCGAAACCGGAACGAGCAGCACCGAGAAGAGCCTGCTGCCCAGCGACAGGTCCGCCACGACGTCCCGCATGCGGCCCTCGGCGGCGGCGCGGCTCATCCGGGGCATCAGCGCCGTGACCAGCGAGACGCCGAGCACACCGTAGGGCACCTGGAGCAGCAGCCAGGCGTACGAGTAGACCGCGACGGACCCGGCGGTCGAGGACGAGGCGACGCGGGTGGTGACGACGAGGCCGGCCTGTCCGACCAGCACGTACGCCACCACCCACACCGCGAGCCCGCCCGCGGTCGTGAGTCGTGGGTCCCAGCCCCACGTCGGGCGGTAGCGGAACCCGGCCCGACGCGCCGCCGGGATCAGCACCACAGTCTGCGCGGCGATCCCGAGCGTGGTGCCGATGCCGAGCACGAGCAGGCGGGCCGAATCCGGCACCAGCACGTAGGCCCCGGCGACTCCGATGACGACGACGTTGTTGAGCACCGGAGCCCAGGCGAACGCGCCGAAGGCACCGCGGCTGTTCAGGATCGCGCCGAGCAGGGCGTTCAGGCCCAGGAAGAAGACCAGCGGGAGCAGCATGTAGGCCAGCTCGGTGGCTAGCTGCGGGTCGGCCGAGCCGGTGGTCTCACCACCGAGATAGAGCCTGGTCAGCAGCGGGGCCGTGAGCATTCCGATGGCGGTCGCCACCAGCAGCGCGATCCCGGCGATCGTGAGCAGCTTGCGGGTGTAGGCCTCCCCGCCGTCGCGGTCCTCGGTCTGGGAGCGCACCAGCAGCGGGATCATCACGCTGGAGAGCACGCCGCCGATCAGGAACTCGTAGACGATGCTCGGCAGCGTGTTCGCGACGGTGTAGGAGTCGTTGAGGATCGTGTCGCCGAGCACGGTGAACAGCGCGACCTGGCGCAGGAAGCCGGTGATCCGGCTGACCAGGCTGGCCACGGCCATCAGGCTGCTCGAGCGCCCGAGCGACTGCTCCTTGCGCGGCACGACGACCAACCGCTCCGTCGGGCTGTCGTCGGGTGCGGGACCGCTCATGGGCTCGGGACGCGGGGCGGCGGCTGGGGCCCCCGGCCAGGGGGGCGGGGCGGCCCGTCCGGTCGGCGGCGGGGCAACGGGAGACGGTCGGTGGGGTGGAGGGGGTCCGGGAACGGGTCGCCGGTCTTCGCCGCCGGGCCATGGCCGGGCGGGGCCGGGCTGGGGTGCTCCGGGCTGAGGGGCACCGCCTGGTCCGGGGAACCCGGCGGGGGGCCCGTCGCCGGGCCGACCTGGGCGGTCCGCGCCGGTTCGCCGCGGACCCGTCGGAGCACCCGACGGACCGCCAGCACCACGAGCAGTGCCCCCGCGCTCGCCGTCAGCCACACGGTGATGGTGCCGTAAGCGGTGGAGCGGACGCGCAGGCGGCTAGGTGGTCCGAGAAGTTCCCCGTTCGGGGTGCGCACGGCCGCCTGGACGATGAACTGGCCCGAGCGGGTGACCTCGGCACTGACCCGGATCTGTCGCCGCCCGAGCGGGGGCACCTGCTGCGGCGGGATCGGCGCCACCCGCAGGCCTGCGGAGGGCAGGATCTGGACGTTGACCTCTACCGTGACCGGCAGCCCGTTGGCCACGGTGATCAGGATCGGGGCGTCCGACGTCCCGAGCGAGTACGGGCTGGGCGGCTCGAGCACCCGCACCGAGGCACGCAGATCCGCCACCCGCCCTGCTGCGGCACTCGCCGCGGCGACCGCTTCGGCCGGCCGCCCCCGCCATGCGGCTGAGACGGGCCGCGCGAGGCCGCGTCGCAGTGGACCGAACGCCTCCTCCGGAGTGGCGCCGACACCCGAGTCCGGGACGGCCGCGGAACTCAGGTCCTCGATCTGCTGCGCCGTCTTCCGGACGATGTCGACCGCGCTGGTGGGGGTCTCCTGACCGCCCGAGCGCAGCGGGTAGGCGGGGGCCAACGGGGCCGTGCCGGCGGACGGGCCGGCCTCGAGCACCCCGTCGAGCGCGCTCGGCACGATCCGGCCCTCGCCGATCAACTGGTTGACCGTGGTCAGCAGAGCCGCTGCACCGTTCCCCTCCACCGCCCACTGGTGCGGCGGTGCGAGGACGAGGGGGCCTGCCGGGGCGGTCGGACCACCGGCGATCGGGCCGGCCTCGATACGGAAGACGAGCGCGCCGATCAGATCCTGAGTGGACAGCGCGCCGACCGTCCCGGCGGGAGTGGACGATGCCACCGCTCCGCCGGTGCTGGGATCCGGACCCGATGCGGCGCTGGGCCCGGCGGCGGCACGGGTGAGCAGCGGGTCGGTCAGCACCGCGAACTGTGGCAGGCGCCCACCCACGAGCGGGACCACACCGCTGTGGCGCTGCACCCGGCCCTGGTCCACTCCGTCGGCTGACAGCAGCACCGATCGACCGTCGGCCGATGCGATCTCGTCGAGCGTGGCGTCGTCCGCGACCCCTCCGACCGGCCAGGTGACCCCGGGCGTGACGGGGACGTCGAGCACGTCGGAGAGGATCTGGCGGCCGTCCCGGATGGTCCGGGTCGCGAGCTGCCCGAGGCCACCTCTCGTCAGAGCGACGAGATCTGCGTCGGCGTAGGGCAGCGCCATCACACAGCCGCCCTTTGCCACTGCCGCGAGGCTGTCCAGCCACTGACCGGCCGCCGCGGCGCCGGTGCCCGGTACGGGCGGGCCGCCGCCGGGTTGCTGGACCTGGTAGCCCGCGCGCATCAGGGACGCGGTCTCCACCAGGTCGGGGTCGATGGCCAGACAGGTGGCGGCCCGCACCCGGGAGCCGGGGGGCGCGTCCGCGGCGAGCGCGGCGACGAGGCTGCCGAGCCGTCCGCCGGGAGCCATCGACGCGGCGAGGTCGTCGTCGGTGAGCAGCGTGGGCTCGCCCGGGACGGTCGAGACCCGCCGCGGCGTGTCAGTGATCGGGAACAGCATGGAGAACGGCGTGGCCGGCGGGGGCGGGGGTGCCTCTACGGCTCCGGCCCGGCCCGGGCCCGGTGGCAGTGACAACACCGGCAGCAACATCCGCACCGCGGCCAGCCGTGCCCGCCTGCCGTCGCTCGGCACTCCGTTGACGTTGATGAGCAGCTCGTGCACTCCGGTCTCTGCGAGCGCGAGAGTCGAGTCGGGTGCGCCGCGGAGCGGGACGGTGAGCCGGACCGGCATCTGACCCCGCGGTGCGAGCTCCCCGGGAATGGGCGTGAACTGCGGGGTGATGGCGTCGGCTCTCCCGTCGCCGTCCAGAGCGTCGCGCAGCGCACCCTCGGTCTGGAGCGCGTTGCCGCGCTGCATCCGGATCACCAGGTCGTCAATGGGCTGGTCACCGGTATTCGTCAAAGTGCCGCTAAATGTGAGCGTGGACGGCCCGGTCGAGGTGACCACGCGCGGAGAGAGCTGCGTCAGGTCCAACCGGAGCGGGCCGGTGTTGTCGCCCGGCTGCTGGAACGGCTCCGGCAACGATGCGGCCGGACTCGGCGCGGCGTTCGCGGCCGTGGCCCCCGGGTCGCCGGGGAGGAGCCCGATGAATGTCAGGCCTGCCAGTATCAGCCCCGTCAGCGTCAGCGCTGTGAGCACCCGAACCGGGATCGCGACCAGGGTCGCGATCCGTTTCACGCCGTCTCCTCCAACAGCTCCGTGGCCCGCCTGATCAAGCGGCGCTCGTCGGCGTAGGCCAACCGTGACTCGAGCTCGTGGAGTGGCACCCAGGCCACCTCGGAGACCTCGACGTCGGAGTCCGAGAGCTCGCCCCCCAGGGCGCGCAGCAGAAAATGATGCACGGTCTTGTGCACGCGCCGATCCTCGGCGACGAACCAGAAGTCGATGGTGCCCAGTGGTGCGACCACGCGGCCGATGATGCCGGTCTCCTCCTCGACCTCTCGCACCGCCGCCTCCTCGGCCGTCTCACCGGCTTCGATATGGCCTTTCGGCAACGACCACAACAGACGTCCCCGCCGGTCCAGGCGCCCGATCACCGCAGCCGTGCCTGACACAGGGTCGACAACCAATCCCCCGGCCGACGTCTCGTCGACAGTCCGCAGCCGCCGCCTCCGGTCCGTGGGGCGGCTCGCTCGGCGCCCCCCGGAACGGCCGCGGGATGTGGACATGCGGCGATCGTATCGACCAGACCGGTTCCGGTGCCCGGCCAGCGCGTCGCGGGCAGCATCCTCGTCGCTGCTCGCAATAGGGACGCCTACACTGGCCCGCCGTGTCCGCAGCAGCCCTGGCGCCCGGCGCCGTCCCCCCCGATCTTGTGCGCGCCCAGGAGAATGCGGTCGTGGAGATGGTGCAGATCGGGGCCGTCGCCGAGGAGCTAGCCGACCGCTTCGCCCTGGCGGGGCACCGGCTCTACCTCGTCGGCGGCAGCGTTCGCGACGCCTTGCTCGGTCGCGAGTCGGGCGACCTCGACTTCACCACCGACGCGCGCCCCGACGCGATCCTCGAGATCCTCTCCGGCTGGGCCGAGGCGGTCTGGGACACCGGCATCGCCTTCGGCACGGTCGGTGCACGCCGCCACGGCAGCACCGTCGAGATCACCACGTTCCGCGCGGACGCCTACGACCGGGTCACGCGTAACCCGATCGTGGCCTTCGGCGACAGCATCGAGGACGACCTCGTCCGCCGTGACTTCACCGTCAACGCGATGGCCGTGGAACTCACCGCGGACGAGCGCCGGTTCGTCGATCCGCACGGGGGCCTGGCGGCGCTCGCTGCCGGTGTCCTCGACACGCCTGCCACCCCCGAGGAGTCTTTTGCCGACGACCCGCTGCGGATGCTGCGCGCCGCGCGGTTCGTCTCCCAGCTGGGCCTCTCGCCCGCGCCGCGGGTGGTCGCGGCGATGACGGCGATGGCGGGCGAGCTCTCCCGGATCACGCGCGAACGGGTGCAGGTCGAGCTGACCAAGCTGATCTGCGGCACGCATCCGCGCCGCGCCATCGAGCTGATGGTCGACACGGGCCTCGCCGACCAGGTGCTGCCGGAGGTGCCGGCGATGCGCCTGGCCATCGACGAGCACATGCAGCACAAGGACGTCTACACGCATTCACTGGTGGTGCTGGAGCAGGCGATCGACCGGGAGGAGCCGGGCAGCCCCGACCTCGTGCTCCGCCTCGCCGCGCTGCTGCACGACATCGGCAAGCCCGACACGCGCCGCAAGGAAGCGGACGGGCGGGTCAGCTTCCATCACCACGAGGTGGTCGGGGCGAAGATGGTGCGGCGGCGGCTGCGCGAGCTGCGCTATCCGAAGGCGATCATCGACGACGTCGCCCAGCTGGTGTTCCTGCACCTGCGCTTCCACGGTTACGGCAGCGGCGAGTGGACCGACAGCGCGGTGCGGCGCTACGTCGCGGATGCGGGTCCCCTGCTCGACCGGCTGCACAAGCTCGTGCGCTCCGACTCGACCACCCGCAACCGGCGCCGTGCCGCCGCGCTGCAGCGCAGCTACGACTCGCTCGAGGACCGGATCGCGCAGCTGCGCATGCAGGAGGAGCTCGACGCCATCCGGCCGGACCTGGACGGCAACGCGATCATGGAGCTGCTCGGCATCCCGCCGGGTCCGCTCGTCGGCAAGGCCTACAAGCACCTGCTCGCGCTGCGCATGGAGCGCGGGCCGGTGTCGCGCGAGGAGGCGGAGGCCGAGCTGCGCGCCTGGGCCGCCGAGAACGGTCTCGGCTGATTCGCCGTCAGGTCCGGCGGGTGCGGCGCATCTGCTGGTCGTGCGCCAGCAGGCCGAGCACGTAGAGAGCTGCCGCCGCGGCCAGTAGCCACGGGGCGTAGCCGTTGGGTGGGCTGAGCAGCGCGGCCGCGGCTACCGCCAGCACGTACCCGACGTTGAAGACGACGTCGTAGAGGGCGAAGACCCGCCCGAGCACCCCGTCGCCCGCCTCGCTCTGAACGGCGGCGTCGGTGCACAGCTTGACGATCTGCCCTGTGGCGCCGAGCACGAAGGCCGCCGCCAGAACGGCAGGCATGGACAGCAGCGCGGCGAGTGCGAGCTGGGTGAGCGTGGCGACGATCATCGCCACGCGGATCGTGCGGGGGCGACCCCAGCGCCGCACCATCCACGGCGCGATCAGGGCCGCGACGCCGAGGCCTGCCGCAGCGAGCAGGACGGCCTCCCCGATGCCCGCGAGCCCGGCCCGGAACGGTCCACTGTCGATGAACGAGTACCGGAACAGCAGCAGCGTGAGCAGCGTCGTGATGCCGACCGAGAACCGGTGGGCCGCCAACGCCAGGAAGCTCGCGGCCACCGAGGGGGTGGCGGCGGTGGCGCGTGCTCCGTCGGCGAGCCCGTGCAGCACGGTGACGGCTGTGCGCCGGGCCGGATCGGTGCGGTCGGGGCCGAGAGCACCACGCCGGAACCTGGAGGCCAACGCGGCGGCGAGCAGCGAACCCACGACGGCGACCGTGGTGGTGATGGCCGAGCCCGTGTCGTCGGGGCCGACGATCTCGCGGAGCCCGATGGCGCAGGCCCCGCCGATCGCGGTCATGGCGGCGCCCACGGTGACCGCGAACGTGTTCGCCTCGACGAGGTGACGGCGCTCGACGACGTGCGGCAGCGCCACCGACAGGCCGGAGTTGACGAACCGGCTGACCCCGGCCACGGCCAGGGCGGCCAGGTAGAGGCCCGGCCCGGTGACGCCGGCGAAGACGACGGCGGCGACGACGACGATGAGCACCGCCCGGACGAGGTTGGCCCCCATCAGCACGCGCTTGCGGTCCCAGCGGTCGAGCAGCGCCCCTGCGAACGGGCCGATCAGCGAGTAGGGCAGCAGCAGCACGGCCAGACCGGCCGCGACGGCGAGTGGGTCGGCCTGCCGCTCGGGGTTGAACAGCACAGCTCCGCCCAGAGCGGCCTGGAACACGCCGTCGGCCCATTGTGTGGCGAAGCGCACTGCGAGCAGACGCCGGAGCCCGCGCGTCCGGACGAGTCGGACGAAACCCAGCCGCTCCCTCTCCGCCGTGGCGGGCGTCCCCACGGCGACGGGCGGTGTCGGTCCCGATGTCGGCACGGGCGAAGGCTACGCGGCCCGTCGGATGCAACGATGGAACCTGTGGTGGACGACCGCTCCGGCTCTGGCAATTCCTCCGGGTCCGAGCCGGCGCCGGGCAGCCTGCTCGTCGCCGCGCCGGGCCTGCTTGATCCCAACTTCCTCCGCACTGTGATCTTCATGATCGAGCACCGGGAGCGGGGCAGTCTCGGCGTGGTGCTGAACCGCCCGAGCGAGGTGACGGTGCGCGACGTCCTGCCCGCCTGGGCGGCGCTCTCCGCGGAGCCCCGTTCTGTGTTCGTGGGCGGCCCGGTGGAGGGCGAGACCGCACTCTGCCTCGGAGCCGTGCGCACCGGTTACGACCCGACCGCCGTGGAAGGGTTGGTGCGGGTGCGGGGCCCGGTGGTGCTGGTCGACCTGGACACCGACCCCGCCGTGATCGCCCCGAGCTTGCGCGGCATGCGGGTGTTCGCCGGCTACTCGGGCTGGGACGCAGGTCAGCTCGCCGGAGAGATCGAGCGCGGCGACTGGATCGTCGTGCCCGCGTTGCCCGACGACGTCATCTCCGAGAACGACGCGTTGTGGGGCCACGTGCTGCGCCGTCAGGGCATGCCGCTCTCGTTGCTCGCCACGTACCCCGCCGACGTCCGGCACAACTGACCGCGAAGGGATCAGCCGAGCTCGGACCCGGCCGGGAGCGATGTGGTCGCGTCGCGGCAGCCGGCCACGAGGTCGCATCCCGCGCACGAGCCCGAGCAGACGGGCCCGGGCGGTGGCAGTGCCACGGCGCTCGCGGCGCGGTTTCCCACCATCCCGGCGACACCGGCGAGGCCGAGCATCCCGACGACCGCCACGGCGAGCACGACCCAGCCCAGCGCACCGCCGGGGCCGGTCAGCAGCGCCGCCCCGCCGGCGACGGCCACCACGCCCGCGGCACCGGCCGGCACCGCCGCCGCGGCGTTGCCGACGGCGAACGCGTGCTGCGACCGCAGTGTCGTGGCCGTCCGGACCCCTACCCAGGCGTTGCGGCGCAGCCGCCCACGGGCGCCGAGCACCGCGACGACAAGGAGTGCGACACCGGCGAGCACGAGCACCGAACCGAGAACCAGACGCAGTGACAGCGGCACATCGACCAGCGTAGGTGAACCCGGAAGCGAGCCCGCAGCCAGCGGAGCTACCCTGGAGACGTGGCCCAGCGACTTCTTGTCTAGGCCGCGTCGCAGTCTCAGTACCCGGCGCGGCCGACCCCTCATGCCCGAGCGGCAGGGGGGTCTTCTGGTTTTCGGGCCGATTAGAGACCTCCCAGGAGTGGGGACATGAGCACGGACACGACCGCAGTGGCACCGGAGCGCGCCGACGGCCCGGCCGACGACGCTGAGCTGCCCTACCGGTACAACGCGGTGCTGGCCGCGCAGATCGAGGATCGCTGGCAGGAGCGGTGGGAGCGCGAGGGCACCTTCCACGCTCCCAACCCGTCGGGTCCGTGGGCCGACCCGTCCGCAACGGCAGGCGACAAGGTCTACCTGCTCGACATGTTTCCGTACCCCTCCGGGTCCGGGCTGCACGTCGGCCACCCGCTCGGCTTCATCGGCACGGACGTGCTGGGGCGCTACCTGCGGATGACCGGCCGTACCGTGCTGCACACGATGGGCTTCGACGCCTTCGGCCTGCCTGCCGAGCAATACGCGGTGCAGACGGGCACCCACCCGCGCAAGACCACCGAGGAGAACATCCAGCGGTACAAGGCGCAGCTGCGCCGGCTGGGCCTCGGCCACGACGAGCGCCGCTCGGTGGCCACCACCGATGTGGAGTTCTACCGCTGGACACAGTGGATCTTCCTGCAGATCTACAACTCCTGGTACGACGAGGAGCAGCTGAAGGCTCGGCCAATCGCCGAACTGGAGGCGGAGTTCGCGCGCGGCCGGCGGCACACGCCGGACGGCCGTGCCTGGAACGAGCTGACCTCTGTGGAGCAGCGCCGCATCATCGACTCCCACCGGCTGGCCTACATCTCCGAGGCGCCGGTGAACTGGTGTCCGGGCCTGGGCACGGTGCTGGCCAACGAGGAGGTCACCGCCGACGGGCGCAGCGAGCGGGGCAACTTCCCCGTGTTCCGCCGCAACCTGAAGCAGTGGATGATGCGGATCACCGCCTACGCCGACCGGCTGGCGGCCGACCTGGACCGGCTGGACTGGCCCGACTCGGTCAAGGCGATGCAGCGCAACTGGATCGGCCGTTCCGAGGGTGCGCAGGTCCGCTTCCCGGTCACCGGCGTCGACACGCCGATCGAGGTCTTCACCACCCGCCCCGACACCCTGTTCGGCGCCACGTACATGGTGCTCGCGCCCGAGCACCCCCTGGTCGACGAGATCACCCCCGACGCCTGGCCCGCGGACGTCGACGCGCGCTGGACCGGCGGTGCGGCCACCCCGCGCGAGGCCGTGGCCGGCTACCGCAATGCGGCGGCCCGCAAGTCGGAGCTGGACCGGCAGGAGAACCGGGAGAAGACCGGTGTCTTCACCGGCGCGTACGCCACCAACCCCGTCAACGGGCAGGCGATCCCGGTCTTCGTCGCCGACTACGTGCTGATGGGCTACGGCACCGGCGCCATCATGGCCGTGCCCGCCCAGGACCAGCGCGACTGGGATTTCGCCACGGCGTTCGGCCTGCCGATCGTGCGCACCGTGCAGCCGAGCGAGGGCTGGGACGGCGAGGCCTACACGGGCGACGGTCCGGCGATCAACTCGGCCAACGACGAGATCAGCCTGAACGGGCTGGGGGTCGCCGAGGCCAAGCGCGCGATCACGGAATGGCTGGCCGCCCGCTCGGCCGGTTCGCCGGTCGTCCAGTACAAGCTGCGCGACTGGCTGTTCTCCCGGCAGCGCTACTGGGGCGAGCCGTTCCCGATCGTCTGGGACGAGGACGGCCTGCCCGTCCCGCTGCCCGACGACCAGCTGCCGGTCGAGCTGCCGGAGATCGACGACTACTCACCGAAGACCTACGACCCGGACGACGCCGACACCGAGCCGGAGCCGCCCCTGTCGCGCGCGAACGAGTGGGTGGAGGCGGAGCTGGACCTGGGCACGGGCCGGGGTCCGCAGCACTACCGCCGCGAGACCAACACGATGCCGCAGTGGGCAGGCTCCTGCTGGTACTACATCCGCTACCTGGACCCCGAGAACAGCGAGCGGTTCGTCGATTCCGAGGTCGAGCAGTACTGGCTGGGCAAGGACCCGTCCCGCGGCCCGTCCGACCCGGGCGGCGTCGACCTGTACGTCGGCGGTGTCGAGCACGCGGTGCTGCACCTGCTGTACGCCCGGTTCTGGCACAAGGTGCTGTACGACCTGGGCCAGGTGTCGTCCGAGGAGCCGTTCCGGCGTCTGTTCAACCAGGGCTACATCCAGGCGTTCGCCTACACCGACGCCCGCGGCGCGTACGTGCCGGCGGAGGAGGTGGTCGAGGTGACCGCGGCCGACGGATCGGTCGGGTACTCGTGGAAGGACCAGACCGTCCGCCGCGAGTACGGGAAGATGGGCAAGTCGCTGCGCAACGTGGTGACTCCCGACGAGATGTGCGAGCGCTACGGCGCCGACACGTTCCGCCTGTACGAGATGTCGACCGGTCCGATGGACGTGTCCCGTCCGTGGTCCACACGCGACGTCGTGGGGTCGCAGCGGTTCCTGCAGCGCGTGTGGCGCAACCTGGTGGACGAGCGCACGGGCGAGCTCCACGTCACCGACCAGGAGCCCGACGAGACCACGCTGCGCCTGCTGCACCGCGCGATCTCGGGCGTGCACGTCGACTTCGCGGCGCTGCACTACAACACGGCCGCGGCCAAGCTGATCGAGCTGAACAACCACCTGACCAAGGCCTACGCCGGCACCGGAGTGCCGCGCAGCGTGGCCGAACCGCTGGTGCTGATGATGGCCCCGCTGACGCCGCACGTGGCTGAGGAGCTGTGGTCGCGCCTCGGCCACGATGGCTCGCTCGCCCACGGCCCGTTCCCGGTGGCCGACGAGCGCTATCTGGTGGCCGACAGCGTCGAGTACCCGATCCAGGTCAACGGCAAGGTGCGATCCCGCGTCACCGTGCCTGCCGATGCGGACACCGACGCGGTACAGGCCGCTGCGCTGGCCGACGAGAAGGTCGCGGCGATGCTCGACGGCCGGGAGCCGCGCAAGGTGATCGTCGTACCCGGACGTCTGGTCAACGTGGTGCTCTGACGACGCCGACCGGGCCTCCCGCGCCGCCGTGGCGGGTCAGCGGGGGGCCGGGCGCAGCACGAGTTCGGTGAGGGCGGCGTCGTCGGGAGCTGTCACGGCCAGCAGCACGGCTCCGGCCACCGACTCGGGCCGTAGATAGGTCTCTGCCTGGTACTCGCCGCCCTCCTGGGCGACGACGCTGCGCTGCATCTCGGTGTCGACCCGCCCGGGGTGCACCGAGGTGACCCGCAGGCCGTTCGGCCCCTCCTCGGCCCGCAGGGCGTCGGCGAACGCCCGCAGGGCGAACTTGCTCGCCGCGTACGACGCCCAACCGGGCAGGGCGTTCAGGCCGACCCCGGCGTTCAGCAGCACGACGCGCCCCCGCGCCGCCCGCAACGCGGGCAGCAACAGCCTGGTCAGCTCGGCCACTGCCACGACGTTCACCTCGAACTGGCGGCGCCATGTCGCGACCGGGGTCTCGGCGATCGTCCCGAGCGCGCTCATGCCCGCCGAGTGAACCAGGACGTCCAACCGCTCCACACCACCCGCCGCCTCGGCGAGCGCCGCGGTGTCGGTCAGCTCGACGGGCCACGGGCGCGCGCCCGGCAGCTCTGCCGCGAGCGCCTGCAGTGCCTCCGTGTCGCGGCCCCCGAGCAGCAGGTCGTGCCCGGGCGCGAGCGCCCTCGCCACGGCGGCGCCGATTCCGCGGGACGCCCCGGTGACCAGGGCGAGGGGACGCAGGTCGAGCTCCGTCACGGGCGCGCACTCTACGCGGAACGTGATCGAGCTCGCGTTCACGTCCACAAGTGACAGCGTCCGCCCGGCCTGCGGGCCCTCGGGAAGGTTCGGCCGGGCGGAGCTGCCCTGGTCAGACCCGGCGCGCCGAGTTGAACGGCATGCCGCTGATGTTCGAGACCTTGACGGGAGTGCCCGGCTGGCTGGCGTTCACGACCTTGCCGCCACCGATGTAGATGCCCACGTGGCTGACGGGCGTGTAGAAGAAGACCAGGTCACCGGGACGCAGGGCGGACTTCGCCACCGGCGTGCCGACCCTGGACATCGCCCGGCTGGTACGGGGCAGGGAAATGCCGACCTTCTTGTAGGCCCAGGTCACCAGGCCCGAGCAGTCGAAGGCGGAGGGGCCGGCCGCGCCCCATCGGTAGGGGGCACCGAGCTTGCTCATCGCGTGGCTGACAGCGGCCGAACCGGCCCTGCTGGGAGCGGACAGGGCAACGTGCCTGACCGGCAGATCGACGGTCGGTGTCGTACGCGCCGGGGTTGCGCGTGCTGCCTCGGGGGCCAGCGCCTCGGGTGCTGCGTCGGGTACTGCTGCGTCGGGAGCTGCTGCTTCGGGGGTCGAGCGGACTGCCGTGTCGGTGGCGTTGGGGAGAACGCCGACCAGTGCTGCTGCAGCGGCAGCAGTCGCCGTGATGGCGAAGCGGGTCGCCAGGGCAGGCATGTGCTTGGACACAGGTGTCGTTCCTCGGGGTGAGCACCGCCTGACGACCGCCGCCGAGGGGGGAGCAGGCGGCGCCGAAGGGGAGCGGATGTAGCAGGTCCTCGACTTTCGAGGGGCCGTGCCACATCCCGCCAGTCAGGCGGTGACCCGGCGCTCGCAGCTCCGGTTGAGCGGCGATGTTCGCAGGGCCATCGCTGACGCTACGAAGACGTTTCTTGAATTTGTCATGACGCAAATCTCAGTTTCCGACGTGGGTCCCGGTGATTGAGATCACTTGATCTTCCACTCGGAAAGAGCAGCAGCGTACGAGGGTCATCCGGTCGGTTACCCGCATTGGCGGCGTATTTATCGACGTCACAGTATGGTAGGGAACCCGGAGCGCGACCGGGTCTGCGACGCAAGAGTGAATTCGTTTGCGGAATGGAAGGGATCGTAAGTAACGAAAAGGTTGTCGCTATGGAATGAAAAGGACCCGGACAGCAGGCGGCCCCGGTCGCGGCGAAACGCCCACGACCGGGGCCGAGAAAAACTTGCCGGCTGGATGCTCGGCGGTCAGCGCTCCCGCTCGCCGCGGATGAACTCCTCCACGGCCTGGCGGGCCACGTCGTCGCTGTACTGCTCGGGCGGCGACTTCATGAAGTAGCTCGACGGCGACAGCAGCGGGCCGCCGATGCCGCGGTCCTTGGCGATCTTCGCGGCGCGCACCGCGTCGATGATGATGCCGGCCGAGTTGGGTGAGTCCCAGACCTCGAGCTTGTACTCCAGGCTCAACGGCACGTCACCGAACGCCCGGCCTTCGAGCCGCACGTACGCCCACTTCCGGTCGTCGAGCCACGCGACGTAGTCGGACGGTCCGATGTGGACATTGTCCCGACCGAGGTCGCGGTCGACCTGGGACGTGACGGACTGGGTCTTGGAGACCTTCTTGGACTCCAGGCGCTCGAGCTCCTTCATGTTCAGGAAGTCCATGTTCCCGCCCACGTTGAGCTGCATCGTGCGGTCGAGCTGCACGCCGCGGTCCTCGAAGAGCCGCGCCAGCACCCGGTGGGTGATGGTGGCTCCGACCTGGCTCTTGATGTCGTCACCGACGATCGGGATGCCCGCCGCGCGGAACTTCTCGGCCCACACGGGGTCGGAGGCGATGAACACGGGCAGCGCGTTGACGAAGGCCACGCCCGCGTCGATGGCGGCCTGCGCGTAGAACCGGTCGGCCGCCTCACTTCCCACCGGGAGGTAGGACACGAGCACGTCGGCCTGGGTGTCCCGCAGCACTTGTGCGACGTCGACCGGCTGCTCGTCGGACTCGGTGATCGTCTCGCGGTAGAACCGGCCCAACCCGTCGAGCGTGTGGCCGCGCTGGACCGGCACGTCGAGCGGTGGCACGTCCGAGATCTTGATGGTGTTGTTCTCGCTGGCGCTGATGGCCTCGGAGAGGTCGCGGCCCACCTTCTTGGCGTCCACGTCGAACGCGGCGACGAAGGTGATGTCCCGGACGTGGTAGCCGCCGAAGTCGACGTGCATCAGCCCGGGGACCCGCGTGGCCGGATCGGCGTCCGCGTAGTAGTGCACACCCTGCACCAGCGATGCTGCGCAGTTCCCGACGCCGACGACGGCGACACGGACCTGACTCATGGCCGGCTCCTCCTCATATTCCAGTGTGCCCAGGCCCCGGCTCACGGGTCCCTGGGTCGATCTGCGGGCGATGGTCGGCTTCGTCGCCGGTGGCACCTTCCTGTTGTGCCCGCTCGGTGGCGATCAGCTCGTTGAGCCAGCGCACCTCGCGCTCACTCGAGTCGAGGCCGAGCTGGTGCAACTCCCGGGTGTAGCGGTCGATCTGCGCGCCTGCCTTGGTCAACGCCGACCGCAGCCCCTCGCGGCGCTCCTCGACGGCGCGCCTGCGGCCCTCGAGGATCCGCATCCGGGCCTCGGCCGGCGTGCGGGAGAAGAAGGCGAGGTGCACGCCGAAGCTCTCGTCGTCCCACGACTGCGGGCTCGACTCGCTGAGCAGCTCGGCGAGGCGCTCCTTGCCCTCGGCGGTGATCCGATACACCCGTCTGGCCCGCCGCGACCAGGCGCCCGGTTCGGGAGTCGGCTGGCCTGGATCCTCGACGATCAGGCCGGCGCGTGTCAGGCGGCGCAAGGCGGGGTAGAGCGAGCCGTACGAGAAGACCCGGAACCCGCCCAGCCGCAGCCCGAGCTGCTTGCGCAGCTCGTAGCCGTGTACCGGTGCTTCGTGGAGCAGGCCGAGGATCGCGAGTTCGAGCACGGCGACCCTCCTTCTGCTCCCGCCACCATGGCGTCGCTGATTATATCGGCTCGATACATCTGATCGCTGTGTCGAGCTGCACCCTGCCCAACTGATCGGGTAGTCCGGAGGCGTTCTCCACGGGGGTGGTGACAGCCCGCGTACCCTGACCGGGTGCGCACCCAGCGACAGGTGGTCGACTACGCGTTGCAGCGTCGAGCGCTGCTCGCCGAGGTCCACTCCGGTCGGGTCGGGGTTGCCGAGGTCTGCGACGCCAGCCCGTACCTGCTCCGCGCGGCCCGGTTCCACGGCGAGCCGACCGACCAGACCTGCCCGGTTTGCCGCAAGGAGCGGCTCACCCAGGTCTCGTGGATCTTCGGCGACGCCCTCAAGCACGCCGCGGGCTCAGCCCGCAAGCCCGAGGAGATCGAGCAGCTGTCGAACTCCTACGCCGATTTCTCCGTTTATGTAGTGGAGGTCTGCCGCACCTGCAGCTGGAACCATCTCGTGCTGTCGTACGTCATGGGAACTGGTGATGCTCCCCACACCAGTGGCCGCAGGTCGGATCGACGCCGGACCGCCGCCGAGTGACCGACTCCCCACCCCCGAACCTCCGGAGCACCGGTGAGTGATCAGCACCACCCCCGGCCCGGCTCGGTCGGGGGCCCTGGCCGTATTCCGCCGGGCGCCCCCGGTCCCCGATCCGGCCTTCCGCCACGCCCACCGATGCCTGCAGGCCCGCCCCCCGGGGGTTGGGCCGCGCCGCCGCCGGGTGCTCCCCACGCACCCCACCGTCCCGGACAGCCGTATCCGGCTGCGCCTCCGGGCGCGCGTGGCCGCGGCGGCCCGCCCGTGCCGCCGGGCGCGCCTGGCAACGGTCGTGTTCCCCCGCAGCGCTACCGCGCGGACGGTCCTCCGGTCACGCAGCAGGGCGGTGCGCAGCGGCCGCCGTACAGCTCCGGCGACATGCCGCTGCTCACCCACGACGAGACCGGTGCCACTTCGGTGGCGCGGGAGGGCGCGCTGGCCGTCGCCGAGCGCACGGAGGTGGTCTCCGGCGCTCCCGGGATGCCGCAGAAGCCGGCTCGCAAGGGCAGTCCGTGGCGGCGGGTGCGACGGATCCTCTATGTCCTCCTCGGTCTGGCGGTGATCGGGCCGCTGCTCGCCTTCGTCATCGGCTGGATGATCTTCTCGGTGCCCAGTTCCGATGAAGCGGCGCTCACCCAGGTCGCCACGTTCACGTTCGCCGACGACCAGCCCCTCGCCACCGTCCGCCCGGAGAACGTCAACCGGGTCAAGGTCACCCTGGACAAGGTTCCCCAGCACACCCGGGAAGCGGTGCTGGCGGCCGAGGACGCCACGTTCTACTCCAACCCGGGCTTCGACATCACCGGCATCGCCCGCGCGATCTTCAACCAGCTCACCGGGGGTATCGGTGGTGGGTCGACGATCACGCAGCAGTACGTCAAGGTGTCCACGGGCCACGACGAGAGCTCCCTGTGGCGCAAGTACAAGGAAGTCGTGCTCGCGGTGAAGATCTCCCGCGAACAGAGCAAGGACCAGATCCTCGAGAACTATCTGAACACGATCTACCTCGGCCGGGGGGCCTACGGGGTTCAGGCGGCCGCCAAGGCCTACTTCGGCAAGGACGTCCAGGACCTCACCATCGGCGAGGGCGCCATGCTGGCGGGCACCATCCAGTCGCCGTCCAACTGGGACCCCGCCAAGAGCCGCCCTGACGCCGAGCGCCGCTGGAACTTCGTGATGGACCAGATGGCCGAGCGCGGGTGGATCACCGCGGCGGAACGCGCGCAGCCGTTCCCCACCAACTGGCTGCCCGAGGCTCCCTCGCTCGGCGGCGTGCCGGACGACGATCGCTACCACATCTACGAGAAGGCGATTCAGGAGCTCGCGGCCAAGGGGATCACCCAGGACCAGATCGACACCGAGGGCCTGACGATCACCACCACCGTGCAGCAGCCGAGGCAGGCGCAGGCTGTCGAGGCGATCAAGAAGGTGATGAAGGGCCAGCCCGACAATCTGCGCACGGCGCTGGTCTCGATCGACCCCAAGACGGGCGCGATCCTCGCCTACTACGGCGGCGCCAACGGTCTCGGCACCGACTACGCCAACGCGATGCGTCAGCCCGGGTCGTCGTTCAAGCCGTTCGTGCTGGCCGCCGCTCTCCAGAGCAACAAGGGCATCGGGCTCGGCTCCCTGTACGACGGCTCGTCGCCGCAGGTGTTCGAGGGCCAGTCCGTCAGCAACTCCGAGGGCTTCAACTGCGACAGCTGCACAGTGCAGACGGCCATGACGAAGTCGATCAACACGATCTTCTACCGGATGGCTGTCGACGTCGGTACGCAGCGCGTGGCCGATGCCGCGCACCAGGCCGGTATCCCGTCCGACGTGGAGCTCGCGGCCCGGGGCGGTATCGCCCTCGGTGACTCGGAGGTCCACCCCGTCGACATGGCGTCCGCGTTCGCGACGTTCGCCGACGACGGGGAACGCCACGAGCCCTACATCGTCTCGAAGGTGGTCGCCGCCGACGGCCGGGTGCTCTTCGACCGCGGTGACGCCGCCGGTGAGCAGGCGGTCCCTCAGCAGGTGGCGCGCAACGTCACCGAGTCGATGATCGACGTCGCGAGCAGCTCTCGCATCGCGCTGTCCGACGGCAGGCCCGTCGCGAGCAAGACCGGCACCGTGCAGCTGAACAAGACCAACCAGAACAAGGACGCGTGGACGGTCGGCTACACGCCGTCGATCTCCACCGCCGTGTGGGTCGGCAGCGACTTCAGCGATCCGATCAAGAACTCGGCAGGCCAGCCGATCTTCGGGCGCATGCTGCCCGGGTCGATCTGGCAGGAGTTCATGAACAGCGCCCTGCGGGGCACGCCGAAGGAGCAGTTCTCCAAGTTCGTGCCGATGGGCGTGCCGCCGGCCGCCGACCCGGCGCTCAACCCGAACCCGTCCGGCTCCCTGTCGCCGTCCGATACGCCGGGGGACAACTCGGACGAGAACGACGGCCGCGGCGGTCGTGGCAACGGGAACGGGAACGGCCGGGGCAACTCGGACGACGGCTCGAACGGAAACTCCGACGACAACTCGGACTCCGGTTTCGGGGGTGGTGGCGGACTCTTCGACAGTAACGATGGCAACGGCGGAGACTCGTCCGACAACTCATCGGGGAACAGCAACGACAACAGCAACTCCGACAACGGCACCGGGAACAACGACTGATGACCGGAGGCGGCGCGCAGAGGCGTGCGACACCGGCTGACGACACGGCCGGGTTCGCGCCGCAGTCCGGCCCAGCGGGGTGAGCAGGGCCGGGCGCGGGGCGGGGCCACCCACTCTGTCCCGCGTGGTGCCCACCTGGACCGAGCCGCTCGCCGCCTCCGCGAGCCGGATAGTCGGCGGTCCGCTGGGGCGCCACGCTCTGATCGGACGCAGCTCGTTCTGGACGCCGCTGCGCGTCGTGCTGCTCCTCGCGGTGATCGTGTTGGCGCTGGGCTGGCTGGGCAAGGCCCCGTGCCTGCAGCAGGGCCCCACGGCTGACGGCGGGCTGATGCTCGACTGGCGCAACGGCCGTCAGTACGTGGCGATGTGCTACTCCGACACCGTCCCGCTGTACGGCGTGGAGGGCCTCGACAGCGGGGCGTTGCCGTACCGGGACTCGTGGGTGGAGGGTGCGGGCACTCCCGACGAGCAGGTCCGCTACATGGAGTACCCGGTACTCACGGGCTTCTTCCAGTACGCCAACGCCCGCCTCGCCGATGGCTGGCTCTGGCTGGTGGAGCAGGTTCCGGCTCTGCCGACTGCCCTGCCTGTCGTCGTGTACTTCGACATCTCCGCGGCCTGGCTCGCGATGGCCTGGCTCGTGGTGGTGTGGGCGGTGCGGATGCTGCGGCCCGCGCGTCCATGGGACGCCGCGCTCGTCGCGTTGTCGCCGCTGGTCATCGTGCACGCCTTCACCAACTTCGACACGCTCGCCGTCGCGTGCGCCACAGCCGGCTTTCTCGCGCTGGCCCGGCGCCGCCCGGTGCTGGCCGGGGTGCTCATCGGGCTGGGCGGGGCGTTCAAGGCCTACCCGCTGTTGTTACTCCTCCCTGTCGTGCTGGTCGCGTGGCGCCGCCGCGACATGCCCACCGGCGTGCGCACGATTGCCGCGGCCGCCGTCACATGGTTGGTGGTGAACGCGCCGGTCGCGGTGGCCTTCACTCCGGGCTGGTGGGAGTTCTTCCGGCTCAACCAGACACGGCCCGCCGACCCCGACTCGCTCTACTTCGTCGTCTCCTATTTCACGGGCTGGCCGGGTTTCGACGGTCCGCTGGAGCCCGGCCAGGCCGCGGTGGTGCTCAACGCCGTGAGCGCATCCCTGTTCGTGTTGTGCTGTGCGGGATTGGCGGTGCTGGCGTGGCGGGCGCCGCAGCCGCCGCGGCTCGCGTCGCTCGGCTTCCTGGTGGTGGCGGCGTTCCTGCTGGTCAACAAGGTGTGGAGCCCGCAGTACTCGCTCTGGCTGGTGCCACTCGCGGTGCTCGCGCTACCGCGCTGGCGACTTCTGATCGCGTGGATGCTGATCGACGCCGTGGTCTGGGTGCCGCGGATGTTCTATTACCTGACCCCAGCGCAGAAGGGGCTGCCGCCGGATTGGTTCCTCGGCGCGGTCGTGCTCCGCGACGCCATGGTCGTGCTGCTGTGCGTGCTGATCGTGCGGACCATCCTGCGGCCCGAGACCGATCCGGTGCGGACGGCACGGTCGCGGAGCCGCTCCGACGACCCGGACTGGCCTGCGCCCCGGCCGTCCGGCACTCGTGAGGGGCCCCCGCTGCGGTCGGGTTCCGGAGTCGCCGCCGACGCCGACCCCGTCCGCAACGGGTCCTGATCCCCCTGGGATCACGCCAGTACGACAGCAACCTGGCCGGCGGCTCCCGGGGCCGTGGGGAAGCGCTCGCGCGTGCGGGCGTCGTGACCCGGCACGATCGTGGCTCCGAACTCCTTGCCCATCCGGTTGATCAGCGCCAGGCCGTCGCGCATCTCGTCGATGTCGGTGAAGGCGAAGAACGGCCACCCGTGCTCGATCTGCTCGTAGAAGTGTGCGGCGTCCGACGCCAGTACGAGCGGGCCGTTCGCCGTCTGCACCGTGACGACAAGCTCGCCCGGGCAGTGACCTCCCACCGGATGCACGGCGATCGAGGGGGCGACGGCGGCGGGTTCGCGCACCAGACGGAGCCGGCCTTCGTCCTCGGCCCGTTGCACGACGGCGAGGTCGGCCTCCGTGGTGAACTCGCCGTTCAGGGCGCCGGAGGCGCGCTTGCCGAACCAGTAGTCGTATTCGCGGCCGCCGGAGACCACCTCGGCCGCGGGGAACAGCCCCAGGTGGCCGATGTGGTCGTAGTGGAAGTGGCTGGTGACCACCCGCGCGACCGAAGCGGGGTCGATCTGCAGCAGCTCGAGGCACTCAGGAGGCGCGGTGACCGGCACCTCGCCCAGCCAGTCGCGCGCCGCGACGTCATAGCCGGTGTCGACCAGGGTGATCCCGTCGTCGCCGTGGATGACCCAGAAGTTGTAGTCCATCTCGAGCCAGCCGTCGGGGACGCCGTAGGCGGCGTAGTCGTGGAACACGTCGCTGCGGCGGACGCGGCGCTCCGCGTACTTCACCGACAGAACCTCTCGCGCGGGAGCGAGCACAGCCGGATCGATCAATTCGACCTCCACGTCCGATCATCAGACTGTCCTACAACCGATCGCAGCCTAGCCGACCGGGATCGTTAATCTCGGCAGATGCT
Source organism: Pseudonocardia yunnanensis (assembly GCF_039534065.1). NCBI lineage: Bacteria > Bacillati > Actinomycetota > Actinomycetes > Pseudonocardiales > Pseudonocardiaceae > Pseudonocardia > Pseudonocardia yunnanensis. The sequence continues at coordinate 409,391 of NZ_BAAAUS010000006.1, read as the reverse complement.
CGACGAGCGACCAGCCGATGTTCTCGCCGCCTACCGGGAGTTCTTCGAGGGTGCGGAGTCCGGGGGCGAGGAGCGGGTCCTCAGGCTCTTCCACGACGTGGCCGGCTCGGTGCCGGCCTACCGGGAGTTCCTGCGGGATCACGAGGTCGACCCCGACTCGATCCGTTCCCTGGCCGACTTCCGCGGTCTCCCGCTGATGACGAAGGACACCTACCTCCGGTGTCATCCGCTGCCCCGGCTGTGCCGGGACGGCCGGATCGACGACAGCGACATGATCGCGGTGTCCTCCGGCTCGACCGGCCGCCCGACGATCTGGCCGCGGTCGCTCGTCGACGAGCTGCACATCGCCCGCCGGTTCGAACAGATCTTTCGCGACGGGTTCGGCGCGGCGGCCCGCAGCACGCTCGCCGTGGTGTGCTTCCCGCTGGGCACCTGGGTGGGCGGCTTGTTCACCGCCTCGTGTGTGCGGCACCTCGCGGCCAAGGGCTACCCGATCACGGTGGTCGCGCCCGGCAACAACAAGGGCGAGATCCTGCGTGTCCTGCCGGAGCTCGGGCCGCACTTCGACCAGGTCGTCCTGCTCGGCTACCCGCCGTTCGTCAAGGACGTGATCGACACCGGGGTGGCCGAGGGCCTCGACTGGTCCTCGTACGCCATCAAGCTCGTTCTCGCGGGCGAGGTGTTCAGCGAGGAGTGGCGCGACCTCGTCGCCCGGCGCGCCGGGATGGCGAACCCCGTGACCGACTCGGCGTCGCTCTACGGCACCGCCGACGCCGGCGTGCTCGGCAACGAGACTCCGCTGTCGGTGTCGATCCGCCGCTTCCTGGCGGGCCGCCCCGACCTGGCGAGCGAGCTGTTCGGGGATCTCCGGCTGCCCACGCTGGTCCAGTACGACCCCGGCAGCCGGTTCTTCGAGGCGCAGGACGGCACCCTGCTCTTCTCCGGGGACAGCGGCATCCCGTTGATCCGCTACCACATCGCCGATGAGGGAGGCGTGCTCCCGCATCGGGAGCTGCTCGACGTCTGTGTGCGCCACGGGTTCGAGCCGGTGCCCGGTCCTGCGCTGCCCTTCGTCTACGTCTTCGGGCGGTCCCTGTTCGCCGTCTCGTTCTTCGGTGCGAACGTCTACCCGGAGAACGTGGCGGTTGCGCTCGAGCAGCCGGTGATCAGCGATCAGGTCACGGGCAAGTTCGTCCTGGAGACGGTGGAGGACGAGGATCGGAACCGCCGGTTGCGGATCACCGTCGAGCTCGCTCCCGGCCGCACGGTCGACACGGACGCCTTCTCGTCGGACGTGGCCGAGTCCGTCCGGCAGCAGCTGCAGCGGCGCAACAGCGAGTACGCCCACTACGTGCCTGCGGACCAGCAGCTGCCGCAGGTGCAGCTGCGGGCCACGGGCGACGCCGAGTACTTCCCTGTAGGCGTCAAGCATCGCTACACGCGCCAGAGCGCTGGCAACTGACGGTGCTGCCCAGGATCGTTTCCGTGAGGCACGATCGGGACGTGGACAGCATGCGCTCGCGGGTGGCCGATGCCCTACGCCGGTTCGACCGTCGTCCTGCCGAGCGGCCGGACCTCAAACGCGCCTCGGTGGCGATCGCGCTGATCGAGCCGGGCCCGGCGTTCCTGCTGACCCGTCGTGCGCCGACACTGCGGGGCCACGCAGGCCAATGGGCGCTGCCCGGCGGACGCAACGAACCCGGCGAGTCGCCAGGGGAGGCGGCGAGGCGCGAGCTCGCGGAGGAACTGGGGCTCGTCCTGGGTGCGGACGCCGAGCTGGGCATGCTCGACGACTACGCCACGCGGTCGGGCTACGTGATCACGCCCGTGGTGCTCTGGGCAGGGGCCGACGGGGACCTGCAGCCGAACCCCGCCGAGGTGAGCGAGCTGCACCGCGTTCCGCTGGACCTGATCGACGTCGAGCCGCGGTTCCTCACGATCCCGGAGTCCGACGCACCCGTGATCCAACTCCCGTTGTTCGGCCGGTTCGTGCACGCACCCACCGGTGCGGTGCTCCACCAGTTCCGGGAGGTGGTGCTGCACGGGCGCCCCACTCGCGTGGCGCACCTGGAACAGCCGGTGTTCGCCTGGCGCTAGGCGGGCGACGGACGAACGGCCCCTGTGAGCGCAACCGGGCGGTCTGCCTCGTCGGCGGCCAGCCGGTCGGGCAGGCGGAGGAACACCACGAACAGGACGACGAGGAGCGCCGCCCGTCCCCAGACGCCGATGGCCACGGCCTGCGCCGCGAAGCCCTCGTAGATGCCGATCCCCACGCCGGTCTTCAGCGCGTAGAACCAGCGGAAGATGCCGATGCCCATCATCAGGTCGACGATCAGGTAGCCGACGACCCACCGCCAGGGCACCTGCAGCAGCACGAAGAACGGCAGGAGCCACAGCGTGTACTGCGGCGAGTGCACCTTGTGCAGCAGCAGGAAGCCGCACAGCATCGCCGCGCTCACCGCGACCCAGGGGTAGACGCCGCTGCGGCGCCACCGCCACCAGCCCACAGCCGCGGCCACCGCGAAGGACAGCAGCACGAGGCCGGGCGAGAGCCAGTTGATGACGGCCTGGAAGGCGACGTTGTCGGGCTCGGACTCCGGCCGGAAGCCCCAGTACCAGATGGAGTTGGTGGTGAGGTCGACCTTGCGCAGCTCCTGGAACGTGAAGGACGCGCGCCAGCCCTCGTACCCGGCCACCGCGAAGGGCAGGTTCACCAGGATGACGGTGCCGGCGGAGGCTAGCGCGACCCGCAACGCGGCAGCCCAGTGCAGCACGCCCGGCCGCGATGCGGTGAGCACGTAGAGCGCGAGCGGGAGCACGAAGGCGCCGGGGTAGAGCTTGAACGCGAAGCCGAGCCCGAGCAGGACCCCCGCCACGACGCCCCGATCGACGAGGGACCGCGAGGTGCGCCAGCCATGCATCACGAACACGGCCCCGACCGCGCACGCCACCACGGGTAGGTCCCAGTTGTGGAACGCGTAGAGCACCAGCGGCGGGCCGAGCGCCCACACCAGCGCGCGCCACCGGGACAACCGGCCCAGCATCCAGCCGGTGAGCAGGCCGAACGGGGCCATCAACAGTGCGGAGCCGAGCAGGAAACCGGCGTCGTCATGCGCGAACAGCGCCCCGGCCCAGATGAGCATTCCGGTGAGCACCGGGTACTCGACCGTGCCGCCGGTGAGCTGGCCGTCCGGGGTGATCGACCCGCTGAGGTACGGGAAGACGTGGTGGTTGATCTCGCGGCCGAGCCACAGGTGCTGGATGTCGGAGTAGCAGACGTCTCGGTCGATCCGGATGTCGTAGTCGGGCTCGCTGCGGCCCGCCGAGTCGAACTCCGGTCCGGTGCAGCGGGCCTTGTTGACGTAGCCGAGCACCAGCACGAGGCCGGTGAGCAGCACCAGCACGACCAGCATGGCGCGGCCTGCCCGGGCTACGGGAACGGCTGCTGGAGCGGACCGGTCCGTGCGGACGGGGCCCACTGCGGAGCGTGTCACCGGCCGGCCCCGGCGCCGTCCGGTTCGTCCTGCGGACAGTTCACGACCCCAGCCGCTCGCGGAGGAACGCGATGTCGTCGGACTGACCCTCGGCCGGCGTCTCGACGACGACCGGCGCGCCCGCGGCGGCGCACACGGCAGCCAGCTGCTCGGGCTCGATGGTGCCGTCGGCGATGTTGGCGTGACGGTCGCGGGCGGAGCCGAACTCGTCGCGGGAGTTGTTGAGATGCACCAGGTCGATCCGGCCCGTGATCGACTTCGCCCGGTCGACGACGTCGACGAGATCCTCACCGGCCGCGAAGGCGTGGCACGTGTCGAGGCAGAACCCCATCCCGAACTCGCCGACGGCATCCCAGAGGCGGGCCAGTGCGTCGAACCGGCGCGCCATGGCGTTGTCGCCGCCTGCGGTGTTCTCGATGAACACCGGCACGGCGAAACCACCATCGTCCATCTGCCGCTCGACGAACTTGCGCCAGTTCTCGAAGCCCTTCGCGGCGTCCTCGCCCTGCGTGACGTGGCCGCCGTGGACCACCAGGCCGATCGCACCGACCTCGGCGGCCGCCTCCGCATGCTGGATCACGAGCTTGCGCGACGGGATGCGGATGCGGTTGTTCAGCGACGCCACGTTGATGACATACGGTGAATGCACCACGACGGCGAGCGGGCCCGTGCGGAGCTGCTCGGCCTGCGGGTGCGTCGGCGGCTTCTTCCAGCCCTGTGGGTCGGCCAGGAACATCTGCACGATGTCGGCCCCACGGTCGGCCGCCGTGACCAGCGGGTCGTCCTCGCGCACGTGGGCCCCGATGAGCATGCGGGCAAGCGTAGTGACCGCCCCCGACAGTCGTTCCCTGGCGTGGTCCGCACGGCCCAACAGGGGCGCGGGGCCGACCGGAGCTCCACTCGTTCGCCCTGGTAGCCTCGTCATGTCGACCCGACCGGCGTCCTCCGGATGCCGCACGCGCAGCCCATTTGCGGCGGCCGTTTCTGTCGGGGCTTCCTGAGAACCTCCTGTCGCGGATGGACCGCGACCGTTCCAGTCCATAGGAGGTGAGTGGTTCTCATGCGTCATTACGAGCTGATGGTCATCCTCGACCCCAGCCTGGACGAGCGCACTGTGACGCCGTCCCTGGAGACGTTCCTCAACGTCGTGAAGAACGACAAGGGCACCGTCGAGAAGATCGAGGTCTGGGGCAAGCGCCGCCTGGCCTACGAGATCGCCAAGAACGCGGAGGGCATCTACGCCGTCCTCGAGGTCACCTGCGAGCCGGCCACCGTCGCCGAGCTCGACCGCCAGCTGGGGCTCAACGAGTCCGTGCTGCGCACCAAGGTGATGCGCCGCGAGCCGAAGCGGGCCGTCGAGCCGAAGCGGGCGCCCGCGCCTGCTGCCGCCGCGAGCTGAGGCGATAGCCATGGCCGGCGAGACCGTGATCACCGTGGTCGGCAACCTCACCGCCGACCCGGAGCTGCGCTTCACCCCGTCCGGCGCCGCGGTCGCCAACTTCACCGTGGCGGCCACCCCGCGCACCTTCGACCGCCAGTCCGGCGAGTGGAAGGACGGCGACGCGCTGTTCATGCGCTGCAACGTCTGGCGGCAGGCGGCGGAGAACGTCGCCGAGACGCTCACCCGCGGTATGCGCGTGATGGTGCAGGGCAGGCTGCGGCAGCGCAGCTTCGAGACCCGCGAGGGCGAGAAGCGCACCGTCGTCGAGCTCGAGGTCGACGAGGTCGGCCCGTCCCTGCGCTACGCCACGGCCAAGGTCAACAAGGTCAGCCGCGGTAGCGGCGGCGGTGGCTTCGGCGGTGGTTCCGGCGGCGGCGGTGGTGGCGGTGGCGCCCCGATGGATGACCCGTGGGGATCCGCCCCGCCGGCCGGCAGCGGCCCGGCGATGGACGACGAGCCCCCGTTCTAACCCAGAGACCACTCTCCGCCCGCGTGGCGGTATCGAGCACAACCAGGAGCAACCCCTATGGCCAAGCCCGTCCTGCGCAAGCCGAAGAAGAAGGTGTGCGCCTTCTGCAAGGACAAGGCCCAGGTGATCGACTACAAGGACACCGGCCTGCTGCGGAAGTTCATCTCCGACCGCGGCAAGATCCGAGCCCGCCGGGTCACCGGCAACTGCCGTCAGCACCAGCGTGATGTCGCGGTCGCGGTGAAGAACTCCCGCGAGGTCGCGCTGCTGCCCTACACCTCGACCGCCCGCTGAGCGAGCTCGCGAGCGAACCTCAGTACAGCGGAGGACCCACACCATGAAGCTCATCCTCACCGCCGACGTGCCCAATCTCGGTGCACCCGGCGACATCGTCGAGGTCAAGGACGGCTACGGGCGCAACTACCTGCTGCCCCGCTCGCTGGCCGTGGCGGCCACGCGCGGCGCGGAGAAGCAGGTCGCGGCGATCAAGCGGTCCCAGCAGGCCCGTCAGATCCGCGACCTCGGCCACGCCAAGGAGGTCGCCGGCCAGCTCGGCGGGCTCTCGGTCACCGTCCGGGCCAAGGCGGCGGGCGACTCGGGCCGTCTCTTCGGCTCGGTCACCGCGGCCGACGTCGTCGAGGCCGTCCGTGCGGCGGGCGGCCCGCCGCTCGACCGGCGTGCCGTGGAGGTGCCCGGTCAGATCAAGACCGTCGGCACCCACGCCGTCACGGTGCGCCTGCACCCGGAGGTCACGGCAGAGCTGGACATCGCCGTCGAGGCGAGCTGAGCCACCGCGCTCACCGTCACCAGCAGTAATCAGGGCGGAACGCGGGCCACGTGCCCGCGTTCCGCCCTGTTCTCTTTCTGGTTGATCTCGGGCGCTCTCTACCTTGTGCCTGCCCGCGGGTTCGCGGAAAGGTGACGGAGGCATCGCCGAGTGACCGTCCGGACGCGCCAGGGTGTGTGCTCCGCGAGCGTGCCCGACACGCCGAAACAGTCCCGTCGGCGTGTCGTGACGAGAAAGTTGTCCACATTTGCGATCATGCCGGTGAACTGCGGAGACGCCGCGTAGAAGCCAGTTGTCCCCATGTGGTCCACAGGCCGCTCCCTACTCGCTCCTGGGCGGCGCTCGATCCGTCCCCACCCCGTCCCCAGCTCCGTACACAGGGCGGTTTTGAACCGTCGGTGGAGCCCCATAACCTGCTCGCTCGGGGTCCGAGAACGCCTGCCCGGCGACAACTTCGGTTCACCGGAGCGTCACCCCGGGCCGAGGAGGCGCTTCGAACGCATGTTCGATATGATAGTGACTGGGGGTGACGCTGCGTATGGCACTGGCTGACGATCGTCCCGCAGGCAGACCGCGCCCGGTGCGCGCGGCGGGCGAGGCAGCTCCGGAGCAGGGTGGCAGTGCATTCGACCGTCAGCCCCCGCAGGACCTCACGGCCGAGCAGTCGGTGCTCGGCGGCATGCTGCTGAGCAAGGACGCCATCGCCGACGTGGTCGAGGTGCTCCGGCCCGACGACTTCTACCGCCCGGCCCACCAGACGGTCTACGACTGCATCCTCGACCTCTACGGCCGGGGCGAGCCTGCCGACGCCGTCACGGTGTCGTCCGAGCTGCAGCGCCGGGGCGAGCTGATCCGTCTCGGCGGCGCCCCGTATCTCCACACGCTGATCGCCACGGTGCCCACCGCAGCCAACGCCGCGTACTACGCCGAGATCGTCGCCGAGAAGGCCATCCTGCGGCGCCTCGTGGAGGCGGGCACACGCATCGTGCAGCTCGGCTACCACGGCGCCGACGGAGCCGAGGTCAACGAGGTCGTCGACCGCGCCCAGGCGGCCATCTACGAGGTCACCGAGCGCAGCACCAGCGAGGACTACGTGGCGCTGGAGGAGCTCCTCCAGCCCACGATGGACGAGATCGACGCCATCGCCTCCCGAGGCGGCGTCGCTCTCGGTGTGCCCACGGGGTTCGCCGACCTCGACGCAGCCACCAACGGGCTCCACCCCGGGCAGATGATCGTGGTGGCCGCGCGGCCCGGTCTCGGGAAGTCGACGCTCGGCCTCGACTTCGCGCGCTCCTGCTCGGTCGCGCACGGCCTCACCAGCGCGGTGTTCTCGCTGGAGATGAGCAAGTCCGAGATCGTCATGCGGCTGCTGTCGGCAGAGGCCCGCATCCGGCTCGCCGACATGCGCGCCGGGCGGATGAGCGACGACGACTGGACGCGCATGGCTCGGCGGATGAGCGAGATCAGCGAGGCGCCGATCTTCATCGACGACTCGCCCAACCTCACGCTGATGGAGATCCGTGCCAAGGCGCGCCGTCTCAAGCAGCGCAACGACCTCAAGCTCGTGATTCTCGACTACCTGCAGCTCATGACATCGGGCCGCAAGGTCGAGTCGCGCCAGCAGGAGGTGTCGGAGTTCTCCCGGCAGATCAAGCTGCTGGCCAAGGAGCTCGAGGTGCCGGTGGTGGCGATCAGTCAGCTGAACCGTGGTCCCGAGCAGCGCACCGACAAGCGCCCCATGCTGTCCGACCTGCGTGAGTCGGGCTCGATCGAGCAGGACGCCGACATGGTCATCCTGCTCCACCGCCCCGACGCGTTCGAGCGCGACGACCCCCGGGCCGGCGAGGCCGACCTGATCCTCGCCAAGCACCGTAACGGCCCCACGAGCACGATCACCGTGGCCCACCAGCTCCACTACAGCCGTTTCGCCGACCTGGCCCACGGCTGAGTCCCGAGAAATCGGCTGTAGGTCTGGCCCGTCACTGGCTCGCGGTCACACGTCCCAGGTGACCGGGAGGCTCTTCACCCCGTAGATGTCCGCGGTCTCCGGGCGCAGGCCGACCTCTTCAGCCGGTACGGCCAGGCGCAGCGTGGGGAAGCGGTTGACCAGTGCGGGGAACGCGACCTGCATCTCGACGCGGGCCAGTTGCTGACCCAGGCACTGGTGGATGCCGTGGCCGAAGGCCAGGTGCCCGCCGCCCTGCCTGTGGAGGTCGAGCACGTGGGGATCGTCGAAACGCTCGGGGTCGCGGTTGGCCGTGTTGATCGACAGGATGACCGTCGTGCCGGATTCGATGGTCTGGCCGCCCAACTCGACGTCCTCCAGTGCTGTCCGCATGAACGTCTTCGCGACGCTCAGGTACCGCAGCAGCTCCTCCACGGCCCGGTCGGCGAGCGCGGGATCGGCGCGCAGCGCGGCCAGCTGCGCCGGGTTGCGCAGTAGCGCAAAGGTGCCCAGCGCCAGCATGTTCGCGGTGGTATCGAGCCCGGCCGCCAGCAGGGTCAGGCTGATCCCCCTCAGCTCGTCATCGGTCAGATCGCTGCCCGTGAGGTCGCTGAGCACGTCGTCGGTGGGGTGCGCGCGCTTGCTGGCCACCAGTTCCGCGAGGTACTGCTGGGTCGCGGTGTAGGCCGCGATCAGGTCCTCGTCGCTCGTCTCCCCGTTCATGAACTTGTCGATGTTCTCCTGGAAGGAGTCCCGTTCCTGGTACGGCACCCCCAGCAGCTCACAGATCATGATCGCGGGGATGGGCTTGGCGAATGCGGTCACCAGGTCCGCCGGCGGCCCGGCCTTCTCCATGGCGTCCAGGTGGTCGGCGGTGATCTGCTCGACGCGCTCGGTGAGCAGGCGCATCCGCCGGACGGTGAACTTGCCCACCAGCGGTTTGCGATAGCGGCTGTGCTGCGGCTCGTCCGTGAGAAGGAACTCGCCGGGCGACGCCGGAGGGACCTCGATGAGGTCGCCGTAGTCGATGAGCGGGTGGTGGCGCATGAGCTCTTTGCGCGAGCTGAACCGCGAGTCGGCCAGGACCGACCGGACCAGGTCGTATCCGGTGATCAGCCAGCCCTGGTGCCCGTCAGGGAAGGGGTAGCGGCTGATGGGGCCGTGCCGGTGGGCGTCGATCAGCTCTGTCGGCGGGTCGAAGGGGCAGCCGGACTGACGCGCCGCCGGCAGCGTCGTGACGGTGTGGAGGGATTTACTCATGGCCATTCCTCGTCTCGCGATAGTTCGTTCAGAATTTCTGTCTTTGATGGCAGGCCGGACCGGGAATTTGGTTCATGCTGCTAGCGCGAGTACTCGCGGTTGAACAGCTTCTTCGACCAGAGGTAGCCGCCCAGGGCGATCAGCGCGCACCAGACGAGCGCGATCCAGGCGTTGTTCCCGATCGGCTTGGCCATCAGCAGGCCGCGCAGGGTTTCGATGATCGGCGTGAACGGCTGGTACTCGGCGAACCAGCGCAGCCCGTCGGGCATGGAGTCGGTGGGGACGAACCCGCTGCCGAGGAAGGGAAGCAGAACCAGCGGCATGGGCAGATTGCTCGCGGTCTCGACGCTTTTGCTGACCTGGCCGAGCGCGACGGACAACCAGACGAGCGCGAACGTCACCACCACGAGGAAACCGGCCGTGGCCAGCCACGCGCCCAGCCCCGCGGCGGGCCGGAATCCGACCAGCAATGCCACGCCGATCACGATCGCCAGGCTGAGCATCGCTTGGATCACGCTGCCGAGAACGTGCCCGGTCAATACCGAGACACGGGCGATGTGCATGGTGCGGAACCGGGCGATGATGCCTTCGGTCATGTCCATGGCGATCGAGATCGCGGTGCCCTGGACCGTGGCCGTCACGGTCATCAGGATGATCGCGGGCACCACGTAGTTGACGTACTCGGACCGCCCTCCCGTGCCACCGCCGAGACCGGCGCCCAGCGTGCCGCCGAATACGTAGACGAACAGCAGCAGGAAGATGATCGGCATCCCGATGAGCGTCACGGTCATCGACGGATACCGCAGCATGTGGGTGAGGTTGCGGCGCAACATCGTCATCGAGTCGCGCAGCGGGTAGGAACGCATACTCGCCGCGGCGGGGCGCGTGAGGGCGTGGGCCGGGGCGCTCATCGGGTGGCCACCTTCTCCTTGTTCGGGTTGCCGGTGAGGGCGAGGAAGACGTCGTCGAGATCAGGGGTGTGCACGGACAGCTCGGCGACCTCGATACCCCGGTGGTCGAGCCGATCGAGCAGGGTCTTGAGTGAGCGGACTCCGCCGTCGCTCGGCACCCGCAGGGCGAGCGCGTCGTTGTCGCGTGAGGCATGGTCCAGCAGGTGTACGGCCGAATCGAGGCTGTGCTGGTCGGTGAACCGTAGGCGGATGTGGCCGCCGGGGATGCGGCGCTTGAGTTCGTCCGCGGTTCCCTCGGCGACCAGCCGGCCGTGGTCGAGGACCGCGATCCGGTCGGCCAGCTCGTCGGCCTCGTCCAGGTACTGCGTGGTCAGGAAGATGGTGACGCCGCCGGCTACCAGGTCGCGGACGATCTGCCACATGGCCCGGCGGCTGCGTGGGTCCAGTCCGGTGGTCGGCTCGTCGAGGAAGATCACCTGCGGGCTCCCGACCAGGGTCATCGCGAGGTCGAGCCGCCGCCGCATACCCCCGGAATAGGTGGATGCCGGTTTCCTGCCTGCCTCGACCAGGTCGAACTGGTCGAGGAGCTGGGCGGCGCGGCGCCGGCCCTCGCCTCGGGGCAGGTGGTGCAGATCCGCCATCAGCAGCAGGTTCTCCTCGCCGGTGAGCAGGTTGTCCACCGCCGAGAACTGACCGGTGACACCGATCGCGGCGCGCACCGCGTCGGATTCGGTCGCCAGATCGTGGCCGGCGACTCGGACGGCACCGGCGTCGGCACTGATCAAAGTGGACAGAATCTTGACCGTGGTGGTCTTCCCGGCGCCGTTCGCGCCCAGCAGTGAGAAGACCGTTCCCCTCGGCACGTCGAGGTCGAGACCGTCGAGCACGACGTGGTCGCCGAACGACTTGCGCAGCCCGGTCACGGCGATCGCCGACTGGAATTGCGTGCTGGTCATGGATTTCCGTTCGCAAAGGTCGGAGGCGGTCAGGAGCGGCGGATCGTGACGTCGCCGTAGGACGTGCGTGCGCGCACCTCGACGGTCTCGTCGGACTCTCCCGGCCGGCCGGCGGTTTCCAGTTGGTTGCGCACATGCCCGAACCCGGTGTTCACGTCGAGCCAAGCGGCGGTGCCCTCGGCGATGCCGATCTCGACGTCGCCCGCGGCAGTGCCGAGGGCGACCGTGCCGCGGACCACTTCGCCGATGCGGATACCGCCGTTGGCCGTTTTCGCTTCGACACCGGCGCCGGCCCGGTCGATGGAGATCTCGCCGTTGGCCGTACGCACCCGCACGTCGGCGGCAACCGCGTCGATCACGATGTCGCCGTTGGAGCTCTTGACGACCGCAGTTCCCTCGATGTTGCCGAGCCGGACCTTGCCGGTTCCGGTGGAGAGCTCAGCGTTGCCCGCGACGCCGTCCACGGTGAGGTGACCGGCGCCCGTGTTCAGGCGCAGCGGGCCGGTCCGCTCCAGCTGGGCGTTCCCGGCACCGGTCTTGAACCGGCACTCGCCGAGCCGGCCCGCGCTGTGGAAGTCACCCGCCTGAATCTCGGCGGACACCTGGGAACCGGTGGGCAGTTCGATGGACACGTCGACCGATCTGGTCTTGCGGGAGAAGTCGAAAACGCGCTTGGGACCGGTGACCTGGAGAGTGCCGTTGGTGTAGTCGACGCGGACTTGCTGCGCGGCCTTGACGTCGGACTCGTCGGACTTGTCACTGGGCCGCACCTCGACGAGCGTGTCGGTCCGGTCGCTCGCGGTGATCTGCACGTCGGCGACGCCGAGTTCGATCGTGACGGAAATCGGTTCGGGCGTCTCGAAATTGGGCATGGTTGTCCCCTCATCATGAGTCGGTAGGGCGTCCCTGCAGGTCAGGGACGTGTGATGGAAAGCGGTGCGGCTAGCGCACCCAGCCGGTGAAGCGCTGCTGGCTGCGTTTGCCGCCGTGTGGCTCGGGGTGTTCGTCGCGGCCGGTCGGCCGCAGTGCCGCGGCGGCGGCCCGGACCAGCCAGGCGTTGACCGAGCGCCCCTCCTTGGCGGCGGCCTCTTCGACCGCTGCCTTGAGCTGCTCCGGCAGGCGCACGTTGATCCGTGTGGTGGGGCCGTCCTCGGCGATCGGTGGACCGCTGTCCGCCCCGCCGTCCACCGCTGCCGGGCCATCATCGGTCGCGTCCTGGAGTGGCTGCGCGGCCGGCGAGGTCACGACGAAGTCCGGATCACGCCCGCGCAGGCGCAGCTCCACCGAACCTGGGGCCAGGTCACGGGTGATCTCGTCCGTGGCGGCCGAGAGCGCTTCCAGCAGTGTCATCCGGATCGCGGACTCGAGTGAGCCGGTGAGGCGCTCGACCACCGCACGTGCCTCGTCACCGCCGGCTTCGGCAAGCGTGGCGAACTCACGTCCGAGGTTGCCCACATACGAGGTCAAGTCCATGGCATCACTGTGGCACACAGTTGGCACCATCGGCAAGCCAACTTGGCTCAGATCGAGCGTCGGGTGGCACCACCTGGCACTCTTGGAGGAAGACGCAGCCATGATGAACCGACGGCGTGGCGGCACTCCTGAGTTGCCTTCGTCAGGGTCTGATCGAGGCGCGTCCCCTAAGTTGGCTTTCACCGGCACGGGCGGAGGGAGGTGCGCGATGCCGAAGATCATCGGCGGCTCGCTGCATGCCCACCGCCAGCAGGTGCGGGCACGGGTCTTCGAGGTGCTGCGCACCCAGCTCTACGAGCGGGGGTTCGACGCGGTCACCCTCGCCGGGGTGGCGGCGGAGGCCGGCCTCGGACGTACCGCGATGTACAACCACTTCCCCGACAAGGAAAGCCTGCTCGTCGCCTTCGTCGAGGCCGAGGCGACCCGCTACGTCGACTGGCTGCGCGAGGCCGTCGACGCGGTTCCCGACCCGGTTGCCAAGCTCGCCACGTTCGTGCGGCTGCAGTTGCGCGTGCTCGCCGAGTACCACCTCCCGCCGGGCACCGCGCTGGCGTCCGCGCTCGCCCCGGCCGCGTACCGGCGGATCAGTGCGCACGCCGACCCGATCACAGAGCAGCTACGCGAGATCCTCGACGCCGGCCGGCGCGCGGGGCGGCTGCCCGACGAGGATCCGGACATCCTGCTCCCGATGATCACTGCGGCGCTGGCCAGTCGTCAGGTCGTCGACGTGCCGCCTGAGCAGCTGGATCAGGCCATCGAAGCCGCCGTCCGGTTCGTGCTGCGAGCAGTCGGAGCGAGCGAGGTCGAGGAGGGGACAGCGAAATAAGGGTCGCCTTACTCGCGGTGATGACCTAAGCTCTTTCTGACAAGGTGTCAGATCGTTGCCCCGAGGAGACGCCCCTATGCCGGTGACCACGGACCTCGTCGCGGCCCCGTTCTCCGCGACGCTGCGCGCCTCCACCAGGATCGTCCACGAGCGCGCCAACCACTCCGGCTACATGAACGCGCTGTTGGGCAAGGAGCTCACGCTGGCCGGCTACACCCAGCTCGCGATCCAGTACTACTTCGTCTACCAGGCGATCGAGCACGTCAGCGACACCATGGCCGGCGACGACATCGGTCGCGAGTTCGTCTTCGACGAGCTGCGCAGGCTGCCGAAGCTCGAGGCCGACATGGCGTTTCTCGTCGGGCCGGACTGGCGCGAAACGATCCGCCCGCTCCCCGCCACCGAGTCGTACGTGCGACGCATTCACGAGGCGTCGGGGTGGGCAGGCGGCTATGTCGCCCACCACTACACCCGCTATCTCGGCGACATCGCGGGCGGCCAGATCATCCGCCGGTTGCTGGCCACGACCTACGGCGTCGTCGACGAGGGCGCGCGGTTCTACCACTTCGACGAGATCGGCAGTGCCCCCGCGTTCCGCGACCGCTACCGCGCCAAGCTCGACGCCGCCCCGTGGAACGAGGCCGACCGAACCAGGGTCGTCGACGAGACGCTCGTCGCGTTCGAGTGCAACGTCGCGATGTTCGCCGAGCTCGCCGAGGACATGCATCGGTACCAGGCGGCGTAAGCCTGGCTCCCCACTGCGCGAGTCGAAACGAAACGGCGGGGCTTGTCCACGATCCGCTACGCCTCGTCGGGCTGCAACGCGTTGAGGATCATGGATAGGCCGAGATCGAACTCGCTCGCGTAGTCATAGTCCGGTCGACGGGTGTACTCGGTCAAGACCTCCGTGAGGTTCGGGTAGGCGTCGGCCGGCAGGTCCCGCGCGATCCCCTCCGCAACTTCGCCGAATTCGACAGGCCCCGTGAACGGCAGGCTCAGCTCCTGAAGGACGAATCCGTACAGGTAACTGTCGATCACCGTGAATGCATGCACGGCCATCGCGACCGAGAAGCCGCCCGCCCGCAGGGCGCCCAGCACGGCGTCGTGGTGGCGCAAGGTCGCAGGGCCGGGCCGCCTGCGTGAGTCCATCAGGCCGACCGCCCAGTGATGGCGTTGAAGCGCCGCGCGCACTGAAGCGGCACGGTCGCGCATGGCCTCTCTCCAGTCAGTGGTCGAGGCGGGCAGGTCGATCTCGCCGAACACCGAGTCGACCATCCCGTCGAGGACGTCCTCACGGCTGCTCACGTGGTTGTAGAGCGACATCGCCTGGACGCCGAGCCGGGCGGCGATCGCCCGCATCGACACCCCGGTCTCACCCGCCTCGTCGGCCAGCGCGATCGCCGCGGCGACGACCATGTCCCGGCTGAGCGGTGGCCGCTTCGCTCTCGTGTGGCGGCCGATGTTGCGCTCACCCAACGGATGCCTCCCCCGACTGCTACTTGACCGACTTACGCCGTAAGTCTAACTTACTTACGCTGTAAGTCTGGTTGACGACGCAGGAGTGCGAACATGTGCAGCAACAGAATGCGACCCGCAAAGATTTGCATCATCGGCGCCTCGGGAAAGCTCGGGCAGTACATGGTCGGCCACGCTCTCGAGCGCGGCTACGAAGTCGTCGGCGTCTGTCGCGAACGCAGCGTCGGCAAGCTCGCTGCGTTCGCGGACCGGATCACGATCGTCCCCGGCCGCACGAACGATCCGGAGGTGATCCGTGCGGCGGTCGCGGGCTGCGACGGCGTGCTGACCGTGCTGGTCCCGTGGGGCGTGCAGCAGTACTCGTCGGGCACCGCGCAGGCGGTACTCGACCACGCCGAGCCCGACGCGCGCCTGGTCTTCTCGTGCGGCTGGCACATCACCCGCGACGGCAAGGACCGGTACTCCTGGAGGTTCACGACGACCGTCCGGATCGTCAGCCTGCTCGCGCGCCTCGTGCGCGCGGTCGAGATCGACGACCAGGTCGAAGCATGCCGGCGGATCTTCGCCAGCGACCGGCGGTGGACCGTCGTTCGCGGTAGCGACCTCGAGGAGGGCGAGAGCCAGGGCCTTCCCGTGTGGAGCCGCCACGTCGGCGACCCAATCCTGAAGAGCAACCTGACACGGCGCGTGGACTTCGCGCTGTTCATGGTGGAGGCGCTCACCGACGACACCCTTGTCCGTGAGGCACCGGCAATCGTCGGGCGCCTATCGCCCAGCGCTCTGGTCCGCGCCGGCGATGGTCCTTCCCCCGAGGCCGGGACAACGCAGTGACGACGCTCGGCCATTCGTCTCTCTTAGAGAGTCGCGCCATCGCACCGGACCTCGCGCGTGGGCTCATGCTGCTGCTCATCGCCCTGGCGAACGTGTCCTGGTTCCTTTACGGAACACCCACCACCGGCGTCACCGCTCTCCGTCCTGATGCGACCGATCTCGATGCGGCATGGCAGATCATCGCGATGATCGCGATCGACGGACGTAGCTACCCGCTCTTCGCGTTCCTCTTCGGATACGGCATCTGGCAGCTCTACGTACGGCAGCAGATGGCCGGCCGCGACGAGAGGACTGCGCGGCGCCTGATCCGGTCACGGCACCACTCCTCTGTGCCTGGGGAATCGGCCTCGGCGGCATTCGGGACCAGTGGCAGGCCGCGCTCCTGGCGGCAGCGACGTGGCTCGTGTCGATAGGTTTCGCCGTGGTCTTCGACCGCGCCGGCAAGCGTGGCCCGGCAGAACAATTGCTTCGTGCCCTCGCCTATCGCGGCGGGAGCCCGCCCGCGTCTCGCGCCGCTTCCTCCAGTCTGGGTCGTTGAGCAGGCCAGGCGCTCAGCGTCGAGGCATTCCTCCGCCGAGGTGGCGAGACTTCGACCGTAAGCGCACCTGGTTCGCTTTCCTGTGGGCTGGATATCGGAAGGGGCCGGAATCCGCTCTCCGCGGCGGGATCCGGCCCCTTTCGCGTATCCGCGCCGGGCTTCACAACCGATCAGACGTGCAGCAGCCCCAGCCGTCGGGTGGCGCGGGTGATGGAGACGTACAGGTCGGCGGGGTTCTGCGCGCGGATCCGTTCCGGATCGACGATGACGACGGCGTCGAACTCGAGGCCTTTCGCCGACACCGGTGTGTGCGCAATGGCCTGCATGTCGCCGAGGTCGGGGAGGCCTGCGAGATCGGCGGCGATCACCGCCAGAGTTCCCCGACCCAGCTCCGCGGCCTCCTCCTCGACGGCCGCACGCACCTCGGCGGCGAGGTCGGCGGCCGGCACGGTGCGCTGCCACGGCTTCTCGCCCGTCGACCGAACCGATTCGGGCGCCTGGCGTTCAGGGGCGAACTCCGCCAGCACGCCGGCTGCCAGTTCCATGATCTCGGACGGGGTCCGGTAGTTGACCGTGAGCGTCCGGTAGATCCACCGGGAGTCGAGGTGCGGACCGAGCACGTCGGCCCACGCCTGCGCTCCCGCCGGGGCGCTGCGCTGTGCGAGGTCACCGACGGCGGTGATCGAACGGGAGGGGCATCGGCGCAGCAGTACGTGCCAGTCCATGGCGGAGAGCTCCTGCGCCTCGTCCACGACGATGTGCCCGAACCGCCAGTCGCGGTCGGCCGCAGCCCGCTCGGCGACGCTCATGAGGTGCTCCGGCACATGACGGGCGGCGAGCACGTCCGCGGTGACGAAGTCGGTGGGGCGCAGCTCGTCGGGGTCCTCTCCGGCGATCTGGCGGTCGGCCGACTCGAGGATGGTCAGCACCTCCGCGGCGTATGCGCTGTCCGGTTCGCCCCGCTGCTCCTGCGGTTCCTGCGACGGTCCGAGCAGCTCGGCAAGCTCGTCGAGCAGCGGGGCGTCCGCCACGGTCCAGCTGCCGCCTTCGCGGTACAGCTCGGAGACGTCGATGTCACCACCGGCGGCGGCCAGCCGTCCCCGTGACGCGTAGAGATCGGTGAGTACCTGCTCCGGGGTGAGCGCCGGCCAGAGCCGCTCGACCGCCGCATGGAAGTCGAGGTGCGCGCGCAGGTCGTCGCGTAGCTCTTGGCGCAACTCGGCCGTCACCTGCGCCGCACTGGCAGGCGCCAGCTCCGGGAGATCGCCGAGCTCACGCAGGATCTCGGCGAGCTCCGGTGGGTCTTCGAGGTCCTGGTTCAGACGCTCGACGCCCTGCTGGACGAGCAAGCTGCCGAGCGTGTCGCGGAACGTCGTCCGCGCCGCGTTGTGTGGCAGCCCGGTCGCACGAGCGCGCGCCCGGGCCTCTGCCGCCGTCGCATCGTCGATCTCGACGGTCACGTCCTCGAGATCGATCGCGATCGGCGCTCCGGGTAGTTCCTGTCTGTCGGCGGCGGCGCGGCGCATCACGTCCACCATCACGAGATCGCCTTTGAGGCAAGCCACGCCGTCCGGGTCGACGGCGGTCGCCACGACACCGTGGCGCAGCCGGCCCGGCGTCGTGAACACGACCGCGGACTCGCCCAGCGCAGGCAGCACACCCCCGACGTAGCGGATGAAACCTGCGCTCGGGCCGACCACCAGCACGCCGCTGCGTGCCAGCCGCTCGCGGTGCGTGTAGAGCAGGTAGGCGGCCCTGTGCAGCGCGACCGCCGTCTTCCCGGTTCCCGGTCCGCCCTCGATGACGACGGTGCCGGAGAGCGGCAGCCGGATGATCGCGTCCTGCTCGGCCTGGATCGTCGTCACGATGTCGCGCATCGTCGAACCGCGAGGCGCCTTCAGAGCGGCGAGCAGTGCCGGATCGGAGGCAGACCCCGAATCGGCTTCGGTCGCCGCGCGACCGTCCAACACGTCGTCGTGGAAATCCGCGACACGCTCGCGCGGCGCCGTGCCGGCGAGCTGGAAATGGCGCCGTCTGGTCACGCCGAGCGGTGTGGCCAACGTGGCGCAGTAGAACGGCTGCGCGGCAGGAGCGCGCCAGTCGATGAGTGCGCTTTCGCCGTCACTCGGGTCGGTGAGCCCTATCCGGCCGATGTAGCTCGTCGACCCTCCGGTGTGGTCGAGCCGGCCGAAGCACAATCCGGAACGGGCGGCTGTCAGCGTGGTCACCCGCTCCGACCAGCGATGTACGGAGACATCCCGCTCCCAGCGGGCGCTGAACTCGTCGCCCGTCGGCGCGGCGAGCATGCCTTTCGCCTGTTCACTAGCCGCTTCGAGCTCGGTGGCCAGCAGCGCATGCAGCGTGCGTAGTCGGGCGGTCTCCGCCTCGAGCTCGCGTTCGAAAGAGGGTCTTCCCACGGCTTCCCCGCCCATGATAGAATTAAGTTGTAGAGGAGCGTTCTTATTCTCGAATGGCACCCTTGAGAATAACCTTTTCGCACGTTTCCGTGCAAAGCCGCTCGTCCGGTCCGGTCCGTGCAAGGACTACATCGCCGTTTCCCACGACGCCGTTGCCCGACGTACGCCGCTGACCTGACCCCGCTACCTCAGGCCGAGCCGATCGACGCACGCCGGCAGATCACCGCGGTCGAACATCTCTCGGGCACCCCTGCGACGCGCCGCGGCAGCCACGTACGCCCCGGCGCGTTCGCGCAAGGTGCCCGCCCGCTACTTCCCCGCTCTCACACCAGAGACAGCGTCCTGCGAGAGCGAGCGCCTCGCGACCAGCGTCGTGAAAAACCTGTGTGCTGGTCGCGAGGTCGGGCCCGTCAGCGTCCCGCGTTCTCGGCGATCAGCGGTGTGGCCTCGTCGGCCCGCTCGATGGTTGCGAGGTGTCCACCCTCCAGCACCTCCAGCCGCGCGCCGGGTATGCCGTCGACGATCGTGCGGGCATGCGGTTCGACGGGGGTGGACAGGTCTGCCGAGCCGGCGATCACCAGCGTGGGCACGGAGATCGCGGGGAGCCGGTCGCGGTGGTCCCACACCTCGAGCGCCTGGCAGCTGGCCAGGTAGCCCTCGTCGGACGTGCCCGCAACCATGGCAACCGCCTCCGCGACGGCGTCGGGGTGCTCGGCCGCCCACCCCGGCGTGAACCAGCGGGAGACCACGGTCTCGGCGATCGGGGCCGTGCCCCCGTCGGCGACCGCCTTGATCCGGTCGGCCCAGATCGACGAGTCCGGGAAGTTCGACGACGTGCAGCACAGGGTGAGGCTGGTGAGCCGCTGCGGCGCCTCGGAGCCGAGGTACATCCCGACCATGCCGCCCATCGACAGACCGCACCACGCCACCTGCTCGAGGCCCAGGTCGTCGAGCAGGGCGATCACGTCGCCTGCGAGGTCGGCGATCCGGTAGGGCCCGGGAGGCACGGGCGACCCGCCGTGACCCCGGTGGTCGATGCGGATCACCCGGAAGCGCTCCGTCAGCGGCCCGACCTGCGGACGCCACATCTCCAATGTCGAGCCGAGCGACCCCGACAGCACGATGACCGGCGCGTCGCGCGGTCCTTCGTCGACGTGGTGCAGCCGTACCGGACTTTCCGTCATGACTCTCCCGATCCCACCGTGCGCAACGAGCGCAACGTCGTCAATTCCGTGTCGCTGGGCGGCGCCGTGATCATCAGATCCGCCGACACCTGTAGTGGCCAACCCGTCTCCGACCGCACCTGCTCGACGGTGATGCCGTGATGGAGGGCCGCGAGCACCAGCTCTGCGGTGTCCGGGTCGGGTTCGAGGACGCCGAGGTCGGTGATCACCCGGACGGGCCCCGCTCCGCGCAGTCCCAGGATCTGGCGGTCGAGTGGACCACTCCCGTACCCGACGGACGTCACGAAGTCCACCTGCTCGACGAAGGCGCGCAGGCGGTGGCGCATCACGACGATCACCTCGCGGCAGGACGCTGCGATCTCGGGTGCGCCACCTGATCCGGGCAGCCGCACGTCCGGCTCGTCGTACTCGCCGATCACCGTGGTGTTGATGTTGCCGAAGCGGTCGAGCTGGGCGCCGGAGAGGAACCCGACGTCGATCCGCCCGGGCTGCAGCCAGTAGTTGAAGATCTCGGGCACGCTGACGACGGACAGCGCCGACTCGGCGAGGATGCCGTCGCCGATCGAGAGCGGCAGCTCGTCGGGCCGGGTGTCGAGGGTGCCCGACTCGTAGATCAGCACGAGGTTGGGTGCGTGGAGGCGGCGCGCCAGGTTGGCCGCCGTGGACGGCAGGCCGATCCCCACGAAGCACGCCTGCCCGTCTCGCAGGGATCGGGCGGCGGCGATGCTCATCATCTCGTCGGCGGACCACGTGACGGTGGTGCTCGGCTCCGTCACCCGGTCGGTCGTGCCGGTCATGCCGCCTCCTCCTCCAGCGTGCGCAGCCAGCGGGTGAACGCCTCGCGATCGCGACTGATCGCGTCCCAGTTGCGGTAGGCGGCGTTGTCGCGGTCGTAGTAGCCGTACGCGTACGACGGCGCGGCGCCTCCCGGCGCCACCGCCACCGCATCGAGCACCCAGTGCGGGAGGATCACCGCCCCGGGAATCGGCGTCAGCTCGTCGACGATCTCCTCGACGGTGGCCAGGGAGCGCTTCGCGGCGAGGACCGCCTCCTTCTGCACCCCGGTGATGCCCCACAGCTGGACGTTGCCGGCCTGGTCGGCGCGCTGGGCGTGCACCACCGTGACGTCCGGGTTGAGCGCGGCCACGGCGGCCAGACGCTCGCCCGTGAAGGGGCACTCCACAGTGGAGATGGTCTCGGTGTGGGTGGGCAGGTCGGTGCCGGCGTAGCCGCGCAGCACGGCGAACGGCAGACCCGATGCGCCGGCGACGTAGCGGTTGGCCATTCCGGCGTGGCTGTGCTCCTCGATCTGAAGGGGCGCGGGCCAACCGGTGGCGAGGGCGTCGCGCATCCTGTGCAACGAGCCGACGCCGGGGTTGCCGCCCCAGGAGAACACCAGCTTGGCCGCGCAGCCTGCGCCGATGAGCTGGTCGTAGATCAGGTCCGGAGTCATCCGGACGAGGGTGAGGTCTCGGCGTCCTTGCCGGATGATCTCGTGTCCGGCGGCGAACGGGATGAGATGTGTGAAGCCCTCGAGCGCGACGGTGTCCCCGTCGTGCACAAGTTCGGACACAGCCTGCGGCAATGACACGATCTTGGCCACGTGGAAACGCTAGTGCGCACAGCCGGGCCGGGCAATCGAAGACCGGGTGGCCGGCGTCCCCCCGTCGGGTGGCCAAAGGTGCGGCGTTCCGCCGGGGGCCGCATCGGGCCCCGAGACCCTTATGCTGCTGCTCGGGGGGAGGACACGTGCGAGGTCTCGGTGAGCTCGAAGCTGCGGTCATGGACGTCCTCTGGTCGTCGCCCGAATCGCACCGGGTACGCGACGTCCTCGAGGAGCTGGCCCCGCAGCGCAAGCTCGCCTACACCACCGTCATGACCGTGTTGGACAACCTGCACCGCAAGGGTTGGGTCCAGCGCGAGATGGACGGTCGCGCCTACCGCTACCGGCCCAGTGCCACCCGCGAGGAGGTCACCGCCCGCGCGCTGCGTGATCTGCTGGATGCGTCCAACGACGTCGAGACGGTGTTGCTGCATTTCGCACGTTCGGTCTCCGAGAGGGAGTCCGCGGTCCTGCGCGACGCGCTCGGTGAGGCGCCCGACGGCGCTGACGGGCGATGACGATAGCCCTCGCGCTGCTCCTCGGTTCCGCGATCGTCGCACTGACCGCACCGGTGTTGCTGCGTCATCTCGGAGCCCGAGCGGTCGACCCGGTGGCCGTCATCGTCTGCTGGGTGCTCGCGGTGCTCGGCGTCTCGATCACCGTGTGCGTCGGCCTGGCGATCATGGCGATGCCGGGGTACGCGGCCGACACCCCGTTCGTGTACCTCGTGGGGCGGCGCTGGTGGTCGGCCGTGCAGGACGCCCCCCACTTCGCCGCCTACAACGCCGCGGCATGGGCCGCCGTCGTGGTCCTGGCTGTGGCCGGGCTGCGGCTCACCTGGGTGGCGGTGCGGCACGGACGGGCAAGGCGCGCCCTGGTCCGTGACCGGCTCGACGTGCTGCGCATGCTCGGCACCACCGTCCCCTGTCGCGAGGGTGGTCCGACCACGTTGTGGGTGCGTTCGGAGCGCGGCCTCGCGTTCAGCCTCGCCGGCAGGCCGGGCACGATCGTGGTCACCGACGGGTTGCACAGGCAGCTCTCGCCCGACGGCATCGCTGCCGTCCTCGCCCATGAGCGGGCCCATCTGCGCGGGCGGCACCACATGATCACCGCCTGGGCCGAGGTGGTCTCCGTCGCGTTCCCGTTCGTCGTGCTGTTCCGGGCCGCCTCGCCGGCGCTCCGGGATCAGGTCGAGATCGCTGCCGACATCGCCGCCGCACGCTCGTCGGGACGCGAGGCGTTGCGCGCCGCGCTGCTGGACGTCACCGGATCCGGGACGCCGGGAGTCGCGCTCGCGATGGCTCGCGACGCGGTCGCCCTGCGGCTGCGCTACCTGGCCGTCGTCGCCGAACCGCCCTCCCTCCTCGGCACGCTCTCGCGCTGCGGGACGCTCGGCGTGCTGTTCGCGGTCACTCCGCTGCTGGCCGCCGCGGTGCTGCTGTGGGTCACGTCCGCCC
Organism: Pseudonocardia yunnanensis; assembly: GCF_039534065.1. NCBI lineage: Bacteria > Bacillati > Actinomycetota > Actinomycetes > Pseudonocardiales > Pseudonocardiaceae > Pseudonocardia > Pseudonocardia yunnanensis. The sequence goes on along the minus strand of NZ_BAAAUS010000006.1, from coordinate 386,323 downwards.
TGGCCACCGCATTGCCGTGAGATCCCGGTGACATCGGGCGAGGCGCCGGTCACGAACTGCGGCGCCCGGTTCGTCACGGTGCGATCGTGACGACGTGGTCACTCTTCATGACATCGGTCCCGAACTCAGTACGCGCTTCATGCTGCCGACCGGGCCGGTGGAGCGCCTCGGCTACGGCACCATGAGCCTCACCGGTCCCGGCGTCTGGGGGCCTCCGGCCGACCCGGACGCCGCCATTGCCGTGCTCCGCAGAGCGGCCGAGCTCGGCGTCGATTTCTTCGACTCCGCCGACTCCTACGGTCCCGAGGTCACCGATGACCTCGTGCGCCGAGCGTTGCATCCCTACGAGGGCATCACGGTCGCCACCAAGGCCGGCTTCCTGCGGACCGGCCCGAACAAGTGGCACCCTTGCGGCCGCCCGGAGTACCTGCGCCAGCAGTGCGAACTGAGTCTGCGCAGGCTCGGTGTCGAGCGGATCGACCTGTTCCAGCTGCACCGGATCGACCCGTGGGTGCCTGCTGACGAGCAGTTCGGCGTGCTCGCCGACCTGCAGGCGGAGGGCAAGATCGCCGCAGTCGGGCTGTCCGCGGTCGACGTCGAGCAGATCGAACGCGCCACAGCCGTGGTGGATGTGGCGACCGTGCAGAACCACTACAACCTGCTCGACCGCTCGAGCGACGCCGTCCTGCGGTACTGCACCGAGCTCGGCATCGGCTTCATCCCGTACGGCCCGATCAGCAAGGGCGAACTGGCCGCGTCCGACAGCCCGGTGACCGAGATCGCCCGCCGCCTCGGCGCCACCGCGTCGCAGGTGTCGCTGGCGTGGCTGCTGCAGCGGTCCTCGGTGATGCTCCCGATTCCCGGCACGAGCAGCGTGCAGCACCTGGAGGAGAACGTCGGGGCGCGAAGCCTGCAGCTCGACCAGGAGTCGGTCCAGAAGCTGGACGACGCCGCCTGACACCCACCCCCGCGAGTCGCCCGGAACCTCCGCGCGAGTCGCTCCGATCCGGAGCCCGAGTCGCCCGGATCCGGCCCGTGAGTTGCCCAGCGTTGTGCCCAGGTCCGCCTCGAAGAACCCGCGAGTCGCCCGAAATCCGGCCGCGAGTCGCCGGAGAGCAGACCGCGAATCTCCAGGCTCTGCCTGATCCATCCCCGAGTCCGTGCCGATCGATCGCTACGCGATGTCGGCCGCTTTGTCGTGACGATTCTGCTGCCCGAGGCGCTCGGCGGTACGGGTGATGTTGCGGACCATGCCGCCGAACACGATGCCGTGGAACGGTGCCACCGACCACCAGTAGAGGTGGCCGGTCAACCCGCGCGGGATGAACACCGCCCGCTGCCCGTACGAGGAGCCGCCCGGCACCGGACGCACGACCATCTCGAGCCACGCGCGCCCCGGCACCTTCATCTCGGCACGCAGCCGCAGCATCCGGCCGTCGGCGCCGTCACGGAGCTGCTCGACCCGCCACCAGTCCAGGGCGTCGCCGGTCTGCAGACGGTCGGGATCACGCCTGCCGCGGCGTAGCCCGACGCCGCCGACGATGCGGTCCATCCACCCCCGCACGGCCCAGGCCAGCGGGAACGAGTACCAGCCACGCTCACCGCCGATACCGGTGACCACCTCCCACAGTGCATCGGGATCGGCGGTGCCGGCGTGCTCGCGCTCGTCGAGATAGACGGTGCCGCCGGACCACCGCGGATCGGTCGGCAACGGGTCCGACGGCATGTCGCCCACCGCCGCGCCCGACCACCTGGTCTCGACGTCCCCACCGGAGATCTTCGCCAGCGCCAGCTGGACGGCCCGGTCGTAGCCGGTGCGGCCCTCCGGAGGATCGGGCACGTACTCGCGAATGTCCTGCTCGGAACACACCACCTCGTGCACGAGCGACTCGATGAGCGGCCCCGCGATGCTCTTCGGCACCGGCGTCACGACGTTCACCCAGTGCGCCGAAAGGTGTGGAGTCAGCACCGGCACGGGGACGATGCGCCGCGACGGCAGCCCGGCCACCGCGGCGTAGCGCTGCATCATGTCGAGGTAGGTGAGCACCTCGGGGCCGCCGATGTCGAAGATCCGGTTGACCTCAGGCGGGAGCGTGGCCGCTCCGATGAGGTAGCGCAGCACATCCCGTACCGCAATGGGCTGGATCCGGTTGTGCACCCAGCGCGGCGTCACCATCACCGGCAGGCGCTCGGTCAGGTAGCGCAGCATCTCGAAGCTCGCGGAACCCGATCCGAGGATCACCGCCGCCTGCAGCACCGCGGTCGGCACGCCGCTGCGCAGGAGGATCTCGCCCACCTCGGCGCGCGACGCGAGGTGCTCCGACAGCGGGCCGTCGGGATGCAGCCCGCCGAGATAGACGATCCGGCGTACGCCGGCGTCCCTCGCGGCCTGCGCGGTGATGAGAGCAGCGCGGCGGTCGGTGGCGGCGAACTCACGGTCCGAGAGCGAGTGCACCAGGTAGTAGAGGACGTCCACCCCCTCACACGCTGCACGGATGCTCGCAGGGTCCAGCAGGTCCCCGCTCACGATCTCGGCGCGCTGTGCCCACGGCACGTCCCGCAGCTTGTCCGGATCGCGCACCAGGCACCGCACGGGGCCGGCATCGACCAATCGCGCGGCGAGCCGGCCGCCGATGTACCCGGTCGCCCCGGTGACGAGGTAGCGCATCCCCCGATGCTCCCGGCCCGCCCCGGATCTCGCGACTCGACCAGTCGCCGTCGCTCGTCCATCCCGCTCGTTCACTCCATCGTGATAGACATCCCCGCGAATACGACGATCATGGGGAGGCCGCCGCGGTGGTAGAGGATGCGGCGGCGCTGCTCGTCGATGCGCTGGCAGCCGGGCGCGAGCTCGATCTCGCCGGAGCGGCCCTGCCGGCAACGACCCTGGCGGCCGTGCTCACGGACACGCCGCCACCGGGAGCCCCGGCGTTGCGGCTGCGGCGGGCCCACATCACCGGCCTCCTGCGGCTCACCGGCGCCGAGGTCACGATGCCCGTCGAGCTGCGGGGGTGCGTTTTCGCCCAGACTCCCGACCTGCGGATGGCACGCTTCGCCGGTCTCGCGCTCACGGGGTGCCGGCTGCCCGGGCTCCGAGCGGGCAACGTGCGAGTGGCCGCCGACCTGCTGCTCGACGACGGGTTCACTGCAGCCGGACCGGTGCATCTCACCGACGCGCAGATCGGCGGGTCGCTCCGGTTGTCGGCAGGCCGCCTGCGGGGCGCCGGTGGCCGTGCGCTGATCGCCGACCGGATCGTGGTCGAAGGCACCTTCTACGCGCGGCGGCTGCGCAGCAGCGGCGAGCTCCGGCTGCCCGGAGCGCGGATCACCGGCAACCTCGACTTCGGCGGCGCCGACCTCAGCAGCCCCACCGGGGACGCGTTGGACGCCACAGGCATCACGGTGGGCGGCAGTCTCCTCGCCGGTCGTCACAACGCCGGGCCGGATGTGGCGTTCTGCGCGTCGGGTCGGGTCCTGCTCCCGGGTGGGCGGTGATCTGGTGTTCTCCGGGGCTCGGATCGAGCGTGGCGCCGCGGCCGCGGTCGCCGACCTGGTGCCGGCGCCGGGGGAGAGCCGGATGCCGGTCGTCCCCGGCGGGATCGTCGACGGCGCGGCCTGCCTGGTGGCCGACCGCATCCGGGTGGAGGGGAACCTCGAGCTCGACGACGGGAGCCGCACCGACGGCACGGTGCGGCTGCCCAACGCCGTCGTCGGGGGATACCTGCGGCTCTCGGGTGCCCGGCTGGCCGGGCCGGCGGGCGCGTCGGAGTTCGGGATCGCGCTGCTCGGCGACGGGATGGACGTCGGCGGTGACCTCGAGGGACGTGACAACGGGCGCGGTCCGCTCATCTGTGCCGGGCAGCTGCGGCTGGTGGACGCCCACGTGCGGGGAAGCGCGAGCCTGTCCGGGATCGAGCTGGCCGCCCCGGGGCGGGTATGCGCTGCTCGCCGATCGGCTGCGGATCGGCGGCGAGCTCTACATGCGCCGGCTGCACTGCGCGGGCACCGTCCGGCTGCAGAACGCCGAGATCGGAGCCACCCTCGACTGCACGGCCGCGCGGCTCGAGCAGCCCCGGCTGCGGCCCGACGGCACCGCACGTCCGTCCCTCGACGCCCGTGCCGCGACCGTCGGCAAGGACATGGTCTGTTCCGAGGGATTCCTGGCCGCAGGTGGCGTTCGGCTGCGGCGCATGGAAGTGGGCAAGTCGGTGCAGTTCGTCGACGCCACCTTGGGAACTCTGCCGTCCACCGTCATTCCCTATGCCCTCAACGCCTATGGGTTGGTGACCGGCGAGCTCATCGTCCGACCGGCCGCGCCGCCCAGTGGAAGAGTGCGCCTGACCCAGGCTCAGGTCGGCACCTTCACCGATTCCGCTCCGTTATGGGCGGCCGTTGGTGGCATCGATCTGGACGATTTCGATTACCAGAAAATGAATGACACACGTGTGATTGACATCCGTACGCGGCTACGCTGGCTCAAACAGGTGATGCCCGACTACGCTCCGGGACCATACGAGCAGTTGGCGGCCGCGTACCGGCGCGCGGGCGACGAGGAGCTCTCCGAGCGAGTGCTCATGGAAAGGCAGAGCCGGCGTTCCGCAGAGGCCGGCGTCGCCGGGCGGATCTGGGGCGTGCTCCAGCGCTGGACGGTCGGATTCGGCTATCAGCCCTGGTTGGCGGTCTGCTGGCTCGTCCTGTTCGCGGTTCTCGGCGGCACCTGGTTCGCGATGCACCCGCCGCCTCCGGTCGACGAGGGACAAAACCCCGTTTTCAATCCCTGGCTCTTCGCCGCCGACACGCTCCTCCCGATCGTGAACCTCGGGCAGGACGGGTACTGGCGGTTGGACGGGGCATCCCAGTGGATAGCGAGTTCATTGGTGGCCGCGGGGTGGATCCTCGCCACAACGGCTGCAGCGGGCGCAGCACGAATACTCAAGCGAGTGTGAGCGGGGGCAAAGACCACCCGAACGAGCGGAACCGGGCCGCGGAGCTGTAACGGTCGCTCCGAACCCGTTTCCACGCCCGAGTGTCCCCGTTGTGGGTGTTAGTACGCCGAAAGCCGCACCAAGGCAGCACCATGGTGGCGCACAGGATCATGACGGAGGTGACGCGTGTCCCCAGCGACCCGCTACTCGACGACCGACGACGACTGGAGCCCGGCAACGGGTAGGCATGCCTTCGACGAGGACGCGGAGCTGACGCCGATCTTCCATGCGCTCACGCGTGGCGGCTGGCGAGCCCGCCAGCACGAGCCCGCTGCTCCGACCCCGCCGCCCCGTGTCCCCGACCCCGTCGAAGCTTTTCGCCGGGATCCGCTGACCGCGCCGATTCCCGTCGTGAAGGACGTCGCTCCCGCGATCCCGGCCTCGCGGGTCGGCCCGGGAGCACATTCGGTGCCGGCGGCGCGACACGAACTGACCGACGAGGGTCGGCACCACCGCAGGCGTAAGGCGATCAGCTCGCACTGGTGAGATCTGTGCGCCTCGAGCGCATGGACCAGCGGCCGCTGGGGAGTGGCCGTGCACGACGGCAGTAACTGCACTACTGCCTCTGACGAGGGCCGGGGTCACGTTGGGACCTCGGCACCGGGATCCCGGCCCTCAGCAGCACTACCCCGATTCCGCCTGACGGTCGGGTGTCAACGCATGACCCGATGACACAATGCGCTATGGGGCGGGCGATATTCAGGGCCGGCCTTGGTGGGCATCGTGATCTCGGCGCCGGGCGCGCCGGGTTTCGGAGTGCGCCCGATGGAGCCGAGACAATGGGGCGGCGATGGATCGCCACACAACTCCTCATAGCAAGTTCCAGCGACACAAGGAGGCCGCTGCGGAACGCGCCGGCCGGAAAGACGCGACCGTCGGGTTCGCGGCGATCTGCTTCGCCTATTTCGCGATCATCCTCGACGGCAGCGTCCTCAACGTCGCCATCCCGTCGATCCGGAACAGCCTGAACGGCTCCATGGCCGAGGCCCAGTGGGTGCTCAACGGCTACACGCTCGCCCTTGCCGCGCTGCTCCTGACCGGGGGCGTGATGGGCGACAGGATCGGCCTGCGCCGCAGCCTGCTGTGGGGAACGGCGGTGTTCACGCTGGCCTCGGCCGCCTGCGCCGTGGCCCCGACCGTCGAACTGCTCATCGTGGCTCGAGTCGTGCAGGGCATCGGCGCCGCGGCACTGCTGCCCGCCACGCTGGCGCTGGTCCCCCACCTGTTCACGGAGCCCACCGAACGATCGCGCGCCACGATCGTCTGGGTCGCTACCGGCGGGATCGCCGTGGCCGTCGGTCCGCTGGTCGGAGGGCTACTGATCGACGCACTCGGTTGGCGAAGCGTGTTTCTGATCAACGTTCCGGTCGGCATCATCAGCATGGCGCTCGTGCTGTGGCGCGTCACCGCCCCACCGCCCCACGTGAGCAGGATCGATCACGCCGGTCAGCTCGCAGCCGCGGCCGCGCTGGCTCTGCTGACGGCCGGACTGATCCTGGGCGGATCGGCCGGTTGGTCGTCACCGGCGACGATCGGCCTGCTGCTGGGCGGGATCGCAGCCGGCGCGGGATTCTGGGTGGTGGAGTGTCACTCGACCCACCCCATGCTGCCGCCGGCGTTCGTCAAGAATCAGATCCGCTCCACGGCGTTGGCCAGCGCCGCTCTGATGGGCTTCCTCTTCTACGGAACGTTGTTCGTCATGTCGCTCTACTTCCAGGACGTTCGCCTCTGGCCTGCAGGCCAAGCGGGTGTGGCGCTGATCCCGCTGACAGTGGGCACGTGCATCGGGCCGCTGATCCTGTACCGGCCGCTGGCCAACCGCTTCGGCCATCGGGTGATGCTTCTCGCCGGTTTCTGCTGCTGTTTGCTGGGCGTCCTGGCACTCGGCCGGGCACAGCCGAGCACCTCCTACCCGACCCTGGCCGTCGGCCTGTTCCTGGTCGGCATCGCGAGCACGATCGCCTTCTCGGCCCTGACCTCGCTGCTGCTCTCGAACATCGCGGACCACCAGAGCGGTCTCGCTTCCGGCGCCCAGAACACCACTCGCCAGACGGGCGCCCTCATCGCGGTGTCGATCCTGGGTTCCGTCCTGAACGCACCGGACATGGCGGCTCGTGTCTGGCCGGCGTTCGCCGTGCTGGCCGGAGCGAACCTCGTGGCCATCCTGATGAGCGCGGCTGCCCTTCGCGCACGGCAGCCTGCCGGATGAACTCCCGGGACGCGAGCACCGCGACTCGCCGTCCGCAGTCGGCCAGTCGCCCGTATTGCGTGCGAGTCGTCCCATCTTCAGGGCGAGTCGACTCCGGGAGCCGCCGCCATGCTGTGGAGAGTCGTGGGAACTGTTTGTCCTGACGACAGCCCCGAGCTCGAAAGTTATCCACAAGGAAGCCCAGTTATCCACAGCTAGCCGTCAGCTCGCCGACTGTGCTCACACCCCGGCACGCGGGGTGTTCGGGTCAGGCGTGCAGGCGGGCTGCCACTGTGCGCAGTTCGGCTGTGGCAGCGGCCCGGTCCACGCGCGTCGGCTCCCGGTCGGAGAGCACCTGCTCCCCTGCAACCCAGACATCCCGGACGAGTCGGGAGCCCCCGGCCCACACCAGGTTCGACAGCAGCTGGGCGTCGTCCTCGGGGCTGACGAACGTGGAGTCGCTGAGGTCGACGTGCACCAGGTCGGCCCATCGGCCCGGTTCCAGCGCGCCGAGGTCGTCGCGCCCGATCGCGGCCGCGCCGTCCCGCGTGGCCATGAGCAGCAGCTCAGCTGCAGTGAGCGCAGCTGCGTCGCCGCTGCTGACGCGGGCGAGCAGTCCGGCGAGCCGGGCCTCGGCCCACAGATCGAGATCGTCGCCGGACGCCGGCCCGTCGGTGCCGAGCCCCACGCGGATGCCGGCGCGTCGCAGCAACGACACGCGCGCGATCCCGGCGGCGAGCTTGGCGTTGGAGCCGGGGCAGTGGGCGACGGCCGTGCCGCGCGCGGCCAACAGCTCGACGTCCTGGTCGGAGAGTTGCACGGCGTGGGCGGCCAGCACCCGGCCGTCGAGCATGCCGACGCGGTCGAGCAGCGCGGGCACCGAGCCGTACGCCTCGCGCTGGGCGAGGTCCTCCTCGGCGGCCTCCGCCACGTGGATGTGCACGAGCGCTCCACGCTCGCGCGCATGCTCACCCACCGACTCGAGCGCCTCGGGCGGCAGGGTGTAGGCGGCGTGTGGTCCGTAGCCGAGCTCGACGCGCTCACCGGGGCCTGACCGCAACCCGTCGGCGTCGATCCGCGCCGACACCTCGTCGCGCATCTCCTCCCACGAACCCAGCCGGTCCCAGCCCGGCGCGGCGATGATGCCAGGGGTGAGGACGACGCGGGATCCCACCGTGGTGACGGCGTCGATCACCGCGTCGGTGAAGAAGTACATCTCGACGCTGGTGGTGCAGCCGGTGCGGAGCAGCTCGACGCAGCCCGCGGTCATCCCCACCCGAACGTCGGACGCCTCGAGCTTGCCCTCGGCAGGCCACATCACCTCCTGCAACCAGCGCATCAGCGGCAGGTCGCCACCCATCCCCCGCAGCAGCGACATCGGGGTGTGGGCGTGGGTGTTGACGAGCCCGGGGAGGAGAGCGCCGGGCAGGGCGCGCACCGGTGCGTCGGTGGGCGGGGCCGAGGACCGTGGACCGACGTGGGTGATCCGCCCCGTGGCGTCGATGTCGACGACACCGTCACGAAGCACGGTGCAGGCGGGGTCGCACGGCAGCACGACCGGCGCGGTGAACCGTGCTGCGAGTGCCGTGGTCATCGTCGCGCCTCCAGCAGCGAGCGCAGTGAACGGAACGGCGGCAGCCAAGCACCGCCCTCCGGCAGCGAGTCGAGCGTGATGCGCGGCAGGGGCTCGCGGAACACGCCCTCGATGTCTTCCAGGTCGATGAACTCGATGACTTCCGAGGTGAGTGCGAAACTCGCGTGCTCGCGGAACCCGATGACCGTGACGTTGGTGCCGAGCTTCTCGAGATCCTCGAGCGGCTCCCGGAACGCCCTTCCGTCGCCGGACGCCACGACGACGTGGCGGAGCGCGCCCTCCTCGGCCCGGAGCCGGATGTGGGCGAGCATGTCTTCGTCGACGTCGGAATCTTCCGTGACCTTCGGCTTTGCGAACACGGCGAAGCCCACGTTGCGCAATGCCTCGACCCACGGCCGGACGACCTCGGTGCTCCCCGGTACCACGTTGGTGAAGACGGTGGCTTCGGCGATCGCATCCGGTCCGGCCAGATCCAGCAGCCAGCGGCCCACCGCGTCGAAACGCGGCCGGAAGGTCGCCGTCGGTCGCGCGCCGAGCAACGAGCCGAGGCTCATATCCATGTTGGGCGCGTCCCAGACCAGCATCACGCGCGGGGCCGAACCCATGGGGATAGCCGCCGTCACGAGCGTCGGGCCGGGGAGCAGAGCGGGGTCATGACCCGACCCTAGCCCTGTGTGAGCGATAGCATTCGCGGCGATGGACGAGAGCCGGGACGCCCTGATCCTGCGACATGGCGCCCACCGGCGACGCCGACTTGTCCGGGTCGCGGCTCGGCCGACCGGCGGATCGTCGCGGTGACAGACGACACATCCGAGGCGGTCGCTGCTCGCGCCGCCGAGGCGATGCATCGGGCCGACGCGGCCGGCCGTGAGGCCGGGATAAGTCTGCTGGACGTGGGGCCTGGCCGTGCTGTGGTCGGCATGACGGTGCAGGCTCGCCACGTGAACGGCCACGGCATCTGCCACGGCGGATACCTGTTCTTCCTCGCCGACGCAGCCCTCGCATACGCGTCGAACAGCTACGGCGTCTCGGCCGTCGCCTCGGGTGCCGACATCGCGTTCCTGCGGCCGGTGCCCCTCGGAGCAGAGCTCGTGGCCGAAGCGATGGAACGTGCGCGCACCGGCCGGTCCGGCCTCTACGACGTCACCGTGCGTCACGGGGAACTGGCGGTGGCGGAGTTCCGTGGCCGCACCCGGCAGGTGCCGGGTCTGCCTCCGCCGAGCTGAGCGGGTGCGCGCGCCTCAGGGCTGGAGAAAGGCCGGGCGCGTGGTGGGGTCGGGCTCGTCGTAGTAGCGGTGGTAGACGGGGGTGAGCCCACCCGAGACGGGAGGCACGATCCAGCTCCAGTCGGCAGGGCAACGCCGCCCGGCGCTCTCCTCGCGGGCCACGTGGGTGAGGAAGCGTCGTGACTCGGAGTGGTGGTCGGCCATCGTCACCCCGGCCTCGTCGAAGGAATGCTGCACCGCCCGCACCATCTCGACCAGCGCGCGGTCGCGCCACAGGGTGCGTTCGGAGCTGGTGTCCAGGCCGAGGCGTTCCGCGATGACCGGCAGCAGGTTGTAGCGGTCGGCGTCGACGAGGTTGCGGGCACCGATCTCGGTGCCGAGGTACCAGCCGTTGAATGGAGCGGCCGGGTAGGTCACGCCGCCGATGTCGAGCGGCATGTTGCTGATCGCGGGCACCGCGTGCCAACGCAGCCGAAGGTCGGCCAGCCACTCGTGGTCGGGGTGGGAGAGCGGCACCTCCAGCACGGCGTCGGCCGGGAGGTCGAAGATCTCCGGCTCGGTGTCGCCACCCGAGATGACCAGCGGTAGCACGTCGAATCGCCCGGGTGGCTCCGGGCGCTGCCATCCCAGGGCGACCGCGTGGTCGGTGAAGTCGGCGTACCGACCGTCGCCACGGACCTCCCCGTTGGGTAGGCGGTGGCCGGCATAGCGCACGAGTTGGTCGTTATGGATGCGCGGTCCGGGCTGGTCCGGCCGGTCGGGGGCGAAGACGGTGATCGTGGAACGAATCCGGCCGCCACGGGTGGCCTCGTGCAGGTGCTCGACGCACTGCGCGGCAACGTCGGCCGGTTTGGTGACGTCCCGCCGGTCACGGACGCGCAGGCTGTTCCAGTACAGCCGACCGATGCAGCGCGCCGAGTTGCGCCAGGCCACGCGTGCGCCGAACGTCAACTCCTCGACGGTGTGGGTGTAGCTGCCGGTTGTCTCGATCTCGTGGCGGATCTGCCACAACCGATGATCGAACCTGGTGGTGGGCGAGGTCTCGGCATAGAACTGGTCGAGGAACTCCTGCGCCTCCGCGAGGTCCACGGAACCCCTCGCCGGTCGGCGGTTGGCGCGGGAGCTCTGTGGCTCGCGGGGAGCAGGAACAGCAGCGTTCGTTGCAACGAGCGATGACACTCGGCGTCTGGCCTTTCACTCGCCCGACACCCCTGGGGAGCGGGGTGCGTCCTTCCTACCCGGTCACGCTCTGTGGCCAGAGGGTGGCTCGGTGGAGAGGCGACGGTACACGAGGTCGTGAACGGCGCGACCTTCGTGAACGGCGCGTTGCTCGAATTTCGTGACGGGTCGCCATTCCGGTCGTGGTGTCCATCCGTCGGGCTCCCCGGACGCGGTGTTCTCGAGGAGGGGCTCGCCGTCGCAGACCTCGCGCATCTGGACGGCGTAGTCGTCCCAGTCGGTGGCCATGTGGAGCGTGCCGCCCGGCTCGAGCCGCGAGGCCGCCAGAGCAGCGAAGTCCGGTTGCACGAGCCGCCGCTTGCGATGCCTGCGCTTCGGCCAGGGATCCGGGAAGAAGACCCGGATCGCGATCAGCGAGGCAGGTGGCACGCACTGGCGCAACAGCGCAACGGCGTCCCCGCGCAGCAGAGCGACGTTCGTCAGATCGGCCTCGGCGAGCCGCATCAGCAGCTGCGCGAGGCCGGGCTCGAACACCTCGACCGCCAGGTGGTCGACGTCGGGAGCGGCTGCAGCGAGTGCCGCCGTCGACTCCCCCATTCCGGACCCGATCTCCAGCACCAGCGGGGCGGTCCGGCCGAACCAGGCAGGTGGATCGAACGGCTCGGCCCCGCTCAGCAGATCCTCGACGTCCCGGCCGCGGGTCTGCCACCACCGCTCCCAGGCGTGCTGCTGACCTTCGGTGAGGCGGCTGCGGTGGTGGACGAAACTGTGGATCGGCGGGTGCTGCACCCCGGCGGTCCCGACCTCAGCCACCCGCGTTCGGGTGGGTGGCGGGCGCAACCGCTCCGTCGCCCTGCGCGGCGGGCAGCCGCACACCGTCGGTGGCACCGGGCAGCTTGCCCCGCATGTAGCCGGCACCGGTCCAGGCGAGCGCGGCGACGACGGCCGCGGCCGAGGTGATGTTCCGCTGCCGTAGCTCCCGCAACACGGCCCCGGGCAGCACCTTGGCGACGTAGCTGCGCTCGGTGGAGAGAGCGTCGTCGCTGCCCACGAGCTTGGAGACGGCCGCCTTGGACAGCCCCTCAGCCCAGCTGCGCCTGCGCAGGTAGGCCCACTCGACGCGGTCCTCGCTCACCCGGTGGTCGACGATCGCGCGCGGCTCGAAGACGATCCGGATCTTCTCGCCTGCCCGCTGGTAGGCCTGTCGGGCACGGATGCAGAGCTCGGTCTCCTCGCAGCCGAGCGGGTTCTTGCCGATCCGCCCGATGTCCTCCGCGAATCCCCCGACGCGCTCGAACACCTCCCGGCGGAACGACATGTTGCAGCCCATCAGGTTGCGCACCTCGGCCTGCTCGGTGGGCTGGCCGGTGTACGTGCAGCCGACGATCCAGTCGAGCTCGCCGGTCGCGTCGCCGTTCCACGGCTCGGCACCGGGCAGGACGGTCGGACGCGCAGTGCGGACGAAGGCCCGCCCAGCCGGCCAGCGTGGGTGGGCGACCCCGCCCACCGCGACGACCGTGGGATCGCTGTAGGGCGCGAGCAGCGCGGCGAGCCACCCCGGCCGGGCCGCGGCGTCGTCGTCGAGGAAGACGATCACGCTGCCGGTGGCCTCGGCGATCGCGGTGTTGCGGGCGCCGGACAGGCCCTGCTTGTGCGCGTTCGGCAGAACCCGCACCCCGCGAGGGGCGAAGGCCTGCTGAGCCCGCGACAGGAGCGCAGCGTTGTGGTCGACGATCACCACTGTCTCGACCGCGCTGATCTCCTGCGCGCTGATCTCCTGCGCAGCGACCGATTCGACAGCGGCGACGATGTCGTCCCAGCGTTTCTCGGTGTACACGCAGATCACGACGGATGCCGTGACGGCGGTCGTACTCACGGGGCGGTCTCCTTCACGAATGGTGACCGCTCGTGTCTAGCGGCGGTCGAACTTGCGTCGGTCGGCACGCCGGTGCTCGGCCAGCAGCGTACGCAACACCCGCGTGCCATCGGCCCACGTGCGGAGGTTGGTCTCGCCGAACATCCGCTGCCGCTCGATCGAGGGCACCTCGGTGATCTTCAGCCCGGCTGCGGCGATCCGGCAGTTGAGCACCGTCTCGATCTCGAAACCGTCGCCCCACAGCATTCCGTCCGGCGGCGGCGGAGCGTCCACCGGGGGGAGCTCGAGGACCGGCAGCAGGTCGGCCCAGAAGGCGTTGTAGCCGTAGCAGAGGTCGGTGTACGTGGTGCCGAAGAGCGCGTTCGCGACCCCGTTGAGCCCTGCGTTCCCGGTCTTACGCAGCAGGGTGATGTCGTCGCTGCCGCCGCCGGTGGTGAACCGGCTGCCCTTGGCGAAGTCGGCGCCCGCGACCAGGGCCGAGACGAAGGCAGGGATCTCGGCGGGATCGGCGGAGCCGTCGGCGTCGAACATCACGATGATGTCGCCGGTGGCCGCCCCGAACCCGCAGGCCATCGCGTTGCCCTTGCCCTTGCGGGTCTGGGTGATCGTGCGTACCGACGGCAGGACGCGCTTGGCGGCCTCGATGGAGCCGTCGGTGGAGTTGCCGTCGACGACGATGATCTCGTGGACCGCAGGGCGGACCGCGGCGATCACCGGCAGGATGATCTCCAGGTTGCGCGCCTCGTTGCGCGTCGGCACCACCACGGAGACGGACGGGAACCGCGAGCGGTTCGGTTGAGGACGAGGCCGGGGTCGGCGCAGCGCTCGCGGCCGACGAGCCGTCTCGTGGAGTGGCGTATGCGGCGCCGCCCCAGCGGGGACGGCTGGGCGGGCAGGTGAAACGGCGCTCACACAACCTCCAGACAAGTCCGCTCGATCCGGTTAACGAGACCGGGTCGAGTGGGTTGCGGGTGATCGGACACGAACCCCCCGGATGGGGGAACGTGATGAACTTGTGACCGGAACCTGGTAGTGGTACGGACCCCGTTACGCACGGTGTGCCTCCATCCTTTCTCGGCATGAGCACCGAAACCAGGGATCCCTACATCGCTCTGTCGAGGGAACTTGCCTGGTTGGGACGCAGGATCGATGCGATCGGCACGGAGCTGCTGCAGCTGCGCGCTGCTGCCGCTCCGGTCGGTTCCGGAGCGGCGCCGGCCGTGGAGGCGCCACAATCGTCACAATCAGGAGACGTGCGTTCGGTGGAGCAGGTTGCGTCGAATGTCGACCCTGTCACTCCTGCGATACCGGATTCGCCCTTCGACAGTGTCGTTCTGCCACCCCGCGAGACCGGTCCGGCCGCATCTACCGGCCCGTTCTCACAGCCGGTAGCACCGCCCCGGCCGCGATGGTCGATCTCCGGGGCGCGGCTGCTCGCGTGGGTCGGCAGCGGCGTCACCCTGCTCGGGATCGTCATGCTGCTCGTGCTGGCCGCGTCCCGCGGCTGGTTCTCACCGCCCGCGCGGGTCGCCGCGGGCGCGGTGCTCGGCGTGGCGCTGGTCGCCATCGCGCTGCGGCTGCACCGCCGCGAAAGCGCCCGAACGGGTGCCCTCGCGCTGGCGGCGACGGGCTTCGCGACTCTCTACCTGGTGGTCGCTGCGGCGACGGCGCTGTACGGCTACCTCCCGGACGTGCCGGCGCTGCTGGTCGAGCTGGTGGTGGCCGCCGCCGGACTCGGCCTTGCCGATCGGTGGCGGTCACAGCTGCTCGCCGTCGGGGTGGTCGTCGGGGCAGCCCTGCTGGCACCGGTGATCGTCAGGGACTGGCTGCTGGTGGCACTCGTGCTGGCCCTGCAGCTGACCGCGCTGCGGATCGTGGTGCGCAGGCAGTGGTCCGTGCTCATGCTCGTTGCAGCGGCCGGACCGGTGCTCTTCGGATCGGGGGTGGGCGCCCTGGTCGCCGTGAACGGGGAGGACGCCGCCACGGTCGCGGTCGTACTCGCCTGCCTTGCCGTCGGCCTCGGCACCGCGGTACCCGCCGCGCAGCGGCTCCCGCGCGAGCCGGTTGCCGGACTGGTCGCGGCCACGCCCGTCCCGGTGCTCGCCACGGGAGCCGCCCTCGGTGACTGGGGCGGTGCCGCTGTCGCCGCCGTGGCCGCGCTGGCCCTGGCCGGGTTCGCCGTGGTGCCCGGCCTGGACCGGCTGTTGCGGACGGTGGCGGTCACCGCGGCGACCGTCGCTCTCTTCCAGGCGACGCTGGTGGCGATGGAGGGGGCCGCTGCCACCACGGCGCTGCTCGGCCAGGCGGTGGTGGCAGCCGTGGTGGCGGCCGTGCTGCGCACGCGGACGCCACTGATCATCGCGATGGCCTACGGGACGGTCGGGGCGCTGATGGCGCTCGCGCAGGACGCTCCCCTCGTAGCGGTCGTGCGGTTCCCGGCATCCCCGTACGACGAGGCGGGCACGAGCTCTCTCCTCGTCGGTGCCGGGGTCTCGGCCCTCGTGCTGGTGCTCGCGGTGGCGCTGCTCGTGGCGGGCGGGAGGGTCGGCCTGATCCGGCCCGATCCGGAGTCGGCACCGATGTGGGTACCGATCGGGCTCGTCGGCCTGTACGGCGCGACGTCGCTGGTGGTCACCGTCGCGCTGCTGGCGTCGTACGACCGGGCCGGTTTCACCGCGGGCCACGCCGTCGTCACGGTGTCCTGGACGGTCGCCGCACTCGTGCTGCTGGCCCGCGGGATCAGCAGGTCGGCGCTGCGGATCACCGGACTCGTGCTGGTCGTCGCGGCGGTCGCGAAGCTGGTGCTGTTCGACCTCGTGGCGCTCGACGGGCTGGCCAGGGTGGCCGCCTTCCTCGGCGCGGGTCTCGTCCTGCTGGCGGCGGGCACCCGCTACGCAAGGCTCGTGGCGGAGGCCGAGACGAGGCCCGGCCGGCAACCGGAGCAGGGAGACGACCAGACGGTCGGGGACGTCCCGGCGGATCCACGCTGACGCCCGCCCGTTCGCGATCGCACACCGCTGGGCCCGTTCGGGCCCGCCGCGGGGGAGGCGCTGCGACCCTGGCGAAATGCCCGATCGGTACGTCGACGCCGTCCGAGCCCGCCGCGCCGAGCTGCGCGCAGAGCGCAGCCTGCTCACCGGCGACCACCGGGCCGAGCTGCGCAGCTGCCTCGCCCTGAGCCGGATCGCCGCATCCGCCCGGTCCGGAGAGGCGTTCGCCTGCCTCGCACGGGAGGCAGCCGATCACGTCGAGGCCGCCGACCGCACCGCGAGGCAACGGCTCCCCGCGCTCCTCGCCGCGGCCGTCCACACGCTCGCGGTGGAGGTCCACGACGGTTGGGCGAGCGCTCTGCGTCCGGCGCTGCGCCGGATCGCGGCGGAGCGCGAACTCTCGGTGGATCTGCACTGGCCCCGGCTGCCGGCACCGCTGCTCCCGGTCGTGCCGACGGTGGCCCCGATCCCGGCTGTCCGTCCCAGGTCGCTGCTCGCGGGCGCGGCCGCCGGGGCGGCGGTCTGGCGGCTCGCGCTGTTTCCGCTGGCCGTGCTCCCGCTGCTCGGGTTGCCCGCACTGGCCGGGCCGGCGCTGGCCCCGGTCGCGATCGCCGCGGGAGTGGCGGCCCTGGTGGCCACGGCTCGGGCCCGGCGCACGGCCATCGAACGTGCCCGGCTGCGCCGCCACATCGATCAGTCGCTCGCCACGGCGGCCCTTGCGGTCGACGCCGACCTCGGACGGCGGCTCGTCGAGCTCGAGCGTGCCGTGGTCCCGGTTCTCGACGCCGCGGTGCTCCGGCGCCGCGCAGCGGTCGACGCCGAGCTGGCCCTGCTGGCTCCTGCGCCCGCCGAGGGGGCGTCTCGTGGCTGAGAACCTGATGCCCCGGCCCCGTCATCCCGCGCTCGTGCCCGACGACGACCCTGTCGACGCTGGCGCCGGCCCCGCTCTCTCCACCAGCCGTTTCGACGTCTCCCACGGGATCGACACCGACGGCGACAGCCGCGCCGACACGGTGGCCACCAGCGACGGTGTCGATCTCGTCCTGCTCACCGATCTCGACGGCGACGGTTTCGCCGACCGGATCCTGCGGATCGGACCGGACGCCGTGGTGCGGGAGCAGGCACCGGGCCCGGCGTCGGGGGCGGCCTCCGCGGTCGCCGACGGTCTGCGCAACGGAGCCGAGGTGGGGTACGAACCGTGAGGTCGATACGGCGGGCTTCACCGAGGGGCAAGTAGGTTTCCGACATGCCCGTTGATCGCATCGACCCGGAGTTCCGGGCCCTGCCGCTGGCTGCTCTGGCCGACGCCGCGCTGAGCAGAGGGCGTGAGCTGGGTGCGCAGCACACCGACCTGCGGGTCGAGCGGATCGTGTCGCAGTCGATCGACCTGCGCGACGGCACGGTCACCGGCGTCGTCGACAGCACCACCGTGGGGCTCGCGGTGCGCGTCATCGTCGACGGGGTGTGGGGCTTCGCGTCCCACGTCGAGCTCACGCCGGAGCGGGCCGCCGCCACTGCCGAACGCGCGGTGGCCGTGGCACGCACGCTCGCCCCGGTGGCGATCGAGAGGGTCGAGCGGGCCGACGAGCCGGCCTACCCCGACGCCGTCTGGGTGTCGGACTACGGCGTCGACCCGTTCACCGTGCCCACGCGGGAGAAAATGGAGCTACTCACCGAGTGGTCGCAGCGGTTGCTCGCCTCCGACGGCGTCGACCACGTGCAGGCCGCGGTCGCACAGGTGCGGGAGAACAAGTTCTACGCCGACACCGCGGGCACCACGACCATCCAGCAGCGGGTCCGGATCGGCCCGTCGGTCACGGCCACCGCCGTGGACCGCGCGGCGGGTGGCTTCGAGACGATGAGCGCCCTCGCACCCCCGGCCGGCCGGGGCTGGGAGTACCTCACCGGCGACGGCTGGGACTGGGACGGTGAGATCGGTCGGATCCCCGAGCTGCTCGCGGAGAAGACCAAGGCGCCGTCGGTACAGGCCGGCGCCTACGACCTCGTGATCGACCCGACGAACCTGTGGCTCACGATCCACGAGTCCGTCGGGCACGCCACGGAGTACGACAGGGCGATCGGCTACGAGGCCGCCTACGCCGGCACCAGCTTCGCCACCCCCGACCAGCTCGGAAGCCTCCGCTACGGCTCCGAGCACATGCACGTCACCGGCGACCGCACCGTGCCGCACGGCTTGGCCACGATCGGCTTCGACGACGACGGGGTCGCCACCGGCGAGTGGGATCTCGTGCGCGACGGCGTCCTCGTCGGCTACCAGCTCGACCGGACGTTCGCGCCCCGGCTGGGGCTCGCCCGATCGAACGGCTGTGCCTTCGCCGACTCCCCGCACCACGTGCCGATCCAGCGCATGGCCAATGTGTCGCTGCGCCCCGACCCGGCCCGCGACACCACCACCGACGAGCTGATCGCCGGCGTCGACCGCGGTATCTACGTCGTCGGCGACAAGTCCTGGTCGATCGACATGCAGCGGTACAACTTCCAGTTCACCGGCCAGCGCTTCTACCGGATCGAGGGCGGGAAGCTCGCGGGCCAGCTGCGCGACGTGGCCTACCAGGCCACCACCACCGACTTCTGGGGTTCGCTCGATGCGGTTGGCGGCCCTTCCACATGGCTGCTGCACGGCGCGATGAACTGCGGCAAGGCCCAGCCCGGTCAGATAGCGGCGGTCAGTCACGGCTGCCCGTCGGCGCGGTTCCGTGGCGTCACCGTGCTCAACACCCAGGAGGAGGGCCAGTGATCCCGACGAGGCCGAGCGGCGTCACGGCATCGGTGCTCGCGCCGCAGGAGGTCGTGGAACGGGCGCTGGCCGCAGGCGCACATCTACCCGGCTGCGCCGTGCTGGTGCAGGAGACGAGCGAGGCGGTGCTGCGCTGGGCCAACTCCACGATGACCACCAACGGGCACACCACGTCGGGCCAGGTCACGGTGATCGCGTTCGTCGCGGTCGAGGGCGGCACGGCGGCCGGTGTCGTCAGCTCCAGCGCCGCCGTCACCGATGCCGCCCAGCTCGAGGAGCTGGTGCGCGGGGCGGAGGCCGCGGCCCGCGACGCCGGAGCGGCGCGCGACGCCATGCCCCTCGTCGAACCGAACAGCCACGATCCGGCCTGGGACGAGCCCGCCGCCGAGACGTCGATCGGGGTGTTCGGGTCGTTCGTCGAGGGTCTGTCGGAGGTCCTGGCGGGGCCGCTGCGCCAATACGGCTTCGCCAGCCACGAGCTGACCACGATCTGGCTCGGCACCTCCACCGGAGTACGTCGGCGCTGGGTGCAGCCCACCGGGTCGGTCGAGCTCAACGCGAAGACGCCGGACCTCACGGGGTCGGCCTGGACGGGTGCTTCCACAGCCGACTTCACCGACGTCGACGTGGTGGATCTCGCCGCCGCGGCGGCCCGCAGGCTGGAGTGGGGGAAGCGGCGCGTCACGCTGACGGCGGGTCGGTACGAGACGCTGCTGCCGCCGTCGGCGGTCTCCGACCTGATGATCTACCTCGCGTGGTCGATGGAGGGGCGCCCCGCGCAGGAGGGCCGCAGCGCCCTCGCCGGGCCGGACGGACCCCGGGTCGGTGAACGGTTGACCGACCTGCCGCTCACCCTGTTCAGCGACCCGGTGTCGCCAGGGCTGGAGTACGAGCCGTTCCTGACCGCCACCCGCTCCGGTGAGGGGATCAGCGTCTTCGACAACGGCGCTCCCACCCGGCGGGTGGACTGGGTCGACCGGGGTGCGATCCGCGAACTGAGCTACTCGCGCGCCGAGGCCGCCGAGTTCGGCACGACGTTCACCCCGGCCGGGGGCAACCTCCTGCTCCACGGCGGCTCGGAGGCATCGATCACGGACATGGTCGGGCGCACCGGGCGGGGCCTGCTGCTCACCTGCCTCTGGTACATCCGCGAGGTCGACCCCACCACGCTGCTGCTCACCGGCCTCACCCGCGACGGCGTCTACCTGGTGGAGGACGGCGAGGTGGTGGGCGAGGTGGACCACAACTTCCGGTTCAACTACTCGCCGCTCGACGTGCTGCGCCGCACGTCCGAGGTCGGGGCCAC
Organism: Pseudonocardia yunnanensis; assembly: GCF_039534065.1. Taxonomy (NCBI): domain Bacteria; kingdom Bacillati; phylum Actinomycetota; class Actinomycetes; order Pseudonocardiales; family Pseudonocardiaceae; genus Pseudonocardia; species Pseudonocardia yunnanensis. The sequence goes on along the minus strand of NZ_BAAAUS010000006.1, from coordinate 366,221 downwards.
AGAGCGCACGCTGCCCCGGGAGTGGAAGGACTGGTTCACCCGTGCGGCGATGCCGCCGGTACGGGTTCCCGAGTTCAACATGTCCTCTGTTTCGCTGGGCCGGTGAGGGTGTCATCTGACCTCGACGGGCGACCGGAGGACGCTCCACGGGGTGGCCCCTCGAACCTCCGGGTGCTGGATGCCGTTGACTCAGAGGTGCGCCGAGGTCGTCGCTTTGTCATTGCTGCAAGGGGGGCCTACGGATGTCTTTCGAGGTGGTGAGCGTGTACACGCTGCTCGTCGGGGATGCTGGAGGCCCTCCGACGGTCAGCGTGCACACCACGGCCGACGACGCTTGGCGGGCGCTGGACGCGGAGGTGCGCAGGCGGTGCCGGATGCGCCCGCGGCCGCGGCGCAGGATGGACGCCGATGCAGCCACCCGGCTCGCCGACGCCTGGCGGGCCGGTGAGCCCGATTCACGGTTTTGGAACGTGGCCGTGCACCGGTTGCCGGTCCCGTTGCCCGAGATCGCGCGCTCGGCGGTTCCCGCATCGCGGTGACGCACCGGCAGGATGAGGCCCCGCGGCCTCAGGAGTGCCTGGAGGGGCGGTGGCTGCGCCCGGTGGTCACCGAGCTCCCGCCGGCCTGATCACCGAGCCGGCTCCCGAGCGGTAGCCCTGGTCAGCCGTTGCCGGCGGCGAGGAAGCGGCGCATCCGCTCCAGCAGATCCTCCACGCCCAGCCCGCTCGGTAACGGGGTGCCGGTGAGCGTGCGCAGGTAGAGCCCGTCGCCCACGAGCTGGGCCAGCCATGCGAGCAACGGGTCGTCGAGCTCGTCGCGCAGCGCCGCGTAGGCGTCGGCATCCACCGCGGCCAACGTGTCGCGGGCGGCCTGGCCGGAGACGGTGTTGTCGGCGAGCCGCAGCACGGCGAGGTAGGTGCGTGTCATGCCGCCCTGCACGCCGCCGCCAGGCGCGGACGTGCGCACGTAGTACGCGACAGCACCGTCGGGGGCGGTGCGGATGGCCTGCGCGTCGGCCGCGCTGCGCTCCCGGAGCCGGTCGAGGAGCCCGCCGGCGAGCGCGTCCTTCGACGCGAAGTGGTAGAGCAACCCGCCCTTGGACACCGAGGCCGCCGCGGCCACGGCGTCGAGCGTGACGGCCGCGGCGCCGTGCTCGATCAGCAACGTCTCGTACGCGTCCAGCACACGATCGCGGGCGCTCGCCATCGACCGAGTGTAGAAGGCGGGGTGGTCTTGGCCACGTCGCCCACGGCAAGGGAACAACCAGGGGAACTGTACCGTCTAGACGGTATATTAACGCGTAGCCCCCCGATCATCGCGCCCCACTGACGGGCCCTTCCCCCGAGGACCACGTGACTGTTCTTGCCCCTGCCCGCCTCCCGCTCGCCCCGACCCGTGCAGGTCGCCGCGCGTGGGTCGGCCTGGCCGTCCTGCTCCTGCCCACCCTGCTGGTGTCCCTCGACAACACGGTGCTGGGCTTCGCCCTGCCCGCGATCAGCGCTGCGCTGACCCCGTCGGCGTCGCAGCTGCTGTGGGTCGTCGACATCTATCCCTTGGTGCTAGCGGGTCTGCTCGTCACGATGGGCACGCTCGGCGACCGGATCGGGCACCGCCGGATGCTCATGCTCGGCGTCGCGGGGTTCGGCAGCGTCTCCGTGGTGGCTGCGTTCGCACCCGACGCCATGTATCTCGTCGGAGCCCGCGCTCTGCTCGGGTTCTTCGGCGCCATGCTGATGCCGGCCTCGCTCGCCCTGCTCCGCGAGCTGTTCACCGACCGGGCGGAGCGGCGGCTGGCCGTCGCGATCTGGGCCACCGGTTTCGCAGCAGGCGCGGCACTCGGCCCGATCCTGGGCGGGTTGCTGCTCCAGCACTTCTGGTGGGGCGCGGTGTTCCTCGTGAACGTGCCGCCGATGATGCTGTTGCTCGGGCTCGCCGCCCTGATGCTGCCCGAGTCCAGGGCGCAGGCCCCCGGACGGCTCGACCTGCTGGGCGTGCTGCTGTCGCTGCTGACCATGGTGCCGGGCGTGCTGGCGATCACGCTCCTCACCGAGGAGGGCTTCAGCGCGACGATGCTGCTCTTCCTGGCGGTCGGCGTGGGGTCGGGGATCCTGTTCGTGCGGCGGGCCCGCGCGCGGCTCGCGGCGGGCGAGGAGCCGCTGCTCGACGTCTCGCTGTTCGCGTCGCCCGTGCTGCGGGCGTCCGCCCTGGCCAACGCGACCACGATGTTCGCCCTGACCGGCCTGCTCTTCTTCGCCGCCCAGTTCCTGCTGCTCGTGCGCGGACTCTCGCCGATCGACGCAGGGCTGGTGCTGCTGCCAGGGTTCCTCGTGACGATCATCGCGGGGCTGTTGGCCGCGCGACTCGGCCGCGTCTTCCCGCTGCGAGTGCTCGTGCCGACCGGGCTCGGGCTCGCCGCGATCGGGTTCCTCCTGTGCACCCTCCTCGGCGGCCCCACGTCGGTCGGCCTGCTGGTCGTGGCGTCCGTGCTGATCGGAGGCGGGATCGGACTCTCGGAGACGATCACCAACGACGCGATCCTCTCGGCGGCCCCTCCCGAGCGCGCAGGCTCGGCGTCCGCGGTGTCGGAGACGGCCTACGAGATCGGGGCCGTGCTCGGCACCGCCGTGCTCGGTGGCGTGCTCACGGCCGTGTACCGCGCGGTCGTGCAGGTGCCCTTCGGCGCCTCACCGGCCGACGCGCACGCGGCGGGGGAGACCCTCGGCGGTGCAGTGGCCACGGCGGCGAGGCTCCCCGGCGCCGAAGGCATTGCGTTGCTGGCATCGGCACGTGCGGCGTTCGTGACCGCGATCGACGTCACGGCGCTGGTCGGGGCCGGCACGCTCGTGGCGGTGGCGCTGGTCGTGCTTCTCGGCCTGCGCAACCGGATGCGCTGAGGGCCGGCTGCCCGCGTGTCACTGACTCGGCGTTGCGGGGGGCGCAGGCGGGGCCTGTGCAGCGGCGCCCTGTGCCGGGGCGGAGCCCATGCTCCGCTCGGCCAGCCGCTCCTGGACGTGCTCGGAGATCTGGTCGGCCCGCCGCCGCTCCCGGACGCGGATGAGGACCAGCATGGAGACGCCGTACGCGATGCCGAGGACCAGCAGCACCACGCCGAGCCGCGCGACCAGCGTCTGGAAGGGGTCGTCGTTACCGACGATGTTCACGACGGAGATGATCGCCAGCACACCGAGCGTGATGAGGTGGAACAGCACCGAGAGCAGCAGGTTGACCGAGCGCGTGACCTTCTCGTCCTGGAAGACCTCTTGCAGGAACGGCTCCCCGGCCGTCACCAGGAGCCGCCCGACGCCGAACGTCAGAGCGATCGACACTACGAGCAGGGTGATGTACATGCCGGTGTCGGTCATCGGGTCCTCCCCCTCGGACGGTGACCGGAACCTTACGCGGAGTACGCAGGCCCGACCACCGGAAGCGTGCCACGAACATGGAGTGCCCAGAGGCCGTTCAGGTGATGCGGAGCACTGGGAAGTGGGGGATGTGGCGGTCGTCTCGGTGATCGTCGGAGTGACCGGCGAAAGCCGTCACGCCCTGTCGACAACTCACTGGTCACCAGGGCCAGTAGCAGGCGCAACGCAGGCGTCGCTCATTACCGCTGGAAAGCGTTTCCTGGTCTTCTGAATCGATTACATGATCGGTCCTGTGAGTCAATCGACAGCTGCTAGCGGTGGGGGAAACCGGACACCGGCGGTACCGTCACTTTCTATCTTTGACCTGCACACCCGGCCGAGCAACGGATCGGGTGCGCGCAGCATTCCCGGGGACCGGGCGTCCCGGCGAGGAGCGAGGAAAACATGACAGCGATGACCGTGTCAGGGATCGACGAAGCGCCGACCGACAACGCGCGCCTGCTGTCGTGGGTACGTGAGGTCGCCGAACTCACCAACCCGGACCGCGTCGTCTGGTGTGACGGCTCGGACGAGGAGTGGGACCGCATGACTGCGCGCCTCGTCGAGGCCGGGACGTTCGTGAAGCTCAACGAGGAGAAGAAACCGAACTCCTACTGGGCCGCGTCCGACCCGGACGACGTGGCCCGTGTCGAGGAGCGCACCTTCATCTGCTCGGCGCGTGAGGTCGACGCCGGTCCCACCAACAACTGGATGGACCCGGCCGAGATGAAGGCCACGATGACCGAGCTCTACCGCGGTTGCATGCGCGGTCGAACGATGTACGTCATCCCGTTCTGCATGGGTCCCCTCGACGCCGACGAGCCGTTCCTCGGTGTGGAGATCACCGACTCCGAGTACGTCGTGGTCTCGATGCGCATCATGACGCGCATGGGCAGCGCAGTGCTGCCGCTGTTCGACGGCCCGGCCGGCGACAAGTTCGTTCCGGCGCTGCACTCGGTGGGTGCGCCTCTCGAGCCCGGCCAGAAGGACGTTGCGTGGCCGTGTAACGAGACCAAGTACATCACCCACTTCCCGGAGACCCGTGAGATCTGGAGCTACGGCTCCGGATACGGCGGTAACGCGCTGCTGGGCAAGAAGTGCTACGCGCTGCGGATCGCCTCGGTCATGGCCCGTGATGAGGGCTGGATGGCCGAGCACATGCTGATCCTCAAGCTCATCAGCCCCGAGGACAAGGCGTACTACGTGGCGGCGGCATTCCCGTCGGCATGCGGAAAGACGAACCTCGCGATGCTGCAGCCGACCGTGCCCGGATGGCGTGCCGAGACCGTCGGCGACGACATCGCATGGATGCGTTTCGGCGAGGACGGCCGCCTCTACGCGGTGAACCCCGAGTTCGGATTCTTCGGTGTGGCGCCGGGCACCAACTGGAAGACCAACCCCAACGCGATGCGCACCATCGAGAAGGGGAACTCGCTGTTCACCAACGTCGCTCGCACCGATGACGGAGACGTCTGGTGGGAGGGGCTCGAGGGCGACCCGCAGCATCTGACGTCGTGGCTCGGTGAGGACTGGACGCCTGACTCGGACAAGCCGGCTGCCCACCCGAACTCCCGCTACACCACGCCGATCTCGCAGTGCCCCGTCGTTGCGCCGGAGTGGCAGGACCCGAAGGGTGTGCCGATCTCGGCCATCCTGTTCGGTGGCCGCCGCAAGACCACCGTCCCGCTCGTCACGGAGGCGCGTGACTGGCAGCACGGCACGTTCATGGGCGCCACGATGTCGAGTGAGAAGACCGCAGCCGCCAAGGGCGGTCTCGGCCAGGTCCGCCGCGACCCGATGGCGATGCTGCCGTTCCTCGGCTACAACGTCGGCAACTACTTCCAGCACTGGGTGAACATCGGCAAGGGTGCCGACGCCGACAAGCTGCCGCGGATCTTCTACGTCAACTGGTTCCGTCGCGGTGAGGACGGCCAGTTCCTGTGGCCGGGCTTCGGGGAGAACTCCCGCGTCCTCAAGTGGGCGATCGAGCGCATCACCGGCACTGCGGCGGCCACCGAGACGGCGATCGGCTACGTGCCCACCGCCGACCAGCTCGACCTCGAGGGCCTCGACGCCCCGCTGGCCGACATCGAGGCGGCGCTGGCCGTCGACCCCGAGGACTGGAAGGCCGAGATCCCGCTCATCGAGGAGTGGTTCGAGGTGATCGGGGACAAGCTCCCGAGCTCGATGCGTGACGAGCTCGAGGCCCTGAAGCTGCGCCTGGGCATGTGAGGCGTCCGGCGGGCCGCGGGTTTGTGAGTATCGCCATGCGGCCCGCCGGATCAGGCACTCATACGATCGCGGGATATCTGCGATCGGGGGGCTTGTGTGCCTATTTCGAAATATTCGAAAGTCAATAGTGGTGGTTCGTACGGTTTGCGCTGGAACGCCTGGAACCTCTTGTTGGTGGTGCCGTTCCTGATCCTGGTCACGCCGTGGATCAACAGCGTGGAGCCGCGGTTTCTCGGGTTGCCGTTCTTCTACTGGATCCAGCTGGCCTGGGTGCCGGTGAGCGTGGCAATGGTCGCGATCGTGCATGTACGCACCCGTGGCGGCCGTGCGCCGAGCGTCCCCGCTGCGAATGACGTGGATGTGCTGGATGCGGGGTCCGGCCGGTGATCCGGGTGCCCGAGCTGATCGTGTTCGCGGTGTTGTTCGTGGCGGTGTCGGCGCTGGGGTTCGTCGCCGCCGGGTGGCGGCGCGGGCCGACGCTGGATCATCTGGAGGAGTGGGGGCTGGGCGGGCGCCGGTTCGGCTCCTGGATCACCTGGTTCCTCATCGGCGGTGACCTCTACACCGCCTACACCTTCGTCGCGGTGCCCGCGTTGCTGTTCGGCGCAGGCGCCGCAGGGTTCTTCGCACTCCCGTACGCCGTGATCGCCTACCCGCTGGTGTTCCTGCCGCTGCTGCGGATGTGGTCGGTGTCGCGGGTCAACGGCTACCTCACCCCCGCCGACTTCGTCCGCGGTCGCTACTCCAGCCCACTGCTGGCCCTGTTGGTGGCCATCACCGGGCTGGTCGCGACGATGCCCTACATCGCGCTGCAACTGGCCGGGCTGGAAGCCGTGTTGCGCACGATGGGCCTCAATGCCGGCGGGTTGCTCGGGCACCTGCCGCTGCTGGTGGCGTTCCTGATCCTGGCCGCCTACACCAACCAGTCCGGGCTGCGTGCCCCTGCCCTCATCGCCTTCGTCAAGGACATCCTGATCTACATCGTGGTGCTGGTCGCCGTGGTCTACCTGCCGCTGCGGCTGGGCGGCTGGGCGGCCATCTTCGACGCCGCGGACGCCAAGTTCACGGCCACCCCCAGCCCCGCCGACGGGATCGTCCTGGGCGCGAACAACCAACTGCAGTACGTCACCCTCGCGCTCGGCTCCGCGCTGGCCCTGTTCCTCTATCCCCACGCCATGACCGGGGTGCTGGCCTCCCGCGGCCGCGACGTGATCCGCCGCAACATGGTGGCCCTGCCCGCCTACTCGTTCGTGCTGGGCCTGATCATGCTGCTGGGCTTCGTCGCGATCGCCGCCCACGTACAGCCCATCACCAACGCCGCCACCGGCCGCCCTGACACCAACACCATCATCCCGATGCTGTTCGCCGACCAGTTCGGCCCCGTGTTCACCGGCGTGGCCTTCGCCGCGATCGGCATCGGTGCCCTGGTGCCCGCCGCGATCATGTCCATCGCCGCGGCCAACCTGTGGACCCGCAACATCTACAAGGAGTACCTGCGCCGCGACGCCACTCCGCACCAGGAGGCCAAGCAGGCCAAGCTCGCGTCGCTCGTGGTCAAGGTCGGCGCCGTGCTGTGCATCGTGCTCATCGACCCGCAGTTCTCCGTCGACCTGCAACTCATCGGCGGCGTGATCATCCTGCAGACCCTGCCCGCCGTCGCGATCGCGCTCTACACCCGCTGGCTGCACCGCTGGGCACTGGTGACCGGCTGGGTCATCGGCATGGCCTACGCCCTCTACCTGCTCTGGATCATCCCCAACCCGGCCACCGGCAGCGCCCACTTCGGCGGCTCCGCCCTCCCGCTCGACCGACTGCCGGTGTTCGGCTGGCACCCCTTCGCCGGCTCGCAGCTGCAGATCTTCGTCGGGTTCGTCGCCCTGGCCGTCAACGTCGTGGTCTCCGTAGTGGCGACGCTCGTGCTGCGGGCCGCCCACGTCCCCGAAGGCGAGGACCGCACCACCGACGCCGACTACCACGCCGACTCCGACTCCGACGATCTCCCGGAGCTGGTGCCGACACCGGCCGCAGTGGCCGGCCGATGAACGTCAGGCGGCTGCCGATCGACGGGTCATGACCGTTCGGCCGCGAAAAGTGGCCGTTCCTCGGCCGTGGGAGCGGACAGGACGCCACTTACCGGACGCTCGGCATATTTCACTCGACCGGGTGACCGGACACCGCCCAGGGTGAACCGTTCGGTTGCCCACCGATTGCTCCGCGTGCCCTGTGAGGTGCAACATCCCTCACGGCGCTCGCGATACGAGGGGTGACCGTCGCTGCTCGGCGCCGGCAGTCGGAGGTGACCACGTGCTGGATGTCGGACCGGCGAACCCGAACGGCGAGGATCACGACCTCGCCGTCTTCGTCGATCGCCTGGCCGCAGCGGGGTCGGATCCGGCCACTGCGTCGGCCAAGGAACAGATTCGCCGAACCATCGAGGCGGGCGCGTCCCCACCCGGGCTGCGCAGGCTCGCCGAGGCCCTCGCGGCGTCCGTCGGGGAGCTTCCACCTCCGCAGCGCCACCCCGCAGAGGATTCGCGGTCGATCGTCGCGGCGATGCGGGACAACACCCTCGTGATCCTCGAGGAGTTCGACCCCGCTGCTGTGGCGGGCGCTGTCGCGGCCCTGCTCGCCGACGGCAGGCGCGTGGTCGTCACAGCCACCGACGCCATCGAGCTCGGAGCGGTTCGCACCGCGATGCCTGCGGATGCCGCGTCGCGGGCTCTCGACGGGCTGCCCCCGCTCACCCCGGCCGAGATGCGTGAGCTACGCAGGTTGCTGGCCACCTCCACCCCCGAGCGACGCGCCCGGGCCGCCCAGGAGCTCCCGGACGACGGGCTGCTGCCCGCGCCGCACGAGGTCGCGGCGCTGTGTGCGCAGGCCGACTGGAACAACTCGGTCAGCAACCGGGCGTCCATGGTCCCCGCGCTGCTGTCGAACCTCGACCCCGAGCGGCGCAACGCCGTCACGTCGGTGGCTCGCTGCGTGAGCCGGTCGCTCGGTGCCCTGCCGCCCCGCACCGAGCAGACCTGGCTGCGGGGGTTGCTGTCGCATCTCATCTACGGCCAGAACCGCGCGCCGTTCGACCGGATGCTGGAGGACACCGCCCAGGCCGTCGCGGTCCTGGACCGGGCCCGCTACCTGCCGCCCGTGTCGTTCTCCGCCACGCCGCCGCCCGGGGCGTTGGACGTACTACGCCGGTATCGGGAGTACCTCGAGTCCGGAGGCCGGGCCCGCTCCTATTTCCGCAACTCGGTGCAGCGGGAGGTGCGGGCGGTCCTCGCGCCGGCCCGGGTGGGCCCGCGTGCCCCGGAGACCGCCGACGACGTCCAGCGCGTCATCGAGCACCTCGAGCTCGGAGAACGGCGTCATCGCATCCACCTCGGGTGCATGGAGCTGGGCCTGCCCACGCCACGCAACGAGAGCGAGCTGTCCGAGCTGGCCGAGGGACTGGTGAAGGTGGCGGCGGCCGCCCGTTCGGTCGGGGCCCTGCGCCACGACGTGCTGTTCCTCGCGCCCGACTCGCCGCTGTCGGTGCCCGACGTCGAGAGCGCCGAGGAGATCGCCGGCGCGATCCTCGAGTACGCCGACCACGGCGGGGCCATCATGGCCGAGCGCCGGCTGGACTCCATCGCCGGCGAGCTGGCCGCCCGGGGCGGCCCCGACCAGCCACCCGAGTACGAGCACGCCGTCGTCGCATTGCGCAAGCGCGACGCCAACGCGTATGCAGCAGCCTTCGACGCTCTCGCGGGCGCCCGCCGCGATGTGCACGACGAGAACCTCCAGGCGACGCTGCTCCAGCGGCTGGGTGCCGGTGCGCCGGAGCTCGCCGAGGCCTGGACGGCGCTGGCCCAGGACGACCCTGCGACGCTCGGCGTGGCCTCGTTCCTTCCGGTGGAGGCGCTGCTGTCGGCGGTCCCGCCCGCCGACAGCGCCGATGTCGTGCTGGTGCTGGACGCGGCGGAGCTCGGGGTCGAGCGGTTGCTGCTCACTGCGGTAGCCCCCCGGATGGTCGCGGTGGTCGCACCGGACGAGCAGCCGAGCGACACCCCTTCGCTGCTCAGCGTGCTGCGGCGGGCGTCGGCATTGGTGATCCGCCGCGAGAGCAACGGTGGTGGAGGCCGGGTCGTTCCCTTGAACGGCGGGAACCGCAAGACGGCTCCGGCCAGTTGGGCCGCGACCTGAGCTCGAACGTCGGCCGGAGCGGCGCTGCCTGCACTCAGCCGCGCACCTGCTCCAGAAGTGCGATCGGATCGTCGCCTGCCGTCTCGCGTTGCCAGCCGTCGGCGATCGGCCGATAGAGCACCCAGCCGCCGGGTTCCTCGTCGTTCACGCGCAGCAGGGCGATCGGCGTGGCCGACCAGGCGGCGGTGAGCTCAGGGTAGGCGGGCGGTCGACGATCGAGGATCGTGATCTCGTCGCCCTGGATCGTGTAGCCGATCTGCCACTGCTCGCGCTCGGCCTCGGGCACACGGTCGGCGCACCAATGGGACAGGAGGGTGCGGATCTCCTCGGACACGGGCATGAGCGCATCGTGGCGGTTCCGGGGGCTACCGTCGAGGGCTATGGATGCTGCGCCGCACCCCGTGAGCCGGTTCGGCCACGTCGAGCTCGAGGACATGCCCGCCGACCTGCGCCGACGCATCGAGGTGATCACCGAGAAGTCCGGGTTCGTGCCGAACGTCTTCCGGGCGCTCGCCCGCAGACCGGCCGAGCTTCGCGCGTTCCTCGACTACCACGACGCCCTGATGGACTCCGACGACGGGCTGAGCAGGGCGGAGCGCGAACTGGTGGTGGTGGCCACCTCGGGTGCCAACCACTGCACCTACTGCGTGGTCGCGCACGGCGCCATCCTCCGGGTGCGGGCGAAGGACGCGGAGATCGCCGACCGCGTGGCCACGAACCCCTGGGGGGTCGAGCTGAGCCCGCGCGAACGCGCCATCGTGGACCTGGCGCTGCTGATCGCCACCGACTCCGCGTCGCTCACCGACGCCGAGCTCGACGACGCCCGGATGGCAGGCCTTTCCGAGGACGAGATCTGGGACGTCGGGGCGATCACGGCGCTGTTCGCGATGTCCAACCGGCTGGCCCATCTCACGGCCCTTCGACCGAACCCCGAGTTCTACCTCATGGGCAGGCTGCCGAGATCGTAGAACGCCTCCGTGCAGTCTTCGTGCAACCAGCAGGTCATGCGGTGGTGATGCAACCCAGGGACGATGCGCGAATGTCGAACCTCGTCGGGAAGCGGGTGGCGATCGTCTCCTACCGCCTCGGAATGGCCGATGGCGTGTCGGTCACGGCGAGCCAGTGGGCTGCGGGTTTCCGGCGTATCGGGATGCGGGTGCGGCTGGTCGCCGGGGACGGGTGCCCCGACGTGCTCGTGCCCGGCCTCGCGCTGGATGCCGCGAAACCGCCGTCGCGACGGTCGCTGGACGCGGCGTTGCAGGACGCCGACGTGGTCGTGGCCGACAACGTGTGCTCGCTGCCGGTGAACCAGGCGGCGGGTGAGGCGGTGGCCGAGTACCTGCGGGGCCGCCGGGCCATCCTGCGTCACCACGACCTGCCGTGGGAGCGCGAACGGTTCGCCTCGGTGACGACGTGGCCCCCGGACGACCCGTCGTGGCGCCACGTCACGGTCAACGAGATGGCTCGCCTCTCCCTGGCCGACCGGCGCAGCATCTCGGCCACCACCGTCTACCACGGGTTCGACGAGGTGCCTCGACCCGAGGAGCGCGACGCCGTGCGGGCCCGGCTCGAAGTCGGCGCAGGCCCGCTGGTGCTGCAGCCGACCCGCGCGATCGCCCGTAAGAACGTCGACGTCGGGCTGGCGCTCGCCGAGTCGCTCGGCGGCACCTTCTGGCTCACCGGCCCGGCCGAGGACGGGTTCGCGGACGAGCTCGCCCGGCTCTTGCGGAGGGCCCGGATCCCCGTGCGGCGCGGGCTCCCGCCGGGTGCCGACATGGCCGCGGCCTACGCGGCGTGCGACGCCGTGGTGCTCCCGTCGTCGTGGGAGGGCTTCGGGCTGCCGCTGATCGAGTCGGCGCTGCACCGAAAGCCGCTCGCGGTGGGCGACTTCCCGGTGGCCGAGGAGCTCGCCGCGTTCGGGTTCCGCTGGTTCCGGGCCGCTGACCCCGAGCCGCTGCGCGCCTGGTTGGCCGACCCGGACCTATCGCTTCTCGACCACAACGAGGCCGTCGCGAGCAAGCACTTCGGGCTCGACGCACTCTCCACGAGACTCGAACTGCTGCTGTCCGGTGCGCCCGTGTGCCACCATTCCGACACCGACGAGGATGCCGGAGGGCAAATCGCATGCGACTGCTTGACCGCCTGATCACCCGCGCCCTGCGCGGTCCGCTGGATGCACTGGTTGCGGAACAGGTGGCCCGACAGGTCCAGGAACTGAAGCTGGACGCGCTGTACTCCTGCCGCTGGCACGGCGACCGCTCGCGGCTGCACATCCCGGACACCGCGGTGGTCAACAACGCGCTGTTCAACATGTCCGGAGGCACGATCACGATCGGCGAGTACGCCTTCTTCGGCCACGACGTCGCGGTCCTCACCGGCACCCACGACATCGAGCAGTTCGGCCGCGCCAGGCAGTTGGCCTTCCCCCGGTCCGGCCGCGACGTGGTGATCGGTGACGGGGTCTGGCTCGCCAGCGACGTCCTCGTGCTCGGTCCGGTCACCATCGGCGAGCACGCCGTTGTGGCGGGCGGGTCGCTGGTGCGTGAGGACGTCGAGCCCTACACGGTTGTGGCGGGGCGCCCGGCGAAGGTCATCAAGAAGATCACCCCGCCCACCGCATGAGGCTGGAGATCGGCGCAGGGGAGAAGCCGCACCCCGATTACGACCTGCACGTCGACCTGCTCGCGCTCCCGGACATCGAGGTCCGCTGCGCGATCGACCGCCTGCCGTTCGCGTCGGGCTCGCTCGACGCACTGCGTGCCAACCACGTGCTCGAGCACCAGAGCTACGAGCTCATCCCCGAGACGGTGCGGGAGTGGGCTCGCGTACTGCGCCCCGGCGCGAAGATCGACATCGGCGTCCCGGACGCGCGGTTCATCGCCACCCAGTGGGTCGAGGGCACGATCGACACCGCGGAGGCGAACTACTGGATGCTCGGCGGCCACTCCGAGCGCGAGGCCCACAAGGGCGTGGACGAACGCGGCGTCCCGCTGTGGATCTGGAACGCCCACCACACCATGTTCGACGCCGATTCGCTGCGGGCGGCCGTCGCCCCGTTCTTCGTCGTCGAGGAGCTGTTCACCTACGACATCCGCAACCTGAGGTTGTACGCACGCAAGCCCTGACCGGCACCTACTACGTCGACTTCGTCGAGTCCGCGCCCTCCTGCTCCGGGGCGCGCTCGGCGACCGCGAGCCAGACTCCACAGAGGCCGGAGACGAACAGCAGGCCGGTGACGATGCCCTCGATCTGCAGCGGCGTGAGCCGGGTGGCGCCGGGCGGGACGAACGCGGCGGCCACCACGAGGGCATAGAGCAGCGGGTCCACCACCGAGAGCTTCCGGACGGTGATGCGCCCGGCCTGGCCCCCGCCGCGCTGCAGGTAGCGCACCGACTCGACCAGTCCGATCAATCCACCCAGCACGAACGTGATCCGCCAGATGAGCCCGCCGTCGTTCACCGACGCCAGCAGCGAGGCGAGGCCCATCACGCCGGGCAGGAAGAACTTCAGAGTCACGTGCAGGGTGGTGGAGTGCCGCTCCGGGTCGGTGCGCCACCCACCGTGAGCGAACTGCATGACTGCGAACCAGATCGCGAGCAGCGTGAGGCTCATGCTGCTGAGGGTCTGGTAGAACGTGGTCGCCGGGTCCATGTCAGCCCTTTCGGGAGGGTGCGGCGGCGTCGATGCTGTGTGGCCCAGCAGGGTGAGCGGTATCGGGGAGACCCCGCGACCTCGCGGTATTTGGGTACCGTCGCCCCACGAGCGGGGGTTCCTGACCAGGGGTGACGCATGCCGAGGTCGGAAGGGGAGCTCGCCGGGCGGGCGCTGGAGCTGACCCGGCTCGACCACGCGTGGGGCAGAGCTGTGCGTGGCGGCGTCGTCGTGGAGCTGGTCGGCGAGCCGGGGATCGGCAAGAGCGCCCTGCTCGGCGTCCACACCGAGCGGGTGCGCGCCGACGGCGGGCTCGTGCTCGTCGGTCGCGGCGCCGAGTGCGCGCAGAAGAGCCCGTACGCACCGCTCGCCGAGGCGCTGGGCGCCCACCTGCCCTCGGCAGGCCTGGCGCCGTTCCCGCGTCCGCACGCGGTCGTCGGGTCGCTGCTCGAGCGGCTCGCCGCGAGGCGGCCCGCGGTGCTCGCGCTCGACGACCTCCAGTGGGCGGATCGGGCGTCCGTCGAGTTGCTGGGGCATCTGCTCCGCGCGCCGCCCCGCGCGCCCGTGCTGCTCGTGCTCGCCCGCCGGCCGCTCCCCCGGCAGGAGCGGCTCGCCGCCGCGCTGGCCGAAGCAACGGCATCCGGGCTCGTCGAACGGGTCGAGCTCGGTCCGCTCGACGACCGGGCGGCCACGCGGCTCGTCGCCCCGTCGGCCCGGCTGATGGCGCGGCGTGACGCGCTGGTGCGCCGATGCGGTGGTAACCCGTTCCTCCTGCTCCACGTGGCGCGCCACGGCGGAGGCGTCCCGGGGGCGGTGGTGGACCTGGTGGTCGAGGAGATCGAGCAGCTCGGTCAGGAGGCTCGATGCCTGCTGCAGGGCGCGGCTGTCGTGGGTGACCCGTTCGACCTCGACCTGGCGGCCGTGGCGGCGGGCAGCCCCGTGCGGCCCCCGATCGACGAGCTCGTCGATGCCGGCCTCGTCCGTCCGGCCGACGCGAGCCGTGCGTTCCGGTTCCGGCACCCGCTGCTGCACCGGATCGTCCGCGACCACACCGGGCCCGGGTGGAGCGCCGGCGCGCACGCGAGAGCCGCCGGTGCGCTGGCACGTGCCGGGGCGCCGCCGGTCGCGCTGGCCCCGCATGTCGCACAGTCGGCCCGGCCGGGTGACCGCACGTCCGCCGGGCTGCTCATCCGCGCCGCCGACGGCATCGCGGCGCGTGTGCCCGGCGATGCCGCACAGTGGTACGCCGATGCGCTGCGCCTGTTGCCCCAGGTCACCACCGCCGAGCGGGTCGTTCTGCTCACGCGGCGGGCCTTCGCCCTCGAGAGCGCCGGCCGGCCGGGCGCCGCCCGGGCCACCGTCCAGGATGTCCTCGGCCTGGCGGCTACCGGCAGGAGCGCTGCTGGAACCCCTCCCACGACCCACCGCGGGACCGCGCCGGGCTGCCGGGGCTCCGTCCACGCTCCCGAGGGCGCCAGGATCGTCGTGCGTCGCGTGCTGGGGCCGCAGGCGCGCCGGCGAGTACGGGACGAGTTGACCGACCGGGAGCAGGTGGTAGCCGCGCTCGTCTCCGAGGGCCGGACGAACCGGGAGATCGGCGAGGCACTGCATCTGGCCGAGAAGACCGTGGAGCGCTACGTCTCCCGGGTGCTCGGGAAGCTCGGTGCCCGCACCCGCGCCGCCGTCGGCGGTCTCCTCGTCCCGTTGCGGTGAGGGGGTGCGGTCGTGTCGGAGTCGCAGGGGTACCGCGTAGGGGTTATCCCGGATGGTCCCGCGAGTGCGGTCGGGACAGGCTGCAGGTGGCCCGCTCCGAGGGGGTGTGCGGGCCGTTCGGAACCACGACGGGGAGGACCCGCCACGATGGTCGGGCGTGAGGTCGAACAGGCTTTCGCCGACGTCGTCGTGGCTGAGGTCGCTGCCGGCTCGTCGCATGCCCTCGTGGTGTGCGGCGAGCCCGGCATCGGCAAGACCCTGCTGCTGGAGCATCTGGCGGGGAGCGCCGAGGCTGCGGGTTTCCTCGTGGTGGTCGGTCGGGTCGGCCGGGACGGGCCGGCGCCGTACTTTGCGGCGCCGTCCGCCAGCGGGGCACCGCTGCTCGTCGTCGTGGACGACGTTCACCGGGCCGACCCGGCCGCCGTCGAGCTCGTCGACCGCATGCTGCGCCACCCGCCCGGTGACCGGGTGCTCTTCGGTATGGGGCTGCGGCCGCAGTACGCCCCGCGCGGGCTGTTGCGGGCACTACGGGCCGCCGAACGGGCAGGCACGCTGTCGACGGTCGAGCTCGGGCCCCTGCCCGCCGACCAGGCCGATGCATTGCTCGATGGCCGTCTCCCCGATCCCGAACGGGCCCGCATCCGCGAGGAGAGCGGAGGCAACCCGTTCTATCTGCACGAGCTCGCACGCTCGGCGGCTGCGCCGTCCGACGGACCGGACGGTGCCGGGCCGGGAGTGCCGAGCGGCATCGTCGCGTCCTTGCGCGAGGAGCTGGGCGCGCTGCCGGCCTCCGCAACGCGGCTGCTCTCCGCTGCTGCCGCCGTCGGGGATCCGTTCGAGATCGGACGGGCCGCGGCCGCTGCCGCACTGCCGGAGGGGGAGGCGCTCGACCTGCTCGACGAGCTGTGCAGCCGCGACCTCGTGCGTGCGACCGGGGTACCACGGTGCTTCACGTTCCGGCGCCCGGTGTTGCGGCGTGCGGCGTACAGGTCGACCGGCCCGGGACGGTGTGCCGACGCACGCGCCCGTATCTCTCCCGCTGAGCCGGAATCCGCGGGCGTCGGCGGGCACACGTGCCAGGGACCGGAGGCGGTGCGGCTGCTCACCGCGGCTCTGGACGCCGTTCCCGACACCGACTCGGCCACCGCCACCCTGCTGCGGCTGGCGATCGGTACGGCTCACCTCCGGGCTGCCGATCACGAGCAGGCACGGAGCTGGGCGAGCCGGGCCCGCGGCGCGACCGGCACGGACCCGATACTGCAGGGGGCGGCGGCTGCGCTGCTGGCCGGAGCGGCCGGCCGGGCAGGCTCCGTTGCCGAGACCGGCGCGGCCGCCGACGAGGCGGCCGCACTGCTCGATCCTCTCCCGGACGACGTCCTCACCACCCAAATCGATGCCTTGCTCCTGCTCGGCTGGAGCGAGACCACGATCGAGCGGCCCGACCCCGCATGCGTTCACCTGCGCCGGGCGATCGCCCTCGCCGAGCAGACCGGCCAGGTCCACCTGCTGCCTGAGGCGCGCTCCGCCCTCGCCGTTGCATTGACCTGGACGGGCGCGCTGGCCGAGGCAGCGCGCAGCGGTGACGCGGCCATCGCCGGTTCGCGGTCGACGGGTGCACCCGAGAGCCGCCTGCGCGCGCTGTGGAGCCGCTGCGCCACCGCGATCGTCGCCGGGGACCTGCCCGGGGCGGCGCGGCTGTGCCGGCGAGCGCGCGGTCTGCCCGGGACCACCGCCGAGATCGCTGCCACCACCGCGGAGGTGCGGCTCGTGGCAGGCGACCACGACGCGGGGCTCGCGGCGTTGCGGGAGGCCGGAGGCGGGGCGGAGCTCCCGCGGATCGCCCGGAGCCGGCGGCCTTACTGGTTCGCGCTGCTCACCGAAGCCGAGATCCGCTCGGGGCGCCGGGCCGACGCCACGGTCTGGGCCGAGCGGGCCGAGGAGGCGGCGGCCGGTCTCGGTCTCGCCGGCCGCACCGGGTGGGCGCTGCGTGCGGCAGCGGCCGTCCGCAACGCCCACCGCGAGCACGCGCGGGCGGCCTGCCTGGCACTGCGGTCCGCCGAGCTGCTCGACGGCGCGGGCAACCCGGTCGAGGCTGCTCGCTCCCGCACGCTCGCCGGCATCGCGCTGGGGGCCGCCGGGCAGAGGTCCCGCGCGACGGCCGAGCTGGGCGAGGCGGCCGATGTGCTGGCTCGATGCGGGGCCGCCGGGCTCGGTGCACAGGCAACCGCCCTGCTGCGGGGGATCCGCAGCGGTGGAAACGGAAGCACCGCCCGCGACGTGCTGAGCCCCCGCGAGCACCAGATCGCCCTGATGGTCGCGACCGGCCGCACCAACCGTGAGATCGCCGAGGAGCTGATGCTCTCGGTCAAGACCGTCGAGACACATCTCGGGCGGGCTTTCGGCAAGTTGGGTGTCCCGACCCGGGCGGCTCTCGCCGCGCAGGTCAGGGCCGGGACCTGAACGGTCGGGGATTCCACCGAGCGGGTCACGGGGCCTGCGTCACATGGTCCGGGCCGGGCCGCTGTGGAAGCATCCGGCCGTGGCCAGGACGACCGGGGCCGCCTCCGCGTGGCAGGTCGTGCCCGAGGACGGCGTCCACAACCTGCCCTTCGACCTCACGCGCTTCGTCGGGCGCGGCGCGGAGGTTGCCGCAGTCACCGCTGCGCTCGCCGAGCAGCGGTTGATCACGCTGACCGGGCCCGGCGGCTGTGGCAAGACGCGGCTCGCCACCCGTGTCGCCGCGGAGACGCTCGGCCGGTTCCCGGAGGGTTGCTGGTTCGTCGACCTGGCCGCAACGGGCGACGCCGACCTCGTCCCGCAGCTCGTCGCGCAGGCCCTCGCCGTGCGCGAGCAGCCCGGCGTCCCACTGCCGGACGTGTTCACGGGTGCCCTGCGCGAGCGCACACTGCTCCTCCTGCTGGACAACTGCGAGCACGTTGTCGAAGCCGCCGCGGCGCTGGTCCACGGGCTGCTGGCCGGGTGCCCGCACGTGCGTGTGCTCGCGACCAGCAGGCGGTCGCTCGGCCTGCCGGGTGAGATCGTCTGGCGGGTGCCGCCGTTGGTGCACGGCGACGCGGTGCGGCTGTTCATCGAGCGAGCCCGCAACCGGTTGCCCACCTTCTCGCTGACACCCACCACGTCACAGGCGATCGGCGAGATCTGCCGGGGACTCGACGGTCTCCCGCTGGCCATCGAGCTCGCCACCGCCAGGATCACCGTCCTCGCCGCTCCGGAGATCGCCGCGATGCTGTCCGACCAGCTCGAACTCCTCGCGGGCGGCGATCGCGGCGTCGAGCCTCGCCACCGCAGCCTGGAGGCGGCGCTGCGCTGGAGCCACGACCTGCTCGACGATCCACAACGGCTGTTCTTCGCGCGGCTGTCGGTGTTCTCGGGCTGGTGGGGGTTGGACGCCGCAGCGGCCGCCGCCCCGGCCGACCAGCGCCCGCTCGACCTGCTGACCGTGCTGGTGGACCAGTCACTGGTGGTGGCGGAGGCAGGCGCTGGGGCCAGCGGGACCACCCGGTATCGGATGCTCGAGCCGGTCCGCCAGTTCGGGCTCGCGCTCCTGGACGAGCAGGACGCGCTGGCCGCTGCGCTGGCCGCGCACGCCGCGTGCGTCCTCGCCCTCACCGGGCAGGCGGCTGCGGGCCTCCAGGGCCCCGAGCAGCTGGACTGGTTGCGCCGCCTCGACGACGCCGAGCCGGACCTGCGCGGAGCGGCCACGACGCTGGCGCAGACCGGCGACGGGGAGCGCCTCGCGCGGCTCGGCTGGAACGTGTGGCTGTTCTGGTGGTTGCGCGGCCGTTTCAGTGAGGGGCGCCAGGCGATGGAGCAGGCCCTCGCCGTTCCGTTGTCGCCGCAGGCCCGGGCGCGAGCGACGTACGTGGCCGGCACGATGGCCTGCGGGCAGGCCGACTACCGGACGGCCGCAGACCTGCTCGAATCCAGTATCCGGTTCGCCCACGGTGTGGGCGACACCGCTGTCGAGACCTACGCGCTGAGCAGCGCCGGGTTCGCCGCGATCGGCCTCGAGGAGCAGGAGCGGGGCGTCGAGCTGCTCGAGCGGGGGGTCGGGCTGGCGCTGTCCTGCGGGCAGCAATGGGCGGCGTCGTTCATGTCGTGCTTCCTCGGCACGGTCGCCCGGCGCGAGGGCAGGCTCGACCGGGCGGAGGAGCAGGGGCGCAGGGCACTCGACCTGGCCGGGTCGGTGGGTGACCGGGAGGGCGCGGCGATGGCGTCGCACCTGCTCGCGGGCGTGGCCATGGACGCCGGGCGCGATGCCGACGCCGCCGCCCACTTCCGGGAGGGGCTGCGACTGGCCGCCGAGGTGGGTGACGCGCCGAACGTGGCCTTCTGCCTGCAAGGGCTCGCCACGGTGGACGCCGACGTGCCGCGCGCGGTCCGGCTCTTCTCGGCCGCGGAGGCGCTGCTGTCGCGCGTCGACGCGGGTGGTTACGTCTCCGCACCCGACCAGGAGGGGATGCGCCAAGCGGTCGCCTCGGCGAGGGCCGGACTCGGCGAGGCGGCGTTCGCTTCGGCCTGGGCGAGCGGCCAGGACCTGTCCCCCGGGGAGGTGCTGGCGCTGGCGCTCGACCGCGGCCCCGCGCAGGAAGGCACGGATCCCGACGGGCTCACCGCACGCGAGGCCGAGGTGCTCGACCTCATCGCAGGCGGCCGGGCGAACAAGCAGATCGCGTCCGAACTGTCGATCAGCGTGTCCACGGTGGAGCAGCATGTCACGCGGATCTACTCCAAGATCGGCGCCAGGGGCCGGGCCGACGCCACCGTGCACGCGCTGCGCCGCAGCGCCCGCCGCTGATTAGGAGCGCGCTGAACAACTCGGCCCTACTGCGCGGCGCCCAGGCGGCGCCCTCGCGGCGTTGTCGTCGGGCCCGATACAACAGCGGTATCGGCCCCTCCTCCGCCTTGCGATGCCACCACCTGGATCACCGCTCGCTACGGGCGGAGTTGCTCAGCACCCTCCTACAGCACCTTCGACAGGAACGCCTGCGTGCGCTGGTGCCGTGGGTTGGTGAGTACCTGGCGCGGATCGCCTGCCTCGACGATGCGGCCCTCGTCCATGAACACCAGTGTGTCGCCGACCTCGCGGGCGAACCCCATCTCGTGGGTCACCACGACCATCGTCATGCCCTCGCGGGCGAGACCGCGCATCACGTCGAGCACCTCGCCGACGAGCTCGGGGTCCAGCGCCGAGGTGGGCTCGTCGAACAGCATGAGCCGCGGGCTCATCGCCAGCGCCCGTGCGATCGCCACCCGCTGCTGTTGCCCTCCGGAGAGCTGGGAGGGGTAGGAGTCGTACTTCTCCGAGAGCCCGACGCGGTCCAGCAGCGCCATCGCGCGCTCCCGGGCCTGCCGCTTCGGCTCCCGGCGGACGGTGCGCGGCGCCTCCATGACGTTCTCGGCTGCGGTCTTGTGCGGGAACAGGTTGAACCGCTGGAACACCATGCCGATGTCGCGCCGCTGCCGCGCCACCTCCGACTCGCGCAGCTCGTGGAGCTTGCCGCCGGACTCGCGGTAGCCGATGAGCTGGCCGCTCACCCGCATGGCGCCGGCGTCGATGCGTTCGAGGTGGTTGATGCAGCGCAGGAACGTGGACTTGCCCGATCCGGACGGGCCGATGACGCAGGCGACCTCGCCGGGCATGACGGTCATGTCGATGCCGCGGAGCACCTCGACGTGTCCGAAGCTCTTGTGGACCTCGATCGCTTCGACCATGGGTGTGGTCATGTCGTCACCGTGCCTGCTCGGGGGCCCGCCACGACAACAGCCGTGAGCCCGTGGGACCGCGACTCGTGCCCCGCCCGTAGTGGCGCTCGATGAAGCCCTGCCCGATCGAGAGCAGCGACGTCAGTGCCAGGTACCAGGCGGCGGCCACGATGAGCAGCGGGATCGTCTGGAAGTTGGTGGAGTAGATCCGCTGCACCGAGGTGAGCAGCTCGAAGTAGCCGATCACGACCACCAGCGAGGTGGTCTTCAGCATCGAGATGGTCTCGTTGCCGGTGGGCGGGATGATCACCCTCATGGCCTGGGGCAGCACGATCCGCCGCAGCGTCTGGGCCCGGGACATGCCCAGCGCGCCCGCCGCCTCCGACTGGCCATGGTCCACCGACTGCAGCCCGCCGCGCACGATCTCGGCCATGTAGGCCGCCTCGTTGAGGCCGAGGCCGAGCAGGCATGCCGCGAACTGGTTGATCAGCTGGTTCGTGTCGAACGAGATGAACTCCGGGCCGAACGGGATGCCCAGCGCGAGCCGCGGGTAGAGCGCGGCCAGGAAGTTCCAGAACAGCAGCTGCGCGATCAGCGGTGTGCCGCGGAACAGCCAGATGTAGACGGCCGAGACGCTGGAGAGCACCGGGTTCGGCGACAGCCGCATGATCGCGAGCGCGATGCCGCCGACGATGCCGATCGCCATCGACAGAACGGTCAGCACGAGCGTGTTGCTCAGGCCGTTCAGCACCGGTGGGGAGAAGAGGTACTCCCCGACCACCGGCCAGCGGAAGCCAGGGTTGGTGAGGATCGTGTTGACGAGCATCGCCGCCAGCACGGCCAGCACGGCGACCGCGAGCCAGCGGCCGGGGTGCCGGACGGGCACGGCCTTGATCGGCGGCGGCCGCCGCGTCGTCTCGACGGGCGAAGAGGTGGTCACTGCGAGATCAGCTCCGGATCTCGGAAGTGGGTATCGCGCCGTTGGACACGTTCCACTTCTCGAGGATCGTCTTGTAGGTTCCGTCGGTCATCACGGACTTCACAGCACCCCGCACGGCTTGTGCGGACTGCCCGTGGTTCTCGGCCAGGATGATGCCGTACCGCGCTGTGTCCCTCGGGTCCCCCACCACTCCGACGGTTCGCGGACGGAACCGTGACGAATACAGCCGGTAACGAACAGGTGGCGTACACGGTGACCTCCGGTACCTGACGGAGCACGGCCGCGGCGTGATCAGCTGCTGATCTCGGAAGTGGGTATCGCGCCGTTGGACACGTTCCACTTCTCGAGGATCGTCTTGTAGGTCCCGTCGGCGATCAGGGACTGCAGGGCACCCTGCACGGCCCGGGCGAACTGCCCCTGGTTCTTGCCCAGGATGATGCCGTAGGGCGCTGTGTCCCACGGTTCCCCGATCACCTCGACGGCTCCGCTGGTGGTGGTGACGGCGTAGGAGGCGACCGGCGAGTCGGCCAGCATCGCGGCGATGCGGTTCGACGTCAGCGCGAGTGTCACGTCGGTCTGCTGTTGCAGCTCGGTGACCTGGATCGCCGCCTTGCCGGCATCGGTGCAGGCCTTGCTGCGCGCAGCGATGTCGTCAACCTGCACGGTGCCTGCCTGCACGCCGACCCCGCGGCCGCACAGGTTGTCGGCCGTGATGCCGTCCGGGTTGCCGGCCTTCACCGCCAGGCTGGTGCCTGCCGAGAAGTAGCTGACCATGTCCACGGTCTGGACGCGCTCGTCGTTGATCGTGAACGAGGAGATGCCCAGCTCGTAGCGGGCACCTTCGATGCCCGGGATGATCCCGGAGAACGCGCTGTTCTGGAACTCCGGAGTGAGCCCCAGCTTCTGGGCCACGGCCGTGCCGAGGTCCACGTCCATCCCGATGATGGTGGTGCCGTCCTGGGCGGTGAACTCGTTGGGGGGATACGACGCATCCGTGCCGAACACGAGCCGGCCGTCGCTCGCGACCGAGGCGGGCACCATCGCCGCGAGCGCGTTGTCCTTCGGCGCGGCCGGGAGAGCGCCTGCGGTCACCGAGTCGGCGGATGTGCCACCGCTGCCGTCCCCGCTGGCGCCGCAGCCGGCGAGGACCACGGTCAGCGCAGCAGCGGCGAGCACAGTCGGTAACGAACGAGTGGTGGCGTGCACGATGACCTCCGATACCTGACGGGGAGCTACGCCGGGATGCTGCCATTTCACCCACGTATGGGCACTCACGGATTGGTCACTGTTGTGTGACGTCACGCTCCGTGACGCCTTGCGGATGCCAGGTGAGCGACGGCGCTAGGCTGGGTACAAGGACAACAGGGACAGCGTCGACGCGCTGTCCGCGGTCGCACCACAACCACGGAGGAGCGCAATGCCGCTGTTCAGAAAGCTGGCCACGCTGGCCACGGTCGCGGAGGTCGCGCGCCGCTACGCCAAGAGCAACCCGGAACAGGCGGCCAAGTTCGTCGACCAGGCTGCCCAGTTCGTCGACAAGCAGACGAAGGGCAAGTACTCGGGCCAGATCAGCGGCGTCGCCCAGAAGGCGAAGGGCCTTGCCGGCATCCGGCAGACCCCCGGTGCCGGCGGCAACGGGTACAACCCCGCTTACGAGCGCCCTGCGAACTTCAACCGGCCCCCCGGCAGCACCACGCCGCAGCCCGGCCAGTCGTACCCGGGAACACCGGAGCGCTGACAGCCGACTGCAGGTCCGACAACGGCACGTCCCCGGCCGGGGGACGTGCCGTTTGTGCATGCGGACGTTGCTCCCGCTCGCCGGGGCGATCGTGCCAGGATTGCGCCAGCGCCCGGATGCGGCGCCCTCACCCGGGCGTCGGGTTCGAACACGCGCCCGCCCCGTGCCGCCACGAGCGGTTGCGGGTCCCGAGCACGAGGAGGCAACCGTGACCGTCCCGCATGAGTGGGTACCGCCCGCCACCCTGAGCGCCGAGCAGCACCCGAGCCGCGAGCAGGTGCTGGCCGGCCTGAAGGGCACCGACGAGGGCGACCCCGATCTCGTCCAACTCCTGACGCCCGAGGGCGAGCGGGTGCCCGACCCCCGCTTCGACCGCTACGCCACCGACCTCGACGTCGCCGCCCTGCGCGGGCTCTACCGCGACATGGTGCTGGTGCGCCGCTTCGACCGCGAGGCCAACGCGCTGCAGCGACAGGGCCAGCTCGGCATCTGGGTGCCGCTGCTCGGGCAGGAGGCCGCGCAGATCGGCGCGGGCCGCGCACTGCAGCCCCAGGACATGGCGTTCCCGTCCTACCGGGAGCACGGGGTGGCCTGGACCAGGGGAATCGATCCCACCGAGCTGCTCGGGATCTTCCGCGGCACCGACCATGGCGGCTGGGACCCGAAGGCCACCCGGTTCCACCTCTACACGATCGTCATCGGCAACCAGTGCCTCAACGCCGCCGGCTACGCGATGGGCCAGCGGTTCGAGGGCCGGGTCGGCAACGCGGTCGGCGAGGGGACCGACGTCGGATCGGTCAACGAGGCCACGATCTGCTTCTTCGGCGACGGCGCCACGAGCCAGGGCGACGTCCACGAGGGCTTCGTGTGGGCCGCGGTCTACGACGCCCCGGTGGTCTTCTACTGCCAGAACAACCAGTGGGCGATCTCGGAGCCCACCGAGCGTCAGTCCAGGGTGCCGCTCTACAAGCGGGCCGGTGGATACGGCTTCCCCGGTATCAGGGTCGACGGCAACGACGTGCTCGCCTGCCTGGCCGTCACCCGCTGGGCGCTGGAGGAGTGCCGCAGCGGCAACGGGCCGGTGCTCATCGAGGCGTTCACCTACCGCATGGACGCGCACACCACGTCGGACGATCCATCGCGCTACCGGTTGGCCGACGAGCTGGAGCTGTGGAAGCTCAAGGACCCGATCGAGCGGGTGCGGGTCAACCTGGTCCGCGAGCACGGTGTCGGGCAGGAGTTCTTCGCCGAGGTGCAGGCCGAGTCCGACGAGCTGGCCGCCCGGTTCCGCGAGTTCTGCCTGCAGATGCCCCCGCCCGCTCCTGACCGGATGTTCTCGGAGGTCTACGCGGGAGGCTCCCCCACGATCGACGCCCAGCGGGAGGAGTTCCTCGCCTACCACGAGTCGTTCGAGCCCGAGGGATCCCTCTCCGGCGCGAGCGGGGAAGGGGCCTGAGATGACCGTTCTCACGTTGGCCAAGGCGCTGAACGACGGTCTACGCGCGGCGATGGAGCGCGACCCGAAGGTTCTCGTGATGGGCGAGGACGTCGGCAAGCTGGGCGGCGTCTTCCGGGTCACCGACGGGCTGCAGAAGGACTTCGGCGAGCAGCGCGTACTCGACACGCCGCTGGCGGAGTCGGGGATCATCGGCACCGCCGTCGGCCTCGCGATCCGGGGCTTCCGGCCGGTGTGCGAGATCCAGTTCGACGGGTTCGTCTTCCCCGGGTTCGACCAGATCAGCTCCCAGCTCGCGAAGCTGCACTTCCGTTCGCAGGGCAAGGTGCGGATGCCGGTGGTGGTGCGCATCCCGTTCGGCGGAGGCATCGGTGCGGTCGAGCACCACAGTGAGTCGCCGGAGTCGTTCTTCGCCCACATCGCGGGGCTGAAGGTCGTGGCGTGCTCCAACCCGGTGGACGCCTACTGGATGATCCAGCAGGCCATCGCCTCCGACGACCCCATCATCTTCTTCGAGCCGAAGCGGCGGTACTGGGAGAAGGCCGAGGTCGACCTCGACGCCACGCCGCTACCGCTCTTCGCCTCACGGGTGGCCCGATCCGGTTCGACGCTGACGCTCGCGGGTTACGGCCCGGTGATGCGCACGTGCCTGGAGGCCGCCACGGCTGCCGAGGCAGATGGCCATGACATCGAGGTGATCGACCTGCGCACGCTGTCGCCGTTGGATCTCGGTCCTGTCGTCGAGTCCGTCCGCCGTACCGGGCGGCTGGTCGTCGTCTCGGAGGCTCCGTCGGAATCCTCGATCACCGCAGAGGTGGCAGCGAGGGTGCAGGAGTTGTGCTTCCACTCCCTGGAGGCGCCGGTCATCCGGGTCGCGGGATTCGACACCCCCTACCCACCGTCGAAGTGCGAGGAGGACTACCTCCCCGATCTCGACCGGGTTCTGGACGCCGTCGACCGCTCATTGGCCTGGTGACGGGGATGCGTCGTGAGTTCGCCATGCCGGACGTCGGCGAGGGGCTGACCGAGGCCGAGGTCGTCACCTGGCACGTCGCCCCCGGCGACACCGTCTCCGTCAACCAGGTCATCGTGGAGATCGAGACGGCCAAGGCCGCGGTCGAGCTGCCGAGCCCGTACGCGGGCACGGTGGGCGCGCTGCTGGTCGAGCCGGGGCAGACCGTCCCCGTCGGGGCTCCGATCATCGCGATCGAGACCGCCGAGGCAGGCGCCCCCGCCGCCGCACCGCCGGCCGCCGACACCGAGGAGGCAGGCGCGAAGATCGGAGAGGCGGGAGCGGACGGCCGTATCGCCACGCTCGTCGGCTACGGCCCCCGGCCGGGCTCGGTCCAGCGCCGTCCCCGCCGCGCCCCCGCCTCCGCACCCCCCGCACCCCCGAAGCCGGACGAGCGGCGCGCTGGTCCGGACCTGCCGGGCGAGAGTGCCGTCGGTACGAAGGAGGGTGCGCGGAACGGGACGAGCGCGGGGCCGGTTCCGCTCGCCAAGCCCCCGGTCCGCAAGCTCGCGAAGGACCTCGGCGTGGACCTACGGTCCCTCGCCGGTTCCGGTGCCGGTGGCGTGATCACGCGGGAGGACGTCACGGCCGCCGCTGCCGCGCCCGCCGCGCCCGTGTCCGCCCCCACACCCTCGGCCGGTGGGGTGCGGCGCGAGCCGATCCGTGGGGTCCGCAAGGCCACCGCGGCGGCGATGGTGAGCAGCGCATTCACCGCACCCCACGTCACCGAGTTCCTGGCCGTCGACATCACCGAGACCATGGCGCTGCGCGACCGGCTGCGTGGCACGCGGGAGTACGCCGAGGTCAAGCTGACGCCGCTGGCGTTCGTCGCCAAGGCGGTGTGCCTCGCGGCCCGGCGCACCCCGGAGGTCAACGCGTCCTGGGACGAAGCGGCGGGCGAGATCGTCTACTACGACCGGGTGCAGCTCGGGATCGCGGCGGCCACTCCGCGGGGGCTGATCGTCCCCAAGATGCGCGACGCCGACACGCTCACCCTGCGGGAGCTTGCCGCGGCGCTGGGCGAGCTCACCGCCACGGCACGGGCCGGCCGGACACTCCCGGCCGACCTCGTCGGTGGCACCTTCACGATCACGAACGTGGGGGTCTTCGGCGTCGACACGGGCACCCCGATCCTGAACCCGGGTGAGGCGGCGATCCTCGCCGTGGGGGCCATCAAGCCGATGCCGTGGGTGGTCGAGGGCGAACTGGCGGTCCGTACGGTCTGCCAGCTCGCGCTGTCGTTCGACCACCGGCTGGTCGACGGCGAGCAGGGGTCGCGGTTCCTCGCCGACGTCGGCGCTCTGCTCACCGATCCGTCGCTCGCTCTCACCTGGTGAACGGCCCCCCGGCCAGGGCGGATGTTTCACTCGGGTGACCGATCCGTGACCACGAGGTCGGGAGCACGGAGGCCATCTCGTGCGTTACTACGGTATGGCGTTCGTCCTCCTGTACCTCGTCGTCGAGATCGTTGCGCTCATCGCGCTGTGGTCGGTGATCGGGTTGGGCTGGACGCTGCTCGTCCTGGTGGTCGGATCGATCCTCGGTCTGTGGCTCGCCCGCCGGGAGGGACTGCGTGCGGCGCAGGCGATCGGTGATGCGATGGCCAACCGCAAGGTGCCCACAGCGGAAGTCACCGACGGGATGCTCATCGCCGCGGGTGGCGTGCTGCTCTTCGTCCCGGGCCTGGTCACCGACGTGGCGGGGCTGCTGCTCCTGCTTCCGCCCACCAGGTCACTCGTGCGCCGCCGGCTCGTGAAGGCCGCGGAGCGGCGCTCGCCGGGGTTGAAGACAGCCCGCATCCGCTCGCAGGGCACG
Organism: Pseudonocardia yunnanensis; assembly: GCF_039534065.1. Classification (NCBI taxonomy): domain Bacteria; kingdom Bacillati; phylum Actinomycetota; class Actinomycetes; order Pseudonocardiales; family Pseudonocardiaceae; genus Pseudonocardia; species Pseudonocardia yunnanensis. Next base: position 338,354 of record NZ_BAAAUS010000006.1, on the reverse strand, counting down.
GTCGTGGACGGCGACGTGGTCGAGGAGCCGCGCCCGTCCGACGGGCCGTTGGTGATCGAGGGCGGCACGGTGCCGTCGCCGGGCGAGCCGCGGAGCTAGGCGCGGCCGCTCCACTCCGGCTCGACCCTGGCCCAGCCGGTCTCCCAGTCCTCGGCGTCGATGGCGTCGAGCCGCGACCGGCACAGCGACACCGCCAGCGCGAGCACCGCCCAGCAGGCGAGCAGGGTGCTGAGCCCGGCCACCAGCCCGGCACGGAGTGGGTCGGCGGTGCCGACGCGGGCATCGACCACGGCGCCACCGGCGTCCACCGCGACGGGCACGTGATCGCCCTTGGCGAGCCCGGCCACCACCGGCAGCTGACCGGTGTGCTGCGCGCCGCCCGGCGCCGTCCAGCGCGCTCGTGTGGTCAGGGTGGAGTTCAGCATCGCCACCTCGGGCAGCGGCGACGGTTCGAGTAGTTCGGCCGCCACGAGCGTGGTGCCCGGCGGGGGCGCAGGCACCACCTGTTGCGCTGCAGCGGCTCCGCCGACCAGCACGGCCACAGCGATCGCCAGCAGCCCCAGCACGATCTGTGCGTGGCGCAGCGCCCGGCGTCCGCGGTCGGTTACACGAAAGAGTGATGGTTCTTGATCGTCGTCACGCGGAGTGGGGACATCCACGGGCGACATTGTCGGGTATGCACCCGATCAGCCGCGGGCGCCACCCCGTCGTGTCGCGCCGACCGGTCGAACGGGCACGTCAGGTGACGAGTGTCCAGCTGATCGTGCAGTGCGCCGTGACCCGTACCGGCTCCGGTTCGAGCCCGAGCTCCCGGACGTCGGGGCCACCCATCGAGTCACGCGCCGCCAGCGCGACGGGACCGCCGTGGGTGGGTGCGTCCGACAGCCGGCGCAGTGCACCCAGTCGGCCGCCGAGGGCCTCCGCGTAACCCTCCGCTCGCTGTCGTGCGTCCTCGACCGCCCGGCGCTGGGCCTCCCGCTGCGCGACGGCCGGGTCGGCGAGGATCCATCGCGGGCCGTGCACGCCGGTCGGCTCGGCGCCGACGATCGCCGAGAGCACTCCCTCCAACCCGGCGGGGTCGGTCAGCGTCAGGTCGAGGTCCTCCCCGGCCCGGCAGCCGATCACGCGGTCGGTCTGCCATTCGTCGTGCACCCAGAACCGGCGGTTGCGGACGATGAGCCCTGGCAGCCCCAGCGCGGGTTCCGCGGCCGCCATCCGGCGGCCGAGCTCGCGGACGGCGTCGCTGCGGCTCTCGGCGAAGCCGGTGAAGGTCACGTTCAGCTCGGCCCGGTCGCCGAGCTGCTCGAACCAGCCGGTGCCCTCGGTCACGATCTCGGGGCCGTTCGGGTCGATCGGCGTTTCGGTCACAACGACAGGAAACCAGATCGCCTTCTCTTCGCCTATCTAGCGATGATTCAAGAATCCCGAAGAGTATGAGATCGAGTGCGGCTGGATAATCGACGGCCCATGGCCCCTCCCCTCACGCGCTTGCGCAGCCTCGTGCGCGAAGGCCGGTCCGACGCACCGGGCCACCTCGTGGACGTTCTCGGGCGGATCGGGCTCGTCGGGTACGGGGTGGTGCACCTGTTCGTGGCGTGGCTCGCGCTGCAGGTCGCCTTCGGTGTGCCGGACGCCCCGGCCGACGCCGAGGGAGCCGTCGGCACGATCGCCCGCACGCCGGGAGGGCTGGTCGCACTCGCGGTGGCCGCTGTCGGGCTGGTGGCGTTCGCGCTGTGGCAGGTCACCGCGGCTGCGATCGGCTTCAGATGGGTCGACGGGGGCGAGCGCGTACGCAAGCGCGTCGGGGCCGTGGCGAAGGCGATCGCGATGTCGGCGCTCGCCGTCGTCATCGCCGACTACCTGCTGGACCTCGGCTCCGCCGGGGGGACGACCGCGCAGGCGGTGGCGGCAGGCGTGCTCGGGCTACCGGCGGGGCGGGTGCTGCTGGGGCTCGGTGCCGGCACGATCCTGGTGATCGCGGGGGCCATGGCCTACACGGGGCTCCGACGAACGTTCATGGGCGACCTCGACGTGCGCCGCCTCGGCCCGATCGCGCGGCAGACGATCGAGTTGCTCGGTGCGGTCGGTCATCTCGCACGTGCGCTCGCCCTCGGCGTGGTCGGCGTGCTGGCCGGCAGCGCCGCGCTGTTCGCCGACCCCGGGAGGGCCGGTGGGCTCGACGCGGCCCTGCGCACGCTGAGCGCCACGGCATCGGGCTCGTCGTTGCTGGTGGTGGTGGCCGTCGGGTTCGCCGCGTTCGGGCTGTTCTGCCTGGCCGACGCGGGCACCCGACGAGCTTGATCGGCTTCTCTATCGCTTTCTAGCGATCCACGGAGAGAGCTATATACGAACCGATTCGCGACACGCCATCGGGTTCGATAGCCGCTTCTAGGATCCGGGCAAGATTCGTGGATACCGTCCGATGCGTGGATCCCGTGCGCAACCCGTTCGCTCCTGGCGCCGGCCAGCGCCCGCCCGAGCTCGCCGGGCGCGACCGTGAGGTCGACGCGTTCGAGATCGTGCTCGAACGGGTGTCCCGCGGACGCCCCGAGCGCAGCCTGGTGCTCACCGGACTGCGCGGGGTCGGGAAGACCGTTCTACTCGGTGAGCTGCGTTCGATGGCGGTGCGTGCCGGATGGGGCGCCGGAAAGATCGAGGCCCGCCCCGACGCAGACCTGCGCAGGCCGCTGTCCGCCGCGCTGCACCGGGCGATCCGGGATCTCGCCATGCGGCACAGCGCCCCCGACCGCGTGGACGAGGTGCTGGGCGTCCTCAAGGCGTTCGCCATGCGTTCCGCGCCGGACGGGGCGAAGCTGCGCGACCGGTGGCAGCCCGGCATCGACGTGCCCGTGAAGGCGGGACGCGCCGACTCCGGGGACATCGAGATCGACCTCGTCGAACTGTTCACCGAGGTGGCGGAGCTGGCCGCGGACGTCGAGACCGGTGTCGCGATCCTCATCGACGAGATGCAGGACCTGCGACCCGACGACGTGTCGGCGCTCTGCGCCGCCTGTCATGAGCTGTCCCAGTCGCGGGCACCGCTCGTGGTGGTGGGCGCCGGGCTGCCGCACCTGCCCGCGGTGCTCTCGGCGTCCAAGTCCTACTCGGAGCGGCTGTTCAAGTACGTGCGGATCGGCCAGCTCGACCGTCCGGACGCCGACTTCGCCCTGCTCGCGCCCGCCGAGCGAGAGGACGCCTCCTTCGACACCGACGCCCTCGACGCCCTGTTCGAGGCCTCCAGCGGCTACCCCTACTTCGTGCAGGCCTACGGCAAGGCCGCGTGGGACGCCGCGACGCGCAGCCCGATCAGCGCGGCCGACGTGAAGCTGGCGGCTCCGGAGGCCGAGGCGGAGCTCGCCGTCGGGTTCTTCGGCTCGCGCTACGAGCGCGCCACGCCCGCCGAGCGGGAGTACCTGCGGGCCATGGCCGACATCACGGAGGGCCGGGACGACCCGGTGCCCACCGCCCGGATCGCCGAACACCTCGCCCGACGGGCCTCGTCGCTGTCGCCCGCCCGGGACAGCCTGCTGAAGAAGGGGCTCGTCTTCTCCGCCCAGCGCGGCCAGATCGCGTTCACCGTGCCGCACTTCGGGCGTTTCCTCCTCACTCAGGCGTGAGCTGGTGACCCGAACGGGTGAAAGGCGAGGATTACGAGGAGTGAAGTAACGCCCCGCCCTTCCGGTTCGATTCCCAGTACGACCCCGCGGTGCTGTCGGACCCCCGACCTGACAGCACTGCGGGGTCTTCTCGTTCCAGTGCGGTGCGCGTGCCCGATCTGCGAGGTCAGCGACGGCCACGCCGGGCAGAGGTCGTAGCATCTGGCCGGTGCAGGACCCGAAGCTCGAGATCCAGATGCTGCACGACCGTGTGATGGTCAAGCCGGAGACGAACGGTGAACGGCGCAGTGGCGCCGGCATCGTGATTCCGGCAACCGCCGAGGTCGCCAAACGTCTGGTGTGGGGAGAGGTGTTCGGCGTGGGGGCGAATGTCCGCACCGTCAAGGTCGGTGATCGGGTGCTGTTCGCCCGTGACGACCAGTACGAGGTCGACGTGCAGGGGACGACGTACCTGGTGCTGCGGGAACGTGAGTTGCACGCCGTCGCGACCGAGCGCACCGAGCACGGTACGGGGCTCTACCTGTGACGAACCGGGCCTCGTGAGGTTCGGTCCGAGTTTCGAGGGGAAAAGGACTTCATGCCCGAGCGGCAGTCCTCGCCCGGCGAGGTGACGTCCCGTCCCGACATGGACGGGACGGAGAACGAGAACGGCCAGGTGCCGGAGGCGCAGGAGCGCGCGTCCGGCACCAACGGGGGAACGGAAAGCGCAGTCACCGTGGGCGAGCAGGTGGCCGGACAGATCGACGCATCGCCGCCGGCGACCGAGCCCGGTCCCGTCGAGCCCACGGCCGACGCGCCGACCGGTGCCGAGCCCGTACTGGACGCCACCGCCGCTGTCGAGATCGCCCAGCCCGCAACCGAGGCCACCGGCGGCGCAGTTGTGCCGCCCGCGCAGAATCCCGCCGCCCGCCCCGCGGAGCAGACGCCGTCCGGCCCGCCCGCCGAGGGCACCCGGGCCGCGCCGCGCCCCAGGCCGCGCCCGCACCAGGAGCCCGACGGTCCCGACGCCGACGAGAGCCCGACCGTCCGCACTGCCGTCGGCGGCTCCGCGCCCGGTGACGACGAGGCTCCTACCGACCGCACGCCGCTCGCCGCTGCCAACGCTCCCGCCACCGCACCCACGCGCGACCAGCCCCGAGCGGGCGCTCCGGCTCTCGCCGGGCGGAATGCGGGAGGCCCGGCGCAGGGCGAGGCGCCGACCACGGCCGTCCGCGCCGGGGGCACCGCTCCGGCCACCGCCGGCCGCTCCGCGTCGACCGCCTGGTTCAACCCGGTCGACCAGGAAGCCACCCAGATGATCCCGCGGGCCGTCGCGCCGGCCGCTCCCGCGCCGATCCCTCCTGCGCCGGCCCCTGCAGCGCCCCCACAGCCGGCGGAGCCCGCCACCGAGCGCATTCCGCTCGTGCCCCCGGTCGGTAGCGCCACCGCCTTCCTGGCCCCCTCCGTCGACGCCACCACCACCTCGATCGCGTCCCCTCCGATGCCCCCGCCCACCGGCGGTCCGGGCCCGCAGGCGGCCGCCCCCGGCGAGCCTCCCGTGCGCAAGCGCAAGCGCCGGATCCTTCTGCTCACCGGCATGGTCGGCGCGCTGGCCCTGCTCTACGTCGGTGACCTGGTGATCAACTCCGGATCGATGCCCCGTGGGGTCACGGTCGCGGGCGTGCGGGTGGGCGGCCTCGGTCTCGACGAGGCCGAGCAGCGGCTGCACAGCGAGATCGATCCCCGCACGCAGCAACCGATCCAGGTCAGCGTCGGGGAGGCCCGCAGCGAGATCGATCCTGCCGCTGCCGGCCTGGCCATCGACTGGGACGCCACGCTGGCCGAGGCCGAGTCGCAGCCGCTCAACCCGATCACCCGCATCACGTCGTTCTTCAGCGAGCGCGAGGTCGGTGTCGTCACGAGGAGCGACGGCGAGGCGCTCAACGCGGCGCTGGAGGAGCTGTCGCCGATCGTCGACAAGGCGCCGGTCGAGGGCTCGGTGCGGTTCGACGGCACCGAGCCGGTCCCGGTCGACCCGGTGCCGGGCCAGAAGCTCGACGTGCCCGCGGCGGCCGGCGTGCTGCAGAACGAATGGGCCGTAGGCCTGCCGGTGGCCCTTCCGCTCACCGTGCTCCCGCCGTCCACCAGCCCCGAGGACGTCGTCGCCGCGATCGACCAGGTCGCCCGCCCCGCCGTGTCGGGACCGGTCGAGATGATCGGAGAGGGCGGCACCACCGGCACCGTCACGCCGGAGGTCATCGCGTCGGCCCTGACGTTCCGCGCTGATGCTGGCAACCTCGTGCCGGAGATCAACGCCGCTGCCATCACCGATGCGCTCAAGCCGCAGCTGGCGGAGTCGGAGCGTCCGGGTCGCGATGCGTCGCTCGACTTCTCCTCCGGCAGGCCGGTCGTCGTCCCCTCGCAGGACGGTCGCGGGGTCGACTACGAGGCCAGCCTCGCGCCCCTGCTCGACGTGCTCACCGGCACGGGTGAGCGCGAGATCACCGCTGTCTACGGCGACCAGCCGGCCGAGCTCACCACCGAGGAACTGAACGCGCTCGGCATCACCGGTGTGATCGGCGAGTTCACCACCGGCGGTTTCGCCGCCGACTCCGGGCGCAACATCAAGCGGGCTGCGGAGCAGATCAACGGGATGATCGTGAAGCCCGGGGAGACGTTCAGCCTCAACCAGGCCACGGAGCCGCGCGACGCGAGCCACGGTTACGTCGAGGCAGGCATCATCTCCGACGGCCACGCCTCGCGCGGCATCGGCGGCGGTGTCTCCCAGGTGGCCACCACGCTCTACAACGCGTCGTACTTCGCGGGCATGGCCAACGTGGCGCACAAGGAACACAGCTTCTACATCAGCCGCTACCCCGCCGGTCGCGAGGCCACCGTCTTCGAGGGCTCCATCGACCTGAAGTTCCGCAACGACAACCCGACCGGTGTGATGATCCAGACGGTGTGGACGCCGAGCTCGCTCACCGTTCGGCTCTACGGCACGAAGGTCTACGAGGTGACGTCCACTCCGGGTCCGCGCACCAACCCGACGGCCCCCACCACCGTGACGATCCCGGCCGGCGAACCGTGCAGCCCGAGCCAGGGCGCGCCCGGGTTCACCATCACCGACACCCGCACACTGCGCAACATCAGCACGGGCGAGGCACGCCACGAGACCCGCACGGTGCGGTACAACCCGTCGCCGATCGTCGTCTGTGGGCCGTGAGCCGAGGGGTGCTCAGCGATCTTTCTCGGGCGTCAGGTCTTTCGCGATCCAGCTCACATTCGTACCCTCGGTCAAAGCCGAAGGGAACGGAGGCTCGACATGCGTATCGCGGACGTGCTGCGGAGCAAGGGCAGTGACGTGGCGACGGTCGACCCGAGCGTCACTGTCGCCGAGCTGATCTCCCAACTGGCCACCCACAACGTGGGGGCGCTGCCCGTCGTCGACGGCGGGGAGCTGGTCGGAATCGTCTCCGAGCGTGATGTCGTGCGCAGGCTCGACGTCGCCGGGCCGGGGCTGCTGGAGGTCAGGGTCGGCGACATCATGATCACCGGGGTCACCACCTGTGCTCCCGGCGACAGCGTGGCGGACATCGCGGCCGTGATGACCAACCGCCGGTTCCGGCACCTACCGGTGGTGGTCGAGGGTCAGTTGGCCGGGATCGTGAGCATCGGCGACCTGGTCAAGGCGCGGATCGACCTGCTCGAGTCCGAACGCGAACAGCTGCAGAGCTACATCGCGGCCGGATAGCCGGCGGGCGTACTCAACGGGCAGGGCCGAGGGCGAATGCCGCCCCCGGCCCTGCCGTCACTGCTCCTGGGTTCAGAAGCCTGCTTCGGACAGCTCCATCAGCGAGTTGTCGGCCGTCTCGACCACCACGCGCTGGGCCGTGAGCAGCGGGAGCACGGTCTTGGCGAAGAACCGGGCCACAGCCACCTTCCCCTCGTAGAAGGCGGCGTCCTTGACCGGACCGGCCCCGTCCTGACTCAGCGCCGTGAGCGCAACCTCGGCCTGGCGCAACAGCAGCCAGCCGATGAGCAGGTCGCCCACGGCCATCAGCAGCCGGACGGTGTGCTGCCCGACCTTGTAGGTGCTCGACGGGTCCTGCGCGGAGGCCATCAGGTATCCCGTCAGGGCCGCGAGCATGCCCTGGACGTCGGCGAGGGCCACACCGAGCAGCGCCCGCTCCTCCTTGAGCCTCCCGTTGCCCGCCTCCGCGTCGAGGAAGGCCTGGATCTCGCCGGCGACGTGCCCGATCGCCTGCCCGTTGTCCCGCACGATCTTGCGGAAGAGGAAGTCGAGCGACTGGATCGCGGTTGTGCCCTCGTACAGCGAGTCGATCTTGGCGTCGCGGATGTACTGCTCGATGGGGTAGTCCTGCAGGTAACCCGAGCCGCCCAGCGTCTGCAGTGAAAGCAGCAGCTGTTCGGTGGCGCGCTCCGACCCGACCCCCTTGACGATCGGGAGCAGCAGGTCGTTCACCTTCTCGGCGAGCGTGACGTCCTCGCCAGCGGCCTGCCCGATGCGGATACGGTCCTGGTAGGTGGCCGTGTAGGTGTACACGGCGCGCAGCCCCTCGGCGTACGCCTTCTGCAGCATGAGGATGCGGCGGACGTCCGGGTGGTGGGTGATCGTGACGCGCGGGGCGGCCTTGTCGAGCATCCTCGGCAGGTCGGCACCCTGGACGCGTTCCTTCGCGTACTCCAGCGCGGCGAGGTAGCCCGCCGACAGCGTGCCGATGGCCTTGGTGCCCACCATCATCCGCGCGTACTCGATCACCTCGAACATCTGCGCGATGCCGTCGTGCACGTCGCCGAGCAGCCAGCCCTTCGCGGGGACGCCGTGCTGGCCGAACGTGAGCTCGCAGGTGGTGGAGGCCTTGAGGCCCATCTTGTGCTCGACGTTCGTGACGAAGGCGCCGTTGCGCTCGCCGGGCTCACCGGTCTCGGAGTCGAAGAGGAACTTCGGCACGAGGAAGAGCGACAGGCCCTTCGTGCCGGCTCGTGGCGCGATCCCCGGACCCTCGGGGCGGGCCAGCACGAGATGCATGATGTTCTCGGTGAGGTCGTGCTCCGCCGAGGTGATGAAGCGCTTCACGCCCTCGACGTGCCAGCTCCCGTCGGCCTGCTGCACCGCCTTGGTGCGCCCGGCGCCCACGTCGGATCCCGCGTCGGGCTCGGTCAGCACCATCGTGGCGCCCCAGCCGCGGTCGATCATCAGCTCGGCCCAGCGCTTCTGCTCGTCGGTGCCGTTGCGGTGGACCACGGCCGCGAAGCTGGGGCCGGCCAGGTACATGAACGCCGCGGCGTTCGAGCCGAGGATGAGCTCGGCCGCGGCCCACTGCACGGTGGGCGGGATGCCGTAGCCGCCGAGCTCGGTGGGCAGGCCCAGCCGCCACCACTCGCCGTCCCAGAGCACCTTGTAGGCGTCCCTGAGCGACTGCGGCAGCGTGACGGTGTGGGTAGCCGGGTCGAAGACGGGCGGGTTGCGGTCGGCGTCGGCGAACGACTCGGCCAGCGGCCCCGTGGCCACGGCGTTCAGCTCCTTGAGCACCCCTCGGACGGTGTCGATGTCGACCCCGTCGAACGGCGCGGTGTCCAGCCGGTCCTGCACTCGGAACACCTCGAACAGGTTGAACTCGAGATCGCGCAGGTTGCTCCTGAAGTGGCCCATGTCCGGGACTCCTCACCACTGACTACTCGCCGGTAACAACGAGCATATTACCCACGGGTAACAGGGACAAGGCACCCAGAGGCCCCAGCCCGCTTCACACCTTCGAGTCCATCGGTTGTGCCTTCCGCGCGCTGTGACGCATGGTCTCGGTGAGGCGAATGAGAACAATGCGACGGTCGTGACGGAGGCGATGTGGCTCGGGATTACGTGTCCCGCCGGGGATTCATCATCGGTGGGCTGGCCGTTGTCGCCACTACCGGCGCCCTGGTGACCACCGGCAACGCCTGGGCCGGCGAGCCGGAGATCATCGACTGCGACGGATGGGGGGCCCGTCCGAACAGCGACATCGTGCCGATCTGGAACCAGCGACCGGTCAAGATTCTCGTTCATCACACGGCCACCCCCAACCAGGCCGACGTGAGCCGCGAAGCGGCCGACCGGCTCGCCCGCGGTATCCAGAACTTCCACATGGACAACCGCGGATGGCTCGACACCGGACAGCACTTCACGATCAGCCGCGGCGGTTACGTGCTCGAGGGCAGGCACCGCAGCCTCGAGGTGCTGGAGCGAGGCGAGCGCCAGGTCGAGGGGGCGCACTGCACGGGGCAGAACGTCGTGGCCATCGGCATCGAGAACGAGGGCACCTACACCGCGGTCGGTCCGCCGACCGTGCTCTGGAACCGGTTGCGTGACATGTGCGCCTACATCTGCAACCAGTACGACATCGAGCCGACCGAGATCTTCGGGCACCGCGACTTCAAGGACACGGCCTGCCCGGGTGACGTCCTCTACGGCATGTTGCCGCAACTGCGCAGCGAGGTCGCGGGCGTGCTCGGGCAGCATCTCACCACCCGGGTCGCGATGAAGGAGTCGTGGCCGTTGCTGCGGGTGGCCGACCAAGGGCCTGCGGTGGCCGCCGCACAGCATCTTCTACGGGACGCGGGCATGACCGACGTGCAGCCGAGCGGGAGCTTCGACCGCACGACCTCCGATGCCGTGCGTCAGTTCCAGACGGTCCACCGCACGGAGGAGGTCAACGGCATGATCGGCGGCGAGTCCTGGCCGCTGCTCGTGCGCGCCGTGGCGCCGGGTGAGGACGGGGAGGCGGCCCGGGCGGCGCGCGTCCTGGTCGAGGCCCAGGCCGATCCCGTCGGCCCCGGTGCTGTGTCCCTCGTCGGAGCCGAGGACTGGCGCAGGCTCCTCTCGACTCCCACGTCGCTGGTGCGTTGACGCGCTGCGCGCGTCAACGCCGCCGGGGCGTCACCAGCCGCGGGATCCTTCCTCCCACAGTTTCCAGGGGGCCTTGCCCGTGGCCCAGTGCTTGTTGAGCCATTCGTAGTCCTTGTAGGTGTCCATCGCGGCCCAGAAGCCTTCGTGTTTGTTCACCGTGAGCTGCTGGTTGCGGGCGAGTTTCTGCAGCGGTGAGGCTTCGAGGAACAGATCCTCGTCGTCGTCGAGATAGTCGTCGAGGAAAGATCTCTCGAACACGAAGTACCCGCCGCTGACCCAGCCGTCGACATGCGTGGGCTTCTCGTTGAACTCCGAGACGACGTTCCCCACGACCTGCATCTCGCCGAACTTCGATGTCGGGTGCACCCCCGTGACCGTGCCGACGCGGCCACCTTTCGCATGAACAGCTGCCAGATTCGCGATGTCCACGGCGCTCACGCCGTCTCCGTAGGTCACCATGAATCGAGGCGTGTCGATGTAGTGGCGAATGCGACGCAATCGGGCGCCGGTTCCGGCCGCGAGTCCGGTCTCGGCAAAAGTGATCTCCCAGTTCTCGTCGGCAACGCCGTTGCGAAACTGCGGCTGATGGTCGCCCGTGGACAGCGACAGCGTGAAGTCGGACATGTGGGCGCGATAGTCGAGGAAGAACCGCTTGATCTCCCAGCCCTTGTAGCCGAGGCACAGCACGAAGCGGCGGTAGCCGTAGTGGCTGTAGAGCTTCATGATGTGCCAGAGGATCGGGCGGCCGCCGATCTCGACCATGCCCTTCGGTAGCCGTTCGCTGGCTTCGCGAATACGTGTGCCCTGCCCTCCGCAGAGTACGACGACCGGAATGTCCGTTTCTTCGTGCACTGCGTGCTTCCCTCCGCCGCGCCGGCCGCCGATGTCCGTTTTGGGGACGTCGCCGAGAACGACCACTTGATAGTGCAGAGATCATGATTGGGCAACAGCTGCCCTTGTGACCATCTCCACCCCTCGATCGTGGGTCGAGGACTTGCCTGACTCCGGATGGCGGCACCCGCTGACCCGATCGGCGGACATTCCTCCTGTTCACGGCGGTGGCCCGTGGAGACGCTCGCCACTCTCGGTAGGCTCCCGGGCGCCCATCGAACAGACGCACGACGGGGGTCAGCTGGTGTCGACGCGAACTCAGCCGGTCCAGGGGCTCGCGTCGGAGGGTGCGGTGGCAGGCGCACCGGTGGCCCGGCGGCTCGTGCGCGAGGCGGCCGCCGCGGGCGCAGGGGTGCGCAGGGTGGACATCATCGCCACGGGCGGCCACGGCAAGACCGTGCTCCTCGAGGCGATGTCAGGAGCCTTCCGGGACGCCGGCGTCGCCGTCCGGCACGACGTGCCGGCGCCCGGTGACCCTCTCGCGCCCGACACGGCACTACTGGTGGACGACACCCATCTGCTGAGCCCGGCCGAGCTGGACCGACTCGCTGAGGTGGCTGCGGCTCCGCACGGCTACGTCGTGGTCGCCCACCGGCCGTGGCCGCGCCCCGCGGGCACCGCTGCCCTCGGCGCGACGCTGGCCGTGAGCCGGCCCCCGGTGGTGCTCGACGCGCTCGACCGCGCCGGCGTGTCCGTCCGGGCCGGTCTGCTCCTCGGCAGCCGGCCCGGCACGCCCGAGCACGCGCCCGCAGAGCTCGTCGACCAGGTACTCGTCCAGACGGCCGGGTCACCGGCGCTGGTCGATCGGCTGCTGACCGCCCTCGTCGAGCAGGCCGGTCCGGACCGCACCCGGATCGGCACGCCGAGCCGGCCGCCCGCGGGGCTGCTGGCGCAGCTCGGCTACGCGGTGCAGAGCCTCGGGCCAGGGGTTCGCGGGCTCCTGCTGGCCCGCGCGCTCGGTGCGTCCCTGGAGGCCGAGGTCCTCGTCCCGCTCCTCGGCCTGCCGGACGGTGACGGCGCGGCGCAGCTCGACGAGTTCGTGGAGGCCGCGCGCGCAGCCGGCCTGCTGACCGCCGACGGCATGGCGGTGCCGCTGGTCTCGGCGGCGGTGTTGGCGCATACGCCACAGGCGTCGCACGTGGAGATGCGGCGGGCGCTGGCCGAGATCGAGCTGAACCGCGGGGGCAACGTCCTCGCCGCCGCCCGTGGGCTCCTCGCCGCGGGTGCGAGCGGAGCGAGGGTGGCGGCGGTGTTCACCGCAGCCGCGGAGGAGGCATTGCGGACGGGCGCCCCTGCAGCCGGCGAGTACTTCGAAGCCGCGGTCCGTGCGGGCTCGCCCGCTCTGGAGCTCGCGGCGCGCCGGGCCGAGGCGGCGATGCTGGCCGGTGATCTCGACCTGGCCCTCGCCCAGGCCGACCAGGTGCTCTCGGACCCTGGCCAGGCGCCACCGGCGGACGCCGTCCGGGCCGGCACTGTGGCAGCGGCCGTTCTCGCCCGCCGGGGCATGCTCGCTCGCAGCGCGGAGCTGTACCGCTGGATGGGCAGCGCCTCGATGGGCAGCGCAGCCGTGCTGTCGGTGCCGGCGTTGATCGGCACCGGCGCGCTCGACGAGGCGCGCGAGGTGCTGCGCGGCCCGGCCCGGGCACCCGGCGCCCCGCCCCGTCCGCCGACGCTGCTCGCCGGCGCCGAGGAGCTGATGGCCAAGGGCGTGTACGACTCGGTCGCCGGTTCGCCGACCGCGGCGTTGTCCCAGCTGACCCGCGCGGCGTCGCTGTTGGAGTCGTCGAACCGCGCGGCGCTGCTTCCCGACACCCCGGCAGCGCTGGCCGCGCTCGTCGCGGTGCACTGCGGGGAGCTCGACGTCGCGCAGTCGGTACTGGAGCGGGCGGTGCGGGTGGGTCTGGGCGGCCGCAGCGCAGCCACCCGTCACCGGTTACTGCTCGGCTGGATCGCGCTCTTCCGCGGTGCCACCACGGCCGCGAGGTCGGCGCTCACCGCGGTGTCGCCACCCGGCGCTCAGCTCGAGCCTCGCGACGAGTTCCTCGCCGCTGCCCTGGAGGTGGCGCTGACCCGCCGCACCGGCGACCTCGCGTCGCTGATGCCCGCGTGGGGGCGCGCTCGCGAGGCGATCGTGCGTCACCCCGTCGACCTGTTCGTGCTGCAGCAGCTCGGCGAGCTGTCGATCGCCGCCACGCGGCTGCGTGAGCCGAGCTGGGTACGTCCTCACCTCGACGAAGCGGCGGAGCTGCTCGCAAGCCTGGGGGATCCCGGGTTGTGGGCGGCGCCGCTGGCATGGTCGGGCCTGCAGGCGGCGATCCTCGCCGAGAGCCGTGAGGCCGCGATGCGGCACGCCGCTGCGCTGGAGGCAGCGGCGGGTGCGAGTAGGTACACCGCGGCGATGGCGACCGCCGCCCCGCACTGGGTGCGGCTGCTGGACTCAGAGGTGGACGCCACAGCGGTCGAGGCAGCGGCCCGCGGTCTGCACGCCGTGGGGCTCGCCTGGGAGGGCGGAAAGCTGGCGGGGCAGGCTGCGATCCGCACGCGCGACCGTAAGGCGATGAGCACGCTGCTCAGCTGCGCCCGCGCGCTGCAGAGCAGCGGATCCGCCGGCCGAGCAGGGGCGGAGCCGGACATCGTTGTGGATGCCGACACCGACACAGGTCCGGCCGGCATCCCGGTGACGGTGCTGACGACCCGGAGCGGATCGCACCCGGCCGATGCCGACGCCTCGTCCAGCCCTGGAGACGACGGCCCGTTGAGCGAGCGCGAGCGGGAGGTCGCCGCGCTCGTGCTCGAAGGGCTGACCTACAAGGAGATCGGCGAGCAGCTCTTCATCTCGGCGAAGACCGTGGAGCACCACGTGGCCCGGATGCGCCAGCGGCTCGGCTCAGGGAGCAGGGGGGAGCTGTTCGCCCACCTGCGCCAGATCGTCGGCACGCCCGAGACCTGACCCGCGCTGCGGTTGGTCCTCCTCAGCGGCGCAGGCCGGCGAGGATTCCCTCGCAGCTGCGGACCACCAGCCGTGCCATGTCCGACACGGCGCGGCCTGACATCGGACTCTCGGCCCGCCGTTGCCAGCGGGCCACGGCGTCCAGCGCGGCACTCCACAGCTCGTCAGGCCCGGCGTCGGGTTCGAGCCCGAGACGGGCTGCGGCCGACCCGCCGTCCCCGCCGAGCAGTCGCTCGGCCTCCTGCAGGGCCTCGGTGGGCATCTTTATCGCACCGGAGCGCAGCGTGGACAGCAGCCGCAGCTCGGCGAACTCGTGTGCGCCCGCGAGGATCCTTTCCACCTCCGCCACCAGCGGCGCCGCTGCCGGGCGCGGCTCCCTGGTCAGCACGAGATCCACGGCCAGCAGCGCAGAGCGGGCCTTGAGCAGGTCGCGGCGCTCGCTGAACTGGGTGGTGAGCACGCTGCGCAGCTCGTCGAGGCCGCTGCGCTTGACCAGCTCGGAGGCGATGGCGTTGGGGTCGGTCACGCCCTGCCGGATCAGCGTGGTGGACAGCCGCACGCCGAACAGCCCGAAGCGCTCCATGAGCCGGGCGCGCGCGTCGGCGTCGGGCCCGGTCGTCCCGTCGGGGAGGTCGGTGCGGGAGAACCGGTCGACCGAGAGCAGCATCCCGTCGAGGTCGGATCGGGGGAGCTCGGCGAGGGCCGTGAGCGCGGCGAACTCGTCCTGGCGCATGGTGCGGCCGGTCTGGGCGAGCAGCCCCGCCACCGCGACGACGGTCTGGCACAGCCCGCGGATCTTCTCGTCGGCCCGGTAGCGTCGCGCGATCCGCCGCGCGGAGCTCAGTGCGTCCAGTCGCCCGACGCCGATCTCGTCGGCCCGGGACAGGACGCCGATCGTGTTGATCGGCGTTGCCTTGGCCACGCCCTGGTCGAAGAACGACTCGAGGAACCGCACGTCGGTGGCGTGCAGGTGCCGCATCAGGTAGATCACCGCGTCGGCCTGGCTGGGCGAGTCGTCGGGCGTGAGGAAGGCACCAGCCCGAGCCGAGGTATCGCTGGAGAGCGACGCGATACCGGGCGTGTCGATGAGGGTGTGGGTGCGCAGGCTCTGCGACGGCCACTGCACCTCGAGCTTGTCCACATCCTCGACACGCGTGCCCTGCAGGTCGAACTTCAGGGCACCGCTGGCCCGGCTGATCGTCAGCTGCCGTGGTGGCGTGTCGCGCGGGAACATCGTCACCTTCGGGATCTGGGCGTCCAGGTACCAGGTGACGATGCGCGTGCACTCGCCCGCGTCGGTGGGGGCGATCTCCTCGCCGACGAGTGCGTTGAGCAGTGTGGACTTTCCGGCCTTGACCTTGCCGGCGATCGCGACCCGCAGCGGTTCGTCGAAGCGGTTCAGGTTGTACTGCAGCCAGCCGACGGCCTGCGGGCTGTCGTGGTACGCGTCGATCGTGCGCCGCAGCAGCACCCGGACGACGGACCCGAGATGGGGAGCGGGAGCGGTCACGACGAGGTCCCCGAGCCCGTCCGCGCCTTGACCGAGGCCTTTGCAGGGGCGGACACGTTCTTCGCCAGCGAGCGCGCTCTGGTGGCGAGACCGTCGATGCGTTCCAGCTCGGCCTTCAGGTCGCGGATCCGCCGCTCGCGCTCGGAGCTGGTGGTCTTCACGGCGTTCTGAGCCGCCATCACGGACGCGGCCAGCGATGTACTCATCTCCTCGGCGATGGCGCTGAAGTGGTCGCGCAGCTGGCGCTGGGTGCGCCGCAGCATGTCGCGGGAGTCCTTGCCGACCTGGAAGGTCACCTCGTCGATGTGCTTGCGCACGGCCTGCTTCCCGTCCGACCGCCGCTTCAGCAGCTGCCGCTTGCCTTCGTCACGCACGGTCTTGAGGCCAAGCGCGATGCCCGCCGGCGCCCCCGCGAAGATGGGTAGGCCCATGAATGCGCCGAGCATGCCGAACATCAGCATTCCGCTGTAGCCGCCCCGCAGACCGGTCAGAAGCTTCTGGCCGACACCGAACTTCTCCACCTCCGGCTGCACGAGCGGGTTGACCTTCCCGGCCATCCCCTCGTCGTCGAACCGCAGCTCGGGCATGGCGATGTCGGCGCCGGCGGCGAAGTGGTCGGCCACCTGACCGGAGAGCCAGCGGGCGCGCTCGGCGGCCCAGACGAAGTTCGCCGACGCCGCGGAGGACACCTGCTGGTGGAACCACTCGGAGAACTGCTCCCAGATCACAGCGGGGTCGGCGTCGTCGATGAGCTGCTCGGCCTCGCGCGTGATCGTGCGCAGGCGGTCGCGCAGGTCGTAGTCGATGTCGGACTGCAGGTCGGCGACCCCGTCGTTCAGCGTGATCTGCCAGCGCGACGAGCGCTGCTTGAGCTCGTCGGCGTGGGCCTTCGCGCGGGTCAGCTGGCCGACGAGGGACTCCATCCGCTCGGGATCCTGCTGGACCTCGAGCTCGGCCTTCATCCCCGCCGAGAGCTGCTCGGAGACGGACAGCACGTCGTGGCTGGTGGAGCGCCGGTCCAGGTCGTCGGACTGGGCGACGACCTTGTTGAGCAGGAAGTCCACCAGCTGCCGGAACCCCGACTCGTCCATGAGCGCGGCGTCCTGCGTCTTGGCGGCGTGCAGCCGCAGCATGGACGACACGGGGAACATCTCGGCCTGGATCCCGGCGTTCCCGAGGTGGCCGCGGTCGAGCTCCATGATGCGGCGCCAGTGCGGGTAGAGATCCGTCTTGGTGAGCACGCACGCGACGTTGGGGCACAGCTTCATCGCGGCTTCCAAGAACTCCAGCTCCGGACCGGTGTACTCCTGGGCCGCGTCGGAGACCAGCAGCACCGCGTCGGCGCTCGGCAGCGCCGACATCGTGGCGGCGCCGTGCGCGGAACCCAGGCCGCCGACACCAGGGGTGTCGACGAGCACGAGCCCACCGGCCAGCAGCTTGCGCGGCAGTCCGACCTCGGCGTAGCTCAGCATCGCCTTGTTGCCCGGGTTGCCGGCTTCGGAGACGTATTCGGCGAGCCGGGCGGCCGGCACCTCCATGCGCTCCGGTGGCCTGTCGTCGCCGCTCTCCCGGACCAGTGCGGCGGTGGTGGTCTCCGCGTGCTTCACGACGGTTGGCACGGCCGTGGCGATGTCGTCGTCGACGGGGCACACGGGAGCGTTGACGAGCGCGTTGACCAGCTGGCTCTTGCCCTGCTTGAACTCTCCGACGATGAGCACGCGCACGTCGGGGTCGACGAGCCGCTGTCGCGTCTGGAGTAACCGGCCACCGAGGTCGGGGCGGTCGTAGGCGGTGGTCGCCTTCAGAGCGAGGTCGACCAGTTCGACCGCTGCGGGTACCGCCACGGCGTCCCTGCCTCCTCAATGCTGCACGTGCAGGCCAGAGCCTGCTTCGTCTCCAGGACGACACCGGCCCCGCCACCTCGGAGAATCCCGTGGAGTGGCGGGGCCGGTGGTCACATCACCTGGAGATTACCCCGGCAGGGGACAGCCTCCGGCGGCCGGTGAACCTCGTCAGTGGTCGACCGCGACGTCGTTGTGGCTCTGGACGTCGTTGTGCGTGGTGTCGTGCGAGTCGGTGTCGACATTGGTGTCGGTCTCGTTGAAGGAACCCGACGTGGCGTCGTTGTCCTGGTTGAACGAGTCGTCGAACTCGGTGTTGGTCTCGGTGGTCGTGGTGGTGTCGTTGAACGAGCCGTCGATGTCCTGCTCGCCGGTGGCGTCGCCGCCGACGGCGAGCGCGCCGCCGTCGCTGACGTTCACGTCCTCGAGGGAGGTGCTGTTGGCGTCACCGTCGCCGAAGGACGTGGTGTTGTCGTCGCCGTTGACGACGTCGTTGCCGTCGCCCACCACGTTGCCGTCGCCGCTGACGTTGCCGTCGCCGACCTGGTTGTCGTCGCCGGTGACGATGTTGGAGTCCTCGATGTCGTCGCCGGCCGCGACGGCGCCGTCGCCGGTGGCGGCGGTGGAGTCGATGTCGATCTCCTGGTCGAAGTCGCCGCCGCCGGTGTCGATCTGCTGGTTCACCGAGTTGTCGATGATCGTGTCGCGGTCGTCGACGTAGTTGTTGGTGATGTAGGTGTTCAGGTAGCGGACCGTGGCCTCGTGGTCGCTCTCACCCTCGTGCTTCTCGGGCGCGGGCGGCGGGGGAACGTGGACGTGGTTGCCGCCGGAGTGGTTGGAGCCGGTGTTGTACTCCCGGTCGAAGTCCGCGTCCTGGTTGTCGTTGAGCAGCATGAGCGCGTCGCGGACGTCGTCGGGCGAGATGTCGCCGCAGGGGGCGAGGTAGCCGTTGGGGTCATCCTTGAAGGCGGCCATGGCCTCGGGGTCGCGGAAGAGGTTGAGCAGCAGATCGAGCAGCGAGGTCGAGGTGGTCATCTCGGATCATCTCCCAAGTGGTTCGGCGGGTTGCCGGTCGTCCCGGCGTTGCGGAGAAAGTTAGGGCGCTGCGCCGTTCGGGCCATCGGGGATCGTCCAGGGTCCTGATCCCCCATCCGTGCGGGGATCCGAGGCGCGGGTGCTAGGGGATCGGGGGATTAGGGGATCGTCCCCCTGGGCGGGGAGGGGAAGCTTCTCATGCGTGCGCTCGGTAGCGGGGACTAGTCGAAGCCGGCTCGGGGATGCGCGAACGGCGTAAGCGATACCGGCGAACGGGCTACACCGCGTAGCGCCATCGGTGGGACTCCCCCGACGGCCATCTGCGAGCCGCTAGGGAATTGCTTCGGGGTCCCCCCACGGTTCGCGCTGCACCCGAGAACTTGACCGGTTCGGACGCTGCGGGGCGATCCGCAGAGCCGGAAGACGGGAACGGCCCCGCCCCTGCAGGTGCAGGAGCGGGGCCGCCTCGCCGATCGGGGGAGTCGATCGGGATTGAGGAGAGAGCTCAGTGCTCGATGTCCACGGTGTTGTGGCTGTTCGAGTCGTTGTGCGTGGTGTCGTGCGAGTCCGAGTCGATGTCCGTGTCGGTGTCGTTGTGCGAGTTCGACGTGGCGTCGTTGTCCTCGTTGAACGAGTCCTCGAAGTGGGTGTTGTTCGTGGTCGTCGTCTCGGTCTCGTTGAACGAGTCCTCGGCGTTGTACGAGCCGTCGGCGTCGCCGCCGACCGAGATCGCGCCGCCGCCGCCGACCTGGACGTCCTCGAAGGAGGCGTTGTTGGCGTCGCCGTCACCGAAGGCCGTGGTGTTGTTGTCGCCGTTGACGACGTTGTTGTCGTCGCCCGCCACGTTGTTGTCGCCACGGACGTTGCCGTCGCCGACCTGGTTGTCGTCGCCGGACACGATGTTGGAGTCCTCGATGTCCCCGCCGGCGGCCACGGCGCCGTCGCCGGTGGCGACCACCGAGTCGACGTCGATGTCCTGGTCGAAGTCGCCGCCGTGCGTGTCGATCTGCTGGTTCGTCGAGTTGTCGACGATCGTGTCGCGGTCGTTGACGAAGTTGTTGGTGATGTAGCGGTTGATGGTCTCGACCGCGGCCCGGTGGTCGTCGCTGCCGTGGTCGTCGTCGTGGTCACGGCCGCCGTCACGGCCGCCGTCGCGGTCGTCGTCGCGGTCGTTGTCACGGCCGTGGTCACGGTCGTTGTCGTCGTCGTTACGCGACGAGTGGCTCGGGCCGTCCCAGCCGGTGTTGTGGTCCCGGTCGAAGTCGGCGGTCTGGTTGTCCTCGAGCAGAACGAGGGCGTCCCGCACGTCCGCGGGGCTCAGGTCGTCGAGTCCGTAGTACTTGAGGGCGGCGTTGGGGTCCTCGGCGTACCAGTCGCGGGCCTGCTCGTTGGTCAGCAGCTCGCGCAGGAACTCCAGCAGCGACATGTGCTCAGCCATGGTGATCGTCTCCGATGTTCGTGTGCGGATCGTCGAGTCGGTCGGGGCCGACCGGCGTTGACGCAGAAGTTAGGAGCGGGGTGCCGCCGGGCCATCGGGGATCAGCCAGAGTTCGCCGACCCCTCCGGTAGGGGGTAGTTCGGTTGGCTGTGGGGGGTTTCGGTAAACACACATGGGATCCGGTCCGTTTCGATACGTGACACGATCAGGAGCTAACGGACCAGCTTGTTACTGCGATTGCGAGAGGTGAGGACCGATCCGGCTACTGCCGGACCGGCTGTGAGGGGAGCACGATGAGCTACCAGCTCGGTATCGATCTCGGGACGACGTACACCGCTGCTGCCGTGTGCCGTTCCCAGGATCGGGGCTGGGTCGAGCCGGAGGTCGTCACCCTCGGCACCAGGAGCGCCATCGTCCCTTCGGTGATGTTCGTTGCCCCCGACGGCTCGGTCGTGGTGGGTGAGGCCGCGGAGCGCCGCGCCCTGACCGACCCCGCCCGCGTCGTGCGCGAGTTCAAGCGCCGGATCGGCGACCCCACGCCGATCGTCGTGGCCGGGCAGGCCTGGGCCCCCGAGGAGCTGGCCGCTCGGCTGGTGCGGTGGGTCGTCGACCGCGTCGCCGAACGCGAGGGCGGCCCCGCCGACCGTATCGCCGTCACCCACCCCGCGTCGTGGGGTGCGCACAAGCTGGATCTGTTCACTGCCGCGCTCGCCGTCGAGGGCGTCACGGCCACGTTCCTGGCAGAGCCACAGGCCGCTGCCCTGCACTACGCCGCTGCCGAGCGGGTCCCCGCCGGCGCAGCGATCGCCGTGTACGACCTGGGCGGTGGCACGTTCGACGCCGCGGTCGTCCGCAAGGGCGACCCCGCGATCGCTCCGACCACGGCGGGATTCGGGCTGCTCGGCCGTCCGGAGGGCCTGGAGCGGCTCGGCGGCGTCGACTTCGACGATGCCGTCTTCGAACACGTCTACTCGGGCCTCCCGGAGGCGTTCGCCGACCTGGACGAGACCGATCCGGCGGTGCTGGCCGCCGTGGCGCGGGTCCGGCGCGAGTGCACGGAGGCCAAGGAGGCCCTGAGCAGCGACACGGACGTCTCCATCCCGGTGCTCATGCCCGCCGGGCGTGGTTCGGTACGGCTGCACCGCAGCGAGTTCGAGGCCATGATCCGGCCGCAGGTCGAGGAGACGGTCTCCGCATTGCGCGCGGCGGTGGCCTCCGCGGGCCTTTCTCCCGAAGAGCTCTCGGCCGTGTTGCTGGTGGGCGGTTCGTCGCGGGTCCCGCTGGTCGCGCAGCTGGTGTCCGAGCAGCTCGGCAGGCCGGTCGCCGTCGACGCCGACCCGAAGAACGCCATCGCCAAGGGCGCCGCATTGGCGATCTCCCCCACCCCCACGGCGTCCTGGCCGGGTGTCGCGATCGAGCCCGTTCCCCCGGGCTTCGTGCCGTCGCCGAGGCCACCGGCGTTCGCGGAGGGCACCACAGGCACCTCGGACCGGATCCCGGTGCTGGCGTCGGCGGGGGGCGCACTTGCGGCCCCACCTGCGAGGCCCGCGCTGCGGTCTCTCGCGCCGTCGTACGAGGTCGGCCCCGACGGTGTGCCGCGCGAGTCCGCCGTGTCCCTGCTCCCGGACACCGGCAGGCAGCTGCTGGCCCCGCCGGCCTGGCAGCATCAGAAGAAGGCGGAGCGCCCGGTCGGGCTGCTGGTCGGGATCGGTGGGTTGCTGGCTTCCGCTGCCGTCATTGCCGCGGTCATGTTGTGGCCCACCACGCCCTCCGCCGCCGAGGTCGGCGCGAACAAGCCGAGCGACGCCGTGTCCACCCTCGCGCCCATCCCCGGCTCCGTGCCGGCGGCGCCCGAGCCCGCCCCCGATGATTCCGGCGCCAGGAACGGCGACGGAGGCGGTGGCGCGGCCCCCGATGGAGCGCCGGCGCGCGGTGGCGCCGCCCCCGGTGGAGCGCCGGCACGCGGTGGCGCGGCGCCGACGCCGTCCGCCGTCACCGGCCCACCACCGGGCAGCGGCACGACCACGGATCCGTCGCCGGTGACCACCACGACGGGGAACGCGACCAGCACCACCACGCGCGCCACCACCACGACCAACAGCACGCCGACCACTACCAACACGACC
Source organism: Pseudonocardia yunnanensis (assembly GCF_039534065.1). Classification (NCBI taxonomy): domain Bacteria; kingdom Bacillati; phylum Actinomycetota; class Actinomycetes; order Pseudonocardiales; family Pseudonocardiaceae; genus Pseudonocardia; species Pseudonocardia yunnanensis. The sequence goes on along the minus strand of NZ_BAAAUS010000006.1, from coordinate 316,060 downwards.
CCGACCACCACCACCACGACCCGGACCACCACCACCAACACGACGCCGACCACCACCACCACCACCAACACCAACACGAACCAGGGCGGTGGCACCCCGGGTGGCAACACGGCGCCGGGCGGAAGTTCGGTGGCGACCCTCGGTTCCGCCCCTCCCGCCGGCCCCGGTCCGGCTTTCTCCCCGGCAGGGTCGATCACAGAGGGATCCCCGACGGTCTGACCAGGCCGGCCGGGCTTTCGCCCGGGCCTCGCGCCGGTCGTCGATCCGCCGGGCGAGCGGCTGTGCTCGCTCGCCCGCCTTCACTCGTGTCGCTGTGGCACAGCCCCGTCACATATGAGCAGGCTTCGGCGATGTAGGTGGGGTGTGGCGCCGACAGTGGGCGCCGGGGGGAATAGGGAGATCTGTCGTGGTGAGGTTGGGCGGGGCGGTCATCGCCATGGAACTGGCGGCTTTGGGCGTCGCGTACGTGGGGTTCGGCTGGCTGGTGCTGCTGGTGGGTGTCCCGGTGGTGCTGGGGACGGTGTTGGTACTGGCGTTCGTCGGGATGTCGGAGAAGCCTCGGCAGTTGCTGCACGAGCACCGCGCGCAGCGGTGGGATCCGCGTCAGGCGGTGGCGGGTGGCCTCATGAGCGGGTTCTTCACACCGGTGCCCAGTGGGGAGGACCGCTCGGGGCGTTGACCGGGTTCCGGTCGCGGGCGGCAGACTGACGGTGTGTTCATCCGGCCCGCCCGTGCGGAGGAGGCCGGCGCCCTTGCGGCGCTGGCCGTCCGTTCCAAGGGGTACTGGCCGTACCCGGCGGCGTTCCTGAAGCGCTTCGAGCGCACGCTTGCGCTCACGCCCGAGGTGGTGGCGGCGAACGACGTGTTCGTGGCCGAACGTGACGGTGTGGTCAGCGGGTTCTACGTCCTGCTGCACCGCGATGATCTGGCCGTGCTCGACGACCTGTGGCTCGAGCCGGTCGAGATCGGCCGCGGCTGCGGGCGGGCACTCTTCGAGCACGCGGCGGCCCGGGCGGCTGCGCGGGGCGCGCGTGTCCTCGAGTGGGAGGCCGAGCCGTACGCCGTGGGGTTCTACGAGCGCATGGGCGGCGAGACGGTCGCCTGGGTGGACTCGCCGCTCGGCCGGCGGCTCCCGGTGATGCGCCTGGGGCTGGCGGAATGCGCGCCGGAAGGCGGCGCAACCACCCCCTAGTGGCGGGTCGGACGAGCGTCGGCCCTGCGGGGGCGGCATGCTGGCAACGTGCTGGTCGGGATCCTGCTCGCGACGGCCGCGATGGTCCTGAACAGTTTCGGCGCGCTACTCCAGGCCGAGGGCGCCCGGCGGGCCACCCGCAAGCGGCCCGCTTTCCTCCAGCCTCGGTTCGTCGCCGGGGTCGCGGTGGACTTCGTCGCGTGGGGGTGCGCCGTGCTGGCGCTCAGGGTGCTGCCGGTGTTCGCGGTGCAGGCCATCATCGGTGGCACCATCGCCATGACCGCCGTCATCAATGCCCGGATGATCGGGGTGCGGCTGCCCCTCGATATCCGGGTGGCCGTCGGGGTGTGTCTCACGGGTCTGGTGCTGGTGGCCGCCAGCGCGGGCACCGAGCAGCCGCCGCTCCGCCCGCGTGGGGTGGACGTCGTCCTGCTCGTCTCGCTGCTGCTGCTGGCCGTCGCCGTGCTGGTGCTGCGGCAGGGCAAGCACGCGTGGCCGCTCGCCCTGCTCTCGGGCCTCGGGTTCGGCGGCACGGCACTGTCGGTGCGGGCAGCCCACGTCCAGACCGGGGAGGGGCTCGACCTGGCGCTGCTGCTCGGCCAACCGGCCACCTACCTGGTGGCCGGGTTCTGGCTGGTCGGGATGACCGGCTACACCGCCGCGCTGTCACGGGGTGACGTCGGTGCGGTCACCGCCGTGTTCACGGTGACCGAGGTGCTCGTACCGGGGATGGTCGGGATCTGGCTGCTGGGAGACCCTGTTCGTCCCGGCTGGGCGTGGGTGCTCGCGGTGGGTCTGGCGATGGCGCTGGCCGGCACCGTGGTGATCGCGAAGGCACCACCGCTGCGGCCGCCCCGCGTCCGCTGAGCGTCACCCGCCCGGTTCCGATTCGTCCATGACGGGAGGGTGCGCGGCACGCCAGGATGTGCCCGTGCTGAGCTGGGACGACGTCGTGACGATCGCGAGTGGGCTGCCGGAGGTCGAGCAGTCGACCTCCTACGGCACGCCATCCCTCAAAGTGAAGGGCAAGTCGTTCGCACGCCTCCGCACGGAGGCCGAGGGCGGGCTGACGCTGATGTGTCAGCTCGACGAGAAAGAAGCGCTGCTCGCTTCCGGCGACCCCGCGTTCTACACGACCCCGCACTACGACGGGTACGGCTCGATCCTCGTCGACCTGGAGAAGGTGTCCCGCCAGCAGCTGACCGAGCTGATCGAGGACGCATGGCGCGAGCGGGCTCCGGTGCGTCTGCGCAATGCGTTCGACGCCGAGCGCCGCTGACGGGTTCGGCAGGCACGGCTCGGACCGCCCGCCGAGCCACCCTGGACCGTCTTCCGGCACCACGGCGCACCGATGAGGACCTCGAGCGACGACTTGTCGAGCAGAGCCTCGGCGAGTTCGGCGAGCTCCTCGTCGTCGATCAGGCCCGCTCCTACCACCTGGGTGACAGGCTGGACCTTGGGGAGGCGATCGCCGACGCGATCGCCGACGTCGTCCAAGACGGCGTGGTCGATGTGGAGGAAATCCATCGAGGCCACCGTTGGGGTGCCCTCATCTGCACCATCTGCGGCGACCAGCTGCACTCTGGTCCACACCACGGGTGTCCGAGAACCTCGCCCGCCAGATCTACCGGTTCGCCGACCGCCACCTGCATGAGGAGAAGATGGGATGAGCAACCAGGAGATCACGCTGGTCGTCGACCACCGCCTCACCGATGCCGAGCTCGACGCCCTGTTCGAAGCGGGCGCCGACGACACCGCACCGGAGCTGCGAGCCGACCGGACCGCCATCCACTTCGACCGTGAGGCCGAGATGCTTGCTGACGCGCTCCAGAGCGCGCTCGCCGACGTCACCCGCGCAGGCCTGAAGGTCATTGCTGTCCAGGCGGGGGACGTCGCCGCCGCCTGAACCGGCACGTGCAAGTCCGAAGGCCCTGGACCACCAGGTCAAAGGCCCTCCGTACGTGACGTCGCGAGAACACGGGCAGGACGCGCTACCCCCGAGCGGGGCCGCTGGACGGGCCGGCCTGCGTCCGGGCGCGCTCGGCGAACTCGCGCACCCGTGCCGTCCGCCCCGTGCGACGCCACACCAGGGCCCACCGCACGTCCGGCGCGTTCCGGAACGGCACGAACGCGATGGTCGGCCGCGCGAAGTACTGCCTCGCGTGCGCCGCGAGCGGGCAGACTCCCTCGCCGGCGGCGATCACCGCGAGCAGTTCCTGGAACGTCGCGAGCGGGCGCCCGCGCCGCACCGGCTGTCCGCTCGGCGTCGTCCACGGTTCCGGCGGCTCCACCCAGTAGGGCGGTGCCGGGCGCGCTGCCCGGAACACCGTGTCGCGCGCGAGGTCGTCGAGCGTCACGGAGTCGAGCCGGGCGAACGGATGCCGCGCCGGCACCGCCAGCACCATCGGTTCGGTGAGGACGACCGGGCCGGTGGCGAGATCCGGCTCGGCGACGGGCAGGAGCGTGACCAGCACGTCCACCTCGCCCGCGCGGAGCAGACCGAAGGGGTCGCCGAAGTCGGCCTCCCGGATCTCCACCTCGCCTTCGGCGGCACCGGAGCGGTAGGTGTCGAGCACGCCGGCGATGAGGTCGGCCACGCCCGGTGCCTCGAACCCCACCCGCAGGACCCCGCCCGTGCCGCGGCCGGCGTCGGTCGCCCTGTCCACGGCGTCGACGATCTGCCGGTACGCGGGCGCGAGGTCGTCGCGCAACCGGGCGCCGATCGGGGTGGGTGCCACGCGGCGGCTGGTCCGGTCGAAGAGCGGGGCGCCCACCTGCCGCTCCAGCTTCTTGATCGTCTGACTGATGCGGGCCTGGGAAACGTGCAACCGCTCGGCGGTGCGGCCGAAGTGGAGTTCCTCGGCGAGCGCGAGGAAGATCTCGATCTCCCGGAGCTCCATAACGTCGAGGTTATCGTTCGAGGTCACTTCCGTCGTTGTGCGCGGCGTCGCCGACGGCGATCGTCGTTGACATGAACACCGACACCACCACGAACGCTTCGCTGCTCGTCCGGGCCTCCGAGGCCGAGACGCTCACCGGCGACCCCGGCGGCACGATCGCCCTGCTCGCCGACTCCGCCACCACGGGTGGGGCGATCACCTGCAACAGATCGACCTTCAGGGCAGGCGCCGACGGCGCTCCGCCGCATTTCCACACCCGCGCCTCCGAGCTGTTCGTCGTGCTCAGCGGGAGTCTCCAGGTGCTCGTCGACGACCGCGTCCACGTCCTCGGCCAGGGCGACGCCCTGCTCGTCCCGCCGCGCGTGCCGCACGCCTTCGGCGCCGTGGCCGGTGTCGACGCGGACGTGTTGTTCGTCTTCACCCCTGGCATGGACCGGTTCGACTACTACCGCCTGCTCGACCGCGTCCACCGCGGCGAAGCCGACCCGCGGGAGATCGGAGAGTCGCAGGAACGTTTCGACAACCACTACGTGGACAGCCCCCTCTGGCGTGAAACCCGCTCCTGAACGGGTGCGGTCGTTCGCTCCGGCCGGACATCGATGCGAACATATGTTCGTGTCCGGCGAGGGGACGATCCTGCATGCCGATCTGGACGCGTTCTATGCGTCGGTCGAACAACGTGACGATCCCCGGCTGCGTGGGCGGCCGGTGATCGTCGGCGGCGGTGTGGTGCTGGCCGCGAGCTACGAGGCCAAGGCCCACGGAGTCCGCACGGCGATGGGTGGCGCCCAGGCCCGGTCGTTGTGCCCGCAGGCCATCGTCGTGCCGCCCCGGATGTCGGCCTACTCCGCTGCGAGCAAGGCGGTGTTCGAGGTCTTTCGCAGCACCACTCCGCTGGTGGAGGGGCTCTCGATCGACGAGGCGTTCCTCGACGTCGGCGGTCTCCGGCGGATCGCGGGGTCGCCGAGCGGGATCGCGGCACGGCTGCGCGCAGAGGTACGCGAGCGAGTCGGACTGCCCATCACCGTGGGGGTGGCGAGGACGAAGTTCCTCGCCAAGGTGGCGAGCGGGGTGGCCAAGCCCGACGGCCTGCTCGTCGTGCCGATCGGCGACGAGCTCGGGTTCCTGCACCCGCTCGCGGTGGAGCGGCTGTGGGGCGTGGGCAAGGTGACGGCCGCCAAGCTGCACGAACACGGCATCACCACGGTCGGGGAGGTCGCCGAGATCCCCGAGCGGATCCTGGTGTCGCTGCTCGGTCCGGCGCTCGGTCGCCATCTGCACGCCCTTGCCCACAACCGCGACCCGCGGCCGGTGCAGGTCGGGCGCAGGCGTCGGTCGATCGGTGCGCAACGCGCGATGGGGCGTCGCGCACCGAACACCCCGGAGGCTGTCGACGCTGTGGTCGTCGCGCTGGTGGACCGGATCGCGCGGCGGCTGCGGTCGGCCGAGCGGGTCGGCCGCACGGTCATGCTCCGCCTGCGATTCGCCGACTACTCCCGGGCCTCGCGATCCCACACCCTGTCCCAGGCGACGTGCTCCACCGACGCGATTCTCACTGCGGTGCGGGCGGTCACGGCCCGGGCCATGCCGGTGATCGAGGAACGAGGCCTGACCCTGGTCGGGGTGGCGATCGGCAACCTCGACGACGATGACGCCGTGCAGCTCGTGCTGCCGTTCGACGAGGTGGCCGGCACCGCGCTCGACGCCGTGCTCGACACCGTCCACGATCGCTTCGGATCGACGGCGGTCACCCGCGCGGTGCTGCTCGGCCGCGATCCGGGCCTGACCGTTCCGATCCCCCCGGACTCGTGAGACCCGGCCGCGGGCCGGCGTGTGTCAGCGACGGTGGTTGTCGCCGATGAAGATCGACTTGGTCTTTCCGAAACCGAGCTTGGTCAGGTTGGCCTCGTTCTTGTCGACCACGAGGGACTTGCCCCTCTTGCAGTCGGACCCGGTCCAGAACGTCAGGGTGCCGTCGAAGTGCTGGAGGGACCCGGTGGTCGGCAGCGTCACGGTGATGCATTCCCCGCCGTCGCCGCCGATGCCCTGTGAGCCCTTGGGCTCGGAGAAGTTGATGCCGGAGTCGAGGATCCCGCCGGCAGGGGCGGCTACGGGGTGGGCGACGGGGGTGGCCGGCGCTGCCTGGGCGACACCGACCCCGCCGAGGGCTGCGGCGCCGACGGCACCGAGTGCAGCAAGGGACAGAGCGAATTTGCGCAGCATGGTTCCCCCATGTTTTGTGTGGTTCCCGGCACTCTCGGAGCCGGGCATCGCACACACGGATTCGGGGGTTTGCTCGGTTCGACAGCGAGATGCAACGGCCGTCACAGTCGCACGGTTTCCGTAGAACTACTGGGACACAGGGTGTATGGGCCGGAATCGAACCCGCGTATTCGGCGCGGCAACCACATCAGCCACTGGGTGCTGCGGCGGGGACGAGGTGCTCGGTGAACCAGGCGAGTGCGGCCGTGGCGGCCGCCTCGAGCGTGCCCGGTTCTCCGAACAGGTGGGTGGCGCCCGGGATGACGACGAGCCGGCTCTCACAGCGCATCGAGGTCTCCGCCCGCCGGTTGCGTTCGAGCGTCTTCGTGTCCTGCCCGCCGACGATCAGCAGCGTCGGTGCTCGCACCTCGCCCAGCCGCGGCTCGGCCAGGTCCGGCCGTCCGCCACGGGACACCACCGCCGCGATGTCCGCGTCTGCCGCGGCGGCCCACAGCGCTGCCGCGGCACCCGTGCTCGCGCCGACGTAGCCCACGGGAAGGCCGGCGAACTCGGGTCGGCGCTGCACCCAGCCGGTCACCTCGGCGAGCCTGCCGGCCAGCAGTTCGACGTCGAACACCTTGGCCCGGCGCGGCTCCTCCTGCGTGGTCAGCAGATCGAACAGCAGCGTCGCCAGTCGGGCCCGCTGCAGGACCCCGGCCACGTACCCGTTGCGCGGGCTGTGCCGGCTGCTGCCGCTGCCGTGCGCGAACACCACGACGCCGGCGGCCCCCTCCGGAACGGTGAGGCACCCTTGAGCCGAACCTCCCCCACGGGAATCTCGACCTCGTCGTCGCTCAGCGGCTCGTCATCGCCGGCCGCGCTCACCGCGGCTGGTTCCTCGCGCGCCGCACTCCGTAACAAGTCCACGACCTGCTCGTCGGAGATCTGACGGACGTCGTCGTACGTTCGCGTCGATCGGGCCGGACCGGCATGCCCAACTTGCCGACGATGATCACATCCAGCGGCGCATCGAGCGCCTTGGCCACCTCGAACGCGACCGGCACCCCACCCCTCGGCAGGCCCAGCACAACAACGTCCTCGCCCCGCAGGTGACGCAACCTGCCGGCCAGCCGACGCCCCGCATCCATGCGATCGGTGAACGGCATGGCGCCCTCCCTGGAGATCGAGTCTTCGGGCGGCGACCTGGTCCACGGTAGGGGCATCGGGCCGTGCTCGCCGACCAGGTGACCAGGCGAGATCACCTTCTTGCAACCGCGAGGGCAGGTTGAACGACGTCACCAAGATCGCCGCACGTGCGCTGGCGCCGACGTGCCGAATGGCCGGGAAATGGTGTGGATCCTGCCAAGAAGGGGGCAGAACAAAGGCCCAGGTGCGGTGGAATAGGCCGCATCTAGGCCTTACTCATGGAGCGGATGACGGGAATCGAACCCGCGTATTCAGCTTGGGAAGCTGATGTTCTACCATTGAACTACATCCGCAGAGTGATAGGGGAGAGCTTAGCACTTCACGCTGCGTAACGAGCAAGGCCAGGTCGGTCCCCCAAGAGGGTGGTTCTCATCCTCGCGATCCGGTTACTGGGATCAGGGCTCGACGGCCGGTAGCCGTCCAGTCACACTGCTGGAGCCCCGTAAGGCCAGCTCCCCCGGCCGCGAAGGACCCGAGCATGACCGAGCTCGAACCGCCCCTGGGTTCGCTCCCGATCCAGGATCACGACCACGACATACTCCTGATCGCAGGCAGCCGCCCGGAGGTCGCCCGCCTGGCGCCGGTTGCCACCGCGTTCGCCGACACCGACCGGATCCGAGCTCTCACCGTCGCCACCGGACCGGACCCGATGACGGTCCACGAGGCGTTCGAGTCGCTGGGGGTGCCCGCCGACGTCACGCAGTTGCTGCGCGAGCCTCCCGACCCGCAGCCGGCTGCGATCGCGTCCCTGCTGATGACGCGCCTCGACGAGCTGCTGGTCGACCTCGACCCCTCCGCCGTCATGGTCTACGGCGGCGGGATGACCCCCGTGGTGGCGGCGCAGGTCGCCTTCTGGCGGCAGATCCCGGTCGTGCACCTGCAGGCCGGTGTCGCGGGCGACGATCTGCTGTGCCCGTTCCCGCAGGAGGCCAACCGGCGCGTGATCGGTCAGCTCGCGTCGCTCTTCCTCACCACCACCGGCGACGCCACACTGGGCAGCCCGGTCGGACCCAACGCCATCTCGGTGGGCGACACCCTGGCCGCCAACCCCCGCCCCGCTGATCTCCGGTTCGCGCGGCTGCTGCGCCGCGTGTCGGCCGGCGGTCCGCAGGTGGTCCTCGTCGGCCTGGACCGTCCCGGCTCGCTCGGCGTGCTCGCCGGCCTGCCCGACCTGCTCGACCGCGAACCCGACATCGAGATCGTCGTCTACGGCGAGCTCGCGAGCCACGGCGCGGCCTACCCGCTGCTGAACCACCCGCGGGCCATCGTGGTGCGTAACCTCCCGCTTGCGGAGCTGGTGTGGCTCATCGCGGCCAGCGCTGTGCTGGTCTCCGACGATCCCGAACTGGTTGCCGATGCTCCCGGCCTCGGCACGCCTGCGGTGCTGGTCGACGGGCCGCACATCCCGGAGCCCGGCGACTCGATCCGCAGCATCCTCAGCCCCAAGGTCATGACCACGGTGCGGCAGGTGCTCGCGGCACCGAAGACGCTGCCCCCACCGTCCGACGGGTTCGAGGCCGCCCGCGTCGAGCAGGCCGTCGCGTGGATGTTCGGGTTGTGCTCGTCCCCGATACTCACGTCCTTCTCGTCGTCGCTGGACGACCCGGCCACCAACACCGAGGTCTGATCCGGCGCAGATACGCTGGCCATGTGCTGCTGTCGGACGGTGACCTGCGCAAGGAGCTCGAGGCGGGACGTCTCGTGCTCGATCCGTGGGATCCAGACATGCTCCAGCCGTCGAGCATCGACGTGCGGCTGGACCGATTCTTCCGGGTGTTCCAGAACTCCTGGTACACCCACATCGACCCTGCGCAGCAGCAGGACGAGCTGACCACGCCGGTCGAGCCCGACGGCGACGAGCCGTTCGTGCTGCACCCCGGAGAGTTCGTGCTGGGCTCGACGTTCGAGTCGGTGTCCCTTCCCGACGACCTGGCCGGGCGGCTGGAGGGCAAGTCGAGCCTCGGGCGCCTCGGCCTGCTCACCCACTCCACCGCAGGCTTCATCGACCCCGGCTTCACCGGGCACATCACGCTCGAGCTGTCGAACGTGGCGAACCTGCCGATCACGCTCTGGCCCGGGATGAAGATCGGGCAGCTGTGCCTGTTCCGGCTGTCGAGCCCAGCCGAGCGGCCCTACGGCAGCGAGGGCGTCGGCTCCCGCTACCAGGGGCAGCGGGGGCCGACGCCCTCGCGGGCGCACCGGAACTTCCACCGGGCCGACACCCGGCGCTGAGGCGGCGCGACCACCGCGGTCAGTGCCGTGGGTCCCAGCGGAACCTGCGCGCGGCGAACATCCCGAACACGGTGGGCCAGACCACGAGCGCCACGAGCGGAGGCAGGATCGCCGGCAGGCCCGCTGCTCCCGCCGACCAGGCGTCACCTGTCATGGCGAGCTGGGTCAGGTCGCCCACCGCTGCGCCCGGCACGACCATCAAGGCGGGCCACCAACCGTCCGCGGGCGCGATCGCCGTGACCACCCCGACGCCGAGCATCAGGAACATCAGCGGCAGTGTCGTGATCTGTGCCCGTTCCGGCGAGGGCGTGACCACGCTGGTCGCCAGCGCCGCCGCGACGACGAGGGCCACCCCGCCCAGCAGCGCGAGCACCAGCGGCAGGGGATCGCTCGGCAGCGGCGTCCCGGTCACCACGTTGACCACCGCGAAGACCGCCAGCTGGAAGAGAGCGAGCACGACGCTCGGCGCCAGGGTCGCCGCGAGCAGGCCGCGGTCGGACAGGCCGCTGATCCGCATCCGCTTGAGCACGCGGGTGTGCCGCCGAACAACAAGTGTCTGTGTGGCCGTGAGATACAACCCCATCGTCAGGGCGACGGCGAGCTGCAGCGTGATGCTGACGGCCTGTCGCGCCGGGTCGCCGCCGGACTCGAACTGGAAGCTCCAGAACACGCCCAAGGCCACCGGCAGCGCGACGGAGGACACAGCCACCGTCTTGTTGCGCAGGATCAGCCGGGTCTCGGTGATCGCCAGTGCGAGAGCCCTGCTCGTGGGCGTCGTCGTGGCGGCCGCCATCGCGGTGGTCATGCCCGGTCCTCCGTCTCGGTCCGTACGGCGTGGTAGATGTCGGCCAATGAGGCGGGCGCGGCGCGCAGGTCGGGCAGCCGCACCCCTCGAGCGGCTGCCCAGGTCAGGAACTGGGTCAGGTCTCCCTGCAGGTCGTCGGTGCGGATCTCCAGCCGGTCGCCGTTGCGCCGAGCCGCCCCCCGCAGCTCGGGCAGGTCGACCACGGCCTCCGGCAGCGTGACGGAGAAGCGTGCGGGCTGGGCGGCCACGATCTCGGCCAGCGTTCCGGCGACGGCCACACGGCCCTCGTGCATGATCGCGATGCGATCGGCGAGCGCCTCGGCCTCCTCGAGGTAGTGCGTGGTGAGCACGATGGTGCGGCCCGCGTCCTGCAGCTCCTGGATGGCGTCCCAGGTGCGCCTGCGCGACTCCGGGTCGAGTCCGGTGGTCGGTTCGTCGAGGACCACCAGCTCCGGCGAGCCCCACACCGCCATCGCGAGGTCGAGCCTGCGCTTCTCACCACCGGAGAGCTTCCCGACGGGCACATCGGCGCGGCCGGTCAGCTCGAAACGGTCGAGCAGCCGCCCTGGCCGGTCCGGCCGGTCGACGAGGCGCTGCCAGAGCACCAGCGTCTCCCGCACCGTCAGCTCCTCGACGAAGCCGCCCTCCTGCAGCTGCACACCCATCCGCCGGCGCAGCGCCGCTCGTTCGGTCGCCGGGTCGAGTCCCAGGACCGAGACGGTGCCTGCGCTGCGGGTGCCGAACCCCTCCAGCACCTCCAGGGTGGTGGTCTTGCCGGCGCCGTTCGTGCCGAGCAGCGCGAAGACCTCACCGCGCCGCACGTCCAGATCGATTCCTCGCACGGCCTCGAAGTCGCCGTACCGGACGCGCAGGCCGCGTACCGACACGGCCGTCATCTGCTCCGATGGCGCCACCGCCCGTCCGGCCCGAAATGTCGTCTCTGTCATGAGATCCACTGTCCCGAGGCGGGGGACGGTGCCGGTAGTGGCGATCAGCATCGGTCGGGCTGACAGTGCGCAGCGGCCTCGATGACAGCTGTCATCAACTTCGGGCGTTGGTCTCGATACGTCCGATACGTTCGGGCCGTGGAGATCTCGCAGCCGCTGCCCGGAGCGGAGGAGCGCACCGTCCGCGCCGCCCGCCGCTTCGGCCGGATCGGGCTGTTGATGACCATCGCCTGGCTGCTCGTGGTGCCGATGTCGATGACGCTGACCGGCTGGCCGCCCGCCGGGTACACCGCATCGCTGCTGGCCCTCTTCGTCGTCGCGCTGTGCCTGCACGTGTGGCGGATCCGCGAGCTGACGAAGTCACTCGGCAGGCAGGCGCCCGCCTGGTTCATGATCGTTGCGGCGGCCGTCGGGCTGGCCGTGTCGCTCGTGGCGCTCGCGGGGAGCCCGGTCGGGTTCTTCTGGGCGCTGGTCAGCGGGGTACTGCTCGGCGACATCGTCGGGGGCTTGCGGGCCCGCTGGACCGTCGTCTGGGTACTCGGTGCGGTCGGCGTGCTGTTCGGGTCCGGTTACCTGGTGATGCTCCAGGCCTTCGGCGAGGCGCAGGAGCGGTCGTCGTCCGTTCTGTTCTACGTCGCCGGACTCGCCGCGTTCTTCGTCGGCTCGATGTGGACCCTCGACTTCGAGCGGCTCTGGTGGCTCAAGGCGGTCACCGACCTGGACGACTCGCGGCGCATCGCCGCCGAGCTCGCCACGGCCCGCGAGCGGCTGCGACTGGCCGACGACCTGCACGACATCCTCGGTCACGCGCTGGAGGTCGTGGCGTTCAAGAGCGAGCTGGCGTCGAGGCTGCAGGTGGCCGATCCGGAACGTGCCCGCTCGGAGATGGAGGAGGTGCAGCGGGTGGCCCGCGAGTCGCTGAGCGAGGTGCGCGCTCTGGTGCGCGACACGCGTTCGACCGACCTCGTCACGGAGCTGGCGGGGGCCCGGGCGGTGCTCGAGTCTGCGGGGGTCACGCTGGTGGTCCGGGGCGACCCCACCGCGCTCGGACCGACCGCGCGCAACGTGCTGGGCCGGGTGTTGCGGGAGGCGATGACGAACGTGCTGCGCCACGCCCAGCCGAACCACTGCACGATCGAGATCGACGTCACCGACGGACACGCTCGGCTGCGCGTGGAGAACGACGGTGCTCTGCCTGCCGAGGGCGCGCCGCCGGGCACGGGCCTGAACGCGCTGGGCCGGTACCTCGACGAGCACGCCGGCCGGCTCGACGCCGGGCCCGGCCCCGACGGCACCTTCCACGTCGACGCGGTGCTGCCCGGGGCCGCACGGTGACCACGGAGAGCGCCCCCGGACGTCCCGCTGACCCCGCTCGGATCCGGCTCGTGCTGGCCGACGACGAGTCCCTCACCCGGGGCGCGGTGAGCGCTCTGCTGGGCCTGGAGCCCGATCTCGTCGTCGTCGGCGAGGCCGCCACCGGGGACGAGGCCATCGCCCGCGTGCAGCAGCACCACCCCGACGTCGCCGTGCTGGACGTCGAGATGCCGGGCCGGGACGGATCCGAGGTGGCCCAGTGGATAGCGGCCAACCAACCGTCGACGCGCTGCATCATCCTCACCCGCCATGCCCGGCCGGGCGTGCTGCGCCGCGCGCTCGTCGCGGGCGCGGCGGGCTTCGTCACGAAGAGCGCTCCCGCCAGCGTGCTCGCCGACGTCATCCGCCGGGTGCACGGCGGTGGCCGCTACGTCGACCCCGAGCTCGCCATGACGGCGCTGATGACGGAGGAGTGCCCCCTCACCGGGCGCGAGCTCGAGGTGCTGCGCGCCGTCGACGGGCCCGGCACGGCCGCCGACATCGCGCGGCGCGTGCACCTCTCGCCCGGCACCGTGCGCAACTACCTGTCGTCGGCGATGCAGAAGCTCGGCGTCGGGACCCGCATGGAAGCGGTGGAACGGGCGCGCGACCGCGGCTGGCTCTGACTAGTCACCTGGTGGCGCGGTAGAAGCCGACACCGAGCCTGCCGCGGCCGCATTCGGCCACGTCCGTCAGACCGGCCTCGCGCATCCGCGTGGGGACCTGGTCCCCCACGTTGCCGTGCAGCCGTCTGTTCCGGCCCACCCATCGGCTGAACAAGCCGTGGGGCTCCCCGGCGAAGTCGACGAGGTGCAGGCGCCCGCCCGGTCGCAGCACACGCCGCACTTCGGTCAGGGCGCGCTCCTTCACGGCCTCGTCGAGGTGGTGGAACATCAGGGCGGACAGCACCCGGTCGACGCTGCCGTCCGGATAGGGCAGCTCTCCGGCACTCCCGAGGTCCCACTGGACGTCGAGCCCGTCACGAGCGGCCTTCCGCCGGGCGCGGCCGAGCGCGAGCGGGTCGGGGTCGAGCCCGGCGACATTCGCCTGCGGGTGCCGGCGCTTGACGAGCAGCGCGAGGTTGCCCGTGCCGGTGCCGATCTCCAGCACCTGATGGCCCGGTGCGATCCCGGCCTGGTCGGCCAGCCTGCGGTGCATGGACCGCACGCCCAGCAGCCGGGTGAAGGGGTCGTAGAGGGGCAGCAGCCCGTCGTGCCCCATCGCGGGGAGGTAGCTGTGTCCGTGCCCCCTGTGTAGCGGTGCAGGCTCGCTCATGGTGATGCCCCCTGATTCATGCGACGATCCTTCGGTGTCCTCCCCGAGTCTGAAACGAGATCCACCTGCAGCCAAGGACGGTTCTTCGGGAGCAGTAGCACGATCTTCGGCACCATCGACAGCTGTGGTCGGCACGGTGGGCCAGGGCGTCCCTCTCTACGCCTACGTCCGGCTACCCGGAGTGCCGCCCGTCAGCGTGCTGCGCTGGGGTGAGGTGCTGCGCCACGACGTGCAGGAGCGCTTGCGTCCCCACGCGCACGACTTCCTCGCGCTCATCTACGTGGAGCGCGGAGGTGGTTCCTTCCGCGTGGACGGCCGCGAGTGGCCGCTCGGCACCGGTGACCTGTTCCTGGTGGCGCCCGGTGAGGTGGTGACTCCCGGCGAGGGCACCGACGGCGAGCACGGCGCGGCCTGGGCGGTGTTCTTCCCCCCGGACGTGGTCGAGCCGAGCCTTCCCGGCGCCTTCCTCTCCTGGCGTGCGCACCCCCTGCTCTTCCCATTCGTGCGGGGCGTGGTGGGTGGTGCGCAGCGGCTCCACGTGCCCTCCGCCGAGCGCGCAGGGTTCTCCGAGCGCCTGGCCGCGCTGGAGCGTGAGCTCCGTGAGCGGCATGACGGCTACAACGAGGCCGTTCTGGCGCATCTCACGCTCGTGCTCGTGGCCGTCTCCCGGCTGGCCGCCGACGTTTCCGGTGACCTCATGCTGCGGGACGAGCCGATGCTCGCCGCGGTCTTCGACGTCATCGAGGAGAGCTATCGGCGTCCCATCTCGTTGAGCGACGTCGCGCGCGCCGTCGGCCTCACACCCGGCCACCTCACCACCGTGGTCGGACGGAAGACGGGCCGCACCGTCCAGCAGTGGATCACCGAGCGACGGATGAGGGAGGCGCGCCGTCTCCTCGCGGAGACCGACCTCACCGTCGAGGCGATCGGCGCCAGGATCGGCTACCGCGACGCCAGCTACTTCATCAAGCGGTTCCGGCGCAGCCACGGCTCCGCACCGCAGGAGTGGCGCCGAGCGGGCCGCAGCAGCTGACTCAGCGCGATTGCTGGGACACGGACAGTCCGAGCAGTAGATTCCGATACCGATGGATCCGCGACGTCCCACCCCGCCTCCGTGGCTGCCCGCGGCGCGTCCGCAGGTTCCCCCACCGGCCGCCTCCGAGCCCCCGCCGCCCGCTCCGCCTCCCGGGCCGCCCGCCCGTCCGCGGTTCGACTGGCGTCGGCTCGCCCGCTCGCGGCGAGGTGCTGCCGGCCTCGCCATCCTCGCCGCTGCCCTGCTGCTGTGGCCGTTTTCGGGACTGTCGTGGATCCCCTGGCTGGCGGGGCTCGGAGCACTCATCGTCCTGCGGATACTGCGGCTGGACGGGCTGCTGCGCGGATGGGACCTGCCCCTCGCGGGCCTGGTGGTCGTCGTCGGGCTGATGATGAGCACCGGCCCCTGGGCATGGGCGCTCGCGGCGAGCATCGGGGTGCTGATCGCGGGGCTCGTTCGGCTGCCGGCCTGGCGGCTGGCGGCGGCGGGTGGGGTGCTGTGCCTGATCACCGGCGTCGGTTTCGCGGTGACCAATCTTGCGCAACAGCAGCAGGCCGCTGCGTCGTACGAGGTGACGCAACAGCTGAACAGAGCTGATCAGGGGGCGCCGCGGCCGCAGAGTGTGCTGCCGTCGTTGCTCAACCGGATCGCCATGGGCAGTCCGGGCGCCGTGTGCGACAACCTGCTGAGCGAGCCGGCCCGCACGCCCTTTGCCGCTTCCGTCGGACAGCCCGACTGTGCTGCCGCGGTCATGGCGCTCGCGGCTCGCGTGTCGGACCGCATCCGGTATGCCCAGGCCGAGATCCCCTCGGTGCCCACCGCCACGGGGATCGAAGCCGACGCGTGCAACATGAGCTGGGGTTCGGGTGCGCAGGCAGGGCCGCAGATCGGCCACTTCACCATCGGCCCCGTGGCGCCGTCGCGCTACGTCGTGACCGGCTTCCGTCCCTGCTGAGACCGGTCACGACGTAGCGGCTGGTCAGTCCCCGCCCGAGCCGGACTCCTGCGAGGCGGCGCCCTCGGGTCGCGCGCTCTTCGGCTCGGCGCCGTTGGTGGCGCCGTCCGCCGAGTTGTGGGGCGAGCCCGCGCCGACGGCGTCCACCGAACCGTTGGTGTCGGCGGCCGTCGCGTCGCCACGCCGAACCGAAGCGAGCAACATCTGGGAGACGTCGAGGATCTCGACGCCCGCGCCCTTGTCCTCGCTCTGGCGCTGGGTCAGGCCGTCGGAGAACATCACGCGGCAGAACGGGCAGCCGGTGGCGATCTTCTCCGCGCCGGTGCCGAGCGCCTCGTCCACGCGTTCGAGGTTGACGCGCTTCCCGATCTTCTCCTCCATCCACATGCGGGCGCCGCCTGCGCCGCAGCAGAAGGACCGGTCGGCGTGCCGGGGCATCTCGTTGAGCTTCACGCCCGCGGCTCCGACGAGCTCGCGCGGCTCCTCGTAGATCTCGTTGTGGCGGCCCAGGTAGCACGGGTCGTGGTAGGTGACGTCGGTCATCGCCCCGTCGGGCGCGGCGACCGGGACGAGCTTGCCCTCGCGCACCAGCTTGTTGAGCAGCTGCGTGTGGTGCACCACCTCGTAGTGCCCGTCGAGCTGCGGGTACTCGCGGCCGAGGGTGTTGAGGCAGTGCGGGCAGGTGGTGACGATCTTCCGGGTGCCCGGCTCGCGGCCCTCGAACACCGCGTTGAGGACCTCGACGTTCTGCTGGGCGAGCATCTGGAACAGGAACTCGTTGCCCGAGCGGCGGGCTGGGTCGCCGGTGCAGCTCTCTTCCGGCCCGAGCACGACGTACCCGACGTCGGCCCGGTGGAGCAGTTCCGCGGTGGCCCGCACCGTCTTCTTGGCGTTGTCGTCGAACGCGCCTGCACAGCCGACCCAGAACAGGTACTCGGTGTCGGCGGACAGCTCGCCGTCGAAGACCGGCACCTCGAAGTCGAGGCTCTTGGTCCAGTCGAGCCGGTCCTTGGCGTTCTGACCCCAGGGGTTGCCCTTGTTCTCCAGGTTGCGGAACAGCACGCCGAGCTCGGACGGGAACTCCGACTCGATGAGCACCTGGTTGCGGCGCATGTCGACGATGTGGTCGACGTGCTCGATGTCCACCGGGCACTGCTCGACGCACGCGCCGCACGTGGTGCAGGACCACAGCACGTCCGGGTCGATGACGCCACCCTGTTCCAGCGTGCCGACCAGCGGGCGCAGCGCCTGCTCGGGACCGGAGCCGGGCACGCGGGGGAAGCCCGCCTCGGGGACGGCGTGTCCCTTCTCCTCACCGGCGAGCTCCAGCGACCCGCCCTCGGGCACCTCCTTGCCGCCGATGATGTACGGCGCCTTGGCGAGCAGGTGGTCGCGCAGGTCCATGATCACGAGCTTCGGCGAGAGCGGCTTGCCGGTGTTCCACGCCGGGCACTGGCTCTGGCAGCGACCGCACTCGGTGCAGGTCGCGAAGTCGAGCATGCCCTTCCAGGTGAAGTCCTCGATCTTGCCGCGGCCGAACACGTCGTCCTCGCCAGGGTCCTCGAAGTCGATCGGCTTGCCGTTCGAGGTCATGACGGGCAGCGGGCCCAGCGCCTTGGGCAGGCGCTTGGCCGAGACGTTGATCGGCGCAATGAAGATGTGCAGGTGCTTGCTGTAGGCGATGATCACCGTGAAGGCGAGCATCACGCCGATGTGCAGCAGCAACCCGACGCTCTCGATCACCTCGAGCGTGCCCGTGGACAGCCCGCCGAACAGGTGGCCGACGCCGATCGATACGAACGCCCCCGAGGTGTAGGGGAAGACGCCGAGTGCGGAGGACGCGCCGCGGAAGAAGAACAGCGTCCACAGCACGTTGAAGATCATGAAGAGGATCAGCCACGCGCCGCCGGTGTGGGAGCCGTAGAACCGGGAGGCCCGCGCCTCACGCTCCGGGGCGTTGCGCAGCCGGATCACCGAGAAGACGACGAGGGAGATCAGTGCGGCGGCGGCGATGAAGTCCTGCAGGAACCCGAGCACCGGCGAACGTCCGATGAGCGGGATGTGGAAGTCGTGGTCGAACAGCGCCCCGTACGCCTCGATGTAGACAGTGATCAAGATCACAAAAGCCCAGAACGTGAAGAAGTGGGCCAATCCGGGCACCGACCACCGCAGCAGCTTGCGCTGCCCGAACACCTCGACGAGCTGGGCCCGCAGCCGCGCGCCGAGCTCGTCCTTGCGGTCGTGTGCCGGCTGGCCGGACATGATCAGGCGATAGAGCCAGAACGCCCGACGGCCGGACACCGCCAGGGCGGCCACTGTCATGGCCAGTCCGATGACCAGTCTGACAACCACAGTCTTCCTCCCAGGGCCGGCGCGGCGAGCGGGGGCCGCGGGCCGCCCGCGAGCAGGGTAGACCGCTGGCCCCTACTTGCCACCGGGAACGATAGGGCCGATCAGGGCCAACTTACCGGCCGGTAACGGCTTGTGCGATCCACCACGTGATGACCCGAAACTGCTGCTCGCCGTGCCCGTTTCTGATGGACCATCACTCGATCGGTACAGATAGTCGGACCACCAACAAAGCCCTGGTCAGTCACCCTGTCGGCGGTGTCGGTGGCACTTGGTGCAACCTCATGACCGCCGTGCGGGCGACCTACTATGCTCCGGCTGGTCAGCATGGTCTACTCAACGCGGGATAGCTGAGCCCACACGTTCGGGTATCCACGAGCTCGGGGGGTCTGGTACCGGCAGCCTCGGGTGGGTACCGCCGCAAGGAGGAGCCGTATGACCGGACCAGAGGTGCTTGCGCTGTATGCGCAGGAGAGCCTGAGCACCACCGGTCTTCAGGGGTGGATCCAGAACAATATCGTCCCACTCGTACTGCTCGCCATCGCAATCATCCTTCTATGGATCGGTGGGCGGGGCGACAACGCCGGCGTGGCGCGGCGCAGTGTCGGGCTTCTGATCGGTCTGGTCGCGCTCGGCATCGCCGTCTCGGGTAACGGCCCGCAGATCGGTAATTTCCTCGCAAGCCTTCTCGTCGGGTGACCAGTTGCTCGTTCGCACCGACGACGAGATCTACCGCGTCGACTCCGTCTGGCTCGGTCCGCCGCGGGCCACGTTCCCGTGGCGTGCGCGCTACGTCAGCTACGGCGTCGGCCTCCTCGTCATGATCGGCGTCATGTTCCTGCAGCGGCGGGTCGGCATCGGGCTCGACTTCTTCTCCGTCGCGTGGGCGCTCGTGATCACCATCGTCATCACTCGTTTCATCGGCAAGCGCATCAACTACGAACGACCCCTCGGGCAGGTTGTGGAGCTCTTCCGTCACGAGATCACCGGACCGCGGGCGCGCACGGCCATCGGGGGTGGCGAGGTTCGCTCCGACCACGTGCGGGTCGGTCCGATCGTCCGGCCTCGCAAGTCGTCGGCGGACCGCGGTTCCCGGCAGTCGGGCCGGACCACGGGCCGGACCACCGGCCGCGCGAAGGGCCGTGCAGCGGCCGGGCGTGGGAAGGGACGGGCACGTGGCGCGACGTGACGCCCGTCGTGACAGGAGTCCCCTGGAGAGACAGCGCGGCAGGCGTCGCGGACGTGCGCTCGCGGGCGAGTCGGGTCTGCCCAAGTACGTGCCCGAGATCGCGCTGCGGTCGATCGAGGGACACCTGACGCGCACCGGCACCCAGGTGATGGCCTGGTACCGGCTCTCGGCCCAGGCCTGGAGTTTCCGCAGCGACTCCCAGCGCGAGGTGCTGATCCGGCAGATCGCTGCGCAGCTCGGGGAGCTACAGGGCCGCTGGCTGCACCTGCGCGTCACCACACGGCCCTACCCCGTGCACATGTGGGCGGAGTCGTTCGACCACAACGCGATGGGCCGCCTGCCCGACGTCGCCGGTGCCCTGGGCTGGGACGGGTTCCTCGAGGGTGAACAGCGGCACCTCATGGGACTGTCGATGTCGGACAAGGAGGTCTTCCTCGGCATCGAGGTCTCCGGACGAGGGATGCTCGATCGCTGGGTGGAGCGCGCCGCGCCGGTGCTGGGCAAGGTCGCGCCCGCCGCGGTGCGTGCCGAGCTCGCCGCGCTGGCCACCGAGGTCGGCCACCTCGACTCGCTCGTGGCGGGAAGCGGGCTGGACGCCGTGCCTGCCTCGGCCGACGACATCGCGTGGCTCATGCATCGCTCGTGTTCGCTGGGTCTGCCCGCTCCGCGCACCCTCTCGGTGGTGCCCGGCGGTGTCACGCGCTGGGAGACCGAGGACCTCGCCGCGTTCACCGACGGCGTCGAGATGTACCAGGAGCCCTACGCGCCCACGGTCCGGGTGATCGGCCGGCTACGCACGCAGACCGTCTCCCGCAACGTCGCGGTGCTGTCGCTCGGGTTGATGGAGGGGCTGCGCATCCCCGAGGTCGACGACCCGTGGATGCAGCATTCCGACCGGCTCCCGTTCCCGGTGGACTGGTCGGCGCGGATCTACGTCCGGCGCCCCGAGGAGGTGGCCGGCGAGCTGCAGCGTCAGATGGGCAAGGTCCGCAGCCAGATCCGGCACTACACACACGACCACGACCTCGATCCGCCGATGTCGCTGGCCCGCCAGGCCGACCGCGTGCTGGAGGTCGAGGACGAGCTGACCACCGGGCTCACCCAGCTCAACACCCGCCTCTACGGCTGGTGGCGGATCGCCGTGGCGGGCAAGGACGAGGCGGAGGCGGTGAGCCGGGCGCAGCAGGTGCTCGACGTCTACCGGCCGAAGGTGCAGATCGAGCACCCGGAGGCGCAGTACCGCTTCGCCCGCGAGTTCATCCCCGGCGAGCCGCTCGCGTCCACCGCCTACCGGCGGCGCGGTTCGGTCACGTGGGCGGCGTCCGCCGTTCCCGCGGCCACCGCGTCGGTCGGCGACCGGCGCGGCATCATGATCGGCGAGACCTGCACGGCCACCCGGCGTCCGGTGGCGTGGGATCCCTGGCTCGCGCAGGAGGTGCGCCGGGCCTCGGGCCTCACCGCCGTGGTCGGCGGGCTGGGATCGGGCAAGTCCTTCCTCACCGGACTGATCGTCTACAAGACACTGCGGTCCGGTGCACGGTGGACGGTGCTCGACCCGTCGGGCCCGCTCGCCGAGCTCACCCGGCTACCCGAGCTCGCCCCGTTCTCCCGGCACATCAACCTGCTCCGCGCCGACCCCGGCATTCTCAACCCGTACCGGGTGGTCGCCGAACCACGCGCCGACCACTTCGCCGACGAGGAGGACCCCGAGCGGGCGTGGCGCCGTGAGCGCTCCCTCGCCGCGGCCACGAGGCGACGGCTCGTCCTGGACGTGCTCACAGGGCTGCTGCCCTACGACGTGGCGCGGATTCCACACACCCGCATCGTGCTGCTCCGCGCGGTGCGGGAGGTCGGTGGCGCCACCGACCGGCACCCGGGCCAGGTGATCGACACGCTGCGCAGGCACGCGCGCGAGGGCGAGGAGCACGCCGGGGTGGTGGCCGACTTCCTGGAGGAGCGCCGCGAGCTTCCCCAGGCGGCGCTGCTGTTCCCCGACACCTCCCGCGACGACCCGTGGCAGGCCGAGCGGGACTACCGCCTCACCGTCCTCACCATGCAGGGGATGACGCTGCCCCGGCCGGGCAGTCCACGGGAGGAGTGGACCGACGGTGAGTCCCTCGCCGTCGAGCTGCTCAACCTGGCGTCCTGGCTCACCCAGCGCACGATCTACGACGCCGACCGCAACCTCCGCAAGGGAGTGGCGCTCGACGAGACCCACTTCCTGTCCCAGGTGCCCACGGGCAAGGTGCTCATCGACCGGCTCGCCCGCGACTCCCGGAAGTTCAACGTCCGCGCGTTGTTCGCCTCCCAGCTCGCCGGCGACCTTCTGCGGGTGTCCGGGTTCGCCTCGCTCGTCAACGCCGTGTTCGTCGGGCGTACCGACGACGAGGAGGCACAGGGCGAGGCATTGCGCCTGCTGAAGGTGCCCACGGGCGTGGGGTACGAGCAGATGCTCGGCACGCTGTCGCCCCGGCCCCGCCACGACGACCGGCCCGACGACACGCCGCGCCAGTTCATCTTCGCCGACGGGCACGGTGGCGTGGAGAAGATCCGGATCGACCTCGAGGCACCGCACCTCGAACACGTCCGTGAGGCTCTCGACACCAACCCCGACGCCAGCAGGGTGAACACCCGAGCCGTGTCGGGCCGCACCGCCGCCGCGGTCCGCGCTCCCGACGAGCCCGCTCCCCGCGGCCCCGCCGTGCCGTCCCACATGCTCCGCTCCGCTCCCGGGCGCGAACGTGACCACGTGATGCTCGGCGACGACCTCGATGACGAGTTCGCCGACATCGACGATCCTGACGACCTGCTCACGGTGAACCGGCCGGACACCGGCTCCACTCGTGGTGCGGTCAACGAACTCCTCGACGACGAGGAACTCGATCTTCTCGGCGACGCCGACAGCGGCGGCGACGACCGACGCCCCACCGACGACAACGGCGGCGGACATTCCGCGAGCCAGGGCCAGGAGCGTGTCCGGGCGGTCGGGGAGGCCCGTCGGTGATGCCCGGGGGGCCTCCACCGGTCGCAGCCTGGCTGCCGGTGGCGCTGGTGCTGGGCGCAGCCGTTCTGGTCGACCTTCGACGCCGGCGCCGTCGCAGGCGTGGTGACGTCCGGCCGCGTCGCCGGGTGGCCCTCGGGATCGTCGTCGGTCTCGTCGCGGGCTCGGTGCTGATCGGGTCGCCTGCCTTCGCGCAGTCGCTGGACTGCAAGGAGTCGCCCGAGCCGGACCGCCCTGGCACCGGACTGGTCGGTTCGCTCGATCCGCCGACCTACGGGGTGGGTGAGCCCGGCAGCGTCTACGACGAGGTCGGGTACGCCGGCCTCGTCTGGCACAACTACGACCTCGGCTGCGCAGGCGCGGTCGTCAACCCGGCCACCAGCACCGACACCTGGCTGGGCAACCAGACCTTCAACGTCGCGAAGTTCCTCGTCGCCGGGGTCAACTGGGCCCACTATCTGATCGCCGACGGCGGAGAGGTGCTCGCCCCGCTCGACCAGCTGATCAGCGATGGCACCCGTGCGATGTACCAAGCCGTGTTCACCACGTTCATCGGCCCGGTGCTGCTGATCCTCGCGGTGCTGCTGCTCGTGCTCGCGCTGCGCGGGGACCTCGCAAGGCAGACGCAGCGCGCCGGGTTCGCGGCGCTCGCCCTCCTCATCGGCTCGGCGGCGTACCTCGCTCCGGTCGACTGGGCGAAGGCGGCCGACCCCCTGCTGCTCAACGGGGTCACCGACATGCAGCAGGGCTTCCTCGGCCAGGTCGGGCTCGGCGATCGGGACACCCTGCCGACCGTGCTGGTCGACCAGGTGATCTACCAGAACTGGCTGCGCGGCGAGTTCGGCTCCCCCGAGGTGCCGCAGGCGAAGGAGCTGGGGCGCGACCTGCTGCGCGCGCAGACGTTCACGAAGCCCGAGGTCGCCGAAGGCCGCGACACGGTGCAGCTCGCCGAGCAGAAGAAGGCCGACTTCGCCGCGCTCGCAGGTCGCATGGGCGACCGGTACTCCTATTTCCAGGGCACGTCCGGGAGCCGCATCGGGGCCGGGCTCCTGGCGGTGGTGCAGGCGCTGTGCATCGCGCTGTTCCAGCTGCTGTCCAAGGTGCTCGTGCTGGTCGCGATGCTGTTGCTGCGGCTTCTGGTGATGACCGCGCCCGCGGTCGCCGTGGTGGCCGTGCTCAAGCCCGACATCCTCCCGGCGGTGCTGCGCGTCGCAGGCGCGGCGATCGTCAACACCCTGGTCGTGGGGGCGCTGGCCGGGCTCCACGCGCTGCTGGTGGTGTCGCTGTTCCGTCCCGGCAGCGGCGTCGATCTCTGGCTCGGGCTGCTCGTCACGGGCGTGGTCACGGTGGTCCTCTGGGCCGTGGCCCGGCCGTTCCGGCGGCTCGTGTCGATGGTGTCGCTCACCCGCGACCAGTTCGGCGGGATCGTGCCGGGGGCGGGCTCCGGGCCGATGTCCCGGGTCTGGCTGCGCATGCGCGGCGGCCCCACCGAGGACCGGCAGTCCCGGTGGTGGAACGAGCGACGCGATGCGGCGTCGGCCTACCCGTATCCCGACGGCGGGCGGCCGGAGGCCGAGCCGGGCATCCGGATCCCCACCCAGCAGGGCGCCCGGCCGGCGCGCAGGCGAGCGGAGTCCGACGCGCCGCCTGCTCCCCTGCTCGTTCCGGCGGCCCGTCGCCCGGCACTCCCCGCCGGGCCCAGCGGTGCGCGCGCCGGTGGGTCGAGGCCGAGCTGGGCCGATCCCGGTGAGGTCGACGACCGCGTGATCTACCGCCGCCCGGACTCCGTGCCGCTGCGCCCGGGCGGAGCGCGTCCGGTGCAGGCCGAACTGGTCGACGGCGTCCCGGTGTACCGCATCTACCGGCCGCGTTCGGCGCCGGCGGCCTACAGCCCGAGCGGCGGGACCAGCCGTGCCGATTAGGTCGCCGCGCGGACGGGCTGCTGCCTACCGCGGGATCTGGCAGTGGCCACTTCAGTCCCCGGCCCGGCTCGTGATCACGGTGATCGTGGTCGTCGCGGTGGCAGGCGGGGTCAGCTTCGGTGTCACCTCGCTGGCCGGCCGCTCGCCCGAGCGAGGCCTGCTCACCGGCCCGGAGTCCCCTTCGAACCCGGCTTCCTCGGCGCCACGGCTCCCGGGATCGCCTGCCGTCCCGCTGACGCCGGCCCCGACGGCGCTACCGCCCGTGCCGGAACTCGAGCCGAAGAACCTGCCGCTGTCGCAAGCCCCGGCGGCCGCCCTCTCGGTGGCGGCCCGCTGGTCCGCCGCGTGGGTGCGGCCACCGGCCGGCACCACCGCCGACGAGTGGCTCGACGGGCTGCGGTCCACCACGACCGACGAGTACCTCGGGGTGCTCAGCGGCGTCGACCCCGGCAACATCCCGGCCACCCGGGTCACGGGGGAGCCGCGCGCGGTGCGGGTCTCCCCGCGTTCGGTGCAGGTCGAGGTGCCCACGGACGCGCTCACGCTGCTCGTCCTCGTGGTCGACACCGACACCGAGGGCTGGCGGGTCGCCGGCTACGACCGGACCTGAGGGCCGTGGACCGGCGATGAACCTGCTCCGGCCGCTGCGGCTCCTCATCCCGTTCGTCGCGATTGCGGCCGCACTGGGGTTGTTCCTCGGAGTCGGGTTCGTCCTGTTCAGCACGGGGAGCGGGGCCGGCCGCTCGCAGTCGTACGGGCCCTGTGACGCCGGGCTCGCCGGGGGCAGCTCCGGAATCCGGGCGAGCAACCTGAGCGACGAGCAGCGGCGCAACGCCGCGATCATCATCCAGACCGCCCGGAACATGGGTGCCCCGCCGCGGGCCTGGCTCGTCGCGCTCGCCACGGCGATGCAGGAGTCCACCCTGCGCAACATCAACTACGGCGACCGGGACTCGCTCGGACTCTTCCAGCAGCGGCCCTCGCAGGGGTGGGGAGCGCCGAGCCAGATCACCGACCCCGTCTACAGCACCACGATCTTCATCCAGCGCCTCCTCGCCGTGCCCGGATGGGCCGACATGCCGGTGACGGTGGCGGCGCAGATCGTGCAGCGCTCGGCCTTCCCCGACGCGTACGCCAAGTGGGAGGGCCTGGCCTCCGATCTCGTCCAGCAGCTTGCTGACGTGAGCGATCCGGCCGGGTGCGGGCAGACGGCGATGCTCCCCCAGGGAGCTGCCGGGGCGGCGATCGCCTTCGCCCTCGACGAGGTCGGGAAGCCCTACGTGTGGGGCGCCACCGGGCCGAACACGTACGACTGCTCCGGCCTGATGTTGCGCGCCTTCCAGTCGGCCGGGATCAACCTCCCGAGGGTGTCGCGTCAGCAGTTCTACGCGGGCGGCCACGTCCCCGTCTCGCAGGCACAGCCGGGGGATCTGCTCTTCTACGCCACCGATCCGTCCGATCCGTCCACCATCCACCACGTGATGCTGTACATGGGCAACGGACAGATGGTGGAGGCGCCGTACACCGGGCAATCAGTGCGGGTGCAGCCCGTGCCGTGGAACTATTCGGAGCTCGTGCCGCTGGCAACTCGCCCGGGTACATCACCGAACCGCGCTTAGGGTCCTGACCGGCGTCCGCGTAAGAGCAGGAGTAGCAATGCCACCCGAACCCTCCGTCCCGGCATCCACGACCCCGCTGCAGGATTACCTCGATCGGCCTGCCCGTGGCGCCAACGACGACTACCTGGTGGTGCCGCGTTCGCTCGCCCAGTCGATGCCGTTGCGGTGGCAGCAGGTGTTCGTGGGGCTGCTCGCCGACCTGCACGACGCCTACGGGGACCTGCCATGGCCCGACTACCTCGTCGTGGCGAGCCGCTGGGAGCTGCTGGTCGACCTGGACGAGGAGCAGCTCGCGGCCGCGGGCTACGTGGCCGACCTCGGCCCGGACGGGGAGCTGGAGTACCGCGACAGCGCAGACCAGGTGGTGCCCGACCCGGAGAACCACCGCGTGCTCGCACCGGTCACCGATCCGCTGCCCCCGGCCTCCGCAGGCCGGATCGAACCGCGCCCTGCCGAGGCCCTGTAGGAGCTGCCGGTCGCCTCCGCGCGACGGAGCGGGAACACCCGCGCCGGGAACCGCGTTGGACGGAACGAGCAAGTTGAGCGGGACCGACTCAAGGGCGCATCGCAGGCCCGGTCGGTACCGTGGAAGACTTGAGCGAACCGAACTCAAGCTACTCGGAGGCAATCACCATGGCTCGTGCGGTCGGCATCGACCTCGGGACCACCAACTCCGTCGTCGCCGTCCTCGAAGGTGGCGAGCCGACGGTCATCGCCAACTCGGAGGGCGCCCGGACCACTCCGTCCGTGGTCGCTTTCGCCCGCAACGGCGAGGTGCTCGTCGGGCAGTCGGCGAAGAACCAGGCCGTGACGAACGTCGACCGGACGATCCGGTCGGTCAAGCGTCACATCGGCACCAACTGGACCACGCCGGACATCGACGGCAAGAAGTACTCCGCGCAGGAGATCAGCGCGCGCGTGCTGCAGAAGCTCAAGCGCGACGCCGAGTCGTACCTGGGCGAGACGATCACCGACGCGGTCATCACCGTCCCCGCCTACTTCGAGGACGCCCAGCGCCAGGCCACCAAGGAGGCCGGCCAGATCGCGGGCCTCAACGTCCTGCGGATCGTCAACGAGCCCACCGCTGCCGCTCTGGCATATGGGCTCGACAAGGGCGAGAAGGAGCAGACCATCCTGGTCTTCGACCTCGGTGGCGGCACGTTCGACGTCTCGCTGCTGGAGATCGGCGAGGGCGTCGTCGAGGTGAAGGCCACCAACGGCGACAACCACCTCGGTGGTGACGACTGGGACGAGCGGATCATCACCTGGCTCGTCGACAAGTTCAAGAACAGCCAGGGCATCGACCTGACCAAGGACAAGATGGCGATGCAGCGGCTGCGTGAGGCCGCTGAGAAGGCCAAGATCGAGCTGTCGAGCCAGTCGACGGCCACGATCAACCTGCCCTACATCACGGTCGACGCCGACAAGAACCCGCTGTTCCTCGACGAGACGCTGTCGCGGGCCGAGTTCCAGCGCATCACCTCCGACCTGCTCGACCGCACCCGTGCGCCGTTCAACCAGGTCGTGAAGGACGCCGGCATCTCCGTCGGCGACATCGACCACGTCGTGCTCGTGGGTGGTTCCACCCGCATGCCGGCCGTCACCGAGCTGGTGAAGGAGCTCACCGGCGGCAAGGAGCCCAACAAGGGCGTCAACCCGGACGAGGTCGTCGCCGTCGGCGCCGCCCTGCAGGCCGGTGTGCTGCGCGGTGAGGTCAAGGACGTCCTGCTGCTCGACGTCACCCCGCTGTCCCTGGGCATCGAGACCAAGGGTGGCGTGATGACCAAGCTCATCGAGCGCAACACCACGATCCCCACCAAGCGGTCGGAGATCTTCACGACGGCCGACGACAACCAGCCGTCCGTGCAGATCCAGGTGTTCCAGGGCGAGCGCGAGATCGCGTCCTACAACAAGAAGCTCGGCATGTTCGAGCTGACCGGCCTGCCGCCGGCCCCGCGTGGCGTGCCGCAGATCGAGGTCTCCTTCGACATCGACGCCAACGGCATCGTCAACGTGTCCGCGAAGGACCTGGGCACCGGCAAGAGCCAGGCCATGACGATCACCGGCGGGTCCGCCCTGGGCAAGGACGAGATCGACCGGATGATGCGTGAGGCCGAGCAGCACGCCGAGGAGGACAAGAAGCGCCGCGAGGAGGCCGAGGTCCGCAACCAGGCCGAGTCGCTCGTCTACCAGACGGAGAAGTTCGTCAAGGAGAACGAGGAGAAGCTCCCGAGCGACGTCAAGGACAGCGTCAACGCTGCTCTCGGTGAGGCGCAGGCCGCGCTGAAGGGCACCGACACCGACGCGATCAAGTCGTCGATGGAGAAGCTCGCCACCGAGTCCCAGAAGATGGGTGCCGCGCTGTATCAGCAGCCGGGTGCCGAGGGTGCCGCCACTCCGGGCGCCGACGGCGGCCAGGCCCAGGGCAGCAGCAGCGCCGACGACGACGTCGTGGACGCCGAGATCGTCGACGAGGACAAGGACAAGAAGTGACCGAACGCGACCACCGCAACGAGCGCAGCGAGAACGGCGCAGAGGGCGAGCGGGTCGTGGTCCGGAACCGGCGCCGGATCGACCCGGTGACCGGTGAGGTGCGCGTCCCGGCCGAGGAGTCGGCCGGGACCGCCCCGGAGGCACCGGCACCGGACACCGCGGCCGACGCCCTCGCGGCTGCGGAGCTCGCCGCCCAGGTCGCCGAGCGCACCGCCGACCTGCAGCGGGTCAGCGCGGAGTACGCCAACTACCGGCGGCGTGTCGACCGCGATCGCGAGAGCGTGCTCGTCGGCGCGCGCGTGCAGTTCGTCTCCGAACTGCTCACCGTGCTCGACGACCTGGACCGCGCCGAAGCGCACGGCGATCTCACCGGCCCGTTCAAGGCCGTTGCCGACAAGCTCGTCGCCGTCGTGCAGAAGCTCGGGCTGGAGCCGTTCGGGCTGGAGGGTGATCCCTTCGACCCGTCGATCCACGAGGCCGTGCAGCACGAGGGCGGTGGGTCCGGCGGACCGACCGTCACGGTGGTCTCGGCGGTTCTCCGCCCCGGCTACCGCATCGCCGACCGCGTACTGCGGCCCGCGATGGTGGCGGTCACCGACCGCCCGGACGACGGCACCACCCAGCCTCCGCTGACCACCACAACTGAACCCGGCCCCGCTGAGGGGCTCTGAAAGACGCGAAGGAGGCGGAGTGACCCAGCGCGACTGGATCGAGAAGGACTTCTACCGCGAGCTGGGCGTCACCTCCGGCGCGTCCGCGGACGACATCAAGAAGGCGTACCGGAAGCTTGCGCGTGAGCTCCACCCGGATGCCAATCCCGGTGACGCCAACGCCGAGGCGCGGTTCAAGACCGTGTCCGAGGCGTACGGGGTGCTGTCCGACGAGAAGAAGCGCCGTGAGTACGACGAGACGCGTGCGCTCTTCGCCGGTGGCGGCGGCTACGGAGCCGGCGGGGGCTTCCCCGGCGGCGGCTTCGGTGGCGGCGCGGCCGGCCAGGGCTTCGATCTGAACGACCTGTTCGGCCGGGCCGGTGCCGGGTCCGCCGGCGCAGGCGGGGCCGGCGGGCTCGGCGACATCCTCGGTGGGATCTTCGGAAACCGCGCCGGGGCCGGCACCACCACGGGCCCTCGGGCGCAGCGTGGTGCCGACGTCGAGAGCGAGCTGCGTATCGACTTCAACGACGCCGTCCGCGGTGCGGAGGTGCAGCTGCGGCTGTCGTCGCCGGGCCGGTGTGAACGGTGCGGTGGCACCGGTGCAAGGCCGGGCAGCACGCCACGGCAGTGCCCCACCTGTGGTGGCGTCGGCCTGGTCAGCCGTAGCCAGGGCGCGTTCGCGTTCTCCGAGCCGTGCCGCGACTGCCGTGGCACTGGTCGGATCATCGACGACCCGTGCCCCGAGTGCGGGGGCGACGGTGTCAGCACCCGCACCCGCCTGCTCACCGTCCGGGTTCCGGCCGGTGTGGCCGACGGGCAGCAGATCCGGCTCAAGGGGCAGGGCGAACCGGGCCGGGGTGGTGCACCTGCCGGTGACCTGTACGTGAAGGTGCACGTCACGCCCCACCGGCTCTTCGGGCGGTCGGAGCGCAACTCCGATGACCTGACGCTGACGGTGCCGGTCACCTACCCCGAGGTGGCGCTCGGCAGCACGCTGACCGTGCCCACGCTCGGCTCCACCGTGTCGCTCAGGATTCCCCCGGGCACCTCGAGCGGGCGCACGTTCCGGGTGCGCGGGCGCGGTGTGAAACGCAAGAGCGGAAAGACCGGTGACCTGCTCGTCACGGTCGAGGTGGCCGTGCCGAAATCGCTCGACGACGGTGCCACCGAGGCGTTGCAGGCCTACGCCGAGGCCACCAAGTCGTTCGACCCGCGCGCCGATCTGCTCGGGAGCGGGTCGTGAGCACCACCCCCGGCGGCCCGGCGCTACCCCCGGGCGCCAACCCGGACAGCCCCATCTTCGTCATCTCGGTGGCGGCGGAGCTGGCCGGGCTGCACGCCCAGACGCTGCGCAGCTACGACCGGCTGGGGCTCGTGAGCCCCGGCCGGTCGGCGGGCGGCGGGCGGCGCTACTCGGTTCGTGACATCGCTCTGCTCCGCGAGGTTCAGCGGCTCTCCCAGGAGGAGGGCGTGAACCTCGCGGGCATCAAGCGGATCATCGAGCTGGAGCAGCTCGTCGACGATCTGCGCTCCCGTCTGGACGAGCTGACACATGAGCTGATGGCCGCCCACGCCGCGGCGGAGCAGGCAGCAGCGAGCGTGCATGCCTCGTACCGACGGGACCTGGTGCCGGTGGACCGCCGCCAGGCCTTGGTGGTGTGGCGGCCGAAACCGCGCCGCGAAGAGAAGCAGAGCTGACCGCACATACCTCTTGACCACCGCACAGACGTCCTGACGTGTGCGCGGTGGCCAAGACGTGTGCGTGGTGGGCCGGATCAGTCCATCGTGAACGGGTCGTACCGGATGCGGTCCAGGGGTGTGCCCGCCACCAGCATCCGGGACACCGTGGCGCGGATCATGGCCGGTGACCCACAGACCAGCACGTCGTGGTCGGCCCACGCTCCGTAGCGCGTGACGACGTCGGCCAGGGTGCCCCGCTCGGCGCCCGAGCCGCCCTCGTCCTTCTCGACGACGGGGATCACGTCGAGCCAGGTGTTGCTGAAGGAGAGCCGTCGCAGGCTGGGGAAGTCGTACAGGTCGTCCCACGTGCGGCCGCCCACGAACACCTGCGTGCGAGGCTGCTCAGGGCGCGTGGACAGGTCCTCGAGCAGGGACTTGATCGGAGCCATGCCGGTGCCGCCCGTGACCATCAGGAGGTCACGTCCGGTGCCGGCTTCGACGTGCATGCGACCCATCGGCGGCCCGATCCGCCAGGTGTCGCCTATCCGGGAGTGGGCGACGATCGCCCGGCTCACCCATCCGCCGTCGACGGCGCGGACGTGGAACTCGAGGGTGCCGTCGGTCCTCGGAGCGTTGGCCGGGGACAGGTAGCGCCACAGGCGTGGCCGTTGGGGCGTCTCCACGCTCAGGTACTGGCCCGCCCGGTACGGGATCGGCTCGCTGGTCTGCAGCGTGATCACGGCGAGGTCCCAGCCGACGCGTCGGTGGTCGACCACCCGCCCGAGCCAGGACGCCGGGCCTCGCTCGGCCTGTGCGGCACTGATCATGGCGTTCGCGACGATTCCGTAGGCCTCGGACCAGGCCTTCTGGACCTCCGGCGTCCAGGCAGCGCCGGCGTGGTGGCTGATGGTGCCGAGCAGCGATGCCCCCACTGCGTCGTAGTGCTGGGCGAGCACCCCGAACTTGCGGTGGTCACGTCCGAGCTGCTCGAGGAAGGGCGTGAGGTCGTCGGGCTGGTCGACCATCTGGACGACGTGCACGAGCGCCCGCAGCAGGCGGCTGCGCTGCACCTCCATGTTGACCGGGAAAAGGTCGCGGGTCTGCGGCGCGATCTGGAACAGCGTGGCGTAGAAGTACCGCCCGAGGTCGTCCATGTGCGGCTCGACCAGCGCGAAGCTGGACCGGATGAGCTCGACCATTCCGGACTGCTCGCTGCGGGGCGCACCGACGCTGGGGAGGTCGGCAGCGAGCAACTGTTCAGCGGTCATGGATGGCCGACTCTTCCTGCTCGATGATCGGGGGGCGAGGGAGGGGGGTCCCTGGCCGAGGCAGCCTAACGCTCCGACAGCGCCTTGGAGACCCTCCGTGCCTGGACCAGATCGTGTGGTGGCCGAAATGCCTCGTCCCCACCGCCGACCGTTCGGCGCACGGTCATTCGGGCCGTGCCACCCGGACGTGCAATGACGCCGAGCGGGCGGGTCCGCCGGTGGTGGCCGGGATCAGCCGTTGCGCAACCGGCGCACCGTTCTCACGACGATCGCCAGGCCGCCCAGCAGACCCAGCACCAGCCACACCAGCGCAGCGAACACCCCGACCCCGGTGATCAGGACCACGGCGAGAAGCAACACGCAGGCAGCGACGGCCGCGTACGTGAGGCGCAGCGGTCCGTCCCCCTGCAGTGCTGCCCGGACCACGGGCCGGGTCTGCTTGGGGAGGTCCCGGACGGTCCACCACGTCAGTCCGCCCGCGATCGCCAAGGTGACGGCCGCGGCGATGCGGCCCGACCACGTCGAGTCGAGGGGATCCTCGCCGCCGGCGGCGATGACCGCCACGGTGGCCAGCCCGAGCAGCATCCGCAGCCTCCAGGACAACTGCCAGAGCACCGCCGTGATGGTCCGCATGACCTTGGGCATCCCGGGCGCGAGCATGCCGGCGTCGATGAGCCCGCGCAGAGCCTGCGCGGGGCGGTGCCGACTGGCGTCGAGTACGGCCAGGTCGTGCCTGGCCACGGCGTGCTGCGGATCGAGCCGGAGCACCTCCTCGTACGCCTGGCGGGCCGTCTCCCGGTCACCGAGGTCGCTGGTGACATCGGCGAGCAGGAAATGCGATGCCGGGGAGTTCGGAGCGAGCTGCACGACCCGCTGGGCCGCCTGTGCCGCCTCGGGCAGCCGCCCGGCCTGCTTCAACACCTCGGCGTACATCGTGGCGCCCGGGGTCTCCTCCGGGGCGAGTGTCACCGCCCGGTACGCGGCCTCGATGGCCTCCTCGTGCCTGCCGAGTCCGGAGAGGAGCGCGGCCCGCACCACGTGGGGCCGATCGAACTCCGGAGCGGCGGCCGCCGCTGCTTCGGCCGCGGCCAGCCCGTCGACGAGCCGCCCGGACTCGTACAGCACGGCCGCCAGCCCCAGGAGCAGCCCGGGATCGTTCGGGGAGGCGGCGAGTGCCTCGCGCGCGGCCCGCTCGGCGTCGTCGAACCGGCCGAGGAGGCGCAGCTGTTCCACGCGGTCGAACGCGGTCGTCACAGCTTCTTGTGCTTTCGTAGGTAGGCCGAGAGGTCGTCGTAGTCGCCGTCGGAGTTGGAGAACGCGACGACGTTGCGGGCCGTGGCGAACCACGCTCCGGTGCTCGGCCGGACCTCCTTCACGGCCGCCTCCAGATCCTTCGTGGTCAGCGCGTGCAGCCGGCCGATCTGCATGGATAGGGCGAGGGCCCGCTCGGCTGCCGTGGTGCAGACGTGCGCGACGTCGGCCCCGGAGAAGTGCTCGGTGAGCCGGACGATCCGGTCGAGGTCGACCTCGGCCACAGGGCGGTCGCGCAGGTGGTAGCGCAGGATCGCGGCGCGTGCAGGCGCGTCCGGCGGCAGGACGAGCACCATGCGGTCGAACCGGCCGGGGCGGCGCAGGGCGCTGTCGATGTCCCACGGGTGGTTGGTCGCACCGAGGGTGAAGACGCCGTCGTTGTTCCCGCCCAGGGAGTCCATCTCGCTCAGCATCTGGTTGACCGTGTTGCGCATGCTGCTGGCGTGGCTGAGTTGCGAGCGCTTCTGGCCGAGGGCGTCGAGCTCGTCGAAGAACAGCACGCAAGGAGCGCGGCGCCGGGCCTCGGCGAAGATCCGGGCCATGTTGCGCTCGCTCTGACCGGTGTACATCTCGAGGACGTCGGAGATGCCGACGGTGAAGAAGTTCGCCCCGAGCTCGCCGGCGACAGCACGGGCGATGAAGGTCTTTCCGCAGCCGGGAGGCCCGTACAGGAGGAGGCCGCCCGTGAGGGTCTTGCCGAAGGCCTTCGCGAGCTCCGGGTTGCGCATGGGTCCGAGGAAGGCGAGCTCCAGGCGCTGCTTGACGTCCTCCATGCCGCCCACGTCGGCCAGCCGGATGCCGGGTTGCTCGATATCCTCGACGACCGGTGACGACTCGCCGTGGGCGAGCACCGGCTCCGGGGTGCCGGCGACCTCCTCCTCGGCGTGCGTCCAGTCGTAGCCCTGCAGCCGGTGCTGCCCCGTTCTGTCGGGGGCCGGTGGCGCCACGGGGGCCGGTTCGGCAGGCGGGGGCGCGGCGGCGACGTCCGGGGTGGGGGGCGCTGTGATCCCGCTGGTCAGTCGTTGCAGGAGGCCCATCGCGTCGGTGTTGGACGCGTCGCGGGCCAGTACCTGGATGCAGTGCTGCAGAGCTTCGGCGCTCCGGCCTCTTTCGGACAGCAGCCCGGCCACATGCAGCCGGAGCGGAACGTCGTCAGGGGCGGAGGTCACCGCAGTGAGCAAGCTGGTCAGGAGCACATCGTCAGACATCGGCCGGAAGTATCGCCGAGGCAGGGGTCCGGCTTTGCCTTGAGCGGAACAGACTCAACTTTCCTTACGTTCTTCCAAGCGACGGGCACGATGGTGCCCAGGCGACGATGCAGGAGGTACAGGGGATGGACTCTTTCAACCCCACCACCAAGGCGCAGCAGGCCATCTCGGCCGCCGTGCAGGCTGCTGCGCTCGCCGGCAACCCCGATGTCGGCCCGACGCACCTGTTGGGAGCTCTGCTCGCCCAGGGTGACGGGATCGCGGTGCCGCTGCTCACGGCGGTGGGTGCTGATCCGGCGGCCGTGCGGGGTGAGCTCGCGCAGCTCGGCAACCGCCTGCCCTCGGCGGCAGGTGCCACGGTGAGCGCCCCGCAGCTGTCCCGCGATGCCATCGCGGCGATCACCGCTGCTCAGCAACTAGCCACGGAGATGGGCGACGAGTACGTCTCCACCGAGCACCTTCTGTTCGGGCTGGCGTCTGCGCCTAGCCAGGTCTCCGACCTGCTGCGCCGTCACGGAGCCACGCCGGAGGCGCTGCGCGAGGCGTTCAGCAAGGTCCGCGGCAGCTCGCGGGTGACGAGCCCCGACCCCGAGGGCACCTACCAGGCCCTGGAGAAGTACGGCGTCGACCTCACCGAGCGGGCCCGCAAGGGCGAGCTGGATCCGGTGATCGGGCGCGACACCGAGATCCGCCGCGTCGTGCAGGTGCTGTCGCGGCGCACCAAGAACAACCCGGTGCTCATCGGTGAGCCCGGCGTCGGCAAGACGGCGATCGTCGAGGGGCTCGCCCAGCGGATCGTGGCGGGCGACGTCCCCGAGTCGCTGCGCGGCAAGCGTGTCGTGGCGCTCGACCTCGGGTCGATGGTCGCCGGCGCGAAGTACCGCGGTGAGTTCGAGGAGCGGCTGAAGGCCGTCCTGAAGGAGATCACCGACTCCGCGGGCCAGGTCATCACGTTCATCGACGAGCTCCACACGATCGTCGGCGCGGGTGCCACCGGCGAGGGCGCGATGGATGCCGGCAACATGATCAAGCCGATGCTGGCCCGTGGTGAGCTGCGGATGGTCGGCGCCACCACGCTCGACGAGTACCGGCAGCGCATCGAGAAGGACCCCGCGCTGGAGCGCCGCTTCCAGCAGGTGCTGGTGGGCGAGCCCAGTGTGGAGGACACCATCGGCATCCTGCGCGGGCTCAAGGAGCGCTACGAGGTGCACCACGGCGTGCGGATCACCGACGCCGCGCTGGTGGCCGCGGCCACGCTGTCCGACCGGTACATCACCGCCCGGTTCCTCCCCGACAAGGCGATCGACCTCGTCGACGAGGCTGCATCGCGGTTGCGCATGGAGATCGACTCCCGTCCCGTGGAGATCGACACGGTCGAGCGCGCCGTGCGTCGGCTGGAGATCGAGGAGATGGCGCTGGAGAAGGAGTCCGACGCCCCGTCCGTCGAGCGGCTGGCTGCGCTGCGTGCCGAGCTCGCCGAGCAGCGCGAGAAGCTGTCCGCGCTCACCGCGCGCTGGCAGAACGAGCGCGGCGCCATCGAGTCGGTGCGTGAGCTCAAGGAGCAGCTCGAGGCCCTGCGCGGGGAGTCGGAGCGCGCCGAGCGCGACGGCGATCTCGGCAAGGCGGCTGAGCTGCGCTACGGGAAGATCCCGGGCCTGGAGAAGCAGCTCGCCGAGGCCACGGCCGTCACCGCGCCCGACGCCGACGTGATGCTCAAGGAGGAGGTCGGCCCGGACGACGTCGCCGACGTCGTCTCCGCCTGGACCGGTATCCCCGCGGGACGCATGCTCGAGGGCGAGACGGCCAAGCTGCTGCGCATGGAGGACGAGCTCGGCAAGCGGGTGGTCGGCCAAGCCGAGGCCGTGCGTGCTGTGTCCGACGCCGTGCGCCGGGCGCGGGCGGGGATCGCCGACGAGAACCGGCCCACCGGATCGTTCCTGTTCCTCGGCCCCACCGGCGTGGGCAAGACCGAGCTGGCGAAGGCGCTCGCCGAGTTCTTGTTCGACGACGAGCGGGCGATGGTCCGCATCGACATGAGCGAGTACTCGGAGAAGCACAGCGTCGCCCGGCTCGTCGGTGCCCCGCCCGGCTACGTGGGCTACGACCAGGGTGGCCAGCTCACCGAGGCCGTGCGGCGCCGTCCGTACACGGTGGTGCTGTTCGACGAGGTCGAGAAGGCGCACCCGGACGTCTTCGACACGCTGTTGCAGGTGCTCGACGACGGCCGCCTGACCGACGGTCAGGGCCGCACCGTCGACTTCCGCAACACGATCCTCGTGCTCACGTCCAACCTGGGCACGCAGGCGATCTCCGACCCGTCGCTCGACGATCGGGGCCGCAAGGACGCCGTGATGGCGATCGTGCAGCGGCACTTCAAGCCGGAGTTCCTCAACCGGCTCGACGACGTGGTGGTGTTCCACGCGCTGTCCACGGAGGAGCTCACGCACATCGTCGACATCCAGCTCGACGTGCTGCGTCGCCGGCTGGCGAAGCGGCGGCTCACGCTGGAGGTCTCCGACGCGGGCCGTGAATGGCTGGCCATGAACGGTTTCGACCCCGTCTACGGGGCGCGGCCGCTGCGGCGGCTCGTGCAGTCGGCGATCGGTGACGCGCTCGCGAAGGAGTTGCTGTCCGGCGACATCCGCGAGGGCGACACCGTGCGCGTCGACCTCGACCCCACTGCGAGCGGTGGCATGGGTGGGCTGATCGTCGGCCGGGCGATGCCCGCCACGATCTGATCGAGCTGCCTGACGAACGGGGAGGGTGCCGGGTCGGTCCACATCGGACCGGCCCAGCACTCTCCCCGTTGTGCCCGAAGTTCTCGCCATCGGGGCCTCGTGCCTTGCGTGCGGTACGGATCTGCTGTGACATCGCACGGACGCGGACACGGAGATCACGACCTGGAGGGGACATGACCGGCGAGGAGATCGTGCTCGGCCCGCTGCCCAAGGGCATCACGCTCGCGAGCGAGGGCATGAACAAGAAGGTGTGGAACGTGCTCGGCCACACCTACTCGATGAAGGCCGCGAGCGAGTCGAGCTTCGCGTTCGAGACCTACGACCCGCCCGGCACCGGCGTGCCCCCGCACGTGCACCCCACCCAGGACGAGCACATCTACGTGCTCGAGGGAGTGTTCACGCTCTACCTCGACGGCCAGTGGGAGACCGCGGGGCCCGGCGACACCGTGCGGATGCCGAGGAACCTCCCTCACGCGTACTACAACCGCGGCGAGGTGCCGACGCGAGGACTCTTCTGGGTCAGCCCCGCCGGGCGTCTCGCGGCGTTGTTCGACAACCTGCACAACCTCGAGGACCCGGCCGAGGTCGTGCGGCTCTCCGCGCAGCACGACGTGAACTTCCTGCCGCCTGGTTCGGTGGAAGGCGCCTGAGGCTCAGTCCGCTCATGACGGGCGGTTCACCTGCTCGCTCGACGACCCGGATGCCCGTGCGTAGCCGCTGACCACGGCGTCGAGCTCCTCGGGGGTGATCACGTCCTCGAGCCGGGAGAACCCATGAGGAGCCCGGCGTTCGACCTCGTCGATCACGCCTTCGGGCCCGCCGACCCGGTTGCGCAGCACCACCTCGCTGGTGGTGGGAAGGCGGTCCTCCTCGTACGCCTTCAGCGCGCGGACGGGGTCGGCGTGCTCGACGAGGTGGCTGCTGATGCTCGTGGCGTCGAGGATCGCCTGGCCGGCTCCGTTGGAACCCATCGGATACATCGGGTGGGCGGCATCGCCCAGGAGCGTCACGCGGCCACTGGTCCAGTAGGGCAGAGGGTCCCGGTCGCACATCGGGAACTCGAAGCACTCCGGCGTCGCGCGGATGAGACCTTTGTGGTCGACGTGCGGAACGCGGAAGCGATCGAGATGCTCCGCGAGCTCGTCCAGATCGGCAGGACGAGACCAGTCCTGACGACGGGGCGGTGGGTCACCGGCCTGGCCGGTCAGTACGCAGACCGCCCAGTTGGTGAGCTTCGTGCCCGGGCTCTGCCCCTCCGCGATCGGGTAGATCACCAGCTTCGCCGCGGTGCCGCCGGCGATGATCATCGAGCGTCCGGTGCCGAACTCGGGCCAGTCCGTGGCTCCGCGCCACATCAGCACACCGTTCCAGCGGGGTGGCCCCTCATCGGGGAAGAGGCCGGCTCGCAGTGCCGAGTGGATGCCGTCGGCGCCCACGAGCACGTCGCCCCGGACCATTCCCAGTGCGTCTCCGCCGAGGTCGACGAACTGCGCACGCACTCCGTCCGCGTCCTGCTCGAACCCGACCAGCCGGTGGCCGGTCCGCACCGCGTCGGGACCGAGCCGCTCATGCACCGCCTTCAGCAGCACACCCTGCAGCCTGCCCCGGTGGTAGGAGAGCTGCGGAAACGCGAACCCGGCCGCCGTGCCGCACGGTCTACGGAGAATCTCCTGCCCGAGCCGGTGGTTGTAGGACAGCTCCCTGATCCGGATCCCCGCCGCGTCCAGCCGGTCGAGGAGCCCGAGCGCGGCCAGCTCCTTCACCGCGTGCGGCAATGCGTTGATGCCGACCCCGAGCTCGCGGATCTGCTCGCTCTGGTCGTAGACCGTGCAGTCGATGCCCTCATGGTGCAGCCGAAGAGCGGTGGTGAGACCCCCGATGCCCGCTCCCACGATGATGACCCGCATGACGGTTCCCCCCCGTCGTACCGATCTCCCCAGGATGGACCAGATAGGCGCTTCACACCATCTGCCCGACTCGGATCGCCGTCAACGAGTCGGTGGAAGGCACCCCGCGCCCGTTCACCCAGGAGGCTGTACCGGCGACATCAGGTGATCGGGCGTCCGCGCAGATCGAGGACCATCGGTCTAGGCTCCGGCCGTGGGACTCTCACCGACGGTGTGGTTCGTCATCGCCGTGATCGCGTTGGTGCTCGGCGCCGGCCTGGTGTTCGCCGACCGTCGGGGTGGGCCGGGCGGCGCCAAGGACCGGAAGCGCTGGGCTGCCACGCACGACTGGGAGTACCTCGACACCGATCCCGTGCTGCCGAGCCGGTGGCGCTACGGGACGATCCACCAGGGTGGGCCCGGTGTGGCCCGCAACCTCATGAGTGGTGACGTGCCCACCCCCGAGGGGCCGCGGCACGCCTACGTGTTCGACCACGAGCAGGCAGGCCGGCTCAACTCCGTGCTGGTGGCGGTGCAGGTGCAGGAACAGCTGCCCGCCGCCGTGGAACTGCGGCTCCCGTCGGCCCCGCTTCCCGACGACGCCGGCCTCGACCTGCTGGAGCCCGTGGGCGAGCGGTACGCCTTCGTCTCCGACCCCGACGTCGTGCGGCACCTCATCACGCCGCGCCTGGCGAAGGCCAGCGACCTCGTCGGCGACGACGTCGAGCTGCTGTGGGCGGAGGAGTCCTGGGTGCTCGCCACCGCCCCGCTGGGGGCCAGCTCGGAACGCGTGCAGGAGCTGCTCGCCGACCTCGCCGAGGTGGCCGCCGTGCTCGAGCAGTCGCTCCGGGTCAAGCGGCGCTGACCTGCCACGACACCGCCGGGGTGGCGGCAGGGTCCTCCTCAGTAGGCTCCGTTCGTGCCCATCGCGCTCATCACCGGAGCCACCTCTGGCATCGGGGCCGCATTCGCATCCCGCCTGGCACGTGACGGCCGGGACCTCGTACTCGTCGCGCGGAACCGCGAACGCCTGGAGGCCGCCGCGGTCGGACACCGGGCCGCCGGCGTCGCCGTCGAGGTGCTGCCCGCCGATCTGTCCGTCGACGAGGAGCGCGCCCGGGTTGTGGCGCGGCTGTCGAGCGCGGATGCCGCACCCGTCGACCTGCTGATCAACAACGCCGGCTACACGACCGGTGGCCTGCTCGACGTGGACAGCGCGGCCTTACGACGCCAGCTCGAGGTCAATGTGGCGTCCGTGCTCGAGCTGACCGTGGCGGCCCTGCCCGGCATGATCGACAGGAGCCGCGGTGCGGTGATCAACGTGTCGAGCATCAGCGGGTTCCTGCCCGGGAACTCGCAGTACAGCGCGGACAAGGCGTGGGTCACGGCCTTCACCGAAGCGGTGGCGGCCAAGGTCGCCGCCACCGGCGTGCGCGCGATCGCGCTCTGTCCCGGCTATGTCCGCACGGAGTTCCACGAGCGTGCCGGACTGGACGTCGGCGGCCGGAAGGGCCTGTTCTGGCTCGACGCGGACCGCGTGGTCGAGGAGTGCCTGGCGGATCTTGCGAGGGGAAAGGTCGTGTCGGTACCGAGCCCGCAATACAAGATCATCACCGCCTTGGTGGACCTGTTGCCCCGGCCGCTGGTCCGGCAACTGGTCAATTTCGGCACGCGGGACCGCAAGTGAGCGTGCCCGCGCCGCTTGTGAAGGATGACGGCATGAACCCAGACACCGAGCGGGAGGAGCTGGCGGCCCTGGTCCGCGAGCTTGGCGTGGTGCACGGCCGCGTCACTCTGTCCTCGGGCGCCGAGGCCGACTACTACGTCGATCTGCGACGCGCCACCCTCGAACACCGGGCCGCGCCGCTGGTCGGCAGGCTCCTACGGGTGCTCACCGCCGACTGGGAGTACTCGGCTGTCGGCGGCTTGACCCTCGGCGCCGACCCGGTGGCCGATGCCGTTCTGCACGCCGCGGCGGCCGAGCGGGCGGCGCTGCCCGACACCCCGCCCGTCGACGCGTTCGTCGTGCGGAAGGACACCAAGCAGCACGGCATGCAGCGCCTCATCGAAGGACCGGACATCGCCGGGCGCAGCGTTCTCGTCGTGGAGGACACCTCGACCACCGGGGCCTCCGTGCTCACCGCGGTGCGGGCGGTACGCGATGCCGGGGCCACCGTGGTCGGCGTCGCCACGGTGGTGGACCGGGACACCGGCGCGCGCCAGGCGATCGAGGACGAAGGCGTTCCGTATCGAGCGCTGCTCGGGTTGGCCGATCTCGGCCTGGGCTGAGCCCCGGTTCTCCCCGTACGACCGAACGCGTGCGGCCGGCCGGGGTTCGCCCGGCACAGCCACACGCGTTCCGTGCGACGGCCCTGGTGGGGTTACTCCACCGTGATGCGCACTGCGTCGAAGGCGGGGGTCTGGTCCGCCCGCTGCATCATCGGGATGCGGTGGGAGCCGTCTCCCGCCCACACCGCGCACTGGGCGGTGCCGGCGGTCGGCATCCCTGTCACGGTGATCTTCACGGTGTCGGGTTCGGCGCCACCACCGTTGTCCTGCGTGGCGAGGAAGAACTCCGGCGCGGGTGCCGCGTCTGGCGCGGTGTCGGTGGTTTCGAGCATCCGGCAGGCGGTGTGGAAGTGCCCGCGCTGCAGGCCGTCCTCGTTGAGGAACGAGCTCTCGAGGTAGTAGCCACCCGCTGCGGCGCCGAGGAACCGGTCGCGCACCAGGTTGCGGGTGCTCACGGAGATCGTGAACTTCTCCTTGGCCTTGACGCTGCGGGGTGAGTCCGTGATGAGCAGCGACGGGCTCTTGTCCTCGGATGCCACCTCACCGAACGCCGTGCTCACGCAGCGCGGGGCGAGCTGGAAGCCGTCGTGGGGCTGGAGCTTGCTCTCCGTGCAGTCCCTGCCCAGCACGTCGAGCCCGTTGTTCTCGGCGGGCGGCTGCTCGTCGCCGTTGTCCCCGCCGCCTTGGCCGTTGCCGTCCTGGCCGTTGTCGCCTTGGCCGTTGTCGCCGTTATTATCGCCGTTGTTGTTGCCGTTGTTGTCGCCGCCTTGGCCGTTGTCACCCTGGCCGTTGTCGCCGTTGTCGGCTCCGTTGTTGTCGCCGCCCTGGCCGTTGTCGTTCTGGCCGTTGTTTCCGTCTTGGCCGCCGTTTCCGCCGTTGTCGTCGCCGGCGCCTTCCGAATTGTTGTCATCGGGGGCCTGCCCCGGGTTGCCGCCGTGGCTGTTGTGACCGCCCTCGGCGCTGTGGCTGCCGTGGCCCGAACTGCCGGCTGCCGGCTGCGACACGCTGCCGTTGCCTGGGGACGCGTACGCGTAGTCGCAGGCGGTGGGGAGGACGGTCACCACCAGGGCGGCCGCAGAGATCGCGAGCTTACGCACCGTGCTCCGGTGTCGTTCGCTTCTGGACGGGGACATGAAGCTCCGTTCGGGGTCGGGGAGCGGGAACCGAAGAGCCGAGTGGCCACTCCGGCTGGGATCCGGCGGCTTGGGAGCGTTGAGCTAGCGCCGGGAATGGCGGGACTTGGCGGACTTGGAACGGCCGCCGCTGCGATGGGATCCGCTGTCGGACACGGCGCGGTGGGATCCGGTGCCGGAGACAGCGCGCTGCGAGCCGGTATCGGAGGCAGTCCGGTGGGATCCCGTGTCGGAGACGGTCCGGTGGGATCCGGTGTCGGCGACCGTGCGGTAGGAACCGGTGTCGGAGACCGTGCGATGGGATCCGGTGTCGGACACCCCTCGGCGGGACCCGCTGTCGGAGACCCACCGATGTGACCCGGTTTCGGCGACGGTGCGGTGGGGGCCCGTGTCCGAGACGCTGCGGGTCGATCCGGCGGTGGAGTAGGTCGAGGTGTCTGCGGCGAGCCCGGCGCCGACGGGCGACTCCAGGTGGGAGTAGCGGGGGCCGGAGATCGCCGCGACGGCCGTGAGCTCGGGGAGGGGCGCCGCGGCAGGTGCCGGGCTGCGCTGCGGCACGGTGACCCTGCTCCGCTTCCCGGCGTTGCGGTTCCGCACGGCGGCGAACGCGGCGATGGCCGCGAGGAGCGCGGCGACGAACACCAGGATCGGCACGATGAGATCGCTGGTCTGGGTGCCACCGGAGAGCAGGCCCGGCGACGCCTCCGGGAGCGCCGCGTAGTCCACCAGACCCGTGCCCTCGAGATATCCGATGTGCCGGCTGACGAACGCGTTGGCCGTCTCGGCGAACTGACGCACCAGTTCGTTGCGGGTGGTGGCCCGCACCTGAGCGATGATCGGCAGCACTGTGCCGTGCGCGTCGCGCAGCCGCTGGACGAACACCCGGTCGTAGTCGGAGCCCGTCTGCTGCGAGATCTCGTTCATCCAGCCGACCTGCTGGTCGCTGGGGCTGCTCGGCAGCAGCACACCGAGCTGGTTGGCCGTCTTACGGACCTCCGCGTCGAGGTTGGCGTGCTCCTCGGAGATCTTCCGTCCGGCTTCCTGCACCTCGGGGGAGCTCGCCTGCGTCTCCGCCTGCTGACCCGTCGGCCCTTCCCAGAGGCCGGCGAGCCTCACCTTGACGAGCAGGTCGCGGTCGGCCGGTCCCAACGGTCCCCATTGGGTCTGGGTCCAGCCGCCGGTGCCGGGAGACCCGGCTGCCCACGATTGGTACACCGATGCGGACACGGCGAGGATCACGGCGACGATCACGGCGCGGCGAAGCAAGCGGGGGATACTGCGGAGCATCGGAGCCTTCCTGATGGTTCACACGAAGTCGAACTGTTCGGTGTGCACGCGGGCCGGTGCCACACCGAGGGTGTCGAG
Source organism: Pseudonocardia yunnanensis (assembly GCF_039534065.1). Taxonomy (NCBI): domain Bacteria; kingdom Bacillati; phylum Actinomycetota; class Actinomycetes; order Pseudonocardiales; family Pseudonocardiaceae; genus Pseudonocardia; species Pseudonocardia yunnanensis. The sequence continues at coordinate 271,856 of NZ_BAAAUS010000006.1, read as the reverse complement.
AGCGCTCAGGGCGTCCGTGACCAACGCAGGCGGGCCACAGATGAAGAAGTCGAGATCGTCGGGGTGCTGCCCTTCGGGAAGCACCATCGAGAGCAGGCCGGCACCGATGTCGCCGGTGTAGCCGTCCCAGCCGTCGTGCGGACGGCGCAGCACCTCGGTGACCACGAGATCGAGGTGGGACCGCAGCTCCGCGAGCTCCTCGCGGAACAGCAGGTCTTCCGGTGAGCTGGCCACGACGACCAGCCGATACGGCCGCGGATCCCCCCGGTGCGCGGCCGTGCGGAGCATGCTCATCATCGGCGTGATCCCGACGCCGCCGGCGATCATCACGAAGCCGGCCCCCGCGCCGATGTCGTTGGTGAAGGCGCCGTGCGGGCCGTCCACCCAGACCGGGGAGCCCGGCGGGAGGCGGCGCAACGCGCGGGTGAAGTCCCCGGCGTGGCGGATCGTGAACTCGGTGGTGTCCATGTGGGCGCTGGAGGCGATCGTGAAGGGGTGCTCCTCGGCGGTCACCGACCGATCCAGCCGGATCCAGGCGAACTGGCCGGGCGCGAAGGCCCATGAGTTCACCGGCGGACCGTGCCGTTTGCGCCGAGGCTCCAGCACGAGCGTGCTCACCGTCGAGTTCTCGCGGCGCACCTCCCGGACCAGGAACTCGGTGGAGGTGTCGAACATCGGGCGCCACGCCCAGCGGTAACCGAGGATTCCGACCACGATCGCCGCGAGCAGTCCGAAGACGGTGCCGGTCGCCGGCATGGCCACGAGGTGGTCGAGCCACCACACATGCAACGCCGACAGCGTGATCACCGCGACCGCCAGCACCACGTGGAGCCACCGCCACAGCTCGTAGCGAAGCCCCGTCCGCCCGCGCAGGGCGACGAGCCCGACGAGAGCGGCGAGTGCGACGGTCGCCCCGACCGCGGCACGTGCCCGGGCGGGGGCGGTCTCGAAGTTCAGTAGCGCGACGTTGGCCGGGTCCGCGGCGACGACGCAGGCGAGATGGACGAATACCAGCGTCGCCGTGACCACGCCGAGGAACCGGTGGATGTCGATCACGCTCTCGATGCCGAACGCACGGTTCAGGGACCGGAGCCGGGACGGCAGGACTGCCGCCGACACCAGCGCGGAGAGCGCCAGCAATCCGGTCACGACGGAGAGGTGATCCCACAGCGGCTCGTTGGGTGCGATCGCGAGCCACATGAGGGAGGGTGCGACGACGATGAGGCCGAAGACGCTCAGCCACGCCGTGCGCACCATCCGTTGATCCATGGGCGGGACGGTAGGAGGCGGCCTCAGGTTCAGGTTGCGAAGCTGAGAACGCAGTGGGCCGGAAGCGGCTGCCGGCGCGACGAGTGGTCGCGGTATTGCTCCGAATGTCCTAATACTTGGGGCCGAATGCCGCGTAACGCCCTCAGGTCCGGCTGCGATCTTGCCTCGCAAACCGCCGTTCGCCACTCGCCGCTGGCGGCCCACCGCACGGGGACGGACGTCGGGGACGAACGGGACCACCGGCACGACGGACGGATCTCGCCCCAACCGCCAGCAGCCGAACCCGGCGAGTCGCCCGTTCCTCGCACCGCTTGCGGCTCCCCCCACAACACGCGAGTCGCCCGTATTCAGTTCGAGAGTCGCCCGACTTCTGGGCGCGAGTCGTGTGGATCAGTGGGGGCGACCCGTGCCCCGGTGCGCGAGCCGCCCGTTCGCACACTACGAGCAGCCCGCCCCCGGCGCAGTGTTCGCGACGCAATCGTTGCCCTCCGGCACATCGAGCAACGGCCGAACCCGGGCACGGGCGGAGCGGGGGATCATTCGGTCATGAGCGAGGACGAGACGGAGCCGGCCGAGGACGGGCCCGGACCAGCACGCCGCGGCGCGGCGACGCGGGGCAGACGGCTCGTCGACTCCGAACGGGCACCTCACGCTCGGGACAAGGGCCACTCGCAGAAGGGCGGCGGCCGGGTGGCTCGGGCGGAGGAAGCCGACAGCGATCGTGAAGGGGGTGGCGGGCCCAGCGAGTGGCAGGTGCCGGGACAGGTCGGGGTCGGGCCGTGGCCGGGCGACCGGGCGGCCTGGCCGCGGGACGAGCGCTACGACCCTGACCTGCTCGAACACGGCGACGCACGCAACGTCGCCGATGCCTATCGCTACTGGCGCCGTGAAGCCGTGGCCGCCGACCTCGCCCGGCGCGCGCATCCGTTCCACGTGGCGATCGAGAACTTCGGCCACGACCACAACATCGGCACGGTGGTGCGCACCGCCAACGCGTTCGGCGCGGCGGGCGTACACATCGTCGGACGGCGGCGCTGGAACCGGCGCGGCGCGATGGTGACCGACCGCTACCTGCAGGTGCACCACCACGACGACATCGCCGGCCTGATGACGTTCGCGACGCAGCACGGGCTCGTCGTGGTCGCCGTGGACAACACCCCCGGCGCACTGCGGCTCGAGACCGCGGACCTGCCGCGCAACTGCCTGCTGCTGTTCGGCCAGGAAGGCCCAGGCGTGACCGGCGAGGCGCACGCGGCGGCCGCGATGACGGTGTCGATCGCCCAGTTCGGCAGCACCCGTTCGATCAACGCGGGCGTGGCCGCAGGCATCGCGATGCACGCCTGGATCCGCCAGCACGCGGACTTGTCGGACGCGTGGTGAACGAGCCCGGCAAGCGGCGAACGAGCCCGGCCGAAAACCGGCTGGAGATCGGTCGTGAGGTACCTAGACTCCGCCCGTGACCAGCCGCCAGACGCTCCTCTTCGACGCCGACGACACGTTGTGGGAGAACAACGTCCTGTTCGAGCGGGTGATCGATGCGTACCTCGACTGGCTGGCACACCCGACCCTCGACCGGGCGGCCACCCGCGCGGTGCTGGACGAGGTGGAGCGGGCCAACGTCGTCGTCCACGGGTACGGCAGCGCAAGCTTCCTGCGCAGCCTCGGCGACACCTTCCAGCGGCTCAACGAACGCCCTGCCACCACGGCCGAGGCGCGCCGGATCGAGGAGCTGGCCGGCGCCCTGGTCAACCACGAGGTGGAGCTCGTGCCAGGGGTGGCCGAGACGCTCACCGAGCTCGGCGAGCGTCATGACCTCCGCCTGCTCACCAAGGGTGACCAAGCCGAGCAGCAGCGCAAGATCGACGCCTCCAACCTTGCGCACCACTTCCGCAGCGTGCACATCGTGGCCGAGAAGCGGGAGGCGACCTACCGCGAGCTCGTCGCCGAGCAGGAGCTCGTCCCGGCCACCACGTGGATGATCGGGAACTCGCCGCGGTCGGACATCCTCCCGGCCCGTGCGGCCGGCCTCGGGGCGGTGTTCATCCCGAACCAGTACACATGGGTGCTCGAGCACGACGAGCTCGACCTCGACGATGACGGCGTGCTGCACCTGCAGCGGTTCACCGAGCTGGTCGAGCACTTCTGATCTGAAGAGCTGTCAGCAGAGGTACTCGGACGGCCTGCGGAGCATGGCGAGGAGCATCGCCGGCAGCATCAGCACGTGGCCGAGGACGACCACCGCGTCGACCGACAGCCAGCCTGCCCAGAACGGCGGGAGCAGCACCACGAACGGCACGTACATCGCCAGGCCCATCTCTGCGATGGCCACCCACCGGTGCCGGCGCACGGCCATCCACAGGGCCATGCCCAGCGTCATGTTCGTGGCCATGACGAGAAGGTGCAGCTCGGTGCTTCCGTGCAGGTCGGGCCAGAGCGGCCCGAACACCACCATCCCGACGACCATCGCGAGCAGCATCTCGACGAAATGGCGCCAGAAGCGGCGGTCGGCCAGCGCCGCCCTCCTGGCCTGCGTCGGCATGGTCATGACCGGGCCCGTCGGTACTCGTTCGCCCGCTCCATCACGGCCGAGCCGACCCGGCTGGGGTGCCCCGCGTCGAACGGGGGCTGCGGGTCGTACTCGATGAGCATCTGCGCCGCCTGCGCCGCCACGTCGTCGACGAGCACCTCGACGAGCCGGATGGCCATGTCGATGCCGGACGACACGCCCGCCGCGGTGATCAGGCGCTCGGGCAGGTGCTCGACCACCCGTTGCGTCACCGGCACGGCACCGAGCTTCTCCAGGTGCTCCATGGCCCCCCAGTAGGTGGTGGCGGTGAGCCCGTCGAGAAGCCCCGCCGCGGCGAGGACGAGTGAGCCCGTGCAGACCGACGTGGTGAATCGGGTGCGCGGGTGGACCGTGCGCAGCCAGTCGAGGTGGGCTCCCCCGTTGAGCAGGTCACGTGAGCCGGGTCCACCCGGCACCACAACGATGTCCGGCGACTGCACCTCGGCGAACGTCTTGTCGACCGTGAGGCCGAGGATGCCGGTGTCGGCGCGGACCTCGCCGCGGTGCTCGCCGACGAACACGACGTCGTGCTCCGGCACGGTCTGCAGCACCTCGTAGGGCCCGATCGCGTCGAGCGCGGTCAGGCGGGGGAACAGCATGATGGCGACCTGCATGGTCACGTCCTTCCGTCGATGGGCGCGGTGGTGGCGAAGTGCCGTCGGTACTGGTCGGGCGCCACGCCGATACGGCGCAGGAACGCACGTCGCATCGTCTCCGCGGTGCCGAAGCCCGCACGCGCCGCGGCGACGGTGACGAGCACCGGTTCGGACTCCAGCAGCCGCTTGGCGGCGTCGACGCGCACCTGCTCGACGTAGTCGCCCGGCGACCGCCCGAGGGCGCGGGTGAACTCGCGGCTGAAGTGGCGCTCGCTCATGCCCACGCGTGCTGCGAGTACCGGCACCCGCAGGTCGGCTGCCGGGTCGCTGTGGATCAGGTCCTGCGCGGCCCGGACCGAGGGCTGGCGCGCCGGCGGCGACCAGACGGGGCCGGCGAACTGGCTCTGCCCACCCGGTCTGCGGAGGAAGACCACGAGCTCGCGCGCGACGTACTGTGCGATCTCGGCTCCGTGGTCGGCCTCGACGAGCGCAAGAGCCAGGTCGACACCGGCGGTGACGCCCGCGGCCGTCCAGATGCGGCCCTGCTGCAGGTAGATGGGGTCGGGTCGCACGTCGACGGCCGGGTACTTGGCGGCGAGCGTCGGCGCGTAGCGCCAGTGGGTGGTGGCAGAGAGGCCGTCGAGCAGGCCGGCGGCTGCGAGCGCGAACGCCCCTGTGCACACCGAGACGACCCGTTCGGCGCGCGGGGCGGCGCGGCGGAGCCACTCGACCAGCGGGTGGTCGGACGTCATGACGCGCGACCCACCGCCGCCCGGCACCAGCAGTGTGCCGATCTCACCCGTCTCCGGGAGCGGGCCGTCCGGGCACATACGCATCCCGCTGTCGGACGTGACGGTTCCCGGGCTCTCTGCGACCAGGCTGACGCGGTAGCCCGCCTTCTCCGACCCGAGGTGGTCGAGTAGCCGCGTGGCACCCATCAACACCTCGTGCGGGCCCGTGGCGTCCAGCGGCTGGATGCCGTCGAAGACGGGGATGACCACCTGGTGGCTGGGCATGTACTCACGGTGGCCGCACGACGCTATGGCGTCAACGACACGAACCCCACGCATTCGGCCATCGGGCAGACTGGCTCGGTGGCTGCCGCTGAGGTCGACTGGTCGGAACGGGCGGGCATCGCCGAGCGGGCGGTCGTCCGCCGCCACCTACGACGGCTCGCCGGGGTGGTGCCGGGCACCCGCATCGGGCGCGTTCGGTGGCCGAGACCGGTGCCATCGCCTCCCACGCCGTGGCACTACTGGTGGCAGGCGCACCTCCTGGACTGCATGGTCGACGCGCAGCTGCGCTCACCCGAGCGGCGTCGGGCCCGCGCGATCGCGGCGCTGGTCCGCGGCATCCGGCTGCACAACACGGGTTCCTGGCTCAACCGGTACTACGACGACGTCGCCTGGCTCGGCCTGGCGGTGCAACGCGCCGGGCTCCTCGCCGGCCGCCCCGGCCTTCCGGCTCTCGCCGCGATCATCAACCGGCTGCACGAGGGGTGGACGGAGGGCGCGGGCGGCGGCATCTGGTGGCGCCGCGACGACGACTTCAAGGCCGCGCCTGCGAACGGCCCGGCGGCGATCCTGCTCGCCCGTGACGGCCAGTCGGCGTTCGCCGCGGCGATCTGCGACTGGATGGCGGAGACGTTGATCGACCCGGACTCCGGGCTCGTCCGGGACGGGGTGCGGGTGGCCTCGGACGGCAGCATCCGCGCCGTCGAGCCGTACATCTACACCTACTGCCAGGGCGTGTATCTCGGCGCGTGTGTCGAGCTGATCGAACGCGACTGCCACCACCGCTTCACGGACAGGGCGATGGCGATCGTCGACGCGATGACCCACCGGCTCGCTGATTCCCGCGGCGTGCTGCCCGGGTCGGGCGGGGGCGACGGTGGTCTCTTCGCCGGCATCACCGCGCGCTACCTGACGGATGCCGCACTGCGCGTGCCGGAGCTTGCCGGTCCCGCGGCACGGATCGTGCGGTCGAGCGCGACGGCCGTGTGGGACGGCCGGGCGGAGGTCCGCGGTGGACCGGTCTTCTCCGCGGAATGGAGCAGGCCCGCCTTCCCACCCCACCCGGGGGTGCCGGAGGCCGACCTCTCGGTGCAGCTCTCGGGATGGATGCTGATGGAAGCCGCGGCACGGCTGCAGCGAGGCGGCTGAGCCGCTCCCAGCACTCGAGCCTCACCCGGTGTCGCGGAGGCCCTCCTCCTGATCCTCATCCTCGGGTTCACCGTCCGCCGGAGTCGCCGGCGTGTCATCGATCGGGCGGCGCATCTCCTGGCGGTAACGGAAGAGCCCGTAGCCGGTACCGACCACGAAGAACGCGATCGCGACGAGAGCCGCGGCGTCCTTGAGCCACGGAACGACGTCGAGCAGCCCCGCGCCGTAGTACCCGAGCATGATCAGCGTGGGAACCCAGCACACCGCGCCGACGGCGTTGGCGAGGATGTAGCGCCGGTTGTCCATGCGGGCGGCGCCGGCGATCATCGGCGCGAGGGTGCGTACCCAGGGCACCCAGCGGGCCACGACGATGGCCCAGAACCCCCAGCGGTCGAAGAAGGCGCTGGCCCGTGCGAGGTTGGCGCGGTTGAGGATGCGCCCGTTGCGGCGCGCGAGCATCCGCGTGCCCGCGTAGCGGCCGATGAGATAACCCACCTGGTTTCCGGCCACGGCGACGCCGGTGGCCACCACCCCGAGCGTCCAGGCGCTGGCCTCGTGGTCGCCCTGCGCGAGCACCACTCCGGCTGCGAGCAGCAGCGTGTCGCCGGGCAGGAACATCCCGATGATGAGCGCGCATTCGAAGAAGACGAAGACGAGCACGACCACCCACACCGTGACCGGTCCGGCCTGGGTGAGGGGCCCGAGGGCGTGGTACACGGTGGGCGCAGTGCTCACAGCACTCCAGGGTAGGTACCCCTGGGCTCGCCCGGGCGCTGAGCGGTGTTACCACCAGCGATGTCGCCCGGCGTGGTGTCACCCGGGGGTGTTACCGGGCGTGTGCCCCTGGGGTGCGGCGGGCGCGCAGCACCTCGATGATGATCGGCACGATCGACACCAACACGATGGCGATGAGCATCAGTTCGATGTTGTTACGCACGACCTCGAACTGGCCGAGCCAGAAGCCCAGCACGGTGACGCCCGCCGCCCACGCGACGCCGCCGATGAGTGAGTAGCCGAGGTAGCGCTTCGGCTCCATCCGGCCGACGCCCGCCATCACGGTGATGAAGGTGCGCACGACCGGCACGAACCGGCCGAGCACGATGGCGCGGTTGCCGTACTTGTCGAAGAACTCCTGCGTCTTGCGCACGTGCTGCGGCTTGAACAACCGGGACTTGGGCCTGTCGAACACCGCGGGACCGGCGGCGCGTCCGACCCAGTAGCCCGTGGCGTTGCCGGCGAAGGCCGCGACCACGAGGATCAGGCAGACCAGCCACAGCGGGGTCTGGATCGACCCCTGCGCCACGAACAGGCCACCGGTGAAGAGCAGGGAGTCGCCGGGCAGGAAGAACCCGAGCAGCAGCCCGCACTCGGCGAAGACGATGAGGGCGAGCCCGACCAGCGCCCACGGGCCGAGCCAGGAGATGATCGTATCCGGCTGGAGCCACTCGGGGCCGAGCGCGAGCGCAGTCACGGAAGGGAACGGTACCGGGCAGCTGTGGTCAGCCCAGGGCGGGGAGGAGCCCAGGCACCAGTAGCGACAACAGCGCAAGCGCGACGCCCAGCACCACGCCGCCGAGCAGCGCGATCAGCAGCGCCTTGCGTGCTCCTGTGTCGGATGCGGAGGTCGCCCGCGCCGTGCGGGGCACTCCGGGGCGACCCGCTCCCGATGCTCTGGCCCGCAGCGCCTCGGCGACGCGTCGCTCGGAATCGTCGCTCGTGCTCACAGGCATCATCGTGCCCCACCGCCGCTCATCACGCGCGCGACGGCCTCGAGGGCTCGGCTCGCCGTCGACTTCACCGTGCCGCGGCTGATGCCGGTGGATTCGGCGATCTCGGCCTCCGACAGCCCGCCGTAGTACCGCAGCACCAGCACCTCACGTTGCCGTGGCGGCAAGGTGGAGAGCGCGTCCACCACGGCCTGGTGCTCGGCCGACAGCATCGCCAGCGACTCCGCCGAGCGGGCGTTGACCTGGTGCGGCGGAACGTAGTCGCGCGCGGTGCGCCTGCGGCGCAGCACCGAGCGTGAGCCGTTCACCACAGCCGTGCGCAGGTAGCCGACGGCCGCGGCCTCGTCACGTAGCCCTGACCAGTGCCGATGCAGACCGGTGAACGCCTCCTGGACGACGTCCTCCGCTGTGCTCGGATCGTCCACCAGCAGCACGGCGAGCCGCACCATCCGCATCCGGTGGTCGCGGTAGAGGTCCGAGAGGGTGCGCGGCGTACCGGGGGCCGGAGCCGGCTCCCGGCTGGTGTCGATGCGGCGCAACCTGCTCAGCGTCTGCTCGACGGCGTTCTCCCCACCGTCGCGGATCATGCGACTCAGCCTAGTAGTGCGTACCTTCTCCGCTGACGGGGCCGTCGTCCTTGCATTGCGGGATACTGCGGCTGCAAACAACGAGGACGTCGAGGAGGCCCGACCGTGCCGATCGCCACCCCCGAGAAGTACAACGAGATGTTGGACAAGGCCAAGAACGGTGAGTACGCCTACCCGGCGATCAACGTGACGAGCACCGAGACGTTGAACGCCGCGCTGCGGGGCTTCGCCGAGGCGGAGAGCGACGGGATCGTCCAGATCTCCACTGGCGGGGCCGAGTTCCTCTCCGGCACGGCTGTCAAGGACATGGTGACCGGCGCCGTCGGACTCGCCGAGTTCGCGCACGTCGTCGCCGCGAAGTACCCGGTCAACGTCGCGCTGCACACCGACCACTGCCCCAAGGACAAGCTCGACACCTATGTGCGGCCGCTGATCGCGATCAGCCAGGAGCGCGTGGCCCGCGGGGAGAACCCGCTGTTCCAGTCGCACATGTGGGACGGGTCCGCCACCGAGCTGCACGAGAACCTGCGGATCGCCGCTGAGCTGCTCGACCAGGCCGTCAAGGCCAAGATCATCCTCGAGGTCGAGATCGGGGTGGTCGGTGGCGAGGAGGACGGCGTCGCCAACGAGATCAACGAGAAGCTCTACACCGCCCCTGGCGACTACGAGGACACGGTGGACGCGCTCGGTGCGGGCGAGAAGGGCCGCTACCTGCTGGCCGCCACGTTCGGCAACGTGCACGGCGTCTACAAGCCCGGCAACGTCAAGCTGCGCCCCGAGATCCTCAAGCAGGGCCAGGAGGTGGCCACCCGCAAGCTCGGGTTGGCCGATGGTTCCAAGCCGCTCGACCTGGTCTTCCACGGCGGCTCGGGCTCGCTGCTCGAGGAGATCCACGAGGCGCTGAGCTACGGCGTGGTCAAGATGAACGTCGACACCGACACGCAGTACGCCTTCACCCGCCCGATCGTGGGCCACATGTTCAACAACTACGACGGCGTGCTCAAGATCGACGGTGAGGTCGGCAACAAGAAGGCCTACGACCCCCGCTCGTACCTGAAGGCGGCCGAGGTCGGGATGTCCGATCGCGTCGTCGTCGCCTGCGAGAACCTGCGGTCGACGGGCCAGACCCTCCGCTGACCGACCCTCGGCAGCCGGGTGGGCCGGCTGTCCCGGCACTCGGGATCCGGACACGGCCGGGAAGGCGGCAAGATGCTGGCATGACGCTGCACGGCAACCTGCTCGGACCTGAGCCCACCCTGCTGCCCGTCGACCCGGCCGCCGCGGAGCTCGATCGCGGCGTCACGCCGGAGGAGGTCGCGGCCGCATACCCGACGTCGTCACTGGCATGGGCGGTGCTCGCCGAGCGTGCTCTCGAGAACGCGCTGACGATCACCGCCTACGCATACGCACGCACCGGCTACCACCGTGGCCTCGACCAGCTCCGTCGTTCCGGCTGGAAGGGCTTCGGCCCGGTTCCGTGGTCGCACGAGCCCAACCGGGGCTTCCTGCGGGCACTGGCCACGCTGCAACGGGCCGCTGCCCTCATCGGCGAGACCGATGAGGCGGAGCGTTGCCTGGCCTTCCTCACCGACTCCGATCCCGCTGCCCCGGCCGCACTCGGCCTGGGCTGACCCTTGCCAGCGGGGGTCCGGCTGGACCGGCTGGGCGTCCGGCTCCGGCGCGGCACCCACCGGCTGCGGGCCTCCGCGATTCCGATCACACAGTGCGCGGTGGCGGCGGGGCTGGCCTGGTTCGTGGCCCACGACCTGATCGGTCACCAGCGGCCGTTCTTCGCGCCGATCGCGGCCGTGATCAGCCTCGGCGTGTCGCTGGGCAACAGGCTGCGCCGCGTCGTCGAGCTGGTTCTCGGGGTGAGCCTCGGCGTGCTGGTGGGCGACCTGCTGATCTCCGCGATCGGGAGCGGTGCCTGGCAGATCGTCCTGGTGGTCGGGCTCGCGATGGCCATCGCGGTGTTCGCCGACGGCGCCACGCTGCTCGTCGGCCAGGCGGCGTCGTCCGCGGTGCTGGTGGCGACCCTGCTGCCACCCGGTCAGCAGGGCGGGATCGATCGCTGTATCGACGCGCTGGTCGGCGGCGCGGTCGGCGTGCTGGTCGTGGCCGTCCTGCCGACGGATCCGGTGGGCCCGGTCCGTCGCCAGGCACGTGCCCTGCTCGACGAGCTGGCCACCGTGCTCGACCTGATCGCGGACGCGCTGCGCAACCGCGACTCGGGTGCGGCCGCCCCGGCCCTGGAACGGGCGCGCGCCAGCCAGCCGCTCATCGACGAGCTGCGTGCCGCTCTGCGCGCGGGGCAGGAGATCACCGCGGTCGCACCTCTGCACCGCCGCCGTCGCCGGGTCCTCGGCCGGTTCGCGGAGCTCGCCGAGCGGGCCGACTACGCGATGCGCAACGCCCGCGTGCTCGGCCGCCGTGTCTACGTCGCCCTGGAGAACGACGAGCCCGTCACGCCGGAGCTGCCCGACCTCCTGGGCGAGCTCTCCTCGGCCGTCCGGGCGCTGACCGACCAGCTGGGGCGTGAGGGCGACCGGGAACGCGCCCGTGAGCCGGTGCTGGACGTCGTCCGGCACTCGTCGGCGCTGTCGGACGAGTGGACCGGTGGGCCGTCGGAGCAGGTGATCGTGGCGCAGCTGCGCTCGATCGCGCTGGACCTGCTGCAGGCCACCGGCATGACCCGCGCCGAGGCCCGCGAGGCGATGCGGCACCAGCCCCAGTCGTGACGGACCGACGGACCTGACGGGGCCGTGAGCGAGGAGTATCGACTGCGCTCGGCGCCACCGGGACGCCGTGCGAGCTGTCCCCGGGCGGGGCGGCCGGGTAGGTACAGAACGTGATCGGACCGGTCTCATGTCGGCGATATGGGCGCCATCCGGGTGATCGTGGGTCCCAATTGCCGCGTTGCGGGAACCTGTCGTCCACAGCCGACGTTCTCGGCGCGTGCATCTGGTCGTTCGCTGGCTCCTCGCACCGTTCGTCCGATTCCTCTACCGCCCGGTCGTGCACGGTGCGGAGCGGGTCCCTCGCTTCGGTCCGGTGATCATCGCGGCCAACCACCGGGCCGCTGTCGACACCGCCGTGATCGCGCTGACCGCAGGTCGTTCCGTCTCGTTCCTCGGCAAGGCCGAGTACTTCACCGCCACCGGGCTACGCGGACGTGCGTTCGCGTCGTTCCTCTCGGCGCTGGGCTACGTCCCCGTCGACCGTGCCAACGCCAAGGCCGGGCTCGCGGCGCTGGAGGCTGCCCGCACCGTGCTCGACGACGGTGGCGCGTTCGCGATCTACCCCGAAGGAACGCGCTCCCTCGACGGCCGGCTGCACCGCGGCCACACGGGCGTGGCCACGCTTGCGCTGAGCACGGGTGCTCCCGTCGTCCCGGTCGCGTTGATCGGCACCGAGCGGGTGCAGCCCGTCGGCGCCCGCTTCCCGCGCCTGCGCCGTGTGACGGTCCACTTCGGCGAGCCGCTCGACTTCTCCCGCTACGAGGGGCTGGAGGGCTCGGGCATGATCCGCCGCGCGGTGACCGACGAGATCATGGACGCGATCGCCGGACTGTCCCACCAGGAGTACGTCGACACCTACCACGAGCGCCCGGCGGCCTGATCTTGCGAGCCGGAGTGCTCCGGCTCCGCCGAGGCCAGCGCGGTCACCATCGCCGCGGCCCAGCCGGGGTGGCCGGCGACGGCGAGGGCGAGGCCCCGCTGCGCCGTCACCGCGTCGGGTCCCACGGACGTGGCGAGCGATCCACGGCAGGCGAGCGGGGTGAGCGACCACCACGGACCGGCCAGGCCGGGGTGGGGGTCCTCGCCCCACACCAGCACCTCGGTGGCCAGCACGCGACGCTCGGCGAGGTGGGCCGCGGAGGCGTGCAGGGCAGGGTCGCCGAGCTCCTGCTCCTGCACCAGCAGCGGGCGGCCTGCTGCGACGTCGACCACCCGTGTGAGCCCGCGGAAACGGCCCGATGCCTCGCCGCTGCGGCCTGCGACCAGCACCTCGCGGCAGCGCATCCGGGCTCCGGCGCCCAGCTCGGCGTGCAGTTCGGTGCGGTGGTCTGCGCGCCGGGTGACGATGGTGGGCTCCGGCAGATACTGGACGCCCGCCCCGTCGCCGATCCGTAGCCGGACGACGAGCCGGCTGCTCGTTCCCGCGCCCTGTCCCGGCAGCGCGACCGTGGCGGCCACCCCGGTGAGCACGACGTCCGCTCCCGGCCCGACGACGACCTCGAGCTCCACGTCGTCACCGCCGAGCGGCGTGGTGGCCGAGCCGACCATGTGGACGGTGGCGGCCGGGGAGCGGGACGCGGCGGCGCCCCGCCGGGGCAGCAGTGTCAGCGGGGGCTGTGACAGCAGGTCGCGGATGACACTGCGTTCGCCGTCCTTCTCGACGACGATCCGGGCTCTGGCCAGCACGGCGTCAGGCGGCGGGAACCCGCACGGCGGCGAGCTGGGCGAGCACCCACTCGGTGACGTCGGAGGCGGCCGGGTCGGTCACCAGGGACTGTGCGATCACCGGCAGCTCGCCGCGCATGCGGTGCGCATCGGCGGTCATCACCGCGAGGTCGGCGCCGACGTACGGGGCGAGGTCGACCTTGTTGATCACCAGCAGGTCGGCGGTGGTGACGCCGGGACCGCCCTTGCGTGGCACCTTGTCCCCGCCCGCCACGTCGACGACGAAGATCTGCCGGTCGATCAGGCCGCGGCTGAACACCGCCGTCAGGTTGTCGCCGCCGCTCTCCACGAGCACCAGGTCCAGATCGCCGAAGCGTTCCTCCAGCAGTTCGACGGCGTCGAGGTTGGCCGTGATGTCGTCGCGGATCGCCGTGTGCGGGCAGCAACCGGTCTGCACGGCCTCGATGCGGTCGGGGGTGAGCACCCCGGCTCGACGCAGGAAGTCGGCGTCCTCGGTGGTGTAGATGTCGTTGGTCACCACACCGAGGCGCAGCTTCGGCCCGAGCGTGCGGGCGAGGGCTGCGACCAGCGCGGTCTTGCCGCTGCCGACCGGACCGCCGATGCCGATCCGCACCGCCCGCCCGGACGGGGTCGGCGCGACGTGTGGGTCGGGCTCGGTGGCCGTCGGATCCAGCGAGTGCCCGTGACCGTGGCCATGACCATTAGTGCTCATGTTCACTCCGCAAGCTTCGTTCAGGAGACAAAGAGACGCACCTGCTCTCCGTTGTGGTGGACGTGGGCCTGGGCCATGAGGTCGAGGACCGGCGCGCCCGGTGCGGGCAGCCGGTCGGACGGCAGCGTCGCTGCGTGCGCGGCCTGCGCCACGACGGCGTCGAGCACGGGGCGCAGCGCGACGATCGCAGCGTTCACCGCCAGCGGGTCGAGCCCGAGCAGCCGCACCGCCGCCGAGGCCGGGCCGCTGATCGCGAGGTACGCCACGCACCGGGCGGCCTCGGCCGGAGTGCCGCCGTCGATGCCGACGACGGCCCCGACCAGCAGCGCGTGATGGGGGCGCGGCGCCACGGCGCAGAGGGCGTCGAGCGCGGGCGAGGGCCAGGAGAGCCGGGCAGCGCGCAGAGCGGCCCGGCCCTGCGCACGTGACGCGTCGCGCTGGGCCGCAGCGGGTGTGCGAGCGTCCAGTTCGGCGTCGAGCGCCGCCCAGTCCGCGGCCGGGCGCGACGCCGCCACCACCGCGGCCGCCGCGAACGCGGCACCGACGAGCCCCGCTGTGCGCAGGCGCCCGGACAGGAACGACCCCAGCTCGGGCAGACCGGTGAGCAGCCCACGGGACACCGCTTCCTCGAGCCCGCCCGAGTGGGCGTGCCCGCCGCCCGGGAACCGGGCGTCGGAAAGGGTGAGGGCGGCCAGGCTCGCCATCAGAAGAGGAAGTAGCGCTGGGCCATCGGCAGCTCGTCGACCGGTGCAGGCTCGATGAGCTCACCGTCGATGCGCACGGCGAAGGAGTCGGGGTCCACCCGCACGTCGGGCATGGCGTCGTTGCCGATCATGTGGTTCTTGGTGATGGTGCGGGTGTCGGCCACGGGCACCGGGCATTTCGCCAGTCCGAGCCGTTCGAGCGTGCCGAACTCCATTGCCGCGCGCGCCACGAAGTTCACGCTGGTGGCGGCGGCGACGGCGGGTGCGGCGCCGAACATCGGGCGGGGCAGCACGGGTTGTGGGGACGGGATCGAGGCGTTGGCATCGCCCATCTGGGCCCAGGCGATGAACCCACCCTTGAGCACCAGGTGGGGGCGCACCCCGAAGAACTTGGGGTCCCACAGCACCAGGTCGGCGAGCTTGCCGACCTCGACCGAGCCGATCTCGTGGGCCATGCCGTGAGCGATGGCCGGGTTGATCGTGTACTTCGCGACGTAGCGGCGTGCGCGCAGGTTGTCCGCGCGTCCGTCGCCGGGTAGTGCGCCGCGGGCGGCTTTCATCACGTGCGCGGTCTGCCAGGTGCGGATGATCACCTCGCCGATGCGGCCCATCGCTTGGGAGTCCGAGCTCATCATCGAGATCGCGCCCATGTCGTGCAGCACGTCCTCGGCGGCGATCGTGGTGGGCCGGATGCGGCTCTCGGCGAAGGCGAGGTCCTCGGGCACGTTCGGGTTGAGGTGGTGGCAGCAGATGAGCATGTCGAGGTGCTCGTCGATCGTGTTGACCGTGTGCGGCCGGGTGGGGTTCGTCGAGGACGGCAGGATGTTGGTGCGCCCGACGATCTCGATGATGTCCGGGGCGTGCCCACCGCCTGCGCCCTCGGTGTGGAAGGCGCTGATCGAACGGCCGGCGATCGCGTCGAGCGTGGACTGCACGAAGCCGGCCTCGTTCAGCGTGTCGGTGTGGATGGCCACCTGCACGCCGGAGGCGTCGGCCACCCGGAGGCTGGCGTCGATCGCGGCGGGGGTGGTGCCCCAGTCCTCGTGCAGCTTGAACCCGCCCGCTCCGGCGCGTAGCTGCTCCCACAACGCATCGGTGCTGGTGGTGTTGCCCTTGCCCATCAGCAGCACGTTGATCGGCAGGTGGTCCATCGCCTGCAGCATCCGCCCGATCGAGTACGGACCGGGCGTCACGGTGGTGGCCTTGGTGCCCTCGGCGGGCCCGGTGCCGCCGCCCGCGAGCGTGGTGAGCCCGGTGGAGAGCGCGGTGTCGACCAACTGCGGGCAGACGAAGTGGACGTGCGGATCGATCCCACCGGCGGTGAGGATCATCCCGTTGCCCGCGATCACCTCGGTGGACGGTCCGATCACCAGCGTGTCGTCGACACCGTCCATCGTGTCGGGGTTGCCGGCCTTGCCGATCCCGGCGATCCGCCCGTCGCGGATGCCGACGTCGGCCTTCACCACACCCCAGTGGTCCAGCACCACGACACCGGTGATGACGACGTCCGGGGCGCCTTCCGCACTGGTGCGCTGTGACTGGCCCATCGACTCGCGGATCATCTTGCCGCCGCCGAAGACCACCTCGTCGCCCGACGCGGCGCCACGGCTGAGGTCGTCGGTGACCTCGATCAGCAGGTTGGTGTCGGCCAGCCGGATCCGATCGCCCACGGTGGGGCCGAACAGATCCACATAGCGGGAACGCTCGATCGACGTCACGGCTGACTCCCGTAGGTGAGGGGACCGGGTTCGTGGCCGCGTTCGTCCAGGGCGCCGGCGAACTCGACGCGCAGGCCGTGGACGACGCGCGCGCCGGCCAGCGGCACCAGCGTCACCTCCCGCTCCACCCCCGGCTCGAACCGGACGGCGGTGCCGGCCGGAATGTCCAGATGCCGGCCCCATGCCGCGGCCCGGTCGAATTCCAACCCGAGGTTGGCGGCCGCGAAATGAAAGTGCGACCCGACCTGTACCGGTCGATCTGCCGCATTCGTCACCACCAGGGTGATCCGATCGCGCCCCGGATTGAGCGCTATGTCCCCTTCGCCCAGAATGATCTCGCCGGGGCCGCCCGGCGCGCCTCCGCCCGCCACGTCAGGCGATCGGATCGTGGACGGTGACGAGCTTCGTGCCGTCGGGGAAGGTGGCCTCGACCTGCACCCGATCCAGCATCTGCCCCACCCCGTCCAGCACCTCGTCACGGGTCAGGACCTTGCGGCCGCTCGACATCAGCTCACTGACACTGCGACCGTCCCGCGCGCCCTCCAGGACGTGATCTGTGATCAGAGCGACCGCTTCGGGGTAATTCATCCGCAGGCCACGGGCACGGCGGGAGCGCGCGACGTCCGCTGCGACGTGGACGAGCAGCTTGTCGCGCTCCTGGGGAGACAGGTGCATTCAGCCAGTTTTGACCGAGAATGTTAACGGGATGGATCAACGATGTTTCGTGACTTCCCCGCAGTCACCCGTAAGGGACGCACAAGCAACCAGTCCTGCGTGTGGCGGTACCACGTCCAGCGCGGCACCTGGCGCGGATGGGCCACACCGTCGTTGATGACGGTGGCCGGCTCGCAGCCCACCTGCACCGCCCGGCCCAGTGCCGAGCCCCGGCCGTGTGGAGCCCTCGGTGCCACCGCGCGCTCGCGCCCGTCCGGGGTCCGTCCGGTCCATCCGGCGCGCACGGCGATGCCGGCCGGGCCCGGCGTGACCACCAGCCGCCGTGTCCTGCCGCGGAGCACCAGAACCGAATCGCAGTAGCACTCGCCTGCGAGGTCGTGGATCTCCGCACGCCCGACGAGCACGCCACCGGCGTCGTCGCGGACCAGGGGAACCGGCGACGCCGCACCGGTGAGCGCGAGGCGCAGGGCGTTCTCCCCCGTCGGGAGGCCCCACGCGGCGGTCGCCGCCGACCGGGCGGTGGGCAGGTAGGCCACCTCGACGCCCAGCCGGTCGGTGCGCAGCAGCCGTGTCAGCACGGCCGCGAGGTCGGAGTCGGTGCCCGCCACGACCACTCGTTGCGGCTCGTGTTCGGCGAGCACGGGGTCGACAGCGGTTCTGTCCGGTCTCGTGGGCAGGGCGACTTCGGGCACCCCGGCCACCAGACCACTACTGTTGACCCCGAGCGGACGTGCCTGCCCGTCATCCGAGCAGGTCAGCAGCACCACTGTGGAATCGATCGTGCTCACGGGATCGGTTACCCTCCCCGCCGCGGTGATGGGCATAGGACTGGAGTTTTCACATGCCGGCGATCGTGCTGATCGGCGCCCAGTGGGGCGACGAAGGCAAAGGCAAGGCCACCGACCTCCTCGGGGGGCAGGTGCAATGGGTGGTGCGCTACCAGGGCGGCAACAACGCCGGCCATACAGTAGTGCTGCCCGACGGACAGGACTTCGCCCTGCACCTCATCCCATCCGGGATCCTCACGCCAGGCCTGCGCAACGTCATCGGCAATGGCGTGGTGGTTGACCCTGGGGTGCTGCTCGACGAGCTCTCCGGCCTCGAGGCCCGCGGTGTGGACACCAGCAACCTGCTGATCAGCGCGGATGCGCACCTGATCATGCCGTACCACGTGGCCATCGACAAAGTCACCGAGCGGTTCCTGGGCAAGGCCAAGATCGGCACCACGGGCCGGGGTATCGGTCCCGCCTACCAGGACAAGGTCGCGCGCGTGGGCGTTCGGGTGGCCGACGTCCTCGACGAGAAGATCCTGCACCAGAAGGTGGAGGCGGCCCTGGAGTTCAAGAACCAGGTGCTGGTCAAGGTCTACAACCGCCGCGCGCTCGACGTCGACGAGGTGGTGGACACGGTGCTCGCTCACGGCCGCCGGTTCGCCGACCGGATCGCCGACACCCGCCTGCTGCTCAACCAGGCGCTCGAGGCCGGCGAGACGATCCTGCTGGAGGGTTCGCAGGGCACCCTGCTCGACGTCGACCACGGCACCTACCCCTTCGTCACCAGCTCGAACCCCACTGCGGGTGGCGCGGCGGTGGGCTCGGGCATCGGCCCCAACCGCATCACCCGGGTCATCGGGATCCTCAAGGCCTACACCACGCGTGTCGGCTCCGGTCCGTTCCCCACCGAGTTGCTCGACGCGATGGGTGAGCAGCTGCGCAAGGCGGGCGGCGAGGTCGGTGTCACCACCGGGCGGCCGCGCCGCTGCGGCTGGTTCGACGCCGTGATCGGCCGCTACGCGGCACGGGTCAACGGGATCACCGACTTCTTCCTCACCAAGCTCGACGTGCTCTCCGGGCTGGAGAAGGTGCCGATCTGCGTGGGCTACGAGGTCGACGGGAAGCGGATCGACGAGATGCCGATGACGCAGACCGACGTGCACCATGCCCTGCCCGTCTACGAGGAGCTCCCGGGCTGGTTCGAGGACCTCTCGGGGTGCCGCACGTTCGAGGAGCTCCCGGCGGCGGCGCGCGACTACGTGCACCGCATCGAGGAGCTCACCGGCGCGCCTGTCAGCGCGATCGGCGTGGGCCCCGGCCGCGACCAGACGATCACGCGCGACGTCTGAGCAGACCCTGTTTTAGCTGGTCAGCGGACCACGCTGCCGCACCGTTCGTCGCCACGTCCCGCCGAGCGGGCGGCGGGCGGCGATCGAGCCGTTGGTGCGGGGAGTGGCCGGCGTTACGGGGGCGCGCGTCCGCGGGATTCGTGGACGACCGGCGCCTTCGTCCGGTAGGTCGGGACTGGCGGGCCGTTGGTGCGGGGCGGGCTCGGGGCCTCGGCTCGAGAGAGCGCGCGTCGGACGGCGACCACGTCGCACCCGCCTCCTCTGAGGCCCGAGGCGCGCGGTCAGGAGATGTCGATATTGCTGTTTCAGTTGAGTTGTCCAGGCGGGACGACGAGAACTGGGCGGTGTTGGTGTTCGATCAGGGCGTGTGAGACCGAGGGTTGGATGAGGCGGGAAAGGGCGGCTCGGAGTCCTTCGCCGCGGGTGCCGACGACGATCAGGAGTGCGTTGTGTTCGTCGGCTGCGGCGGCGAGCGCCCTGACCGGGTTGCCTCGGCAGGATTGGTAGGTCCATGGGAGGCCGGTTCGGGTGAGGGCCGCTTCGACCTGGTGACGCTCGTCGACGAGGGTTTGTTCGCCCTGCTCCTCCCAGTCGGCGGAATCGGGGTCGACGGGGTAGTCGTCGAGGACCACGGCGTGGACGACGTGTAGTTGAGCCCCGAGTCGGCGTCCGAGTTCTGCGGCGACGGCGAGGGCGTTGTCGCTCGCGGTGTCGCGGCAGTGTCCGACGATGAGGGTGTTGGCCGGATTCTTGCTCGATGTGGCGAGCACTCTCTCGGGTTGTTCAAGCAAGGCGGTCATGTCCGTCGCTCCTGTTGTCGTGCTCCACCAATTGTGTTGGGTGAGCAACTCGGATCGTTGTCGTGCGGCTCTTCCGTCGGGTGGACGGCAGGCGGGACGGCGGGGTGGCGGTCTTCCGGGCAGCGGTGCGCGCATCCACGCTGTGATCCGGCGACGAAGGGAGACGGCGAGCCCTAGTGCTGCGGGCCGGGCCGGGAAGGTGGGGAACTCTTGCTGTCATGTCCTACCTCCAGAGTCGAACCCTGTTGGTAGGAGCTATCAGCCCGGGTGGGCGGTCAACGGCGAGCCCCATCGCCTGTGACCCACATCATAAACCTTGCCGGGCCTTCGTGTGCACTTCTCGCAGCAATCTCTCCCGCGAGGTGCGACAGCTGGCGAGCGAACGGGCGGCTATGCGGTTCAGGCCGCGCAGTTGCCCGTGTTCACTTCGCTGCGCAGCCCGGATGCGGCCTGCACGACGTGCGACACCTGGTCGACGGTGAGGACGAACCCGGTCTCCTGGTCGTCGAGTGCGGCGCCGAAGACCACACCGATCACGGTGCCGTCGGGTGCCACGAGCGGGCCGCCGGAGTTGCCCGAGCGGACCACGGCCCGCACCGTGTAGACCTCGCGGGTGACCTCGCCGTCGTCGTAGATGTCGGGGCCCTTCAGGTTGATCATCGACCGGATCTTCGCCGGCGTGGCGGTGAACGGCCCGTCCAGCGGGTAGCCGAGCACCACGGCGTCGTCGCCCGGCTTGGCCGGCTGCGGGTCGAACGTCAGCGGCTTCGCGTCCAGGTCGGGCACTCGCAGCACCGCGAGGTCGACACGGGGGTCGTAGGACACCACCTCGGCGCTGAGCTCGACCGTGCGGCCGCGCCTGTTCACCACCTCGACGCCGGTCTCGGACGTACCCGCGACGACGTGGGCGTTCGTGAGCACGAGCTGAGGTCCGATCACGAACCCCGTGCCTTCGAGCTGGCGCGCACACGACGGCGCACGACCCCGGATCTTGAGGACGCTGCCGCTCAGGTCCTCGATCACCGGGCTCTGCGCGAGAGCCGGATCGGGCGGGCCGACCTCCGTGATCGGCGTCTCCGCGAACGGGCTGAGCACGTCGGGGAAGCCGGAGTTGTTGAGCAGTTGCCGCAGCTCCGCGGGCAGCGCCTTGGCTCCGGCCGGCATCACCGAGTCGACGGCGCGGAGCACCTCCGACCCGCGGACGCCCGAGGCGAGGCCGGGGAAGCTGGCCGACGCCAGCGGCAGCGCGACCAGCCAGGCCGCGATCACCACGGTGACGGCCTGCAGCACAGAGCCCAGCGTGGAGTCGACCTGCAGCGAGCGATGGCCGGTGATCCGGTCGCGGATGCGGCGCCCGAAGAAGACGCCGGTGGTCTCGCCGAGGGCCACCAGCAGCACCACCACGACAACACTGACGATGACTCGCGTGGTGGGCGCCTCCACACCCGCGGCCAGCAAGGGCGCCAGCCGGACCCCGAGCACCGCCCCCGTGAGCACCCCGACGAACGACAGCAGAGCCACCGCCATGCCGTGGCGCCAGCCGGAGACGGCCGCGATCAGCGCCAGCCCCAGAACGACCGCGTCCACCCAACTCATCGCACGACCTCGCTGCGCTCGGTCGGCGCTTCGCGGAGGCGCTGTGTCGATGATTCGCTCGCATGCTCGCTCATGGGCACGACGCCGCTGCGCTCGGTCGGCGCTTCGCGGAGGCGCTGTGTCGATGATTCGCTCGCACGCTCGCTCATCGCACGACCTCGCTCTGCGCGCCCAGCCCAGCCCCCCGGGGCCCCGCGCTCATGATCCTGCGACCTCCTGCCGACCGGCCCGTGCCGCCGACCACGCTGCGCCCAAATCGTCCACCCGTGCGGTGTCCCAAGGGCGCGCCCAGCCCCCCAGATCCAACAGGGCGGACAATAAGCCCCCCGTGAACCCCCACACCAGCAACCCCGCTACGACGAACGCGGGGCTGCTGGTACCGGAGGGATTACGCACCGTGATTCTGTTGGCGGGCTCGGCCAGATCGACGAGTGGCACGCGCACCACGGCGGCGGTCTCCGCCGCGTCGACCGCGTGCACGGCGACGGGGCGTTCCCAGTGCGCGAGCACCGGGGTGACGACGAAACCCGATGGCGGGATGAACAGTTCGGGGAGCACGGCCAGCGGAACGACCCCTTCGGGTTCCACACCGGTCTCCTCCTCGGCCTCTCGCAGCGCCGTGGCGACCTCATCGCGGTCGTGCGGGTCAGCACTGCCGCCCGGGAACGCCACCTGGCCGGCGTGGGTGCGTAGGGAGCTGGCCCGCTCGACGAGCAGCACGTCGGGACCGTGCACCTGGTCCTCACCGAAGAGCACCAGCACGGCGGCCCGGCGGGCACCGGCGCGGGGCGGGATGCGGTGGTGGCTCAGCGTCTCCGCGTCGGCTTCGCCCACCCGCCGGAGCAGAGGTGAGAGCCATTCCGGTGCGCGCTCCGGCTGCAGCCGCGTCACGACGATCCCTTCGACAGCCGGTCCACAGCGGCCGCGACCTCGTCGGTGCTGCGGAAGGGGATGGGTGGATCGACCATGACGACGCTGCCGTCGGCGCGCACGATGTAGGACACGGGCAGCGCGGGTGGGATGCCGAGGGCGCCCCGGAGCGCGCCGTCCGGGTCGGTGACCGAGGGCAGCGTGACCTCGGTGTCGCGCAGGAGCGCCAGCGCGGCCCGGGGGTCGTCGCGCTCGTCGATGCCCAGCACGGGAACGGCGCCCGGCCGGGCCGCGTACTCGGCGAGGACCGGCAGCTCGGCGCGGCACGGCCCGCACCAGGACGCCCAGACGTTGATGAGAGCCGGACGCCCGGCGAGCGCGGCGCCGACGTCGACGTGGCCCGGTGCGCCGAGACACGGGACGGTGACACCGGCCAGCGGGCCGGCGGCCGGAGCGCCGCTGCCCGAGGGGCACGGCTCGATGCGTGCGGCGGCACGCAGCGGAGCGAGCTCGGAGTCGGGCACGGAGACCGACTGAGGCGCGGTGGGCGGCTCCCCGGCGGTGGAGGGCTCGGACGCGCTGCGCGGCCACAGCGCGAACACGGCTCCCGCGGCGAGCAGAACGACGACCAGGGTGGTGACCAGCTCTGATCGCCGGACCTTGAGCTGCTCACGGCTCACCGCCGCGCCTCCCGGCCGCAACGGTGGGGCCGGCCCCGGACGAGCGAAGTCACGGCGCGTCCTGGTCCTCGCCGCCGGCCGCGGGCGCGGGCGCCTCGTCGTCGGGGATGCCGACCATGGCAAGCAGGTGCGGCCGCGACGGTCCCTTGAGGAGTGCGGCGGCCTTGATCGGATCGGTGGGGCCCGTGCCGTAGGCGGGACAGTCGTCGGCGAGTGTGCAGGCGCCGCACGCGGGCTTACGCGCGTGGCAGACGCGGCGGCCGTGGAAGATCACGCGGTGGGAGACCATCGTCCAGTCGCGCTTGGGCACGAGCGCACCGACGGCGTGCTCGACCTTGACCGGATCCTCTTCCTCCGTCCAGCCCCAGCGCCGGACGAGCCGGCCGAAGTGGGTGTCGACGGTGATGCCCGGTACGTCGAAGGCGTTGCCCAGGATCACGTTGGCCGTCTTGCGGCCGATCCCAGGGAGGGCGACCAGTTCGGGGAGGGTGTTCGGCAGCACGCCGTCGTGCTTCTCGACGACGGCGGCACCGAGCCCGATGAGCGAGTTGGCCTTGTTCCGGAAGAAGCCGGTGCTGTGGATCATCTCTTCGAGCTCGGCGCGGTCGGCCTTGGCGTAGTCGAGCGCCGTGGAGTACCGCCTGAACAAGGCTGGCGTGACCGAGTTGACGAGCTTGTCGGTGCTCTGCGCGGACAGGATCGTGGCGACGGCCAGTTCCAGCGGCGTGGTGAAGTCGAGCTCGCAATGCGCGTCGGGATGGGTGGCGGCGAGGGTGCGAAGCATCCGGCCGACCCGCCGGGCCCGGCCTAGAGACGGCTCGCCGTCGGCCACCCGTTTGGCGAGGCGCGCAGCGTTCCGCGCAGCGGTGGTCACGCTTCGAGCGTACGGCGCCACACCGACAAGAGGCGAAGGTGCTGGTCGGTCAGCGGTCATCACGGACCGTGACTGGCGAATGTTACGAGACGATATCGACACGCCGACGTGCTCACCCCCTGCCCGACGGTCGTCATCACTCGTGCGGGAACATCAGCGTCGTCATGACTGCCTGGTTGTCAGTCCTCGTGCCGCTGCTGGTGATGTTCTTCGCGCTCGGGATGGAGCGTGTGGAGTCGAAGCTGCGTGAGGCCACTCTGCGCCCGGAGGAGCTCGAAGAGCTCCTCGAACGACCGCGCCCGGACGAGGTTCGGGCCCTTTTCAGGCAGGGCACGGGCCGTGCGCTCGAGCTGTTCCGGCTACGCAACCGGCGCGGCCGGGGGCCCCGCCCACCCAAGCGCAGCAAGGCGGCATGACCGGGCTCCGGGGGAGCCCTCAAGACCGGTCGAACCGCACTGAACTGGGCTTATACGTGATGAAATCGCCCCATGGTGGCCACTGGAGAGCGGTCGCGGCGGCACGCACCAAACGCACACCCCCTAGACTGGCGCGCCAGTGGTCCGCCGCGGCTGAGCGGCCGGAACGAGGGGCGGTGCAGTGGACGAGGTTCTGATCCGCGCGGGGATCTTCCAGGGAGTGGAGCCCCACGCGGCTGACGCTCTGGCTCAAGCGCTGGAGCCGGCGGAGTTTCCGCGTGGACATGTCATCTTCGCGGAAGGTGAGCCGGGAGATCGGCTTTACATCGTCGGCAGCGGCAAGGTGAAGATCGGACGGAAGTCTCCGGACGGTCGCGAGAACCTGTTGATGGTGGCCGGGCCGTCCGACATGTTCGGCGAACTCTCGATCTTCGACCCGGGGCCGCGTACATCGTCGGCCACCGCGGTCACCGAGGTTCGGACGTACACGATGGACCGCGCGGCGTTGCGGGAGTGGATCGGGAAGCGACCCGAGATCGCCGAGCAGCTGCTCCGGGTGCTCGCCCGGCGGTTGCGGCGCACCAACAACATGCTCGCCGACCTGATCTTCACGGACGTGCCTGGCCGGGTGGCGAAGTCGTTGCTGCAGCTGGCGCGGCAGTTCGGGTCGCAGGAGTCGGGCCTGTTGAGGGTCACCCACGACCTCACCCAGGAAGAGATCGCGCAGCTCGTCGGCGCGAGCCGCGAGACGGTGAACAAGGCGCTGGCCGACTTCGCCCACCGGGGCTGGCTGCGGCTCGAGGGCAAGAGCGTGCTGATTCTCGAGCCCGAGCGGCTCGCTCGTCGGGCCAGGTAGCGCACCGGCCTCCGTCGGTTCGGCTCTGCTCGACCTGACCGGGACCTGACGCCTGGTAAGTCGCCAATCGGCACTGCGGTAAAGAACTGGTACGCACGTACCAAAATGTGTCACGCTTCTGGCGTGTCCTCATCGTCCGCATCGCTCTCCGACTACCGCGTCGTCCTGACGTCCCCCGGCGCCCCGGGCCCCGTGCTCGCCTCCGTGGTCGGCCGTCTGCCGATCGCGATGATCGGCCTGGCCACGCTGCTCTACGTGCAGCGCGCAACCGGCTCGTTCGCGGCTGCCGGTCTCGTCTCGGCGGGCGTGCTGGTCGGCGAGGGGACGGGCGCGGTCCTGCAGGGCCGCTTCATGGACCGGCGCGGGGCGACGAGGCCGTTGATCCTGGCCGCGGTGCTGTTCGGGCTGGCGGTCGCCGCTCTGGCTGCCGCGGTCGAGGCCGATCAGCCACTACCGGTGCTCGTGGCGCTCGCGGTGGTCGCCGGGCTCGTGCAGCCCGCCCTACCGGGAGCCTCCAGGGCGCTGTGGGCCGACCTCGTGCCGCCTGGCCCTCTGCGCTCCACCGCTTACGGATACGAGGCGATCAGCCTCGAGGTCTTCTTCATCCTCGGTCCCGCAATCGCCGCGTTCCTCGTGGCCGCGCCGTGGCCAGGCACCGGCTTGGCGGTGGCGGCCGCGGCCATGGTTGTGGGCACCGTCGGTTTCGCACTCACCCCCGCTGTGCGCGCCCGGTCGGCCAGAGCGGCGCACGGCGGTTCACCCGCTGTCGGAGCCCCGTCGCCGGGGCTGCTCGGCGCCCTGGCGGAGCCGGGGATGCGCACGGTGGCGCTCGCGTCGCTCGGGTTCGGGCTCGTCGTCGGCACGGTCGAGGTCGGCGTGCCTGCGGTCACGGCCGCGGCCGGCTCGGCCGCGATGGGTGGCGTGCTGCTGTCGGCATGGTCGGTCATGTCGGTGCTTGCCGGCGTGCTCTACGGGCTACGGCCGTGGCCGCGCCCGTTGCACCTGCGGATGCCGGTGCTGCTGGGCGTCTTCGCGGTGTTCGTCGCCGCCATGGCGCTGACCGGGCCGACGGGGTCGCTGGCCGTGCTCGTGGTGGCGATGCTCCTGGCCGGAGCTGTGATCACCCCGCAGGTCACCGCCCACTCGATGGCCGTCGACGTCGCGGCGCCGGCTGAGACGGCGACGGAGGCGTTCGGCTGGGTGATCACCGCTGCGACGATCGGGATCGCGGCCGGGCAGTCGGTGGCAGGCATCGTGGTGGAGGAAGCGGGCCCTCCTGCGGCGTTCCTGGCCGGTGGCGTGGCAGGCGCGGTGCTGGCCGTGGTGCTGTGGCTGCGCCGGGGCACGCTCGCCACCACGCCCGCTGCGGTCCCCGTGGTCGCCTGACGGCGTCCTCAGCGCTCCGCGCGCAGGTAGTCCAGCTGCGCCCGCACCGACAACTCCGCCGCCGGCCAGAGCGTCCTGTCCACGTCGGTGTAGACCACCTCCACCACCTGTCGTGCCGACGCGTCGGGGCCGAGCTTCCCGAGTGCGGTGCGGACCTGGTCGAGCCGCTGTTCGCGGTGGGCCAGATAGGCCGCAGCCGCGGCCGGGGCGTCCGGGAGTTCCGGTCCGTGCCCGGGCAGCACCGTGGTGCCGGCGGGCAGCTCACTCAGCAGCCGGAGCGAATCCAGGTACGGACCCAGGGCCCCGTCGGGGTGCGCGATCACGGTGGTGCCACGGCCCAGGATCGTGTCGCCCGTGAGCACGGCGGGTCCTGCAGAGGGACCGTGGAGCAGGAACGAGAGGGAGTCCGACGTGTGGCCCGGCGTGCCGACCACGCGCAGCTCGACTCCGGCGCCTGCCACCACGTCGCCGTCCCCGAGAGCCTCCGACTCCAGCACGAGCGAGGGGTCGAGGGCCCGTACCGGCGCTCCGGTGAGCTCGGCGAAGCGGCGTGCTCCTGCGGCGTGGTCGGGGTGGCGGTGCGTGAGCAGGACGAGTGCCACCGGACCGTGCGCGGCGACCCGGCGCAGATGCTCCTCATCCTCCTCACCAGGGTCGACGACCAGACACTCCTCCACGTCAGGAGCCCGCAGCACCCACGTGTTCGTGCCCTCCAACGTCATCGGCGAGGGGTTCTCCGCCAGCAGCACCGACGCCAGCGCGGTGACGGGCCGCAGCTCGCCGTACGCCGGGTGGCTCATGCGCTCCCTCCGGGAGCGATGCGTTCGATGTCGATCTCGAAGTCGGGGTCGCCCGGCAGTACGACGACGACCTTCTCACCATCGGGGCGCACCACCGGGGTCACCGGCTGCACCACGCGCTCGTCGGCGGCCGCGAGGACCGATGCACTGTCGGGGTGCTCGGCGATCTCCTGCAGCGTGCGGACCGTGGGGGCCATCAGCTCGATCTCGCCGCGTTGCCAGTGCTCCAGCGCCTCGGCCGGGTGCCACCACGTGGCCTCGACGGCCTCGGTGGTGTGGGCGTCGGCCTCCTGGCCCTCCGGGACGAGCGCCACGAAGAACACCGTGTCGTACCGGCGCGGCACCGCGGGGGGAGTGACCCAGCGCGCCCACGGACGGAGCAGGTCGGCGCGCAGCACGAGGCCGGTCTCGGTGAGCATCTCGGCGAGCGTCCGCTGCCGGGCGACCAGGTCGGCCCGGTAGCGCTCCACGTCTGCGGGTAGCTCGGGCGCGGCCAGCAGCACGCCGCACTCCTCGAAGGTCTCCCGCACCGCGGCCTGCACGAAAGCCCCTGCAAGCTCGGCGTCACAGCTGAGCCGCTCGGCCCACCAGCTCGGATCCGGTCCGGCCCACGACGGCAGCACGGCGCGGTCCGCTGCGGCGACACCCCCGCCGGGGAAGACCGTCATGCTGCTGGCGAAGGCCATCTCGGGCACCCGCCGTTGCAGGAAGACCTGTAGCGGGGTGCGCCCGGGCGGAGCGGCGGGGGCGTCACGCACGAGCAGCACGGTTGCCGCAGGCCTCGGGACGACGGGCTCAGAGGGCATGAACGGACAGTAACCCGCGGCCGGGCAGGATGTGTGGTGTGGATCAGCTGCGAGTGGGTCTTGTCGGTGGTGGCCCGTGGGCCCGCAACGTGCACGGGCCCGGACTCGCGGCACACCCCTCCACGGAGATCACGGCGGTCTGGACCCGCAGGCCGGAGGTGGCTGACGAGCTCGCTGCCGAGTTCGGGGGCCGTGCGTGCGACCGGCTCGACGACCTCCTCGACGACGTCGACGTGGTCGCCTTCGCCGTCCCGCCGCAGGTGCAGGGCGAGCTGGCCGTCCGGGCCGCCGCGGCGGGCAGGCACATGATCTGTGAGAAGCCGCTCGCCGGATCGGTCGAGGATGCGCGAGCGGTGGTGAGCGCCGTGCAGCGAGCGGGTGTCCACTCCTCGATGGTGCTGACGCTCCGGCATTCTCCCGCGGTGCGCGAGTGGCTCGCGGGCATGCCGTCTGCCCCAGCGGGCCCGGACACGGTGGCCTCGGCGCGCTGGCTCTCAGGAGCGCTGCTCGGCGGCCCGTACTCCGCATCGTCCTGGCGTATGGAGCACGGCGCGCTGCTCGACCTGAGCCCGCACGTGATCGATCTCCTCGAAGCCGCCGTGGGCCCGGTCGCGTCGATCGACTGGGCGCACCACGACGAGCCCGACCTGTGGCGGTACGGCCTCGTGCACGAGGGCGGGGCCCACAGCACCGTGACGATGTCGATGCGACTGCCCATCGATCCGACGGAGACCGAGTTCGCGGTGTTCGGTCCGGGCGCGTCCCACCGGCTCGCCGGCCGCACCGCCGATGCGTCCACCTGTTACGCGGCGCTGCTCGACGAACTCGTGGCTGCCGTCGCCGGAACGGGGCCGGCGCCGGCACTGGGCGTCGAGAGGGGCCTGCGGCTGCAGGAGCTCATCGAGCAGGTGCGCGCCGCCGCCGGATGACGGGCGGCGTCAGCCTGCCAGGTCGGGCGGATCCCTCCGGGGGTTGCCGTTGCCGCCGGAGCCGTTGCCGTTCGACCCGCCCGGTGCCGATCCGTTGGCGATGCCGGCCCGGCGGATGACCCGCGGCCTGGTGCCGCCCTGGAGCTCGGCCTGGAGCCGGGCGAGCAGATCGCGATCGGAGTCGCTGAGCCGCGCCAACGACTCCGGCCGCAGCCCGAGTTCGGCACTAGCAGCGTCGGGCAGCGGCGTGGGTGCCGGAGCGGCCTGAACGGACGGCTCCGGCCGGGGTGCGGGTTCCGGCTCGCTCGGCTCGGCGGGAGGCTCCGCGATGCCCGTGCCCTCGCCGATCTGTTCGTCGGCGTACCGGTGCCGGGCGGGACGCCGGGGTGCCGGTCTCGGCTCGCGCGATGG
Source organism: Pseudonocardia yunnanensis (assembly GCF_039534065.1). Classification (NCBI taxonomy): domain Bacteria; kingdom Bacillati; phylum Actinomycetota; class Actinomycetes; order Pseudonocardiales; family Pseudonocardiaceae; genus Pseudonocardia; species Pseudonocardia yunnanensis. Next base: position 242,170 of record NZ_BAAAUS010000006.1, on the reverse strand, counting down.
CAGCTCGTCGTCGTAACGGGCGGCTGCTTGGCCCGGCCGAGGGGGGCCGACGCGCCGTTCGGGCACGTCCTCGGACGTCGGCTCCGGCGCGTCGGGGCGCCGGGGCGGTTTGTCTGCCAGTGCCGACGGCGCCATCGCCCACGATCCCGACAGCCACTCGGAGGACCACTCGTCGTCGCCGCGAGCCGGCTCACGGTCGTCGTCGCCCGGCGTCGGCGTCTTGCCCGCAGCACCGCGCGGGTGGTCCTCACCGATCGTGGGGTCGAGCAGGGGCTCCAGCAGCGGCTCACGAAGCGGCCCGCTCAGCGGATCGTTCAGCGCGTCGAAGGCGGGTGTCTGACCGAGCGAGCGGAAGATGTCGTCGTCCCGCGGGTCCTGAGGCGATGGGCGGGGCGGTTCCGCTGCGTCGGCGACCCGCTGCGGCAGCTCGGTGCGGTGCTCCTCCGCGGGCGGTCCACCCGCCTGCCCGTTGACAGGGCCCTGCGTGCCGGCGGGCGGGACGCTCTCGCCGCGGCGGGGCAACGGGCCCGGTGCAGGCGCGGGAGGGCGGTTGATCGGGGTGACGGTGGGACGCGGGGGTTGTGGTGCAGGCGTTGGCCGCGGTGGCCGGTCTCCCCGGATCGGGAGCGAGTCGGACGGCGGAAGGTCCTCCTCCTGCGGGTCGCTGAACAGCGGGTTCTGCTCCGCCGGTTGTCGTGCCCCCGTGCCACCCGGTTCCGGGTGTGCTCCGGCGTCCTCGGCCCCGAGTCGTGCTGCGGTGTCGCCGGCGTCGGTAGGACGCTCTCCGAGCCGTGCCGCGCCGTCCCCCGCGCCACCTGCGCGATCGTCCGCTCCGGGCTGCTCGGTGTCGCTACGGGTGCCGAGCCACGCAGCGGTGTCGCTCCCACCGGGCGCGTGGTCGTGGGTTGTCTGGTCACCGGGTGCGGGCGGCGGTGTGGCGTCGTCGCCTGTGCCGTCGGCTGCCGCGGGTCGTGCTGCGGTGTCGGCGGAGTCGCCTGCGCGGTCGTCGACTTCGGGCTGCGCCGGCTGATCGCCGGCCCCGGGCCGTGTCTCGACGTCGCCGGTGCTGATCGCTCGATCGCCCGCCGGTGGCTGCGCCGTGTGGTCGCGAGTGGCCGGTCGTGCTGCGGTGTCGCCAGGGCCGGTGCGCTCGTCGGCGCCGGGCGGTGGCGTCTGCTTGCGGGGACCAGGCCGTCCCTCGGCTATCGACCGTTCCAGGAGGGCCTCGAGTCGTGCTGCGGTGTCCCCTGCGCCGGCCATGCGGCCGCGAGCGTCGGGTCGTGGTGCGGCGTCTCTGTCGCCGCCTGCGGGGTCGCCCTTTCCCGGCCGCGTGGTGGGGTCGTGGGCGCCCATGCGTGGTGCGGTGTCAGCGGTGCCGGTCGGTGGCTCACCGGCTGCGGGCTGTGCGGCCTGGTCGCCGCGGGCGTCGAGACGTGCCGCGGTGTCGCCGGTGCCGTTGGCGGCGGGCGAGGAGCCGTTGCCCGGGGCACCGGTGTGGCCACGGGTGCCCGGCCACGCTCCGGTGTCGCCGGTGCCGGTCATGTGGTCGGTTCCGCGCCGTGCTGCGGGATCGCCTGCCACGGGTCGCCCTGCGGGCTCACGCGCTTCGAGCCACGACGGGCCGCCGCGGGTGCCGTCACGTCGCGGAAGGTCTGCCGGCCGCGCCCCGGGGTCCACTGCTCGGAGCCGTGCTGCGGTGTCACCGTCGGCGGGTCGCGCGGGGTTGTCGCCTGGTGCGGGCCGCCCTGCGGGATCGCCGGCCTCGCGGCGTGCTCCGGTGTCGCCGACGCCTGCCCGTCCAGCGGCCCCGTCGGTGCGAGGTCGTGCTGTCGGGTTGCGGGGCGCGGGGCGCGCCGCGGTGTCGGCGCCTCCCAGCCATGCTGCGATTTCGCCGGTTACTGAGCGTGCTCTGGTGCTGGCGCCTCCGAGCCACGCCGCACCTTCGCCCGGTGCGGGCGGTGTCTTCGGCTTGGCTGCTGGGCGTGTTCTGGTGTCGGCGCCTCCGAGCCACGCTGCGCCGTCGCCCGGTGCGGGGCGTGCTGCCGGCTCGACGGCTCCGGCTCGCGCGGCGGGGTCGTCGGCGCCGCGGGGCTGGACGGCCGGCAGCGAATCGGTGCCTGCCTCCGATGACCCGGACTCGGCCGCCGCCGCGGGCCTGCGGTGCGGAAGCGGGCCGGCAGGCGCTGATTGGCGTGGGTCGGCAGGAGCGGCCGGCCGCGGGTCGGAGACGCCGGCTCGGGGCGGGGTGCCCAGGAGGCCTGCGACGTCGGCCTGCGGGGGTGCCAGCGGGTGCCGGGCCTGACGCGCTTCGGGGGACACAGGCGCACCAGGGGTGGGCGCAGGACGCTCGGAGAGCCAACCGGGAAGCTCCGCGGCGCGCTCGTTCTCGTCGTCCCATCGGATCGGACGGGCGCGGCGCAGGGCGGCGGCGTGGTACGCGGGCAGGGGCACGCCCGCGATGAGGACCTCCACCGAGGCGGGAACGCCGGCCCGATCGAGGATGACGGCGAGCTGGTACGCCAGCACGTCGGTGGCCCGTGCTCCGGGCTGCGCCTCCACGAGCACCACCGGATGCGGCAGGGGACCAGGAGCGGAACCGGCGGGTGTCAGGCGACGGGCTACGAGCACCCGGCAGCCCTGCAGCTGCCGGGCGGGCACGGCCAGCAGGGCCGCGGCCACGACGTCGTCGGACGGACCGGGCTCGAACCGGTGCTCCGAGCTCTCCTCGGGGCGTGCCGGGGGAAGCGTGGCATCGGGGTCGAGGTCGGTGCGGGCGGAGCGGGCAGCGGCGACGAGTGCGGAGCGCACCGGCTGGGGGAGAACGGCGCCTGCGGCCACCAGGCTCGCGGTCAGGATCTCGACGGCGTGGGCGTCCTCGCCCACGGCGACCAGCTCACGTGCCCAGGCCAACAGGTCGTCGTCCACCCGGCCGGCCAACGACAGCAGCAGGTCGTGCGTCGTCTCCGGTGACGTCTCGTGCTCCACTCGGCCTCCCTCCCGTACGCCGGTCCGAGCCGACTGCCATGCGACGCCCTGGCACCGCCGAGTGTCAGTCCCCGCCCGTCACGCGCCGGTTGGTCACGCCCCCACGAGCGCGGACGGGCAGTGCCAGAGCGACGCCGACCCAATGATGGCGGCCTGGTGGTATGCCGGTGGCTCTCCGTGCGGCGGGAGTACCTCCACACACGGTGTGCGGTCGCCCTGTGCCCGCAGCACGCGCTGAAGGGTTCCGGTGAGAACCCACGGCCGTTCGCCGCCGGACACGATGACGACACGCTGCCTGGCGCGACCGCCGGTGCGCCACGCGTGGCGCAGCTCCACGCAGCCGGGGTGGCCGCGGACCACGGCGAGCACGCTCAGCGCGGCCTGGTCCGGCCCGTCGGGAGCCTCGAAGGCGGCGACGAGATCGTCGGGGGCGTGGGCGGGAAGCACGGCGTCGAGCAAGCGGCGCGACGCGCCCCACTCACCGGCGGCGGCACCGAGCATGTCGCGCTCGTCATCGGTGAGGCCCACACGGTGGCGTAGTAGCTCTCGCGGGAGGGTGGCACTCAATGCGGACCGGCCGCTGTCGGCGAGCCAGTCGCGCATCCGCCACAGCAGGTCGTCTGGCAGCCTCCCGGCCAGCCGGACCAGGAGATCGTGGCACGCCTGGTCGGCCGCGCTCACGGCCCTGACACCTCGACGACCAGCTCCACCTCGACCGGAACACCGAGCGGCAGCTCGGCCACGCCCACGGCCGACCGTGCATGCCTGCCCGCCTCGCCGAAGATCTCGCCGAGCACGTCGGACGCCCCGTTGATGACGCCCGGCTGCCCGGTGAACCCGGGAGCGGAGGCCACGAACCCGACGACCTTCACCACCCCGGTGACGGCGTCGATCCCCACCAGGGCGTCCACCGCCGCGAGGGCGTTGAGCGCGCAGATCCGGGCGAGGCGGTAGGCCTCCTCGGGGTCGATCTCCGCGCCGACCTTGCCCGTGCCCGCCGGCTTGCCGTCGACGAAAGGCACCTGGCCGGAGGTGAACACCAGTGAGCCCGAGCGGCGTGCCGGGATGTAGGACCCGGCCGGAGCTGCGACGGACGGGAGCGCGATGTCGAGCTCGCGCAGACGATCGCTGGTGGTCGCCATGCCGTCAGCCCCTCACCGGTCGCTTGAACCAGGCGACGAGCTGCTCGGGACTGGCGCCGGTGGTGACGGCCACCAGCTCCCAGCCGTCCCGGCCGAAGTTGTTGAGGATCGCCTGCGTGCTGTGGATCAGCACCGGAGCGGTGAGGTATTCCCATGTCGTGACCGAGGACCCTGGGCTGCTCATGAATGGTCACTGTAGCCAGCGCCTCATCCCGTTCGAGCGGCCGGGCGGACGCAGGCTCCGTAACCTGACAGACGTGACGTCTTCCCACTGGCCCGCTGCGCTGTCGGCGGCCCGCCTGCACGTCGTCTCCGGGAAGGGAGGCACGGGCAAGACCACGGTGGCAGCCGCGCTGGCGCTGGCGTTGGCGAGCGGTGGCCGGCGCACACTGCTCATCGAAGTGGAGGGGCGCCAAGGCATCGCCCAGCTGTTCGACACGCCCCCGCTGCCCTACGAGGAGCGCAAGATCGCGGTGGCGCCCGGCGGCGGGGAGGTCAGGGCGCTCGCGGTGGACGCCGAGGCGGCGTTGCTGGAGTACTTCGAGCTGTTCTACCGGCTGGGAATGGCAGGGCGCACGCTGCGCCGCATGGGTGCCATCGAGTTCGCCACCACGCTGGCTCCCGGCTTGCGCGACGTGCTGCTCACGGGCAAGGCCAAGGAGTGCGTGAACCGCCGCGGGCCCGACGGCAGGCCGGCGTACGACGCGGTGGTGCTCGACGCCCCGCCCACGGGCCGGGTGGTGAGCTTCCTCGACGTCACCAAGGCGATGGCCGACCTGGCGAAGAGCGGGCCGATCCACAGCCAGGCCGCGGGTGTGGTGAAGGTGCTGCACTCGGACCTGACCGCGGTCCACCTGGTGACGCTTCTGGAGGACCTGCCGGTGACCGAGACGCTCGAGACCGTCGACGAGCTGTCCGCTGCCGGTTTCCCGACGGGAGCGTTGATCGTCAACCGGGTACGGCCGCAGTGGCTGCCGGACCGTTCGGTCGCCGCTGCAGCGAACGGGCGCGTCGACGCCGAGCGCATCCGCGCCGGCTTGTCGACGGCCGGGCTCGACCTTCCCGCGGACGTGATCGACGGGCTGGTCGCGGAGACCGTCGACCACGCGGTACGGGTGCACTCGGAGGGCCTCGCCCTCGCGCGGCTGGACGAGGGGCCACCGCTGCCGCGGCTCGAGCTACCGCAGCTCGTGGAGGGCGTCGACCTGGGCTCGATCTACGAGCTGGCGGAGACGCTCGTCGAGCAGGGCGTGTCGGTGCCTGCGCTGAGCGGGGCCACCTCATGAGCCCGCGTGTTCCTGATCCGTTGGAGATCGACGCGCTGCTCGACGACCGCGACACCCGCGTGATCGTCTGCTGCGGCTCCGGCGGCGTCGGCAAGACCACCACGTCGGCGGCGCTGGCGCTGCGGGCCGCGCAGCGCGGCAGGCGCACGGTGGTGCTCACGATCGACCCGGCCCGGCGGCTGGCGCAGGCGCTCGGCCTGGAGGCCCTCGACAACGAGCCGCACCGCGTGGCCGGTGTGGACGGTCCGGGCGAGCTGCACGCGATGATGCTCGACATGCGCCGGACCTTCGACGAGATGGTCTACGCGCACGCCGAGCCGGGACGCGCAGAGTCGATCATCGAGAATCCCTTCTACCAGACCATCTCCTCGTCCTTCTCCGGCACGCAGGAGTACATGGCGATGGAGAAGCTGGGCCAGCTCGCGGCCACCGGTGAGTGGGACCTCATCGTGGTGGACACCCCGCCGTCCCGCTCCGCGCTGGACTTCCTGGACGCGCCCCAGCGCATGTCGAACTTCCTCGACGGCCGGATGATCCGGCTGCTCTCGGCCCCGGCCCGCGCCGGAGGCCGAGGCCTACGCAAGATCGTCGGGGCAGGCTTCACGCTGTTCGCCAAGGCGGTCTCCACGATCCTGGGCGGCCAACTGCTGGCCGACGCCTCGGCGTTCGTGCAGGCGTTCGACACGATGTTCGGCGGGTTCCGCGAGCGCGCCACGGCCACCTACGCGCTGCTGCGCTCGCCCGGCACCGCGTTCCTGGTGGTGGCTGCGCCGGAACCCGACGCACTGCGCGAGGCCGCCTACTTCGTGGACCGGCTCTCCGCCGACGACATGCCGCTCGGCGGCCTGGTGCTCAACCGCACCCACCCGGTGCTGGCCCAGCTGTCGGCGACGAAGGCACGTGCCGTGGCCGAGGGCCTGCGCGGCGCGCCGCTGGCTGCCGCGGTGCTCCGGCTGCACGCCGACCGGGTGGACCTCGCCGAGCGGGAGGACCGGCTGCTCTCCCGCTTCACCAGCGCCCACCCGGCCGTGGCCGTCACCAAGGTGCCGGTGGTGGCGGGAGACGTGTCCGACCTCGACGGGCTGCGTGAGATCGGCGCACGCCTTGCCGCGGGCGACCGGGAGCCGGCAGCCGCCGCCTCTGCGCGACGGCTGCGCTCGGCCCGGTAGCCGACGCTCAGGCCGACTCCTCCAGCTGCTCGTACTCCCGCTCGCCCACGGCGAGTGAGTCGACCGGCTCCTCCGCCACGGACGAGTAGTGGGCCGTGCGGGCATCGGCGAGCAGATCGGCCCACGAGCGCACCCCGGGGCGGGCGCGGAGCAGCGCGCGCCTCTCGCGTTCGGTCATCCCGCCCCACACACCGAACTCGATGCGCTGGTCGAGGGCATGCGCCAGGCACTCGGTGCGGACCGGGCACGTACGGCAGAACTGCCGTGCCTCCCGCTGCCGGGCCCCGGTCACGAACAACCCCTCGGCGTCGACCGTGCGGCACCGTGCTGCCACCCGCCAGTTCCAGCGACCCGCCATGGCTCCTGATCCCCCTTCTGGAGTCGTGATCGTCACGACCGGCACAGACGGATTCTGGAAGCCTCTGGTTCCGTGGGTAACCGAGCAAAAGTACTCAAATCAGCTGAAGGGTGACCTGACGGTAGGAGCACACTCTCCCGCGTACCCTCAATGCCCGTGAGCCCCCGGCATCCGCTCCTGCGGCCCGCAGCCATGTTGCTCGGACTCTGCGTGCTCGCGGGGCTGGTCGTGGCGGGTATGGCCTTCCCCCTCGCCGCCGGGATCGGGGTCACGTCGAGCGACGTGGGAGACAGCGTCAACACGGTCTCCACCGATCTGGTCGACCAGCCCCTGCCGCAGACCACCACGGTCACCGACTCGGCGGGCGTACCCATCGCCCGGTTCTTCGAGCAGAACCAGAACCGGCATGCCGTCAAGGCCGAGGAGATCTCGCCCGCCATGAAGGCGGCGATCGTCGCGATCGAGGACCGGCGCTTCTACCAGCACCAGGGCGTGGACTGGCAGGGCACGATGCGCGCCCTCATCGCGAACTCCGCGTCCGGCGACGTCGTGCAGGGCGCGTCCACGCTCACGCAGCAGTACGTGAAGAACTACATGCTCTACGTCGAGGCCGAGACCGAGACCGAGCGGCTCAAGGCCACGGAGCAGACCCCGGCCCGCAAGCTCAAGGAAGCGCAGATCGCGCTGCAGATGGAGCGGGCGCTGAGCAAGGAGGAGATCCTCACCCGTTACCTGAACATCGTCTCGTTCGGCAACGGAGCCTCGGGGATCGACTCGGCCGCACGCACGTACTTCAACACCACTCCCGACCAGCTCACCGTGCCGCAGGCGGCGCTGCTCGCGGGCATGGTGAACAGCACCACCGCGTTCGACCCGGTCAGCAAGCCGGCGGCCGCGCTCGAGCGGCGCAACATCGTCATCCAGCAGATGCGCGACCAGCAGATGATCGACGAGACGCAGATGCAGGCAGCGCTCGCCGCGCCGCTCGGCGTGGTCACTCCGTTGATCTCCCAGCCCAACGGCTGCATCGGGGCCGGTGACGCCGGGTTCTTCTGCAAGTACGTGGCCGAGTACCTCACCGAGGCCGGCTTCTCCCAGGAGCAGCTCAACCGCGGCGGCTACACGATCAAGAGCACCCTCGACCGCAACGTGCTGGAGAAGGTGAAGGCGTCCCTGGTCGCGGAGGTGCCTCCGCAGCAGGCCAACGTCGCCAACGTCATGTCGGTGGTGCAGCCGGGGCAGGACAAGCACCGCGTGCTCGGCATGGCGTCGAGCCGCACGTTCGGCCTGGACGCCGAGGCGGAGGAGACGAGCTACGGGCTGCCCTACGAGCCCGTCAACCTCGGCGCCGGGTCGACCTACAAGATCTTCACCGCTTCCACGGCCCTGGAGAAGGGGCTGGGCATCAACTACCAGCTCGCCGTGCCGCCGAGCGGGTACGCGTCGCCGATCTACGTCGACGGCAACGGGCGTCCGCTCCCCGTGCAGAACGCGAGCAGCGGGCTCCCGGAGCGCCTGTCGCTCACCGACGCCCTCGCTCTCTCCCCCAACACGGCGTTCATCAAGCTGGAGGAGTTCACCGGGGTGCCCGACGTCGTCGACATGGCGGTGCGGCTGGGCATGCGCTCGCTGGCCACCACCCCGTTCGTCGACCCGTCCACCGGACGCCCCACCGACCGCTCGATCGCCGAGGTCACCAAGGCGCAGAAGCAGGCATCGTTCACGCTCGGGGTGAGCCCGACGAGCGTGCTGGAGCTGTCCAACGTGGGCGCCACCCTCGCCAGCGGCGGCATGTGGTGCCCGCCCAGCCCGATCGAGTCCATCACCGACCAGGCCGGCAACCCCGTGCCCCTCACCGAGGCCCCCTGCCAGCAGGTCGTCGACCCGGGCCTGGCCAACGCGATGATGAACGCGCTGAGCCACGACGACATCAACGGCACGTCAGCGGGAGCCGCGCGTCAGGTCGGGTGGAACCGCCCGATGGCGGGCAAGACCGGCACCACGCAGCAGCACAAGTCGGCGGCGTTCGTCGGCGTCGTCCCGCAGATGTCCGGCGCGGTCATCACGTTCGACAACTCCAACTCGCCCCGGCCGCTCTGCGACGGCGCAGGTTCGCCGTTCGCTTGCCGCAGCGGCAACATCTTCGGCGGCAAGACCCCGGCCGAGACGTGGTTCGGTGCGATGACACCCCTGCTCCAGGGCCAGCCCGTGGTCCCGTTGCCACCCGTGGAGCAGCGGTACCTGGAGGGTGGCGCGGAGTCCCGCGTCCCCGACGTCGTGGGCCGTAGCCAGAACGACGCCCGCGGCGCGCTGGAGCGGGCCGGCTGGACGGTCTCGACGCGCACGGTCGACAACGCGGCGGCGCGCGGCACGGTGGTCGGGCAGAGCCCGCGCGGCACCGCCCTTCCCGGCGAGACCATCGTGCTGAGCGTCAGCAGTGGAACCGTGCCGCCTCCGCCCGCCGCTCCGGGCGGTCCGCCGCAGGCCGGACAGCCTCCGGGCGGCGATCAGCCGCCCGGCGACGAGGGGGGCGGCAACGGTGGTGGCGATGGCGGCGGCGGTGACGGAGGTGACGGCGACGGCGGCTGATCGGGTGGCGTGCCGGCCCGACCGTGTGGTGACCGGTCATCGGCGTGCCGGACGCGAGGTCATTTCCCGGTCCCGGGCCTAACATCCGCCACCATGACGGCGGAGGCAGGTGACGAGCAGGTCCAGCCGCGCGGCTCCGCCGCCGGCTCGTCCGTTCCGAGCCCTGGCGGTCGGGCCGCTCCGGCCTCGCCGCACGGCGCAGGCGCGCCGCGTAGTCCCTCGCAGCCCGGTCGTCCACCCGGGGCGGCAGGGACGGACCAGCCCGAGGCCCGCCCGCCCGTCGTCGACGAGTTGGCCGTGCTGGGGTTCTCCCGGCACCTGCGGAGCCGGATCGGAACGCGCCTGTTCACCTGGTTCTTCGTTCTGGTGTTCGCACTGATCATCGTCCAGCTGATCTCCTCGCTGCTCGATCCGTAGCTCCGGTTGCGAGCGGCACCACCCCGCGTAAGCGCTGAGAAGGTGCTGTGAGTGGCGTGCCCGGATGCGGGCCGTGTCGGTCAGCCGGGCTACCCTGGGCGATCGACGGCGGTCCCTGGTTCCGCCGAGGCCGGCCCCGGTGCGCGGCCGCCCGGCGAGGAGGTGAGGAGCGATCGCCCCCGAGTCTGCTCCGCCAGAAGCACGCATGCAGGCGTTGTCGCCACCCACCTCACATCGTGTGCGCAGCGTGCTGGCGATCCCCGCGTTCCGCCGGTTGTGGCTGGTCACGTCCGTCGCAGCCACGTGCGACTGGCTGAGCCTGCTGGCGCTGTCCGCACTGGCCACCCAGCTCACCAGCGGTTACCAGGCGCAGAGCTTCGCCCTGGGTGGCGTGGTGGCCACCAAGCTGCTGCCTGCGCTGGTACTCGGGCCGCTGGCGGGTGCGCTCGCCGACAAGTTCGACCGGCGCGTCGTCATGGTCGTCTGCGACCTGCTCCGGTTCGGGCTCTTCGTGTCGATCTTCCTCATCGGCTCCCTGTGGTGGCTGTTCGCCGCCACGTTCCTCATCGAGATCTGCGCGCTGTTCTGGATTCCCTCGAAGGACGCCTCGGTCCCCAACCTGCTCCGGCGCCCCGACCAGGTCGAGACGGCCAACCAGCTCGCACTCGTCATGACCTACGGCGTCGCGGTGATCACGGCGTCCGGCTTGTTCTCCGTGCTCTCGAGCATCGGCCGGGTGCTGGGCACCTCGGCGCTCTCGATGGTGTTCGTGGCGCTGGTCCTGAGCGGAGTCGCCTACCTGATCATCGCGCTCACGGTCTGGTTCCGCATTCCCGAGATATCCGGCCGGGCCACCTCCAACCGGGAGGTCGCGCCCGGCGTGCTCGCCATGATGCGCGACGGGTTCACGTTCGTCGTGCGAACGCCGATGATCCGGGGGCTGGTCGTCGGCATCGTCGGTGCGTTCGCGGCCGGTGGCACCGTGGTCGGCTCGGCCACGCTCTACGCCGCGAGCCTCGGCGGCGGCAACGCGGCCTACGGCGTGCTGTTCGCCGCCGTGTTCATCGGGCTGGCGATCGGAATGGGCGCAGCGCCGCAGATGGCTCGCCGTCTGCCGCACAACCGGTTGTTCGGGGCCGCGATCGTGGCCGCCGGGCTGGCGCTCGTGCTGGTGGCCCTCGCCCCACACCTGTTCGTGGCGATCGTGGCGGTCATGCTCGTCGGCGGTTTCGCCGGCATCGCGTTCCTCACCGGTCTCACGATCATCGGTTCGCAGGTGGCCGACGAGGTCCGCGGCCGGATCGTGGCGTTCGTGCAGTCGATCGTCCGCCTGACGCTGCTCGGATCGATGGCGGTGGTGCCGCTGTTCGTCGGTCTGGTCAGCGCCCGGCGCGTCGAGGTGCTCGGCTATCCCTTCCTCATCGACGGCACCCGGATCGTCATGCTGGCCGGAGGCCTCGTCGCCGCGGGTGTCGGGATGCTCGCCTACCGGCAGATGGACGACCGGCGCACCGAGCCCATGCTCCCCGACCTGCTCGCCGCTGTCCGCCGAGGTCATCCCCGGTCGGGGTCCGGCATGCTGATCGCCGTCGAGGGTGCTCCCGCGGAAGCCACCACCGAGCAGGCCGCCCGCCTGGCCGCGCGGCTGCGGCAGGAGGGGCACGTCGTCGTCGCGATCGACGACGGCGAGCGCGACCGCGAGCGCTGGGCGGCCGCCACCCGTGAGGCGGCGCTGTCGGGTGTGCGAGCGAAGGTGCTCGCCGCCGCGGCCGTGCGGGCCGACCAGGTCGAGCGGGTCATCCGGCCGGCCCTGGAGAGCGGTGCCGTCGTGATCGTCGACCGCTTCCTGATGAGTCCGCTCGTGCAGTTCGGCGTGGCGGCCGACCGGGCCGAGGCCGAGCTCGACGCCGGCGAGCTGGAGAACCTGGCCGCGTGGGCCACCGGCAGGCTCCGAGCCGACGTGTCCGTCCTGCTCGACCGGGCCCCCACCGAGCCCGATTCACCGGTGCGCGGCATCTCCGGCGAGGAGCACCTGCGCGTGCAGCGGCTGCTCACCGGGCTGGCGGCCGCCGAGCCGCACCGTTACGTCGTCATCGACGCCGACGGGTCGTCCGACGAGGTGGCCGATCGCGTCCACAGTGGCATTCGGCCGTTCCTGCCACGGCGGCCCGCAGCCCCCACTGTCGACGACGCGGTCGCGGAGTCTCCCGCCCCGGCCCCCAGCGCGCCATAAGCTGGTCGCCATGACGGTGTGGGACGAGGTGGTCGGTCAGCCGTCGGCCGTCGCCGAGCTGAGCGCTGCCGCCGAGAACCCCGCCGCGATGACTCACGCGTGGCTGTTCACCGGTCCACCCGGCTCCGGACGTTCGGTGGCGGCCCGGGCCTTCGCGGCTGCGCTGCAGTGCCCGTTCCACGGGTGTGGCCAGTGCCCGTCCTGCCACACGGTGATGGCGAGCACCCACTCCGACGTGCGGGAGGTCGTCCCGGAGGGGTTGTCGATCTCGGTGCGGTCGGTACGGCAGCTCGTGCAGTCCGCCGCCCGTCGTCCCGTCAGCGGGCGCTACCAGATCCTGATCATCACCGACGCCGACCGGCTCACCGAGAACGCGGCCAACGCCCTCCTCAAGTCCATCGAGGAGCCACCCGACCAGACGATCTTCCTGCTGTGTGCGCCGTCCGACCATCCGGAGGACGTCCCGATCACCATCCGCTCCCGCTGCCGGCCGGTGCCGCTGCACACCCCGTCACCCGAGGCCATCGCCGAGGTGCTGGCGCGCCGCGACGGGATCGACCCGGAGACCGCCACCTGGGCGGCGTCGGTGGCGGGTGGCCACGTCGGCAGGGCCCGCCGGCTCGCCCGCGACGCCGAGGCGCGCACCTACCGCGAGACGGTGCTGTCGCTGCCGCTGCGGATCCGTGGGCTGGGCGATGCGTTCGCCCACGCCGGTGATCTGGTGCGCAACGCCAAGGCCGAGGCCACGGAGCTCAGTGAGTCCCGGGATGCCGCGGAGCGGGAGGAGTTGGCCGTCGCCATGGGCGCCGGCGGCGTCGGCAAGGGGGTTGCCGCCGCCGCACGCGGGGCGAAGGCGGCGGAGAGGGACCTGGAGCGTCAGCAGAAGTCGCGCAACACCCGCAACCAGCGCGACGCGATCGATCGCGCGCTGATCGACCTGGCCGGCTTCTTCCGCGACACGCTCGTGGCCGGCAGCGGCGCGCAGGTCACCTTGACCAACCCCGACCGCGACGCCGACATCCGTCGGGCGGCAAGCCAATGGTCACCCGAGTCGGTGCTGCGCAGGCTGGAGGCCGTGCTGGCGTGCCGCACGGCGCTCGACCAGAACGTCAAGCCGGAGATCGCCGTCGAGGCGATGATGACCGCCCTGCAGCGGGGCTGATCCACACCTCGCGCGTCCGGGCAGAATCTCCTGCGTGAAGCAGGAAGGGGTGGCCGAGGCGTCCGTCTCTGTTCGCGAGGCCGAGGTGCTCGCCGCGGTCGGAGAGCACCTCACCAACGCCGAGATCGCCGCCCGCCTGTTCATCTCGATCCGCACCGTCGAGAGCCACGTGTCGTCCCTGCTGCGCAAGTTCGGGGTGAGCGACCGGCGCGCCCTGTCGCTGCTCGCCGCGGAGAGGTCCCGCGAACCGGTGTCACCGGCCGGGCCCGCGTCCCGGCGGATCGCCCCGTTGCCGTCGCCGCTCACGTCGTTCGTCGGCCGGAGGAGCGAGCGAGCAGAGCTCGCGGCTGCCCTCCGCGAACCCCGGCTCGTCACCGCTGTCGGGCCCGGCGGGGTCGGGAAGACGCGGCTCGCGCTGGCGGTGGCCGCCGATGTGAGCGAGCGGTTCGCCGACGGCGTGTGGTACGCCGACCTGGTCCCGGTGACCGACTCCCGTTTGGTCGCGTCGGCCGTCGCCGGGGCGATCGGGCTCGGGGAGCAGCAGCGACGCTCGGCGCAGGACACGGTGCTCGCCTGGGCGGCGGACCGCCAGGCCCTGTTCGTGCTGGACAACTGCGAGCACCTGGTCGACGGGGTCGCGCTGTTCGTGGAGGAGCTTCTGGCGCGCAGCCCCGGGCTCGTGGTGCTCGCGACGAGCCGCGCGCGGCTGCTGCTGCCGTTCGAGCGGGTCTTCCCGGTGGTAGGGATGTCCGTCCAGGCCGGGGACGATGCCGAGGGCGGCGACGCGACCACGCTCTTCGAGGAACGGGCGACCGCCGCCGGCTTCCCGATCACCGCCGCGGACCGGAGCGGGATCGTGCGGATCTGCCGCGGACTCGACGGCGTGCCGTTGGCGATCGAGCTGGCGGCGGCCCGGCTGCCCTCGCTGGGTGTGGACGGGCTCGAGGCGGGCCTTGCCGACCGGCTACAGCTGCTGACCGGCGGGCGCCGCGTCGACAGCAGGCACAGTTCTCTGCGGTCGATGCTGGACTGGAGCTACGCCCTGCTCGACGAGCAGGCGCAGGCCGTGCTGCGCCGAATCGCCGTGTTCGCCGGGGCGTTCCGCGCCGAGGACGCGGCGGCGGTGGTGGGATGGCCTCCGGTGACCGCCCGCGAGATCGGCGCGCAGCTCGCCGCGCTCGCCGACCACAGCCTGCTGGTGCCGACGACGGCGACCGACGGCACGCGCTACCGGGCGCTCGAGGCCGTGCGCCAGTACGGCGCCGAGCTTCTCGAGGACACCGGGGAGCTCGTCGAGACCCGGACGCGACATCTGCGGTGGTCGCAGGGCGCGGGCACGGCTCTGCTCGCCGTCGCCGACGTCGACAGTGTCGGGTGGCGGACGAGCTTCGACCGGCTCGGTGACGAGCTGAGGTCCGCTCTCGGCTGGTCGGCGCCCCGCCCGGAACACCGTCGGGTCGCCTACGAGGGGAAGAGGCTGCTCGCGGCCCTGTGCTATCGCCGCGGCCTGCCGGGCGAGTCGCAGTGGCGCTACGAGCAGGCGGCCGGGTTGGCCCCGGACGACATGCATGCCGCCACCGAGCTGCGCATGGCGGCGGGTGCGGCGGAGGCACACCTGGCGGGGGACGACACCGTCCGGTTGCGCCGTGCCGCGGCTGCCGCAGCTCTGCGCGCGGGTGAGCCCGAGCGTGCAGGGCAGGAGCTGGCACAGGCGGCCGAGCTGATGAACCGGGGACCAGGGGCCATGTCCCGTCCGCCGCAGCCGGACGTTGCGCGTGCGCTACTGGATGAGGCCCGGAGTTACGTCCACGGCGACCTCGTCGCGCAGGCCCGGCTGGCCACGGCCGAGGCGTTCGCGATCCCGGAGACCGATGTGCAGGCTCCGCGGGTGGCCGACCGTGCGCTGGAACTCGCCAGGCGATCCGGTGATCGGCTGGCGGAAAGCGCGGCGCTGGACCGGCTCACCACCGTGCAGCTGGCCAAGGGCGACGGGCGTGCGGCGTTGGGGAGCGCGCTGCGGCGCATCGATCTGCTGGCCGCGGTGACGCTCGACGCCGGTGCGGGCTTCGAGCTGCCCGACGCGCACATCATGGCGGTCGAGTCGGCGATCGCGGCCGGTGATCTGCGTGAGGCGAAGCGGATCGCCGAGCGTGTCCGGGACCTTCCCCTGCACCGCGAAGTCGGCCACGTCGCGGTTGCGCGGCTGATGATCGTGTGCGCGCTGGACGGTGACTGGGACAGCGTGGTGGCGGCGGGCGCACGCTTCCGCGAGGGTTGGGAGCGAGCGGGGCGACCGCGCGTCCCCACGCTTCGCCGCGCCGTCCAGGCCGTGGCCACGGTGCACGGTCTGCGCGGTGAGGCCGATGACCGCGCCGCGTGGATGGGTATCTTCAGCGCACTCGAGCCCCGGGATCGGCCGGAGCACGACAAGAATCCCCGCGCGTTCTTCGACGCCCTTCTGTTGCTCCACCGCGACCAGCCCGACCGGGCGCTGCGCGTGCTCGCCACCTCGCCGCACGGGATCCAAGGCTGGTACCAAGCCATCTGGCGACCCTGGTACGTGGCCCTGTGGGTGGAAGCAGCGGTGCTCGCCGACGTGCCGGACGTGGCCGAGCGGATGTCGAGCGCCCGCCCGTTCATCGCCGACAACCCGGTCGCGGCAGCGCTCGTCGACCGCGCTGCCGCGCTCGGCGCGGGCGATCGCGATGGCGTGCTCGCTGCTGCCCGCGCCCTGGACGCCGCCGGGTGCCGCTACCAGTGGGCGCGCAGCCTCGTCCTCGCCGGCGGAGCCGACCGCGAACGGGGAGTTTCGGCGCTGCGCGCGATGGGCGCCACGGTCGTCTGACGACGGTACGTACGGAACGGACACGGACCAGGAGATCCGTGTCCGTTCCGTACCGGACACGGATGTTCGGGCGCCCCCGGAAGTCGATCGTGGGACTCGTCAACCAGCACCGGAACAGAGGACGTGACCACAGTGCTTCCCCTGAGCTTCCCCGCCTCAGAGATCGCGAACGACCGCCGACGTGTCCTGCTCGCGGAGGCCGACGCGCACCGGCTCGCCCGTACGGCCGCGCGGGCACACACCTCCCGGAGGGACCGCCCGAGCCGGCTCGCGAGCTTGTCGGCCCTCATCCGACGTGGCCGATCGAGCGGCGCCGCGCGGTGCGGGGTCGTCTCTGGTGGAGCCGTCGTCGAGTAGCCCGACTACGACGCGCCTGTGGTCAGGCTCCTGCCCGCAGGGACGGCATCGTGAAGAAGATCATCGGGTTGTCGCCCGCTCCGCGGATCGGGGCGAGACCCAGCTCGTCGCGCAACGCGTTGAGTGCCTTGTAGTCGGCGCGCGACCTGGCCCGCGACGGGGTGAAGAACGGAACGTCCTTCTCGCCCAGCCATCGCACCACGACCTTGCCCTCGTGCATCGGCAGGGTGGTGCGGAAGTGGAAGACGTCGTGGACGCTCACCGGGATGCCGGCCGGCACGCGTGGGAACAGGTTGTCGAGGTACCACCGCGCGAAGCTGCCGTTGTGGGCGGCGTCGACGAACAGGTAGCCGGTGTCGGCAGGCACCCGGGCGAGGGTCTCCCTGATGTCGCCCTTCACGAACGTCCACCGGCCCTCGGCAAGGTCCTCCGGCACGTTGCGCACCACGTTGTCGATGATGTCGAAGCTGTGCAGGTGCCCCGACCCGTTGTCCCGCAGGGCGCTGAGGATCCACGTGGTCGACCACCCGTGGAACGTCCCGAGCTCCATCACGGACGCGGGCCGGGTGGCGCGCAGCAACAGGTAGGTGATCTCCGCTTCGAGGTCGTCGAGCTGGGGCGTCATGGTCGCCTTCATCGAATCGGCGTACTCCCGCTGAGCCTTCCCGACCGCAGCGAGCTCGCCTGCGAACTCTTTGTAGAGCTCGAAGATGTACCCCAGGTCGATCAACCTCAACTGACGGTCCTCCATGTGGATCTCTCCTGCCGCAAGACGAGCGGCCACTCTATCGAGTGACCGGCGATCTGCTGGACAGGGCGATCAGCAGGGGACCGTGGTCGCAGGACGTCCGGAGGCGGTCGCTACACTGGCTGCGCACCATCGGCCGCCTTAGCTCAGTCGGTTAGAGCGACGCACTCGTAATGCGTAGGTCTGGGGTTCGACTCCCCAAGGCGGCTCCACAATCCACCTGCACCTTTCGGCTCGGCGGGGATCCGTGCCTTCCCGCCCATAAACGCCCGTTCCCATCCGAGCAGCTGTCTCGCGGGTCATCTGCATGCCCATGGCGCCGAACTCGTCGGCGAGCTGGAGCAGTGCACGGACAGCGTTCGGCTCAAGATCCCGTCGCTCGACAAGGCCGAGGAGCTCGTCATCGGCATCCGAAATGCACCTGTTCGGGTGATTTGACGGTGTGAGGCTTGCCTCGACCGGGCAGCACTGAGTCACCGAGCGACCTCATTCCGTCACCGATTCCGGCCTCACGGTCACACGACGGGAGGAAGAACATGGCGATCAGTCCCGATCAGGGTTCCGCCGGCGGGGGCAACGCGGCGACCATCACCGGCACGAACCTCGGCGGCGCGATCGCAGTGCGCTTCGACGGCCGGCCGGCCGTTCGGCGGCACGCCGGCCACGTTCGCCGTGCTGTCCCCCACGCGGATCGCCGCCGCCGCCCCGGCCCGGGGAATCCTGGGTGCGGTCCAGATCGCCGTCACGACGACGGGCGGCAGCGCGACCGCACCCGGCACCTTTGTGTACATCCTGTGACGGGCCGTCGGACGCGAGCGGCCGGCTGACGGCCCTGCTCGGACCTCGCACCACGGACCAGACTCGCCACCCACACGTCTACCGATGCTTCCGCGCCGGTCAGGGGCCCGCCATTGTGGACTCTCGCCAAGCAGGAGTCAGCGATGCGGGGAGTGTGGGGCCGTGAGCGGCTGGATCGTGAACAACGTTCCGTCCATGTTGCTCTTGGCCGCGCTCGTGGTTGGCGTCGCCGCCGGGACGGTAGCCGTCCTGGCGTACGTCCGGCATCGATTCCCTGGACTCGCGGAAGGTGGGCACAACGACGTCGCGAAGGTCGGCTTCTCCGTTGTCGGGCCTGTTTACGGATTCATGATCGGTTTCATCGTGGTTGTGATGTGGGGCCAGATCAACGCGGCGGACGAGGTCGTGCGGACCGAGGGAGCCACGGCGGTACAGATGGCCAGGGACCTCAGGTATTTCGAAGAGGCTGACAGCGACCGCATCCGGCAGAGCCTGTTGGAGTACGAACGTGCGGCTGTAGCCGAGTGGCCCCAAGCCGCGAGTGGTCGCAGCACGCCGGAGGCGGAGAACGCACTGGCGCGTCTGTACACCGCGTACGAGAGCGTCCAACCGCGCGACGACCGGCAGCGGGCCGTTCTCGCCAACTCGCTGGCTTCACTGGACCAGTTGAGTCTGTCGCGCACAGAACGAATCGTCATGGCGGTGACCAACGCCGGCCCGTCGTGGTCCTTGTGGTGGGTGATTTTCCTGCTCAGCGGATTGGTTCTCGGGTTCACGGTCATCTACGGTGAGACGCGGGCTCGCATGCACTACGCGATGGTCGCGGCGGTCAGCGTGCTCGTTGCCGTCAACTTGTTCCTCGTCTTGGAGTTGGCCCATCCATTCCTCGGCGAGCTGGGTACGTCGCCCGAGGCGCTGCGGGAAGCGATGAACTACCTCGCACCCCAATAGCTCACGCTGCCGGAAGCCAGTCCGTTCATGAGGAGGGCGAGCAAGCGGTCGGCCAGAGCTGAGCTGTCGGGGGCGTCCTGGGCGGCCCAGGCGATGGCTCCGACCATCTTGAGCACGTCCGCTTCGTCCGCATCGGCTACCACCGCCCCTGAACGCCGCGCACGCGCCAGCAACGCGGCCTCCACCTCGAACAGCTCCGCATGCCACGTCGATGCCAGGCCGTTCCCGCGGTCGAGCGCCGAGTTCATCACCGCGGCCGCCAGACCTCGGTAGGTCAAGGCATGCATGAGCGCAGCACGCAACCACGTGGACAACGCACCGAACTCGTCGTCGGCCGTCAGTAGCCCGCGACCGAGGCTGACCAACTCGGCTATCTGCTCGGCGAGTACCGCCTCGATGAGATCCAGTCGAGTGGGGAAATGTCGATACAGCGTTCCGCTGGCCACCCCTGCCCGCCGCGCGATCTCATCCAGGGAAGCGTCCACTCCGAACGCGGCGAACGCAATCTTCGCCTGCTCGACCAACTGCTCGTAGTTTCGCCGTGCGTCTGCACGCCGCGGACGCCCGGCGCGCGACGGCGACTCGTGTCCTGCCAGCGCGATCACCACATCCTTGCTAACCGGGGACACGGTCCGCTACCGTGCCGAATTAACCGGACTACGCCTCACTTTACTGGCATGACGTGGTCAGAGGATGGAGGGCTGCCCGAGTGTCGCAGCAAGCGACTGGTGCGCACGAGGTGCTGGAGCGTCTCCGCCGGGCCGCTGTCAACCAGTCCGTCGACGACATGAGCCGCCTGTACGCAGTCGACGCGATCCATGAATTCCCGTTCACGGCCCCAGGCTTTCCGTCTCGGCTCGAGGGCCGGGACGACATCGTGAACTGGATAGCCGCAGGGTGGAAGGCGAACACCTTGACGTATGAGCGTTACCGCGTTCTCGCCACCTATGACACCGACGATCCGGAAACGATCATCGTCGAGCAGGAAGCCATCGGGACCAGCGCATCCACCGGCGCGTTCGCGCTTCCCAACATCGTTGTGCTGACCGTGCGCAACGGGCAGATCGTCCGTCTGCGCGACTACGTCAACGTCCTGGCAGCTGCAGCCGCCATCGGACGCGAGGCCCGGACGCCGTCGGAGGCGTCCGGGCCGTTGTCGACCTCAGATGGCTAGCCGACGGTGATCGTCGTGGTGGCCGTGCTGGTTGCCGCGGCACTGCCGTTCAGCTTGGTCATATCGATACGCAGGAATTCGCCGTTGTCCTGCTGGCCGGTCGCCGGGCTGACCTTCATCTCGAGCTTGTACGGCGGATTCGGCGTCGCATCGGAGATATCGGAGATGCCGAAGTCGTTGTCGTTGCTGATGATCAGCGTCTTTCCGCCGTCCGGTGTGGCGACGCCCTCGACCTTGTCGTGGGAGAAGAAGCGGCTGTAGCCGTCGACCGGGTTGGGGTCCAACGACGCCAGCAGGCCGTCCACGTCGAGGTACTGCGACTCGGCGACAGGCTTGATCCCGTGGCTCTGGTAGGTACTCAGCGCGTCCGCAGTCGTCAGCGGCTTCTCCTCGGACGAGAGCGAGAGCGCCTCGATCGTCTTGCCGCCGACGAGCAGGCCCTTCGCCGCGTCGTAGGTCGCACCGGGCACGTTCGCCGACGGACCGACGTCGGTCGCGCCGCTCAGGTCGATCTTCCAGAGTCGCTTGTAGCCGTCCGCCTTCGGGAATTTGGAGTCGCGCTCGTCGACGAGGAACGTCGTGTCCGACAGCGCGGTGATCTCGCTGTTGGCAGTGCTGTTCGAGTCGGGATCGTGCAGCAGATAGAGGTACTCGTGGAGTGCATGCGTCTGCAGGTCGTAGGTGACGATCCGCGTCGGCGCGATCTTCGTCGCGTCTTCTCCGTCGAGGTCGGACTGCTGGAGCCCGGACTGCATCAGGCCGACGAGGGTCTTGCCGTCCGGGGTGACGGTCAGGCCCTCCATGCCGCGGTTGGCCACGCGGTTGAGCAGCTCCTTGGGGAGCGTTCCGTCTTTCGGTGAGAGGCGCTGGATCGTGCGGCCGCTTGCATCGAAGTGCGTGATGAACGGGCCGTACTCGTCCGAGACCCAGAACGTGCCGTCGGGCATCGCGACGAGGCCCTCGGGGTCGTAGCCGTTCGGGTCGGCCGGGAGAACGTGGCCGTTGAGATCCTCGGTCGTCTCGCCCGTCGGGTTGTCGGTGTTGACCCGGCCCGAGTACGGGTGGCCGGAGTGGTCGGTGAGCGGGATCTCGCGGATCAGCGTCGCCCGACCCCCCGAATCCAGCTTGAACTCGCCGATCGCCGGGTCGAAGTCGGGGATCGGTTCAATGGCGTCTCCGTTGTCAGCGGCGACGTTGGGGCCGCGATCCTCGAGTCCGTAGACCTCGTCGGAGTGGCCCGGCACCAGCGTCACCGCTGAGCCGAACGAGCCTGCATTCAGCTGCAGGTTGCCGTACTTGCCCATGGCCGGGACGTGGTCGGAGTAGAGCGAGACGGCATTGCTGACCGTGTAGGTGAAGCTGTCATGCCCCGTGAATCCGGCGGCGGGGACGTATTTGAACGAGCCGTCGGGGTTCAGCTGCAGCGAGCCGTGCTGCGGCTCGGAGTGCACCAGCAGCTGAACGCTGCCGGCGCCGTCGCCTGCAAGCAGGCCATGGGCGGCGTCGACGGTGAGCGCGCCGCCGACCCTGGTCGAGTAGGTGTCGTTAACGGCGGCGTTCGCGGGCTCGGTGGCTGCATGGGCCTGACCCGGCGTCAGCGGCCCGGCGAGGGCCGCGGCGGCTAGGACAAGGGTCGTGGCGGCAGCGCGCCGGGCGAGACGTCGGGGCGTGGTGGGGTGCGACGCTGGCATTGGGTCTCCTTGGCGGGGGCGAGCAACGCCAAGAAAGCATGGGCGCCTCGCGCGAGAGATGTGATCGGCCCGTTGTCAACATGAGATCTGCATGTGATGGGGAGCAGTCGGAGCTGAATTCGGATCTTCAGGTAACCTACTAGATCGAGAACCGGCAGGGCGATGTCAGTGGTATACCGCACAATAGAAGAGGTGCTTTAGTTCCGTCAAACGGCCATTCGCGATCGGCCGGCAAGCGCACTCCGGGCGGTTCGCCCGGAGTGCGCCCATTGTTCGTAAGTTCTTCTCGATCTTTTTGCCGGCCTGGCGGCCCATTGCACCCGCGTGCTCGATGACCTTGCGCGCGATGATCGCGGGATACTGATCTTTCAAGCGGTGGGCGACGGCCTTGCGGTCGGAGAATGGTGGTCAACAGTGTTGTTCCGATCGGGCCGGACGTTTCGGTTCCAGCCGGCGGGTCACGAGCTTGCGGAGGGCTCCTCGACCAGCGTGACACGGCCCCCGACGGCAATCGTGCCGTCCGGCTGCAGCTGTGTGCGGATCTCGGACCCGACGCCTTGATGCACTGTCAGCGACCGCCCCAGTTCGGCGGTGAGTTGGAGCGCCGCTGCGCCCGTGGCCTCGTCCTCCACGATCGCGTCGCCGCGGCGTGGGAAGGCTCTGGCCCGAACGGCGCCGGCAGCCTCGTCCATCCATGCCCACGTGTACAGGAAGCCTGTGCCGGCAGGAGGGCCGGGTAGGGCGTCGATATCGGCGGGCGACGCGTACTGGTGTGTGGTCCGACCTGTGACCCACTCCGGCCGGCCCGACACCCAGCTGAACTCGCCGTCGGGCCAGGTCGGCACGGCGCCTGCCCCGGAGTGGATCACGTCGCACGCCCCGAACCGTGCGCGCAGCAGCCAGGACACCCCCACCAGCGGATGTCCGGCGAACGGCAACCGGATACTCGGCGTGTAGATGTCGACGACGCCGCGTTGGACGTCATCGATGAATACCGTCTCGCTGTATCCGAGCTCAGCCGCTCGTTGCTGCCGCGCCGCAGGGTCGGTGTCACCACCGATGATCACCGCGAGCCGATTTCCGGCTGTATGTCCAGGACCGCAGAAGACGTCGACGACCACGAGTTCAGGCATGCCCTCATCGCAGCACAACGAGCTGTGTCAGCCGATCAACGTCGAACCCGTCGGCCGCCCGGCAATGTGTCCTCCGGCGACTGTGCTGGTCAGGGACGGGACCACCTCGCTACGGGTAACCTGATTCCGTGGCCCCATGGGAGCGGGCCCGCTGGCTCCCGCTCGGCGCGGAGATCGTGCTGGCGTTCATGACGGGCGCCGGCACATTTGTGCTGGGAGCCGTAGTTCTCGCGAACATCGATTCCGACGTCGTCGCCGCGCTCCTGGGCGCTGTTTGTCTCGTCGCCCTGACCGCGGTCGCGCGGTTCACGAGCGTGGCGTACGCGGTCCCGGTCGGAATGGCGGGCATGCTCGCCTTCGACTGGTTCTACCTTCCCCCGACGCATCCGCTGGAGTTCCCGGACACCGCCAACCTCGTGGACCTCATCGTCTACCTGGTCGTGGCGGTTTTCTTGGGCGAGATAGCGGCGCATGCAGCCCGCCGCGCCCTGGCTGCCGAGCGCGCTCACGCAGACATCGCCGACGAGCAGGCGGCGCTTCGCCGGGTGGCGACCCTCGTCGCCAAGGGTGCACCCGCCGATGAGCTCTTCGCTGCGGTGGCGGCGGAGGCCGGCAACCTGCTCGACGTGCACGGCATCCGGATCGCCCGATTCGAGGACGTGACGGAGCTCGTACATGTGGCGGAGTGGAGCAAGCCCGGATGCGCTCCCACCCCTTACGACCGCGCCAAGATCGAGGGAACGAGTGTGTCGGGCCAAGTGCTCAGCACGGGACGTGCCGCACGCATCGACAACTACGAGGACATTGCGGTGCGGGCGCCGTTCGCTCGTGATGCCGATCTGAAGTCGGTCGTCGGCGCTCCGGTCGTCGTCGAAGGACGCCGATGGGGCGTTCTGATCGCCTGGTCCGTGAGCGGCCCGCTCCCGGCCGACACGGAAGGCCGGTTGACCGGCTTCAGCGAGCTCGTCGGCACTGCGATCGCCAACGCGCAGGCCCGGATGGAACTGCGGAACTTCGCCGAGGAGCAGGCAGCGCTGCGGCGGGTGGCGACGCTGGTGGCAGGCGGAGCGGATCCGGCTGAGACGTTCGGCTTCGTCGCCGCCGAGGTCGGCCGGTTGTTCGGCGCCGACCTCGCGGTGGTGTTCCGGTACGAGCCGGATCGCACCGGCACGGTCGTCGGGCTGTGGAACGGGCCGGGCGTGGAGTTTCCCTGCACTACGCGGCTGGGTGTGACGGGGGTCGGCCCGGCGGCGACGGTGCTGGAAACCGGCCGACCGATGCGAACGGACCGGTTCGAGGGTCCTGAGGGGTCGATCGCGGGCTGCTTTGCGCATCTCGGTGCCCGGTCCGGGGCGGGCGCGCCGATCACCGTCGAGGGCCGGCTGTGGGGGGTGATGATCGCTGCGTCGCACGCGGAGCCGCTCCCGTCGGGTGCCGAGCTGCGGCTGGCGGCTTTCACCGAGCTGGTGGCCACCGCCCTGGCCGACGCCGACGCCCAGGCCGCTCTCACCAATTCGCGGGCGCGGATCGTGGCCGCCGCCGACACCGCCCGCCGCCGCATCGAGCGCGACCTGCACGACGGCGCCCAGCAACGCCTCGTCGCCCTAGCCCTGCACCTGCGTGGCGCCGTGCAACAGGCGGTACCCCCCGGTGCCGACCACCTGACCGCGGAGCTGGATCGGGTGGTCGCCGAGCTGGGCGAGGTGCTCGACGACCTGCGGGAGCTCGCCCGCGGTCTCCACCCCGCCGCCCTCGCCGAGGGCGGCCTGCGACCTGCGCTGAAAATGCTGGCCCGCCGCTCGGCCGTTCCGGTCAGTCTCGACGTCCGTGTCGACGGCCGATTGCTCGAACCGATCGAGCTCGCGGCCTACTACGCCGTTTCCGAGGCGCTCACCAACACGGCCAAGCACGCGGACGCCTCCGGCGTCGACGTCAGGATGGAGACCGACAACGGGGTCCTGCACCTGAGCGTCCGCGACGACGGGCGCGGTGGCGCCCGTGCCGGCGGCGGGTCGGGTCTCATCGGCATCAAGGACCGCGTCGAGGCACTCGGCGGCAGACTCTCGCTGCACAGCCCGCCCGGCGCGGGCACGACCCTGCAGGTTTCACTGCCACTCGTCACGCCGAACGGTGCGGGGTCGAGCTCCCGGCCGGCCGAATGACGCGGGGATGCCTGCTGTCGGCGCTCCGAACCATCGGGTGAGCGCGGTTCGGAGCGTCTCGCGGTCGGGCTCGTGGTCGGAGGACGCCCAGGCGACGTAGCCGTCGGGGCGGATCAGCAGCGCCGTGGGCCCGTCGGCCACCCGGCCCTCGACCAGGTCGACGCGGTCGTTCCATCCCTCGACCGCGTTCCCCAGGGTGCCGGAGAAGTCGAGCAGCACCGGCCGCGCCGCCTTCATCAGCTCAGCCGCCTTCTCCCCGCCCTCGGTCGGTTCGAGGTCCGGAGCCCAGCGGCCGACCAGGGGATGGGGGTCGGGGAGGCCCCAGTCGTAGCGGATGTCGGCGCCGGACATGAGGTCGGCGATGTGCCGGACGACCCGCTCCTCGCCCAGCAGTTCGGCGAACAGCTCGCGTAGAGCGGTGATCTCGGCGCCCGGCGAGATCAGCGCGGACTGGGCCTGGGTGTGCATCACCACCCGCTCGCTGACCGGTCGCCGCTCGCTCTCGTAGGTGTCGAGCAGGTCATCGGGCGCCCAGCCGCGCACGGTGCCGGCGAGCTTCCAGCCGAGGTTCACCGCGTCCTGGAGCCCCAGGTTCAGCCCGGGGCCCCCGATGGCGGAGTGCACGTGTGCCGCGTCTCCGAGCAGTAGTACGCGGCCCGCGCGGAACGACTCGGCGAGCCTGGTGTTGCCGCCGGTGAGGCGTCGGAGAAGGTGCGGCCCGTTCCCCTCGGGAGGGCTGAGTGGGATGTCCGCGCCGAGCACCCGCCGGATACTGGCCCGCATCTCGTCGAGGCTCATCGGCCCGGCCTGCTCGTCGGCGGGTCGGTTCCACTCGAGTGTCGTGACCAGCGGCGGGCCTTCCGCGAACGGCGCGTGGACGAACACGCCGTGGTCGGTGCGGAAGTGGAAGAACGGCGGGACGTGGACGTCGCCGGCGCGCACTCCGCCGGTGACCGGGTCGAGCACGGACGCGGGCAGGCTCACGTGCGTCGACCGCGACACCGTGTCCTCGCGGGTCACGCCCGGGAAGCCGATCCCGGCGAGCTTGCGCACCGTGCTGTGCCCGCCGTCGGCGCCTACGAGGAAGCGCGCCCGCAGCTCCTGGATCCCTGCCGGGCCGTTCACCTCGACCGTCACCCCGTCACCGTCCTGGGCCAGCGCGGTCACGTCGTGGCCGTAGCGCAGGTCCACCCCCAGCTCACGGGCGTGCTCTTCCAGGCGTCGGACGAGCTCGCGCTGGGGAAGGCCGAGGATGGTCAACGGGTTGTCGGGCAGCTGGTCCAGTAGCAGCGGCAGCCCGCCGAACACGAACCGCGGCGCCGGGATCGGCGGCCCCGGCATTCCGCTCAGCCGTTCGTAGAGGCCGCGCCGGTGGAGCATGCGCACGACCTGCCCGACCAACCCGTTGGCTCGGTGCTCGTGGCTGCGTCCGGGCAGCCGCTCCACCACCACCGGGCGGACCCCGGCCAGCCGCAGCTCGCAGGCCAGCAGGAGCCCGTTCGGCCCTCCACCTGCGATGATGACGTCCATTGTGGACATGACGGTGCTCCTCACCTGGCGACGGAAACGGACACGACGAACCGGCCCAGGCGCTCCTGGGCGTAGAGGGTCAGGGACGGATCAGGGCTGGGAAAGGCCGCCGGCCAGCCGGTCGAGCGACTCGCGCAGTACATGCTGGAACGGCACCGGCGGGTCGGCGTTGACCCACTGGTCCATCGCCACCCGCACCGCGGCCCACGCGGTGGCGGCGACGAGTCGTGGGTAGAGGTCGCGGGCGTCGGTGCCGGTTCGTTCGGCGACCGCAGCCGCGAGTTCGTGCTCGGTGGCTGCGTGGGCCTTGAGGAACTCGCCCTGCAGCGAGGGGTGCTCCATCATCAGCCGGACGCCCTGGGTCCACGCCGGATCGGGCGTCCGGTCCCCGGGCCCCTGCTGATCGTGGTGGATCTGCGCGAGCACCGCCTCCACGATCGCCTCCCACAACGGCTCGTCCGCAGGCCGGGCGCGCAGCAGTGCCGCGGTCTGCTTCGCCCGGTCGGTCTGCCGGGCCGCGAGGGCCTCCGGGATGCTCGAGAAGTAGTTGTTGAACGTCCGGTGCGACACCCCCGCCTCGGCGGCGATGTCCATCGCCGTGACGTTCGCGAGCCCGCGCTCGACGGTGAGACGGATCGCGGCCCAGCTCAGCGCCGTGCGCGTCTCCTGCCGCTTGCGCTCCCGCAGGCCGACGCGAGCGTCGCTGTCCGGTTCCATGCCGCCGACCATACAGAATCCTGCGCCTGACGCAAAGATGCGTGAGACGCAAAATTTGACGGCAACTCGGGCGGGGTTGACGGCGTTGACCCCGCTGATCACGGCGCTGACAATCAGCGGGTGATCGTGCTGACGCGATCTCCACCGTGGACCGCCCGATCACTCGGAAGCTCCATCGGTCAACGTCAGCGAGGTCGATTTGTCCGGAGCACGAGAGTCCATGCGCGGGCCGGCGTGGTTGCCGCGCGCCCACCCGCTGTCCTGGGTGACGCTCGCGATCACGACGTGCGCGATCCTGATGACGGCGGTGGACGGCGGGATCCTCCCGGCCGTTCTGCCCGCCATCCAGGAGGAGTTCGAGCTCAACTCGACCCAGGCCGGACTGATCAACTCGGTGTTCTTCGCCGGGCTGATCGTGGGGGCGCTGATGTTCGGGTGGGTCTCCGACCGGATCGGCACCGGATACCGCCGGACCTGGACCTGGAACGTGGCGATGCTGATCGGCATCCTCGGGGGTGCCCTGACGTTCGGCTTCGCGGGCAGCTTCGTGGCGTTCCTGCTGCTGCGCATCCCCATGGGGATCAGCCGGGGCGGATCGGAGCCGGTCAACGTCGCACTGGTCAGCGAGTGGTGGCCCAAGGAGCACCGGGGATTCGCCGTGGGCGTACACCACACCGGCTTTCCGTTCGGACAGTTCCTCACCGGTGCGCTCATCGCCGTCGTTCTCGGCGTGGCCGGGTGGCGAGAGGCGTTCCTGCTGATCCCGCTGCTCGGCATCCCGATCATCGTGGCGCAGACGTTTCTCGGCACCAGGCGTAATCAGCAGCGGGTCTACGACTGGATCGACCGCCGCGGTCTCACACGCCCGCTCCCGGAGCTCTCCGTCCGCCACACCGGGTCGGCCCTCGCTCCCGTCCGTGAGGCGTTGAGCAACGCGAACGTCCGCTGGTCGGTCGTTCTGATCTTCCTCTTCCTCTGGGCGGAGGCCGGGGCCGTCACGTTCCTGACGGGGCAGTTGGTGGACCAGGGCATGAGCCTCGCCCTGGCGGCCCTGCTCTCCGGGGCCTCCGGGCTGACGGGATGGATCGGCCAGGTGGTGTGGGGTGCGTGGTCCGACCACGCAGGCCGGAAGTTCGCCATCCGGTTCCTCGTCATCGGGTGGGCCGTGACGTTGCTGGCGATGATCTTCATCTCGAGCCCGGCGAGCGCATGGATCGTCCTGCTCGCATGGGGTCTGTTCCGCAACGCGCCCTTCCCGGTGGTCTACGCGCTGCTCATCGACTCGGTACCGCGGTCGGCCGGCACGGCGATGGGCATCATGATCGGCATCGCGCTGGGACTGTCGGGGGTGCTCGCCGCCGCCGTTTCCGGGTGGATCATCGACGGGTTCGGGTTCCCGGTGCACTACGTCGTGCTGGCCGTGATCTGCCTGCTCGGCCTGATCCCGCTCGCCATGATCACGGAGACGGTGGGCGCCGGGCGGAGAGCCGGACAGGACGGGATCAAGACGGGCTGACGACACGACCCGCCGGCTGACGACCGCCTCGCCCCGGCGGAGAGGCCTAGGCTGAAACGAGTGAGCGAGCCCCCTGAGAGCCGTACACCCGTCCAGCCTCCGGTGTCGCCGCCCCCTACGTCCAACCACGTTCCCGATGCAGCGCAGTCGTGGGTTCTGGGGAGACGGGAGGACGCCCGGCTGATCACCGGTGCGGGCCGCTACGTCGGTGACCTCGACGTCGCCGACTGCCTCGACG
The DNA here is from genome assembly GCF_039534065.1 of Pseudonocardia yunnanensis. NCBI lineage: Bacteria > Bacillati > Actinomycetota > Actinomycetes > Pseudonocardiales > Pseudonocardiaceae > Pseudonocardia > Pseudonocardia yunnanensis. Next base: position 212,969 of record NZ_BAAAUS010000006.1, on the reverse strand, counting down.
TCACATTCGTGCGCAGCAGGGTCGCGCACGGCCGGCTGCTCCGCGTCGACACGCGCGCGGCGGCCGCGGTCGACGGGGTGCTCGGCGCGTGGAGCGCGTCGGACATGGGCGCCGAGCTGCCGTACGTGCCCCCGTTCCTCCCCACCGGCGGACCCGACACGAGACGGATTCCCGCGCTGGCGGCCGACCGGGTGCGGTACGTCGGGGAGCCGGTGGCCGTCGTCCTCGGTGCCGACCGCTACGTCGCGGAGGACGGTGCCGACGCCGTGCGGGTGGACATCGACCCGTTGCCCGCGCTCGTCGATCCCGGCGAGGCCGCCGCGTCCTCCACCTGGCTCTTCGACGGGGTCGACAACGTCGCCTCCGACGTGGAGTTCGGCGATCCCGTTCCCGACGAGGTGTGGCAGCAGGCTCACGTCGTCGTCGAGGGCATCTACCGCCAGCCGCGGCTCGCGCCCACCCCGATGGAGCCCCGGGCGATCCTCGCTGTGCCCGAGACGGACGGGCGCGTGACGGTCTGGGTCTCGCACCAGTCGCCTCATCGGTTGCGTCGGGACCTGTCCACGGCACTGGAACTGGACGCCGAGCGGATCAGAGTGCGGGTGCCGGACAGCGGCGGCGCCTTCGGCGCGAAGAGCGCCACGTTCCCCGAGTACCTGTCCGTGGTGCGGCTGGCGCTGCAGTTCGGCCGGCCGGTCCGGTGGCTCGAGGACCGCGCCGAGACACTGTCGGGCGCCACGCACGGGCGGGGTCAGAACCAGCGGGTGCGCCTCGCCGCCGACGCGAACGGCCGGATGCTCGCGTTGTCGCTCGACGTCGACGCCGACATCGGCGGTTACCCGCTCGCCGGGTTCGTCGCGGGCGAGACCGGGCAGGCCGCGGGTGGTGTGTACCGCACCCCGATGGTCCACGCCCGGATCCGCACGGTGGTCACCAACACGACGCCCACCGCGCCGTACCGCGGCGCGGGACGCCCCGAGCAGGTCTACGCGGTGGAACGCACCGTCGACCTTCTCGCCCGCAGGCTGGACATCGATCCGGCGGAGCTGCGGCGACGCAACTTCATCCCGCCGGAGGCGTTCCCGTACGAGTCACCGACCGGCCGGCGCTACGACAGCGGGCAGTACGAGTTGGTGCTGGACAGGGCGCTGGAGCTGGTCGACTACGCGTATTGGCGGGAGGAGCAGCAGCGGCGTCGCTGGTCGGGCAGCGAGTGGCCGCTCGGCATCGGGATCTGCAGCTTCGCCGAGCGTTCGGGGCTCGAACAGAAGCCCATGGCGAACGAGTGGGCCGCCCTCGACGTCGAGCCCGACGGGAGCGTCACCGCACGCATCGGCACCTGCTCCACAGGCCAGAGCCACGAGACCGTCTTCCCCGAGCTCGTGGCGCGCACCCTCGGCATCCCCGCGCACAACGTGTCGCTCGTCCAGGCGGACACCGACGAGGTGCCACAGGGCATCGGTACCTTCGGGAGCCGGTCGATGCAGGTCGGCGGGGCGGCCCTGCACCAGGCAGCGCGGGACCTGATCGCGGAGGCGAAGCAGCGCGCCGCCGAGCTGGCAGGCGGCGACGCCGACTACGCGAACGGCGTCGTCAGCATCGGGAAGCGCAGCTGGACGCTCGGGGAGCTGGCGAACGCCTCGCCCGAACCGCTGCGGGTCGAGGGCGTCTACGACGGCCCGGCCGCCTTCCCGTTCGGCGCGTACGTGGCTGTGGTCGAGGTCGACCGGGAGCTGGGCAACGTGCGCGTGCTGCGCCTCGTCGCGGTGGACGACTGCGGCGTGGCGATCGACCACCAGATCGTGGAGGACCAGACGCGCGGGGGCATCGTGCAGGGGATCGGGCAGGCGCTCTACGAGGAGATGCCCTTCGACGACGAGGGCAGGCCGCAGGCCGACAACCTGCTCGACTACCTGCTGCCGACGATCGGCGAGCTGCCGCCGCTCACCCTCGACACCACTGTCACCCCCAACCCGAACAGCGCGCTGGGTGCCAAGGGCGCGGGCGAGGCCGGATGCATCGGCACGCCCCCCGCGATCGTCAACGCCGTGATCGACGCGCTGGGACCGCCGGCCACGGGTGCCGGGACCCCGGAGACGGACATCGGCGGCGTCCAGCTGCCACTGACACCGGAGGCGTGCTGGATGGCGAGCGGCCGGCAGGGGGTGGGCGTGCGATGAAACCCGCATCGTTCGACTACGTGGCACCGACCGCGCTCCCCGACGCCGTTGCTGCTCTCGCCGAGCGGCCCGAGACGGCCCGCGTGCTGGCCGGTGGCCAGAGCCTGGTGCTGGAGATGCACTACCGCCGCGAGCGGCCCGCCCTGCTCGTCGACATCAACAACGTGCGCGGCCTGGACGCGATCACGGTGGACGGTGACGCGCTGCGCGTCGGCGCTCTCGCCCGGCACCGTGCCTTCGAGACGCCGAGCGTGGCCCCGGGGGCTCTGGGCCGGCTGCTGAGCAGGGTGAGTCCGTTCATCGCGCACCCGCCGGTCCGTGCACGCGGCACCATGGCCGGCAGCCTGGCGTGGGCCAACCCCGCGTCCGAATGGTGCGCCACGTCCGTCGCCCTCGACGCCGCGATCGAACTGACCGGGCCCGCCGGCAGCCGCACGGTGTCGGCCGGTGACTACTTCCTCGGACCTTTCCGGACGGCCCGACAGCCGGACGAGATCCTGACGTCCGTGCGGCTGCCGCTGCTGCCCGGGTCCGTCGGGGAGGCGGACGCGGTCGGCGTCGGCTTCCGCGAGCAGCACCGCACGCACGCCAGCTTCGCCCAGGTCGCGGTTGTGGCGGTGCTGACCCTGCGGCACGGCGTGATCACCGGCGCCCGGCTCGGGCTGGCCGGGGCGGCCGATCGCCCGATGCGTGCGCACGACGCTGAGCGCCATCTGGTCGGCCGGCAGGCCGAGCCGGGCGTCTTCGCCCGGGCCGCCGAGCTCACCGTGGCCGCGGCTGCTCCGCTTCCGGAGCCGCATGCCGGGGTCGAGTACAAGCGGCAGGCGATCGGTGTGCTCGTCCGGCGCGCGCTGACGCAGGCACGTGAGGACAGCGAGGTAAACGGCGAGAGGCGGGCGGAACGATGACAGGGCGCACTCGGATACGCCTCACGGTCAACGAGACCGAGTACGACGTGACGGTCGAGCCGCGGCGCGTTCTGGCCGACGTCCTGCGCGACGACTGCGGCCTCACCGGCACCAAACTCGGCTGCGAGCACGGGGTCTGCGGCTCATGCACCGTCCTGGTGGACGGTGAGGGCGTGCGTTCGTGCCTGATGTTCGCGGTGCAGTGCGCAGGCCGCGACATCCGTACGGTCGAGGGACTGGCGGCCGACGGCCGGCTGCACGCCTTCCAGGAGGCGATCTCGGCCGAGCACGGGCTGCAGTGCGGTTTCTGCACCGCCGGGTTCGTGATGCTGGTGGTCGGGGCCCTGGAGGAGGACCCCGCGATCGTGGAGGACCCCGAGCGTCTCGACGGGCTGCTGAGCTCGAACCTCTGCCGCTGCACCGGCTACGAGGGCATCCGTCGCGCTGTGCTGCGCGCGTACGGCAAGAAGGGCGCGGGCGAGAACGGCGCCTGAGCGTTCTGCTGTTGCTCCTCCGCTCGGCCGAAGAACGAGTCGTCCGAACCGGCTACCAGGCCTGCCCGAAGGAGCAAAGCCGCGAAATCGGACGCTGGTAGTGCCTCTGGTGGACTGTCCAGGGCAGGTCATGCGTTGAGCTGACCCAGGGGGGGTGGACTTCGGGGGCTCGTCGCGGAGGAGGGCACAGCGGTTGATCAGGTCGATCCCCATCGCGGTCGACGGCTCCCCGGGCTCCTTGTTCGTCGTCGGCCACCTGCCGGTGGCCTCGGAGCCCTCATGACGAACCCGGCCTCGTCGAAGGAATCCCGCGAGCTGAGGGACCGCGCAGGCCAGGACCTCGCCTCTTCGCTGGATTGCATCCCGTTCCGGCGGGCTCACGTGTTCATTCTGGTATTGGTCGCGGCCGGCACACTGATCAACGCGATCGAGGAGTACAACGTCGGTCTGGCCGCACCGCTGATCGCGCGCGAGTGGTCGCTGTCCAACGTCCAGGTGGGTCTGCTGACCACTCTGACCTTCGCCGGCATGGCGATCGGGTCGCTGATCGCCGGTGTCACCGCCGACCGCTACGGGCGGCGGGTGACCTACACGTACAACTTCGCGCTCTACACGGTGGGCGCGCTACTCGCTGCGTTCTCCCCGAGTTTCGGCTGGCTGCTCGCCGCCCGGTTCATCGTCGGGATCGGACTCGGCGGGGAGACGAACACGGCGCTCACCCTCGTCGCGGAACTGATGCCCACCAGGTTCCGGGGCGCCGCGGTGGCCACGGTGAACGTCGCGGGCGGCGGCCTGGGAATCTTCGCCTCATCCGCGTTGGCCGCCCTCATGCTCGGCCCGCTGGAGGCGGCGCTGGGCGGGCCCGAGGTCGCGTGGCGCTGGTTGCTCGGGGTGCTGGCCATCCCCGCGCTGCTGGTGTTCGTCTACCGCTGGTTCCTGCCGGAGTCGCCGCGCTACCTGCTCGTGGCGGGCCGGGTCGACGACGTGAACAAGGTGCTCACCAGGCTTGCTACGAACCGGCTGCGCGCTGTGCACGGCATGGAGGCCACCAGATACATCGGCGGGGCGGAAGGCACGCGGCTACCCCGGCAGCGGGTGCGGCTCGCGGAGGTGTTCGAGGGCAGGTTGGCCCGCAACACGGTGGTGATCTGGGTGGTGTCGGCGATGACGTTCGGCGCCCAGGTGGCCGTCACGGTCTTCATGCCGACCCTGCTGGTCTCCCGGGGCCTCGACGTCTCCACAGCGCTCGTCTACACCATGCTCATCAACGTCGGCGGGCTGCTCGGCGCCCTGTTGGCCACCGCGTTCGGTTACTGGTTCAGGCGCCGGGTGGTGCTCGGTTACGGCGCGCTCGTCGCGGTCGTGGTCGCGGTGGCGCTCGCCGGCTCGTCGAGCCTGTTCATGGTGCTCGTGCTGGCCGGCCTGCTGCAGCTGATGTTCATCCTGCTCAACACCACCACCTTCATCTGGGCACCGGAGCTCTACCCGACACGGGTGCGGGCGTTCGGCACCGGCGCGATGGTGACGGTGTTCCTGCTGGCCGCGTCGATTGCCCCGCTGCTGGCCGGGGCTGTCGCCGACGCGATCGGCGCCGGCGGCGTGTTCGTCATGGTCGGGGTGATGTACGTGATCATGGCCGCGACGGTGTGGTTCGGCCCCGAGACCCAGGGGTTGTCGCTGGAAGAGGCCAGCGAGGGGCGGATCGGGGACACCGGTTCCGGCGGTCGCTGAGAAAACCACAGCATGGACGCTCATGCGGAAAGTCGCGCTCTCAACGGTCTGTGGGCCAGACGGGTCTCCCGCTTCCGCCCAGATCGCGTAACGGGGGCAGCGCTTCGTGCGTACCTTCAACTACCGCCGGATGGCCCCTCGCCGGTACGGCAAGGCCTGGCGATCTCCGCCCGGCGCAGTCGATGTCGGATCCTCGCCTCGGCCGATCGTGCGGCCCGCGGCCGACGCGATGGCGGAGGTCGCGCCGATCTCGCCTGATCTCCCGTGGATCTCCTGCGCGTCGGCTACGTAGCGCCACAACGATCCTGACCTGCAGCATCGCCTACGCGTGCGCCCTTGCCGCCTCGACAGGCGTGGCCGCTCATGTCCAGGCCGATGCGGTTGTGCGCACGCGTGGGACGGGACAACGATCAGCACCGCGCCGACAGGATCACCGTGGTCGGCGTCGTAACAGCCCGGTCACGCCGCGTGTGGCATCGATCCCCCGGCGAATGGCGGAGAATATCTGAGATCGATCCGGCGCCTGGCGCACAAAGGCTCCCCCAATTGCCACTACGTGCGGAGCGTGATTGGCCCAGCCTTGGCAAAATGTCGTTCCACTGGGCTTGACCTGCGCTTGACAGCCGGGTGTCGCCCACCACTAATCTGGCTCCGCGCACCAAACGGGTGCGCTCTGGGTGGCGCCAGCGCCGATCATCACGTCATGCGCTGGGGCATGTCAGCATGGCCGAATGTTGGGAGCAAGGCCGGCAATGGATATGGTCGACGATCTGGCCGGGGCGGCATATTCGAACGTCTCCGTGGGGATTCTCGGGACAGGCTCTGGTGGGCCTGTCGATTCGTGGAGCAGTGGCGAATCGAATGAGAGAGTCGGTTTCCCGACCTCGGGTCAGGTTCGACGAGGCCATGGGGAGCCGGGACCGTCCGTTGGTTGAGTAATTCCCTCGCATTTCTCGTGCGTTTCCACTCCAGCAAGTTCTGGTTCGTACCTATTGTGATCTAGGGGGCTCACCCTCGTGGGAGAATATGTCGAGACACCGCTCGGATCCGTAGTTGAATCCTCAATAACGGGAATCCGGCACGAGGCCACCAGTTCGACGGCCGCTGCCGAGCGGAATCTCACCGACGTGCTGGCCGGCATCGTGGGTGTCGAGCGGGTGTCGGCGGACAGCAACTTCTTCGAGGACCTGGGCGCCGACTCCATGGTGATGGCGCAGTTCTGCGCGCGAGTGCGGAAGCGGCCCGAGCTCCCGGACATCTCCATGAAGGACGTCTACGAGCACCCCACGATCCGAGAGCTGGTGAAGGCGCTCGCAGCACCGGCGCCCGCCCCGGTCGAGGAAGAACTCGCGGAGGTACTGGCCGGCGTCGTGGGTGTCGAGCGGGTGTCGGCGGAGAGCAACTTCTTCGAGGACCTGGGCGCCGACTCGATGGTGATGGCGCGATTCTGCGCGAAGGTCAGAAAGCGAGAAGATCTCCCCGCCGTGTCGATGCAGGATATTTATGCGCATCCGACCATCCGCAGTCTGGCGGTAGCGCTCGCGGCGCCGTCCGCCCCTTCTCCTCTCGAGTCTCTGCCCACAGCGGAGTTGGCGGAGGTGCGCCCGGTCGGCACGTTCGGGTACGTCATGTGCGGCGTGGCGCAGTTCCTGGTTCTGGTCGGGTACGCCTATCTCGCCGCGTACATTCTCGAGCGAGGATACGCGTGGCTCTCCACCGCCTCGAGCCTGCTCGACATCTATCTGCGTTCGGCTCTGTTGGGTGCTATCGGTTTCCTGGGCCTGTCCATCCTCCCGATCGTGGCCAAGTGGGTGCTCATCGGGCGGTGGAAGCCGCAACGGATACGGGTGTGGAGTCCGGCATATCTGCGTTTCTGGATCGTCAAGACGTTGACACGGGCGAACCCATTTCTCCTCGTCGCCGGCGGCCGGTCACGCACGAGCGCCAGTTCGCCGCTCTACGTGCTCTACCTGAGGGCCCTCGGGGCGAATGTCGGCCGAGGCGTGACGATCCTCTCCCGGAACCTTCCGGTGTGCACCGATCTGCTCACCATCGGTGACGGAACGGTCATCCGCAAGGACTCGTTCTTCAACTGCTACCGAGCCGAGGCCGGGGTGATCCACACCGGCTCCGTCACCCTTGGAAAGGACGTTTTCGTCGGCGAATCGACAGTGATCGACATCGGGACGTCGATGGGCGATGGTGCCCAGCTCGGCCATACCTCCTCGCTGCATACGGGGCAGGCCGTGCCCGGAGGCGAGCGTTGGCACGGGTCGCCCGCGCAGCGCACCGAGGTGGACTACCGGACGGTCGACCCGGTCGGCTGCACAAGTCTGCGGAGAGGCGTCTATGCCGGCCTTCAGCTACTGGGCGTGCTTTTCGTGGGCCTGCCGCTGCTGGTCGGCGGGGTCGCCATGCTCCTGCTCGAGTTCCCCAACCTCGCGACACTCCTGGACTCCGGGCCGCTGGCCTTCACGAGCACGGTGTTCTACGTCGACGCGCTGATCGGCTCGGCGGTTCTCTTCTTCGGCTCGCTGTTCGTCGGTCTCCTCGTTGTGGTCACCGTCCCGCGCCTGCTCAACCTCGTCGTCCGCCCGGGCAAGGTCTACCCCTTGTACGGCCTGCATTACTGGGTTCATCACACGATCTCGCGGCTGACCAATGTCAGGCTCTTCACGGTTCTCTACGGGGACAGCTCCTACATCGTCAACTATCTGAGCCGCGTCGGGCACGACCTGTCCGAGGTCGAGCAGACCGGATCGAATTTCGGGCTGGATGTGAGGCACGAGAGCCCGTACCTCAGCACGGTCGGCAGCGGGACGATGGTCGCCGATGGGCTGTCGATCATGAATGCCGACTTCTCGAGCTCGTCATTCCGCGTATCGCCGGCGTCCATCGGGGCCCACAACTTTCTCGGGAACAAGATCGCCTATCCCGCGCAAGGCCGGACCGGTGACAACTGTCTCCTCGCCACAAAGGTGATGGTCCCGCTCGACGGGAGGATTCGAGAGGGCGTCGGGCTCCTGGGTTCGCCGAGCTTCGAGATCCCGCGGACGGTGCGGCGCGACACCGGCTTCGATCTCGCGAGCCGGGCCGAACTGCACCGCCGCCTGGCGGCCAAGAACCGCCACAACATCGTCACGATCGGTCTGTTCCTCCTGGCCGGTTGGGTGTATTTCCTCGGGGTGGTCCTGATCGGCATGGCCGGTGTGGACCTCTTCGACGGCTTCGGTGCAGCGGCGATCGCGGCGGGCTCGCTCCTGATCATCGTCTGGACTGTCCTGTACTTCGTGTTGGTCGCACGAGTGGTCACGCCATTGGTGGCGTTGCGGCCCCAGGGCTGCTCGATCTACGACATCGCCTTCTGGCGGCACGAGCGGTTCTGGAAGATGTCCGTGCTGGCGCACTTCCAGATCTTCAACGGCACGCCGTTCAAGAGCATGACCTGGCGCCTGCTGGGCCTGCGGCTGGGAAAGCGCCTGTTCGACGACGGTTGCGACTTCGTGGAGAAGACGCCGGTCACGGTCGGCGATGACGTCACCTTGAACATCGGGACGGTCATCCAGTGCCACTCCCAGGAAGACGGCGCGTTCAAGTCCGACCGCATCACGATCGGGTCCGGCTGCACACTCGGCGTCGGTGCCTTCGTCCACTACGGCACGACGATGGGCGACGGTGCAGTGCTCGAGCCCGACTCCTTCCTCATGAAGGGCGAGGAGGTCCCGCCCCACGAGCGGTGGGGCGGGAATCCGGCTCGCAAGATCTGAGCGGCCTCACCCGGTCTGCTGCCGTGGCGGCACGATCATCCGGCGGGCGTCCACCAGCACGAGCGCGGCGAGTCCGACGAGCGGGAGCAGCGTGAGCTGCACGAGGCCCGCGCCCTGCCAGCCCATGCCGGCCACGAGGCGCGCGAAGATCAGCCCGGACACGGCGGCGGCCACGTAGTAGGCCAGCATGAACAGACCGGCCCCACGTCCGACGTGCTCGGGTCGCACGGCTCGCTGGAGCGCGGTGGTGCAGTTGGTGAACAGCACGCCGCTGGCGAAGGTGCCCATGAGGAAAGCGAGTACGTACTGGGCGGCCGCTCCCTCCGCCAGCTGGTACGCGGCGAGCGCGGTGAGCGACGAGCCGATGAATCCCACGGCCAGGAGCAGACGCTGGTCGACGCGATCGGCCAGCCAGCCCACCGGCAGCGCCATCATGGCCCCGAAGCCGACCAGCGCCGAGGCGAGGGCGGCCTGCCCCGCTCCGAACTCGAGTTCTTCGCGAAGGAACGTCGGGTACAGCCCCAGGAACCCGTAGAAGACGAGTCCTGACACCGCAGATGCCGCTGCCAGAGCAAGAGCGTTGCGGTTGTAGGGGCTCGCGGGGATGTGGTCGTAGGTGGCGGTGTCGGTGGTGTTGTCCCGGCCGGCCACGGCCTCGCTCATGGCCCGGGGCACCGTGACGAGCAGGACGACGGCCATTGCCAGGCCCACAGCGCCGAAGATGAGGAACGGGCTGCGCCAGCCACCTGCGGCCGTGGCCAGGCTCTGCCCGATGAGCGGGCCGAGGAACACGCCCAGGCCGAAGGCGAGACCGATGAAACCAGCGGCGAAGGCGCGGCGGTGGAAGAAGTAGGCGCCGATGATCGCGTAGATGGCCGTTGCCTGCACGCCTTCTCCGACACCACTCACGAGCCGGTACACGGCCATGTCTGCGAAGCCCGCAGCGAGCGGGATGGCTATGGTGCCCAGCGAGTAGACGACCACGCTGATGACGACGATCATCCTGCGGGAGAGCCGGTCGAGCAGATATCCGGCCGGTAGTCCGGTGAGTGCGAGACCCAGGGTGAAACCGGTGGCCAGCAGCCCGGCCTGGTCGAGCGAGAAGCCGAACTCCTCACGGATCTCCGGCAGCAGCGGGTAGAAGACCTGCCGGTCCATCGCGTTGAGCATGTACGACACGCAGAGTGCCGTGAACCCGATGGCGATCGCCGCCGCGGACGTCCGCGCGCTCGGGCCGGAAGAAGTACTCGTCGCGTGCACGCCACCGGTGGGCCGCTCCATTGAAGCTCCTGGTGTCGGTAGGTGTCCGCTGCGCGGACACTCGTCCGGCGACGAGTCGATGTAGCGTGACCGAGGCGCAGGGCGGCGTCAATAGGTCATTTCGGGCGGCGCGGCTTCCGTCCGGCCGGACGCGGACCAGGTGTCGCCGCGTGATGCGTCGGGCTCACCGGTCTGACCGGTCCGACTGTCCGAGGTCGGCCCGGTAACAGCGGCCAGTGCGAAGCCGGCGAATTCGGTTTCACGGAATTACTGATCCGTGTGACGTTCCCGTGAAGTGCCGGGCTCCGCTGTCCGACCTGGCCGGGTAAAGCGTGGGAAATTATTTCCCGGGGCCTCCGCGGAATCAAGCATCACGTTGATTGGGTCGCCTCGGTTTTCGGCGTCGGCGACTTCGTCGACGCGCTAATATCGCGGAGGTGAATAAGCCATCGACGGCTTCGGGTGCCGGGGTCGAGCTGCGGCTGCTGGCCGCACTCGTCGCTGTCGCCGACGAGTCGAGCGTCAGCGCAGCGGCGGTCCGGCTGCATGTGGCGCAGCCGTCATTGAGCCGGCAACTGCGAACCCTCGAGCGGCGTCTCGGCCTGACCTTGTTCGAGCGGTCGGGTCGGCGGCTGCAGGTCACCGCTGCAGGCGAGCAGGTGGTCACCGCTGCCCGGCGTGCCCTGGCTGCAGCGGACGACGTCGTTCACGCCGCCCATCGCGCAGCGGTCGGGCAGGTCGGGCGCCTGAGGATCGCCGTACTGCCCGGCACCTCACCGATGATGCTGGTGGGCGGACTGGCCGCCTTTCGTCGACGCCACCCGGGGGTGGACACGACCGTCACGGAGTTGCCCGACGACGAACAGCATCGTGGCCTGCGCGAGGGACGTATCGACGTCGCTTTCAACGGGATAGTCGCGCCACCGCAGGATCTGGCGCACCGAGTGCTGATGACCGAACCGCTCTGCCTGGTGGTGCCCAGCGGGCACCGGCTGGCCGGAGCGGATCGGGCGACCATCCGAGACCTGGCCGGTGAGCGGGTGGTGTTCTTCGACCGCTCGGTGCAGCCCATCGGGCATCAATGGCTCACCGAGCAGTTGCGCGCGGCCGGTGTGGCCACGGAACTGCAGTCGGCCACGCTGATGAACATCTTCGCCACGGTGGCCGCGGGACTTGCCGTCTCGGTACTGGTTCGCTCGTACAGCTCACTCCTGCAACCGGCCGGCGTCCGCTTCGTGCCCCTGACCGACGTCAGCGCCGACCTCATCATGCTCTGGCGGCCCGGTCCGGAGTCGGCCGTGGTGCGAGAGTTCCGTGAGGAGATGACGCTCGCCAGTCACGACGTGCTCGCGGCCGGCCTCTGACGACGAGTGCGCGTGGTCAGTGCGACGCCGTTTCCGGCACATCGTCGTCGCACCGATCCGGGTGCGAGCGGACCGATCCCGTCGTACGGCACGACGACGGGTCCTGCTCGTGGCGAGTGCCGTCGAAATCGCACCGAAGCCTGGACCCATCTCGATCGGCGCGAGTGTGGCTGTCGCGGTCGGCCACGTCGGCAGAGTGGTGCGACCGGCTCGTGGCAGTGGGATCACAGTCCCCCGTCTGTGTGCGGTGTGACCGCAATGCTCCCGGTGCGGTGACCAGGAGCACCACCACTACCGCAATCAAAGCAAAGGCAAACATTCGCACGCCTGCTCGGCCCCCCTCGTTTTGCTCAGCCTACTGGGGCGGACGCCGAGGATTTATTGTGGTCGAAACCGGTCGACGGCACACTATCGGTGTCGATCAGGTCGAGTCGGAAATGGCGCCGCGGCGGGCCGTGAATTCACCGGGATGGGTCATATGCCCTTCATGGCGGTGCGGACCGCGTCGACCAGGAGTGCGGCCCGGAGGTCCGGTGCGCCTTCGTTGATGTGGTTCATCACGTAGCCGAAGGCGAGTCCGGTTGCGGGGTCGGCGAAGCCGAGCGAACCGCCGATGCCGGGAAATCCGAAAGCGCTCGGGCTGTACCAGAACGTGTCGGGTGTGGGGAGTCCGAGACCGGTGCCGATCCGGACGGGTATGCGCAGGATCCGGTCGATGCCGCTCGCCTGTTGTGCGGTTGCCGCAGCCAGCACGTCGGGTTCGAGGATGCGGTGTCCGTCGACCTCGCCGATGAGTGCGGCGTAGAAGCGAGCAAGGGCACGGGCCGTGCAGATGCCATTGGTCGAGGGCATCTCGGCCCGCTGTTCGTCGGGGTTGTTGTGATCGAGTGCAGGTGTGACGGCTCTGAGCGAGCGGACGGTCAGCGACGTCGGGTCGGCGTAGGCCGCCATCACGTCCCGCACAGCCTCGGGGAGGGCGTCCAGATCGATCCGGGACAGCGCCTCGAAGTCGGGCACGGACGCGATGATCCGGCTCACCCGATGCTGCTCGGACGTCGGCAGCCCGATCCAGAGGTCGAGCCCGAGCGGCGCGGCGATCTCCTCGGCGAGGAAGGTGCCCAGGCTGCGGCCCGACACGCGCCGGACGACCTCGCCGACGAGCCATCCGAAGGTGAGCCCGTGATAGCCGTGCTCGGTGCCCGGCTCCCAGAACGGGCGCTGGGCGGCCAGCGCCGTCACCATCGGCTCCCAGGCGATCGCCTCGGCAGGTGAGATCGGGTGGTCGATCGCGGGCAGCCCGGCCTGGTGGGTGAGCAGCCAGCGCACCGGAATGCGGCCCTTCCCGTTCGCGGCGAACTCGGGCCAGTACTGGGCGACCGGCGCGTCGAGATCCAGTTCTCCGCGCTGCGCCAGCAGGAGCGCGCACGTGGCCGTGACGGCCTTGGTGGTCGAGTAGACGACCTGCAGGGTGTCCCTTTCCCACATACGGTCCTGCTCGGGATCGGCGATGCCGCCCCACAGATCGACGACCTTCCGGCCGTGCAGGTACATGGCGACCGCCGCGCCCACCTCATCGTCTCGCTTCAGGTTTTCTGCGAACGCCTCGCGCACGATCTCGAAACCTGCTGTCGTGCCGCCGCCGATTTCAGGCATGCGTCATCGCCTCTCCTTTCATATGTTTTCTGGGAAAGCTCTAGCTACGCCAATGGTCGACGAGCCAGGCGCAGACGTCGGCCTCGGTCATCTCGGGGAACTCTTCGGCGAACGTGTCGAGCGCCCGCAACGCCTCGTCCCTCGTCAGGCCATGGGCCACTGCTTCTCTGAGGTAATCCTGACGTGAGGCGGGCGGGCGGCCGCCGCCCGCACCGCGGCCGGGTAGGCCTTCGCGCCACTGCACTATCTCGTCCAATCTCGGAGGTCGCCAGCCAGGCGCCCCGTCAATGTCGACATCGGGCTCGGGGAATGGGTGACTCGAATCGCTCGGATAGCGCGAGCGCCACTTGTGCACCGCGTGCCGGCTCACTCCCAGCGCTTCGGCGATGCCGATGACGCCGAGGTAGTGCTCGGTCATGGTGCACCCAACTTTTCCGGCCGGCCTCCTGTGTCGATCTGATGAGTACCACGCTCGTGGCTGAGGACTCGCAGTGGTGGACGAAGAAAACATCGTCTTCGGTCGAGACGAGGTTAACGGAGGAGGGGGAACATCGTCAACGAGAGAGACGATGTTCTGTGAGTACGCGAGCCGCTCGGCGATCACGCCCGGCCCGAGGCGCTCTGTCAGCCACCCTGGTCGCATGAACGACTGGACCGAATGGCACGGCGCCTACGACGACCCGGACAGTCCGCTGTCACAGCGACTTCTCGCCGTGCAGCAGCAGATCCGGCTCGCGCTCGATCGGACGTCACCCGGGCAGGTCCGCCTCCTGTCGCTCTGCGCCGGGCAGGGCCGCGACGTACTGCCGGTTCTGGCGTCACACCCCCGCGGCGCCGACGTCACCGGTCGCCTGGTCGAGCTCGACCCGGACCTCTGCGCCGCGGCTCGCACGGCAGCGCCGGCGTCCGTCGAGGTGGTCGAGGGCGACGCAGGCACCACCGCGGCGTGCCGCGGAGCGGTGCCGGCGGACGTGCTGCTGCTGTGCGGGATCTTCGGCAACATCTCCGACGAGGACATCGCGCGAACGATCGCCGCTGTGCCGGCCCTTCTCGTGGCCGGCGGGACGGTCGTGTGGACGCGCAGCACCCGCGAGCCGGACGTGACCCCACGGCTGCGCTCGTGGTTCTCCGACGCCGGGGTGGCCGAGACGGCGTTCGTTGCCGCGCCGAAGCCCGGATGGGCCGTGGGGGCCGGCGTGCTCAGGGAGGCGTCCGTCCCCCTCGAGCGCGACCGCCGCCTGTTCAGCTTCGTCGAGGCGTAGTCGCGCCGGCGGTCAGGCCGTCTCTGCCGAGAGCTGCAGGTATGCGCGCTCGACGGCCTCCAGTGCGAACCTGCCGAAGTACGGCACGTCCCGCGCGACGTCGACGGCAGGCCTGCCCGTCGCGTATCCGTCTTTCGCGATCTCGGCGAGCCGGGCCAGCTCGTCGCGCTGGCCTTCGACGAAAGCCCGGTCGACCACGGCGCCGTGCCCGGGCACCACCGCGCCGCTGATCAAGGACAACACCGCGTCCATGGTGGCCGGCCAGTCCAGTGGGAACCCGTCGCCGAACTGCGGTGGCGCACCCTGCTCCACCAGGTCACCGGCGAGCAGCAGGTCCGCGTCGGGCACGAGCACGACGAGGTCGTTGTCGGAGTGGCCGCGTCCGAGGTGGCGCAGCCCCACCGGGCGACCGCCGACGTCCAGAGTTGCCGTGTCGTCCACCGGCAGGTCCGGCGGGTCGATACGGGTAGCGGTGAGCTGCGCAACCTTCTCCGCATCGCCTGCGGCCCGGTAGCGCTCGACGAGCCGGAGGCGCATCGCCTCACCACCGTCGGTCAGGGCTTCCACGCAGCGGCGGTGTCCCCAGATGCTCGCGGGTCGGAAGGCCGCGTTGCCGAAGCTGTGGTCGAAATGCACATGGGTGTTGACCACCACCCAGGGGTGCGGGGTGACGGTGCGGACCGCGTCGGTCAGCTCGCGACCCTGCTCCAGGGTCGCCCGCGTGTCGACCACGAGGCACTCGCCGTCGCCGACCACCAGGCCGACATTGAGATCCATGTCGTGGTGGCGTCGCACGTACACGCGGTCGCCGACTTCGCGCCACCTCTCGGTCGCGCCGGTCATCTGGCATTCACGGGCGCACAGTATCCGGAGTGGATGTTCGGATCCGTAACCCTGTGCGGGGTCTGTCGGAGCCGATCATCCAGGACGACACTGCGGTCATGGATCGCGTAGTGATGACGTCGGCGGGCAAGGTTCGTGGACGGGCGGCAGACGGTGTGTCGCGCTTCCTCGGTATTCCGTACGCGGCGGCCCCGCTCGGGCCCTACCGGTTTGCCCCGCCCGCCCCGGCGCCTGCCTGGGACGGCATCCGCGACGCGCTGGAGCACGGCCCGACGGTGCCGGGGCCCGGCTACGCGCCGCCGATGGACCAGATCCTCCCGGCAGTGGTCGTGCCGGGTGAGGAGTGGCTGAACGTCAACGTCTGGGCGCCGGAGAACGCGGAGGGCGCCCCGGTGATGGTGTGGATCCACGGCGGCGCCTTCGTCAACGGTTCGAACTCGCAGCCGACCTACGACGGCACGGCCTTCGCCCGCGACGGCGTGGTGCTGGTGGGCGTGAACTACCGGCTCGGGGCCGAGGGCTTCCTGCTGCTTCCCGGCGGCACGGCCAACGTCGGCCTGCTCGACCAGGTAGCGGCGCTGCGCTGGGTGCAGGACAACATCGCCGCGTTCGGTGGCGACCCCGGCAACGTCACCGTGTTCGGCGAGTCGGCGGGCGCGATGAGCATCGCGGCTCTGCTGGCGATGCCCGCGGCCACGGGGTTGTTCCGGCGGGCCGTTCTGCAGAGCGGCGGGCGCCACCCGGTCCTCTCGGCGGCGACCGCCGTGCGTATCGCGGGCCATGTGGCGGACGAGGTCGGCGTGCCCGTCGAGGGGCTCCGGGAGGTGCCTCCGCAGCGGTTGGTGAAGGCGCAGCAGGAGCTCGCCGTCCAGATGCAGTCGGCGCC
Organism: Pseudonocardia yunnanensis; assembly: GCF_039534065.1. Classification (NCBI taxonomy): domain Bacteria; kingdom Bacillati; phylum Actinomycetota; class Actinomycetes; order Pseudonocardiales; family Pseudonocardiaceae; genus Pseudonocardia; species Pseudonocardia yunnanensis. Next base: position 196,621 of record NZ_BAAAUS010000006.1, on the reverse strand, counting down.
CGACCCCGACCGGTGGGGCGAGGCCGCCGTGAACGGGCTGATCTACGAGCCCGTGGTGGACGGCGACGTCCTGCCCGACGTGCCGACGAGCCGCATCGCCGACGGCGTCGAGCTGCTCGTGGGGTCCACAAGGGACGAGTACCGGCTGTTCATCGTGCCGTCCGGTCTGATGGATGGTGCCACCGAGGTGACGCTGCAGGCCGTCGCGGCGAAGTACGGGTTGCCGGTCGGCGCGCTCGACGCGTACCGGGCGGTCCGACCGGGCGCGTCGCCCGGTGTGCTGCTCGCCGACGTCGTGACGGACTGGTTGTTCCGCATCCCGATGCTGCGGATCGCCGAGGCGCACGAGCGCACGTACGTCTACGAGTTCGACTGGGCGTCGGCGGCGTTCGACGGCAAGCTCGGTGCCTGCCACGCGCTCGAGCTGGGGTTCGTCTTCGACAACCTGAGCAGGACGACTGGTCTGACGGGCCAGGAACCGCCGCAGGAGCTGGCCGACGCGATGCACAGGACGTGGGTGTCGTTCGCGACGAGCGGTGATCCGGGGTGGGAGCCCTACGGGCAGGAGCGCAGTGTCCGGCGTTTCGGCACGACGGTCGAGACGGTGCGCGACCCCCGTGGCGACACTCGCACGGTGTGGGAGGGAATCCGCTGACGCCAGGGCGAGCCGCGCGACCGCACACATCAGTTGGACTCCGCGCACATGTCCTGACGTGTGCGCGGAGGCCACGAGGTGTGCGCGGCCGGCCTCACGCGTGAGTCGACTCGCTCCAGTACGCGGGATTGCGGCCGTAGTCAGGTGTGGTGAACGCGCGTTCCCACGTCGCACCGGGGGCGATGAGCTCCTTCCACGGCGCGATCTCGATGTAGAGGACGCGCATGGAATTGAGGGCTGCGACGTGGAGGTCGGGGCCGTCCGTGGAGACCGCATCGTCCGGGACGGCGACCTCGAAGTTGTGGCTGAGCGCCGCACGGGCCGTCGCCTCGACGCAGACGTTGGTCTGGAGACCGGCCACGATCAGGCGGGTCACGGCGAGGTTGTGCAGTAGCGGTTCGAGCTCGGTGTAGTCGAAGAAGCTGGCCCGGCTCTTGTCCAGCACCACGTCGTCGGGGCGGGGTGCGACGGCGTCCATGATCTGCCGGGTCCAGGCCTGTTGGGCCGGCGAGAGCTCAGGTATGCGGTGAGCGCGATGTCGGAGCAAGCGGGCGAAGCGCGGGTTGTTCCCGAGGGGACCGGCCGCACTGCCGACTGCGCGGGAGTAGATGATCGGAAGCCCCTGCTCACGGGCGTTGGCAAGCAGACCGGCGCAGGCGGCGACCGTCTCCTCCAGCCGCCAGATCGGTGGCCAGCCCAACGCATCACGCATGCCGTCCTCGGCGATGTACGAGTTCTGCATGTCGATCATCAGTACGGCGGTCTGATCCATCGGACGTCCTTCCCGCGGCGGACCGGGGAGCCGGCAACCCTTCACGTCCATGGTGCAGGTCGAGGCTGCCGCGCCGCATGATTCACGTGAAACATTGCGTCCGCGTCAGCCGGGGCGCCGCTGCGCCACGACGAGCAGCGCGTCCAGCTGGTCGAGCTGATCGGCACCGGCGGCCTCGGCGAGTAGGCCGTTGGCCACCACCTCGCCGAGCTCGGACCGCAGGTCGGCGGCGTGCTCGTTCCAGAGCGTGTAGAGCCGCCCGAAGTGCTCGTGATGAAAGGCGTTGATCATCCGCGTCTCCATCGTGAAGCCGGCATCGTCGAGGTGCCGCTCCCACGTGCCTGCGGATCCCGGCGCCTGTGCCCGGCTCTGTGCGGCCGTGAAGACGAGACGTCCGCCCACCCGCAGGATGCGGTGGATCTCGCGCAGTGCGGCGTCGAGGTCCGGGGCGAACGGCAGCGCGTCGACGCTCACCACGGCGTCGGCCGTGGCGGGCTCCAGCCCGGTGGAGCTGAACTCGGCCACACGGAACGAGGCCCGGTCGTCGGCGAGGAACTGCGGTGCCCGCGACCTCGCCAGCTCGATCGCGACCGGGCTGATGTCGATGCCGACCAGGCGGGCGGACAGCGCTCTGGCCAGCCACAGGCCCGGGCCGCCGCGGCCACATCCGAGATCCACCACCGTGCCGCCCGGTCTCAACCGGAGACCGGCGACGAACTGCCCGAGCAGCCACCAGCAGCACGAGCTGAAGGGGTCGACCTCCTCCGGGTACTGCCCGCCCATCGCCTCGGCCCAGAGTTTCCGCACGAGGCGGCTGTCGTGCAGCGCCCGGAACGCCTGGTCGTACCCGTCCGTCCCCGTGGCCGGTGTCGTCGATGTGTCGCTCATCACCGGAGGCTCCCACGTCGCGGCACTAGGTGAGCAGGCCGCTGAGCATCCGCCGGAGGATCTCCGGGAATGGGTCCTCGGTGGGCGGCGAGGGGAACTCCAACGCTGCGAGGTGCGGATGCTTCCCCTCCGCGGCCACGTGCGCGACATATCGGCGCGCGCCGGCGAAGCGGTCGGTCGGTGACCGCTCGTTCTGGGCGACCGACGCGACCACGGCGTTGAGCATCGCGAAGGCGATGAGCTTGTCGCCGTCGCTGACCGGGCGATCGGCGAGCACGGCGAGGACGTGCTCGATCACCTCGATCGCGTTGGGGCCGACGACCGGGTGGCTGATGGCCAGGTCGGCCATCCAGGGGTGCCGGCGGTAGATCTCCCGTGCCTGCAGGCCGACCTCGACGAGATCGCCGAGCCAGTCGCCGCTCGGTGCGCTGAGCTCGTACTCCCCGGAGACGTGGTCGGCCATGAGATCGATCAGGTCGTCCCGGGTGTCGACGTAGCGGTAGAGCGAACCCGCGCCGGTGCCGATCTCGGCCGCGACCTGGCGCATGGACACCGCGTCGAGGCCGGCGCGGTCGGCGAGCCGGACGGCTGCCTCGGTGATCTCGGCCCTGCTGCGCTGCGCCGGACGTCCCACGCCGGACTTCTCGGGGCGCAGCCAGATCACCTCCGACTCCATCGCACCTCCTCTGTCGATCGTTTGCGAACACCGTACTCGATCGGATACGTTTGCGAACGATGTTAGCAAACATCGATCGCAAACTTGAGGAGCAGCTCATGACCACTCCGGCCACTCACCTTCCCGGTGACCTGGCACCCGACCTCACCGACGACACGGTCGTGTTCGACTGGCTGGCCACGATGCGCGAGGAGCACCCCGTCTGGGCCGATCGGTACGGCGTGTTCCACGTCTTCCGGCATGACGACGTGCTGGCAGCTCTGCGGGACACGGCGACCTTCTCCTCCGAGATGACCCGGGCCGTCGAGGGGGCGGCCCCCACGCCGGGGATGCTCACCCAGATCGACCCTCCCCAGCACCACGCGCTCCGGAAGGTCATGAGCTCGGCGTTCACCCCGCGCTCGATCGCCGCGCTCGAACCGCGCATCCAGGAGATCACCCGCAGCCTCCTCGACAGGACCGGCGAGCGGTTCGACCTCGTCGACGCCCTCGCCTTTCCGCTGCCCGTCACCGTCATCGCCGAGCTGCTCGGCCTGCCGCCTGCCGATCACGCCCGGTTCCGGGAGTGGACCGACCAGCTGTTCGATGTGCAGTTGGGCGACCCCCGTGACCCGGAGATCGGAGTGCGCCTCGCCGAGGTGTTCGCGCCGGTGGACGCCTACTTCCGCGACCAGGTCCGGCATCGCCTCGTCGACCCGGGCGACGATCTGATCTCCCGCCTCGTCACCGCCGAGGTCGACGGCCGCGCCCTCGACGAGACCGAGGCATCGAACTTCGCGCTCAGCCTGTTGCTGGCCGGGCACATCACCACCACGACCCTGCTCGGAAGCATCGTCCGGACGTTCAGCGAGCACCCGCACCTGTGGGACGACCTGCGCGCCGCTCCCGAGCGCGTGCCCGACGCGATCGAGGAGGTGCTGCGGCTGCGCCCACCGTTCGCCCAGCTGCCGCGGATCACCACCGTCGACACCCGGCTCGCCGGTCGCACCATCCCGGCCGGTGCCACGGTCACCCTCTGGGTCCTCTCCGCCAACCACGACCCCAGCGCCCACGACGATCCCGAGCGCTTCGATCTCGACCGCGGCATCCGGGGACCGAACCAACTCTCCTTCGGCCACGGGGTCCACTTCTGCATCGGCGCGCCGCTGGCCCGGCTCGAAGCCCGGGCCGCCGTCCACGGGCTACTCGGCCGCTTCCAGCGGCTGGTCGTCGAGCTGGACCCTGGCCGACCGCACGGAGGCCTGCAGCCGTTCGGGCAGATCGCCTACGGGACCCGGCGTCTCCCGGTGCTCGCCGTGTCGTGAGGGGCGAAAGTCGCTGAAACCGGAGTGAAACCGCCGTGAATGCGGTGGGCCGCACGCTCCTCGTGGTCGTGGCAGCCAGCGCCACAGGACAACGCGAGGAAGCAATGACACCCACATCGTTCCCGGCCGCGATCGCGGCCACGGGACTACGCAAATCGTTCGGCGACAAGCTCGTGCTCGACGGCATCGACGTGCACGTTCCGGCGGGGACGATCTTCTCGCTGCTCGGCCCGAACGGTGCAGGGAAGACCACCACCGTCCAGATCCTCTCGACGCTCGTCACCGCCGACGCCGGGGAGATCCGCATCGCGGGTCACGATCTCGCCCGCGATCCCGACGCCGTGCGCGCCGCGATCGGCGTGACCGGGCAGTTCTCCGCAGTGGACAACCTCCTCACCGGCGAGGAGAACCTCCTCCTGATGGCCGACCTGCACCATCTGGAACGGCGGGAGGGCCGGCGCCGCAGCCGGGAGCTGCTGGAGCGGTTCGACCTGACAGAGGCGGCCGGGCAGGCGCCTGCCACCTACTCCGGAGGCATGCGGCGCAAGCTCGACCTGGCGATGACGCTGGTCGGCGATCCGCGAGTGATCTTCCTCGACGAGCCGACCACCGGCCTCGACCCGCGTACCCGCCGCACGATGTGGGAGATCATCCGTGAGCTCGTCGCCGGCGGTGTGACGATCTTCCTGACCACCCAGTACCTCGAAGAGGCCGACCAGCTCGCCGACCGGATCGCGCTCCTCGACAACGGACGGCTGGTGGCCGAGGGCACCCCTGCCGAGCTCAAGCGGATGGTGCCCGGCGGACACGTCAGCCTGCGGTTCACCGACCCCGCGCGGCTCGCAGCGGCCGCCCTGGTGTTTCCCGGCTCCACTCGTGACGACGACGCCTTCACCCTGCAGGTCGCGAGCGACGGCGGCGTCCGCTCGCTGCGTGCCCTGCTCGACCACCTCGACAGGGCGGGCGTCGAGGCGGACGAGCTGACCGTGCACACCCCCGATCTCGACGACGTCTTCCTGTCCCTCACCGGCCGTCCGGCCGAGCAGCAGAAGGAGCTGGCCCGATGACCACCATGTCCTACGCAGTCCGTGACTCACGGACGATGCTGCGGCGCAACGTCCGGCGGATGGTCCGCTACCCGTCGCTGACGCTGATGCTCGTCGGTATGCCCGTCGTCTTCCTGCTGCTGTTCGTCTACGTCTTCGGCGGGACGCTCGGTGCGGGGCTCGGGGGCCCGACGGGCGGCCGGGCCGACTACATCGCCTACGTCGTGCCCGGGATCATCGTGATGACCGTGGCCGCGGCGGCCCAGGGCACCGCGATCTCGGTGGCGATGGACATGACCGAGGGCATCATCGCCCGGTTCCGCACGATGGCGATCTCGAAGGCGTCGGTCCTCACCGGTCACGTGGTCGGCAGCATGATCCAGACGCTGTTCGCCATGGTGGTGGTGATCGCGATCGCGCTCCTCGTCGGATTCCGCCCGACCGCAGGTCTGCTCGGATGGCTCGGGGTGGCCGGTCTGCTGGTGCTGTTCACGCTCGCGCTCACCTGGCTCTCGGTGACGCTGGGCCTGGGCGCGAAGAGCGTCGAGACGGCGAGCAACACACCCATGTTCCTGGTGCTCCTGCCCTTCCTGGGCAGCGGTTTCGTCCCGACCGACTCGATGCCGGTGGTGCTGCGCTGGTTCGCCGAGTACCAGCCGTTCACCCCGGTCATCGAGACCCTGCGCGGCCTGCTGATGGGAACCGCGATCGGCAACAGCGGGGTGCTCGCGATCGGCTGGTGCGTCGTGATCGGCCTGTTCAGCTACCTGCGGGCACGGCGGCTCTTCAACCGTGAACAGGTCAGGTAGGGCGAGGTCAGGACACCATCTCCGTTGCGACCGTCCACAGTCGCTCGGCGTTGGCCGGATCCAGGGCGAAGGGAGCGACCCCGCCACTCAACCCGGCGGGTCGCTCCTCGAGCACCGGAGCCTCGTTGCAGTCCTCGAAATAGCGTCCACCCACCCCGGAAAGGAGTGGCGATGCGGCCAGCAACACCGAGGTCGCCGCTCCCTGGGCGGGGTTCTTGCGGCGCTCGGGCGGGGTCCGCAGTCCGCCTGTGTGCTTCTGGAGGTTGGTGGCGATGGCGCCGGGATGCAGGGCGTTGGCCCGGATGCCGTCACCGGACCATCGCCGGTCTGCCTCGACCGCCAGCAGCACGTCGGCCGTCTTCGACTCTCCGTACGCCCCGATGGGGTCGTAGAAGCGGAAGCGATGGTCGAGATCGTCGAAGATCACCGGGTAGGCCATGTGGGCGCTCGAGCTGAGCGAGACGATGCGGGCGCCCCCGGCCCGTGCGAGTGCGTCGCGCAGCCCGACGGTCAGGGCGAAGTGCCCGAGGAAGTTGACGGCGAACTGCATCTCCCGGCCCTGCGGGGAGCGGGTGAGCTCCGGCAGCGCCATGATTCCGGCGTTGTTGACGAGCATGTGCAGCGGTCCGTGCCAGCTGTCGACGAACTCACGGACCGAGCCGAGATCGGCGAGATCGAGACGGGCGACGTCGACGTCGGCGTTACCCGTCGCCTCGGAGATCCGGGCGGCGGTCTCCTTCCCCGCACCGACGTTGCGCACGCCCAGCACGACCGCGGCACCGGCCCGGGCGAGCGCGAGAGAGGTCTCGATGCCGACGCCCGAGGTGGCACCGGTGACCACGGCACGGGTGCCGGACAGGTCCACGCCGGCCAACACCTCGCCGGCGGTCGAGGCGAATCCGAAGGTGGTCCGAAACAGTGTGGTCATGGCGTCGGACGATGGACCCGAACCCTCCGCGACGGTGAGTCCCTCAGGCCACTAGTACCAGCAGGAACAGGACGCGGCGCTCAATGGCTTCTAGCCTGGCGGTGTGGTGATGAGCAGCAAACTCGGTGAGTACCTGCGGGTACGCCGTGAGCGGCTGCGCCCGGACGAGGTAGGGCTGCCCGTGGGGGCCCGCCGGCGGGTTCCCGGTCTGCGACGGGAAGAGGTGGCGCTGCTCGCCGGGATCAGCGCCGAGTACTACCTGCGCCTCGAGCAGGGCCGGGACCGCCACCCGTCCGAGCAGGTCCTCGACGGTCTCGCCCGCGCACTGCAGCTCGACGCCGACGCGGAGACCTACCTGCACGAACTCGCCAGCTCCGGGCGGACACGCCGGCGTAGACCTCCCCGGCCGGAGCGGGTCAGCCCGAGCGTCCAGAGCTTGATCGACAACTGGACCACCACCCCGGCGCTCGTCCAGGGTCGTCTCATGACGGTGCTGGCCGCCAACGCGATGGCCGTGGCGCTCTCCCCGTTCTTCGCGCCGGGTGTCAACCCGCTGCGTGCGGCGTTCCTCGAACCGGAGATGCGCGAGTTCTATCGCGACTGGGACGAGATGACCGCCAAGACCGTCGCATACCTGCGGTCGATCGTCGGGGCCGGTGTCGACGACCCGAGGCTCGCCGAGCTGATCGGCGAACTCAGCCTGAGCAGCGAACGATTCCGGATGCTGTGGGCTCGCCAGGACGTCCGCCTCAGGACGAGCGGGGTCACCGGACTCCTGCATCCTCAGGTCGGCCCGCTCGATCTCCACTACGAGAAGCTCGCGCTGCCGAGCGCGCCCGACCAGATGCTGATCACGTACCACGCGGAGCCGGGGTCCCCGTCCTACGAACGGCTCCAGCTGCTTGCGCACCTGATGAAGCCGCCGTCAGCCCGCACACGGGTTGCGACCGCAACGCCGGTTCCCGACGAGCGGTAGCGAGATCAGGGCCGTTCCGCCAGCACGCGGAGGGCGGTGGCCTGCAGTTCGTCGCGATCCAGCCCCGCGAACGCCGCCACCGCATCGGCGTACCCCGCCGCGTCGGCCTGCTCGGCCGCGGTGCGGGCTCGAACGGAGGACATCGTCGGCTGGAAGGTGCGGACGAAGTGGAACCGTTCCGCGAGAGCGACCAACCGCACCCCGGACGCCGTGGCGTCGCGGTCGCCGCTCCGCCTGCCGCGGTCGATGTCCACCATGCCCAGGGCGAGCAGGAGCGCTCCGTGGACTGCAAGTTCCACGTAGTACGTCGGCTGCGGATCGGTGCGGTGGGCGAGCATCGTCGTGAGCGTTCGCGGCAGCTCGGCGGTGATCTCCTCGACGAGATCGAGCCTGCCGTGCTGGGCATGGGCGACGACGGTGGTGGCGAGGATCTCGGCCAGCCACGGTCCCAGTCCGATCGGCTCGCCCCCGGCCTCCCGCAGTCGCTCGACCGTGCAGCGCCAGAGCTCCAGGCCGGCGTCGACCTCGCCTCGCATGAGCAGAATCTCCGCGTGCGTTGCGAGGTCCTCCCGGAAGGGCGGGGCCGCCTCTTCCGTCATGTCGGAGCTCGCCTCCTTCCACGAGCGCTCCGCCTCGTCGACGTCCCCGAGCTGCAGGTCCGCGATCACCCGGGACCACCGGATACCGTCCTCGAACAGTCCCAGCTCCTCCAGGAGCTTGGCCTCCTCCAGGTGGTGGCGGACCTCGGGTGCGCGCTCCTCCTGCATGAGCAGCTCGCACAGCCGGGCGTGAGCCATTGCCCGCAGCCACGGGGTCGCCGGACCATCGAAGGCGACGAGCATCCCTTCGGCGGCCGCGATGGCACCGGGCCGATCGCCCTCGTGGTCGCGGAGGTAGGCGGCGACGCCGCTTGCGATACCGGCGAGACACGGCTCGGGATCCGCGCAGAATGCATCGAGCACCGTGTGGTCCGCCAGCTGCCGGGCCTGCAGCAACAACGCCGCGACGGCACGCGCCGGCGTGTCCGGTCGGGCGGGCGGAAGCCGGCGCAGGACGACCAGCGGGCGTACCGCGCGAAGTCCCTCCATCATGAACGTGCCCGCGGCGGAGATCGCCGCGGCGGTCCGCGTGACCTCGACGAGCTCGGGCGCCGGATGGAAGTGCGACAGAATCCAGCTGGTCTCCTCGGTCAGCGCCGTCAGCCGACCGTGGTTCGACTCGACGAGCCACAGCACGGCCAGCACGGCCGCGGCAGCGGCGACGGTGGCGCCGTCGTCGCGGGCCAGCCCGAGCCGTATCGCCTGCAGCAGGTTGTCCTGCTCCGTGCGGATCCGGGCCGCCGCGCCGATGGGGTCGGCTCCGAACGGCGATTCGTGCTGGGCAACGCCGAAGTCGCAGGCCCAGGCAAGGAACCTGGTGACCGCGTGAGCGTCCTCATCGGCCTCCTCGCGGCGGGCCGCGCTGAACTCACGCACCGTCTCGAGCATCCGGAAACGCGTGCCCATGGCCGTGTCCACGACCTTGAGCAGAGATTGCTCCACCAGGTCTTCCAGGACGGTGAGGGCGTCGTCGTCGTCCAGGAGATGCTGCGCGGCCTCGGCGCCGAATCCGTCGGGGAAGATCGACAGGGTCCGCATCGCGGCCTGAGCTGCGGGATCGAGGAGGTTCCAGCTCCAGCCGACCACGGCGTGCAGGGTGCGGTGCCGTTGCGGTGCGTCCCTGGGGCCGCCACGCAGCAACGCGAAGCGGTCCTCGAGCCGCCCGGCGATCTGCGCGACCGACAGCACCCGCACCCGGGCCGCGGCGAGCTCAACGGCGAGCGGCAGCCCGTCGAGGTGCCGGCACAGCTCCGTCACGGCCTCGGCAGGCAGGTCGACGCCGGGCCGCGCGGCCCGTGCGCGGCGACGGAACAGCTCGACCGTCGTCGGCAGGTCCAGCTCCGGCAGCGCGTACACCGATTCCGACGAGAGGCCGAGCGGCGCGCGGCTCGTGGTGAGGACGCGCAGCTCGCCGGTCATCGCCACCAACGTCTGCACGAGCTCCGCGGCTCCGTCGAGGACGTGCTCGCAGTTGTCCAGTACCAGCAGCGTGGGGCCGGTCCCGAGCGACGTGAGCAGGCTGCTGAGGAGGTCAGGGTGGAGGGCGTGATAGCCGAGTGCGCGCCGCCGGGTCTCGTCGGCCTCGAGTGCCGATGCGACCTCGGCCGCGACGTCGTCGTCCGACGTGACACCGGCGAGCCCGACGACGTGCACGACTCGCTGCTCCGCCCGCCGGCTCACGACGTTCGCGAGCCTGGTCTTGCCCAGTCCGCCCGGCCCGACGATCGACGTGACCCGGGACGTGCGGATCAGGGCCTGCACCGCGGTGACGTCGTCGTCACGGCCGAGCAGCGGGTTGGGTTCGTGGACGACACCGCGGCGGACCTGGGGTGCCGCGCCCTGCAGGAGCTGGTCGTACAGCGCTTGCAGCGGCGCCCCGGGATCGCTGCCGAGCTCGTCGCGCAGCCCGCGGCGGTAGGCGTCGTACCTGGTCAGAGCGGCCGACGGACCCGCCGTCGCCGCTTCGCAGCGCAGCAGCTCGAGCAGCACCTCCTCGTCACGCGGCTGCTCCCGCAGGAGACCGGTCAGGCCGTCGAGCGCCTCGGCGTGGCGACCCAGCCGGGAGAGTGCCAGTGCACGGGTCCGCGCCAGCGACCGGTGAGCCGGGATGAGTTCCGTGCGCAGGGCCGACACCGGGTCGGCCGGCACACCGTCGCCTGCGCCGTCCCACAGGCCGAGCCCCGCCTGCGCCTCTGCGAGTGCCGTGGCGTGGTCGCCGTCGCGGGAGTGCTGGGCGGACGCCGCCGCGTGGAGCCGGACGGCCGAAGCGTCGACCTGCTCCTCACCGAGGGAGAGCCGGTAGCCGGTGGGCGTGCTGAGGATGACCTCCGTACCCAGCTGCGCACGGGCGCGGGAGACGAGTACCTGGAGCGCCTTGGTCGGGTTCTCGGGCTGCTCCTCGGGCCAGAGTCCGTTCACGAGACGGGAGGTGCTGGAGCCCGTGCGCAGATCGTCGGCGAGCAGCGCGATCAGGGCTCGGATCCGCGGGCTGCTGATCTCCTGACCGCGGAACGCCACCCGCGACAGAAGGATCAGCTCCATGGTCACCGGCACAGGTTAGAGGCCGGACCGGGTCATTGCGGCGGCCCGGTGAGTCGCTGTGCGTCGCCGCTCTCGTGGTCGAGATAGGCCAACAGCGCGGCCGAGCCCTGCAGGCGTCTCCTGCTGGCCTGCTGGATCTCCTTGTCGCGGCGGGCGAGTTCGGCCAGCGCGCGGGTGGTGCTGCCGGTGGCCCGCATCGTCTCGACGACGGGGTGCACGATCGCGAAGGGGACGTTGCCGCGGCGCAGGACCGCGATGAGGTGCGCCGTGCGCTGCTCTGCCGGCTCGAAGATCCGGTAGCCGGTGGCCTTGTCGCGGATGGGATACAGCAGGCCGCGCTGCTCCCACAGCCGGAGCACGGGCGGGCGCACCCCGATGGCGCGGGCGAGCTGTCCGATGAGCGCGTTCCGGCGCGACGACGGCGGCGGATCGGCGGTCGCCGCGGCGGCGAACGCCTCGGCGGCCGCCGCGATGCCGGCCCGCTCCCGCGTGAGATCGGCGTGCCCGGCATCGACGGCAGCAAGCGCGCCAGCGACGTCACCTTCGTGAACCGCGTTCATGATGATGCGGGCTCGCTCCCAACCGTGGCCCGCCGCGACCTGCCGAACCGCCACGAGTGCCTCGGCGTGCCGCGCGGTGAAGATCCGGTAGCCGCTCGCGGTGCGCTCCACGGGTGGCAGGAGACCGGTGTCGATGTAGTTGCGCACCTGCTGGGGCGAGACTCCCGCCATCCGGGCCAGCTCCACCAGACGCCACCGGCCCTCCGGTTCTCCCGCTGATCGAGCGCTGACCACGCGGTGAGCATATGGGCTGTCCTCGCAGTTGAGGGTTTTCCGCGTAGCGCAGTGCACTGTCCTGTGGTTTTCGTGGCGAAGTCTCAATAAGCAATTGAATGAGAGAATTGAAGCTGTACCGGTTGGACGTTGAAAGGATTCCGAGTGGACGCCGATGCGATGGCCGCGTATGTCGTGGACGGCTTCGAGGGTGTGGTCGAGGTCCGGGCATCCGGAGACTCGTTCTTCATGTACGACCCGCGCGACCAGCCGGACGACCGGCGCTTCCCGTTCGCCACGATCGTCACGGGCGATCGGTACGACCAGGTCTCCGAACTCGACCGGCCGTCGGCGTACCGGCTGAACATCGGACTGCCGAAGGCCGAGTACGTGGCGCGCTTCGGTGCTCCGCCCTCCCGCCGCGACGGTGCGGGCCCTCTCGAGCAGTCGTTCGACTACACCGCGATGGACCAGGTGATGCCGCATCCCGTCTACGGGGCGCAGTACTGGGTATGTGTGTTGAACCCTGGGGAGCACACGCTGGGCCTCGTGCAGGAACTGCTCACCGTCGCCCACGCTTTCGCGGTGCGTAAGCACGAGAATCGCCACTCCCACGCGGAATGACCTCCGCTCGACCTCATGTGGTCCGGTTTCAGATCGAGGTGCGCAGGCGCGTGGCGTCGTGGCTCGGCGGCGTGCCGAAGCGGCGACGGTATTCGCGGCTGAACTGTGAGGGGCTGTCGTATCCGACGGTGTAGGCGACGCCGGCGATGTCGTCGGGACGTACGACGAGGAGCAGGCGGGCTTCGTGCAGGCGGATCTGCTTCTGGAACTGGATCGGGCTCATCGAGGTGACCGCATGGAAGCTGCGATGGAAGGCCGACGAGCTCATTTGTGACAGGCGGGCGAGGTCGTCGACACGGATCGTCTCGGCGTAGTGGTCCCGAATCCAGCGGACGGCCCGGTTGACGTGGGTGAGGCTGCTGTCGGCGAGGCCGAGCTGGCGGACGGTGGCACCTTGTTCTCCGGTGATCAGCAGCCAGAGGATCTCGCGTTCGATCATCGGGGCGAGCATGGGCAGGTCACGGGGTCGATCGAGCAGCCGCAACATGCGCACGGCGGCATCGATGAGCTCGAACGACGCGTTGCTGACCGCGATACCCGGCGGGGCCGCGGCAGCGCGGTGGCCGCGTGGCAACTGACCCGCGGCAGGGTCCAGGAGCAGCTCCGCGATGACGGACGGGCGCAGCGTGAGCCCGAATCCGAGTGCGGGTTCCGTGGGGCTGGCCTCGGTGAACTGGCCGGTGACCGGAAGGTCGACGGAGGCTACGAGATACTGCCCCGCGCGGTAGTCGAGGACCCGATCGCCGAGCACAAGGCGCTTCGCTCCCTGTGCGATGAGCGCCAGCACGGTGCCGGACGTGGAGGCGGTCGGCGCGGCAGGCTCCTCCGCCACCGACACGAGCACGCCGTCGATCGCCGTGGTCTCGTCCTCGCGCGCGTGCCGGGTGATGAGCGCGCGCAACTCGTCCAGGAGCATGGGTCGATCCAAGCACCGACCCGTGGCAACGCCCAGCCTGCTTCTGGCGACAAAAGCAGGATTGTGCAAGAGCCCGGGAGGATTGCCCTACAGCTTTCCGCGCCTGCGCTGCTTCGCTTGACGAGCAGCGCCGCTGCGATCGAGACCCCGGAAATCCGGGCCGAAGGCGGCGCATCCATCAAGCGGAGAGGCACATCATGTCCATCGCAATCGTCACCGGCGCCAGCTCAGGCATCGGGCAGGGCGCGGCCATACAGCTGGCCAAGCGTGGCTTCGGCGTCATCCTCACCTACGGCAGGAACAAGGAAGGCGGCCTGGAGACCGTGGCCGAGATCGAGAAGCTCGGCGGCACGGCCGTCGCGCTCCCGCTGGACGTCGGCGAGAGCCACAGCTTTCCGATGTTCAAGGACGCCGTGACAGAGGCTCTCGCCGAGACCTGGGGTGCCAGGACCTTCACCTCACTGGTGAACAACGCCGGCTTCGGGCAGATGTGCATGTTCGAGGACACGACCGAGGAACTGTTCGACGCCTTCATGCGCGTCAGCCTCAAAGGTCCGTACTTCCTCACCCAGGCGCTTCTTCCGCTGCTGGAGGACAACGGCGCCATCGTCAACACGACGAGCACCAGCGCGCTCGTCACCGGCGTCGAGCCCGGGTATTCGGCCTATGCGTCGATGAAGGGCGGTCTCACGGTGCTCACCCGGTACATGGCCAAGGAGTTCAGCACCCGCGGCATCCGCGTCAACTCGGTCGCGCCCGGCCCGACGCGCACCCGCCTCGCCGATGACGCGTTCACGAAGTACCCCGAGGTGATCCCGCAGCTCGCTGCGCAGACCGCGCTCGGTCGCGTCGGCGATGCCGAAGACGTCGGCATGGTCATCGCCATGCTGCTCTCGGAGGAGGGCCGCTGGATCACCGGTCAGGACATCGCGGTGTCCGGCGGCCACAACCTCTAGCCCCTGCCGAACTACCCAGATCTACGACTTGGGAGCGGCATCGAGCGCGTCACATGCGGCTTCGGCGCGAGCAATTGCTGCTTCCACGCCTTTCAGCGCCGCCTGCAGCTCCTTGTAATGGCTCGCGTGCGACTTGTGCTTTTCCAGCAACTTGCCGAGCTGATCAAAACGCCACGTAACGAGTTCCTTGAACGCCTTTTGGGCGTCCGCTACCTGGGATCTCGCCTGTTTGAGACTCCGCCGTGCGCGGGCTGAGGCCTTGCGGGTCTCCCGCTGGATGGTCTCCTCGTCAACAGCCACAGCATTCCCCCCGTGCTCGAACCGGAATGACCCTGTTGATCACTACCGAGCGGCGCGGCCGGGACGCTGATACATCCGCGTCCCGGACGGTCAGGCCGAGCTCACGAGGGCCGCGTAGACGACGATGTTGTCGCGGTAGCTGCGGGCCTCGCGGTCGAGGTCGCCGCCGCAGGTGATCAGGCGCAGTTCGGCGCCCGGCACGTCGCCGTACACCTCCTGGGCGGGGAAGCGGTCCTTCGGGTACTGCGCGACCCGCTGCACCTCGAACGTCGCGCTCGACCCGTCGGCCCTGTCGACGATCACGTCGTCGCCGGGTTCGAGCCGGTGGAGGTCGAAGAAGACGCCCTTCTCGTGGTTCCAGTCGACGTGAGCGGCGAGAACGGCGGGTCCGCGTTCACCCGGGCTCGGGGATTGCGTGTACCAGCCGACCGTGGTGCCGTCGGCGGGAACCTCCATCGTCCTGTCGGCCTGCAGACCGAGGTCGATCAGGCCGCCGGCGTCGACGTCGATCGCCGGGATGCGCAGCCGGTCGGGGTGCGATGCGGCGAGCACGGGTCTCACGGAACCCGGCGCCGCTGCGGCCGCATCCACGGTCGCGCCGGGCGCGGGCGACGGGGCGGGATCCGGATC
Organism: Pseudonocardia yunnanensis; assembly: GCF_039534065.1. Classification (NCBI taxonomy): domain Bacteria; kingdom Bacillati; phylum Actinomycetota; class Actinomycetes; order Pseudonocardiales; family Pseudonocardiaceae; genus Pseudonocardia; species Pseudonocardia yunnanensis. Next base: position 181,228 of record NZ_BAAAUS010000006.1, on the reverse strand, counting down.
GACGGTGCCGCCGCAGCCGGCCAGCAGGAGGAGTGTCAGCGCCACCATCCCCGCCAGTCGGCGCGCGGCCCGGCGGGGGTGATGGTGCGTGCGGTCGGGCATGCGTCAGCGGGACCGGTGCGCGCGCAGGCCGGTGGCCGCCGCGGCCGTGGCGACCGTGACCAGACCGGCGAGGGCGATCAGGGCCGCGCCGTCGACCGGCTCTCCGACTGTCGAGCCGTCGCCGGTGTCGACACCACCCTCGGGCACGACACGCACCTGATTGACGGTGGTGTCGACGGGGGCCTCCTCGGCGTCGTCGTCGCTGGGGGCGGGAGCAGCGGTGGTGGTCGGCGCTGCGCTGGTGGTCGGCTCGCCGAACTCGCTCTCGCAGGCGATGCCGTCGTCGTCGGAGTCGAGGCGCTCGGGGTCGCCGGGCTGGGAGTCCAACGCCTCCTGGGCCTCGGCCTGGCTGGCGAAGTCAGGGCAGTCGCGATCGCCCTGCTGCGCATTGGCGATGCCGGCAAAGGGGAGCGTGGCGCCCGCCGCGAGGACAGCGGCGACAGCGACGTTGCGAAAACGCATGGAGTTGGGCCCCAAACTGGGTAGAAGGGAAGGTCGGCGCGCGATTCGGGGTCGCGCGGGAGGCTCATCGGCGCAATAAGGACACTCGTTACAAAGAGAGACGAACTGCTTACATGACGTAGCGAATGGAGTAGTTCGATGCGTGCAAACAGCGCAATATCGTCATGTTGCTGGAAACCGCAGCCCGGCGACGATCACGCCGAATCCGTTGAGGGAGCTGGACATGTCGAAGATCCACCCCCCGTTCGATCCCGACGTGGCCGCGGCGCTGGTGGCGATCAACGGGGTACTGCCCTCGTCCATCACTCCGGAGCTGATCGGCCGGCTGCGCGAGGTGACGGAAGCGGGCCACACGCTGAGCCTGGAGGAGATCCGGAGGCACGTACACGCAGATGAGATGACTGTCCCCGGGCCGGCAGGCGATGCGGAGGTGCCCCTGCTCGTCATGCGCCCGCACGGCAGCGACCCCGCCGTCCGGCTGCCCGGCCTGTACTTCATCCACGGTGGTGGGATGGTCGCCGGCACCAACCGCACCGGCGTGGACTGGGCACTGGCGTGGATGGCGGAGATCTCGATGGCGGTGGTCAGCGTCGACTACCGCCTCGCGCCGGAACATCCCCACCCGGCGCCCGTCGAGGACTGCTACGCGGGGCTGGAATGGGTGGGCAGCCACGTCGGCGAGCTCGGTATCGATCCCGACCGGCTGGTGATCGCCGGGGGCAGCGCCGGCGGCGGGCTCGCCGCCGCCATGGCGCTCCTCGCCCGCGATCGGGGAGGCCCCGGCGTCAGAGCTCAGATGCTGATCTGCCCCATGCTCGACGATCGCGCGATCACTCCGTCGAGCACCGAGCTCGTCGGTGAAGGCGTCTGGGACAGCATCTCCAATGCCACGGGCTGGTCGGCCCTGCTCGGCCCCGCCGCCGGCGGACCCGGTGTCTCCCCGTACGCAGCGCCGGCACGCGCCACCGACCTCTCCGGACTGCCGACGGCGTTCGTCGAGGCCGGGGCCGTCGAGACCTTCCGCGACGAGTCCGTCGACTACGCGTCGCGCATCTGGCAGGCAGGCGGGCAGGCCGAGCTGCACATCTGGCCCGGCGGCTGCCACGGTTTCGACGAGGTCATCCCCGAGGCGCCGTTGGCGCGCGAGGCCCGCGCCGCCAGGCTCAACTGGTTGCGCCGCGTCCTCTCCGAGGATCACCGCGCTGCCGCACTCCGACCGGGCGTCAGGTGATCACGAGGCGGTAGCCGACGTCGAGGGCGTCCCGTTCGAGGAGGTCGTGGTGTCGCCGCTGCCAACGTCCGCCTGCCAGGTCGTCCGTCAGGTGTTGCATTGCCGCGTCGACGACTTCGGGCGGGAGAGCGGCGATACCGGAAGACGCCGCGCGGACGGCCGGGTCGAGATAGGCGTGGGGGCGTCGCCAGTGCGCGGCGAGGAATCGGTCCGCACAGTCTGCGGGGACCGGTACGGGCCGGACTTCGACCTCCGCGTGATGGCGGGAGAGCCCGGCGGTGACGACGCCGATGGCGGCGGCGGTGGCCTCGCGTCGGCCGATCTCGGGCAGGTACTCGCTGATCAACCAGAACGACCTCGACATCATGGCCGGATCCCAGGTGAGCACGACCTGGCGCCGGGAGACCCTGACGAGCTCGTCGAGGCCTTTCTCCGCATCGGGCCAGTGATGGACGGTGAGGATCGCGAGCCCGACATCCACTGCATTGTCGGCGAGCGGAATTGCCTCCGCCGTCGCTCGTACGGCCGGGGCCGCGCCGGGCGGACGTTGCGCGAGCATGGTCACCGAGGGCTCCACAGCGAGCACCCGACGGCCGACGGGTTCGTAGGAGCCGGTTCCCGCGCCGACGTTCACGACGGTGGTGGCGTCGCCCAGCGCGTTGTCGATCAGGGTCTGGATTTGGGGGTCCGTGCGGCGTTGAAGACCGTAACCCTTGCCGAACGTCTGGTAGGGATCGTTGATCGCCGTCGTCACGCACCCAGCCTCGCAGGGTTTGCTGCGATACGCTATCGAGGTCATGACGACTTCTCATGACGATCCCGCTCACCTCGTGGCCACATTCCTGGCCGCATTCAACGACGGTGACGCCGCCGTTCTCGAGCAGGCGTACGAGCCTCATGGCGTGCTGATTCCTCGCCCCGGCTTTCCGGTGACCGGTCCTGAGCGGTCGGCTGCGAATGCCTACCTGCTCGACATGGCACTGCCCATGAATGCGCGGCTGAGGCACGTCTACGTCGCCGGCGACATCGCACTGCTCATCGTCGACTGGTCCCTACGCGGCACCGCGCCGGATGGCACCGCGGTCGATCTCCACGGCACGGCCACGGACGTCGCCCGTCGCGGCGCTGACGGCGTCTGGCGGTACGTGATCGACAATCCGTTCGGGACGGCGATGCCGTCCTGATCAGGAGTTCGCCGGGGTCAGCCCGCGAGGTGCGCCCACTGGCCGGAGAGCTGGGACCAGGGGCCGGTCGCGGCCACCCGTCCCTCCTCCAGGATGACGACGCAGTCGGCGCGGGACAGGGCGGACTGTTTGGAGCTGCAGCCCACGACCGTCACTCCACGCCGGCGCAGGGCGTCCCACAGCTCCACCTCGGTACGGGCGTCGAGCGCGGACGAGACGTCGTCGGCGATCAGGAGTTCCGCCTCGGTGGCCAGTGCCCGGGCCAGCGCCAGCCGCTGGACCTGGCCGCCGGAGAGGCGCACCCCGCGGTGGCCGACCAACGCGCCGTGGCCTCCGGCGTCGTCCACATCGGGCTGTAGCCGGGCGTCCGCGACGGCGTCCTGGAACTGGCGGTCGTGGCCGAGCGCGATGTTGTCGGCGAAGGACCCCGACAGCACCCGTGGCACCTGGCCGACGTAGGCGACCTGCCCCGGGCGGAGGAAGAGCTGCGGGTCGTCGATCTCGACGTCGTTCCACCGGATGCTGCCCTCGTGGTCGACGAGCCCGGCGAGGCTTGCCAGCAAGCTGGACTTGCCCGAGCCCACCCGGCCCGTCAGCAGCACGAGGGAGCCGGCATCGATGTCGAGGGTGACGCCGTCGGTGCCGACCGTGCCGTCGTCGTGGACGGCGGTCACGCCCTCCAGGCTGAGCCGCTTCAACGGCACCCGGCCGGCGACGGGCGGTGCCGGTGCCGTGCCGGAGGCGAAGTCCACGCCCGGCGGCAAGGTCATCAGGTCGGCGCCTCCTGACAGGTCCGTCGCCGCGTTGAGCCAGCGCCGGGCCACGGGCACCTCGGTCACCGCGGCGCCGAACACCGTGCCGAACCAGGCCGAGCCGGCCACCGCGGTGCTCACCAGCAGCGCGGTGGCCAGGCCCCACACCCCGGTCAGGTGCGCGGTCCACGCCACCACCACACCCAGCTGGACCAGCAGGCCGGGCACGCCGTCGAGCAGCGTGCGCACCCGGTTCTCACGCACCACCGCGGTGACACGGCCTGCGTCGACGTGAGCCAGGTGAGCCTGCACCGCAGACGTCGCCGCGGCGAGCTTCACCGTGCGGGCCGCGTCCAGGGCAGAGACCAGTGACGTGCCGAAGCGGGCGCGGGCATCCCCGGCCTCGCGGCCCGCCGATCCGGCCAGGGGAGCACCCAGCGCCGAGACCGCCGCGGACACCACCAGGACCCCACCGATCACCGCTCCGGCGAGCAGACTCTGCCCGACGAGGGCGGTGACCAGCACGATGAGCACCCCGTTGATCACGTCGACCCATCGGTCGGCGTAGATCACCAACCGGTCCGAGTCGAGCGCGCGGGCGACGACCTCCCCCGGAGGCGTGCGGACGAGACGACGTTGCATCGTCTGGCCGCGCATCACGGCGAGGCGCATGCGCAGCGTCACCGCCCCCCACCACAGCGGGTAGGTGCGGAAGGCCAGCGCGATGGCCACCGGGGCCAACAGCAGCGACACCGTGAGCGCACCGGCTGTGACCCACGGCGTGGAGCCCTGCCCCAGGGAGGTGACCACCAGGCCCCACAGCCACCCCGTGACCGCGCCGTAGCACCCCAGCAGCGAGGAGGCGAGGAACCCGAACGCACCAACCACACCCCAGCGCGGATAGGCGCGCAGCATCGCCAGAACGGTGCGGGTCAAGCCGGGCGGGACGGGCGCGGGTGGCGGCGGGCGTTCCCGGCGCTCACCGCGGCTGACCAGAACCCCGGCGTCGGCGGCAGGCTCGGTCTCCCCGGAGGCGGCCAGCAGCTCGCGGAACGGCCCGGGCTCGGCGGCCAGGCGGGCGCGAGGGCCCTGCTGGACGACGCGCCCCCGGTCGAGCACCGCCACGGAGTCGCAGCGCCGCGTGGTGGACAGCCTGTGGGCGATGACGATGCCGGTGCGGCCGGTGAGCAGCCGGTCGGCGGCCCGGGTGACGAGGCGCTCGGTCTGTGGGTCCATCCGCGCCGTGGCTTCGTCGAGGACCACGACCGCGACGTCGCGGACCAGCAGCCGGGCGAACGCGACGAGCTGCTCCTCGCCCGCCGACAACGTGCTGCCGCCGGTTCCCAACCGCGTGTCGAGGCCATGTGGGAGGGACTGGACCCACTCGGTCAGCCCGAGGGCTTCGACGGCCCCCTCGACGTCGGCGCGCCGGACGTCCCTGAACAGGGTGATGTTCTCCTCGAGCGTGGCGGCGAGGATCTCGGTGCGCTGCGTGACCACGCCGACCGCCCGCCGCAGATCTTCGATCGCCGTGGCCGAGACGTCCTGACCGGCGACGAACACGGTGCCGGGTGGCGGCTCCATCGCCCGCGACAGCAGCTTGGCCAGTGTGGACTTGCCGGCCCCGGTGCGTCCCACCAGCGCGCAGGTCGTTCCTGCGGCAACCGTGAGGTCGACCGAGCGCAGGGCGAAGCCCCCGGGGTAGCCGACGGTCAGGTCCCGGAACTCCACCGCTGCCGGCCCGGCCGGTACGGGCGCGCCACCGACGGGTTCCTGGGGAGCGGACAGCAGCCCGCCGATCCGCTGCAGCGCGCCCAGGCCGGCCTGCACTTCCGGCAGGTGGTTGGTGACCTGGTTGAGCTGCCCGGCGAAGGTCGTGACCAGCAGCCAGAGGGTGACAAGCTCGGCCACTCCGAGCCGACCCGCACCGACCAGCGCGGCGCCGCTCACCGCGAGTGCGGCCAGCGCGGCGTGCACCACGAGGCCGGTGCGCAGGCCGACCTGGGTGGAGGCGGAGCACGTGGCGGCGACGCGGAGCAGCACCTGCTGTGCCAGCCGCACGTACTGGCGCACGACGTGCGGCTGGCCGAGGGAGGAGCGCACATCGTCCCGACCGGCGATGGCCTCCTCCAGCTGGGCCGAGTGGTCGGACCACGCGGCTTCCTCGGCGTCCTTGCGATCGGCCACGACCCGGGTGAGCTTTCGCACCACGACCACGGCGAGCAGCCCCACCACCGGGAACCCGATCCAGGCAGGCCACCACGCGAGCCCGGCGACCACCCAGGCCAGCACCGATCGCAGCGCGGCGCGGCCCAGCTGCCATCCGGTGCGGCGCAGCAGGACGCCGACCTGACGGGCGTCGTCGTCGACGCGGTCGAGCACCTCGCCCACGGCGAGCTCCTCCAGCGCCGGCAGCGGCTGGTGGAGAGCGGTGTGCAGCAGGTCGGCGCGAAGCCGGCCTTCGGCACGCCCGACGACCCCGGAGAAGGCGGTGCGCCCTGCGGTGTCGAGCAGGCTGGATCCGACCAACAGGCAGGCGAGCAGCCCGACCAGCCAGGTGGTGGGGCCTGCGGCCACCTGGCCGGCCACGACGGCGGCCAGCGTCTCGGCGGCGGCCGCGACGATGGCCACGGCAACGGCGGCGGCCGACATCGGTCCGGCCAGACGTCGCCAGGTGAGCGGCTGAACGCGCACGTTCCTCCGCCCTTCGCACCGTCCGGCCCCACCGAGGCCGCTGATGATGTCCGGGTCGGAACGCTAGCGTCCGTGCACCGTTGTCCGCTTCGGGTTTTCCGGCGGGATACTCCTCCGGTGGAGGCTGGTCCCGACCTGGACTACGCACGCACCAGCGACGGCGTGACGATCGCCTACCAGGTGCTCGGCCGGGGGCCGGCGGTCGTGTGGCTGCCGTCGCTGGGCAACCTGCGCGCCCAGTGGCGGGTGCCGGTGCTGCGGGCCGCCTACGAGCACCTCGCGCGGTCGATGACCCTGGTGCTGTACGACGGGCGTGGCATGGGCAGCTCCGACCGCCGGATCGACCCGAACGAGTTGGGCCTCGACGCGCACCTACGTGATCTGGACGCGGTGGTCACCGCGGCCGGGCTCGAGACCACGGCGCTGCTGGGCTACTACCACTCCGCGGCGACCGCCATCGCGTTCGCGGCCGAGCATCCGCGGCGCGTCACGAGAATGGTTCTCTTCGGCGGCGCGGCCCGGATGCGCGACGCGATGAGTCCGGTGCAGACCCAGGCGCTGCTGTCGCTCGTGGACCAGGACTGGGACCTCTTCGCCGACACCGCTGCGCACGCCTGGCTGGGGTGGACCGCGGGCGAGTCGGGGCGCCTGGTCGCGGAAGGGTTCCGCAGCGCGGCCGCGCCGGGCGTCGCCAAGGCGTGGTTCGCGGCCGCCGCGGGGATCGACGTCACCGATCGCCTACCCGAGGTCGCCGCGCCGACGCTCGTCCTGCACCGTCAGGGAGAGCGGCAGATCCCGGTGGAGGTGTCCCGCCGGCTCGCCGAGACCCTCCCGCACGGCCGGCTGGTCGAGCTGGCCGGCTCGTCACCGACGTTGTTCATGGCGGACGCCCGCGGGGACCTGGAGCTGGTCACCCGCTTCCTGACCGGTGGTGACGTCGTCCCACCCGCGGTGCCCGCCACCCCTCCTGCCGACGGCGTGACCGCTCGTGAGCTGGACGTGCTCCGGTTGCTGGCGGCCGGGGAGTCGAACGCAGGTATCGCGCGCAGCCTCGGGATCACGGTGCACACCGTCGAGCGGCACACCGCCAACCTCTATCGCAAGATCGGTGCGAGGGGCCGGGCCGATGCGACGGCCTATGCGCTGCGCCGCGGCATCGCCTGACGGATTTCCGTCATCGGGCCTACCGGGCGACCCCGATGCGGGACGCAGCAGGCGACAGGACGATCACGAGCATGACGACGACGCGATCCACCCCGCCCACGATGGCCAAGGCGAGCGCCCCTATCGCCCGCGCACTGGCCGGGCGGCGCTTCTTCCCACTCTGGGCGGTGGTGCACCACCGTGGCCGCAAGACAGGACGGGCGCTGTCGGTGCCGGTCGCCGTGCGGGCCACGGCTGACGCCTTCGTGGTCGCGCTGCCCTGGGGCCCCCGCACGAACTGGGCACAGAACGTCCTCGCGGCCGGCGAGTGCGTCCTCACATGGAAGGGCGTCGACCACCGGCTCGACCGGCCCGAACTGATCACGACGGCCGACGCGAGACCGTACTTCGGGCCCGGGACATGGGCGGTGGTGAACCGGCTGATCGGTGCCGAGTCCTTTCTCCGGCTCCACCGGTAGCTGCGGCCGTAACGCCGCGCATCACATCCTGCTGGTCGTGGCCTCGTCCGGCTCTCCTCCGAAATACCGGGCGAGCACATCGCGGAACACCTGCTGGTCCGGCGCGGCGCGGGCGAAGAGCGTCATCGACGATCGCAGTTTCTGCGCGTCGACCGGACCGAACACCTGCACCGCGCTCACACCGTGGAGGTCGTTGAGTGCCGACGCCGACTCGATGAGGCGCGGCCCGAGCACCGGGTGGGCGAGGTAGGCCTGCGCCTCCGCGAGGCCGGAGATCGCGAAGTGCCGGGATGTCTCACTCAGGCCGAGCCCGGCGATCTGTGGGAAGACGAACCACATCCAGTGACTGCGCTTGCGGCCGGCGCGCAGTTCGCGCAACGCCTGGTCGTAGGTGTCGCCGTCGTCCTGCGCGTCGACGAAGCGGTCGAGGTCGAACGGGTCGGTCACCCACGCAGGTTCGTCGGTGATGCCGACGGCGTCAATCCGGGCCCGAGATGCACGAGAGCATGATGATTTGGGCCCCGGGTGAATTGGGCCCGGAATCCGGAGCACATACAATTCCTCATTCCGACGCCGCGCGCTTGTTCTACGATCGCCTCATGTCGGATCTCGACGGCCCCGTCGAGGGGGGCGATTCCGTGTGCTGGCTCGACCAGCTGTGTCCGGAGTGCCGCGCCATGCCGTCGCCGGAATCTCTGCAGCGCTGCTGGCGTTGCGGTCACCCGCTCGCGGAAGAGGGTGACCGTGCGACGCCGACGGACGGTCGCGACTCCGGCTTCACGCAGGAGTGAGCTCGGGCGCGTGGCGGTGCAGATGCAGTGGAGCGGTGTGGATCCACAGCGCGTACACCAGCCAGCCCATCAACGCGAGACCCAGCCACGTGATCAACCGGTAGATCAGCACGCTGGCCGCTGCCTGCGCCGCGGGCACGCCGGAGGCCAGCAGCAGTGCGAGCAAGCTCGTCTCGGCCAGCCCGGCGCCGCCCGGGAAGATCTGCAGGGCGATGCTTGCCTGCACGAGCAGGAAGCCCACCAGGAGCCCGCCCCACGGCACTGAAGCGCCCACCGCCGCCACACTGGCGGCCAGGCTGAGGAAGTCCAGCACCCACGTCGAGGCCGCGATCGCGATCAGGCCGAGCCAGCGCAGGCCGCTCGGCTGCAGCACCGTGAGGCGGGCGGACAGCCGCCGGGAGACCTGGTCGGCCCGCTCCGCCCACGCGGACCGGCAGGTCTTGCACACCCCTGGGATCCATTGGGCCACCAGCACCAGCCCGCGTACGCCGTGGCGCAACACCTCGGGATGGGTCAGCAACTTCCACGCACCCACGGAGCCGAGCGCGATGACCAGCGCAATTGTTATGCCGAGGGCCAGGGGAATGCGGCCCACGACACCGAGGCCGACCGAACCGAGTACCAGCAGGCTGAGGGTGGCGATCACCCCGGCCACCAGCACAGACCAGGAGGCCAGTGCCGAGTCGACCTTGCGCCGGCGCAGCTGGTCGATCGCGTACAGGATGGCGCCGGCCCCGCCGACCACGGGGATCGTGGTGGACACCGCGTTCTCGACGAAGTTGATGCCCTGGACGGTCGGGACCGACAGCCGCGCCCCGCCGACGAGGAGAAGCTGCCGATGCAGCTCGCCGTACACGACCAGCGCCGAGACGCCGAACGGGACCGCGACGAACAGCCATCCCCAGCGGAGGTGGTCGAGCGAACCGAAGGCCTCGTCCGCCTGGCCCACCAGTCCGGGAATCAACCAGGCCAGGTAGCCGACAGCGGCGCCCACCACCACCCAGTGCAGCGCCGTCTGCCAGTGCTTCTTGATGAACGGTCCCCAGGCCAACGTGCTCTACTTCCCCTCCGGTCCGATGGTCCGGTGGTGCGGCCGCTCCCTCGCCACGATGAGAAGCAGCGGGTAGATGGTCAGCAGGGTGACCCCTCCCACGACAGTGATCGCGGTAACGCCGGTCACGAGTCCGACCAGCCCCAGCAGCACACAGATCGCCAGGGTGACCGAGGACGCCCTGGTCGTCCACAGTCGGCGGCGCGGCCCCATGGGTGCAGCGAGCCTGCGGACGAGCTCGGGATCACTCCTTCTCGTGAAATCCGCAATCCGGCTCAGCTGTAGGAATTCATTGTGATCAAGGGACATCTGTTCCGCCGTCTGTTCGTTTTGAACCGAGTATACGTGGGTGGCAATGCGGTAAGGCCTTTGCTGCCGACATCCGGATGTCTTCACCGGTTCGTGGCACTTGGGCAGATCGGTGGCTCGATCCGTATCGGGCGGGATCGACCGATATGCGTCGATGATCAGACCCGTGACCCGTGCGGCTCGTCCGTGCGCACGACCGTGGCGAGCACGTCGTTGAACGCTTCCGTCGAACTGGGGTGGGTGTAGATCGCGTCGCGGAGTTGGGCCGCCTTGATCCCGTAGCGCATGGCGAGCGCGACCGTGTTGATGAGCTCCTGCGCGTCGATGCTCAGCAGGGCGGCGCCCAGGATCTCGTCCGTCCAGCCGTCGATCACGAACTTCATGACTCCCCGGGTTTCCTCGACGGCGTATGCGCGCGGCATCGCGACGATCTCGGCGACCGGCTGGCTCGTGATCTTCACCAGGTATCCCGCTTCGCGTGCCTCCCGCTCGGTCAGCCCCACGGACGCGAACGGCGGGGTCATGAACAAGGTGCGGGGAATCGCCACCCGGTCCGCGGTCGAGCGCCTGCCCTCGCCGACGAGCTGGTCGATGACGATGCGACTGTCGTCGAGAGAGATGTAGGTGTACTGCGGGCCGCCGTTGACGTCCCCGAGGGCGTAGATGTGTGGCTGGCTCGTACGCAGGTACTCGTCGACCTCGACGGCCCCGTGTGACGTGGTGCGGACGCCGGCGGCGTCCAGCCCGAGGTCGCGGGTCGCCGGCGCGCGACCGGTGGCGGCAAGGATCGCGTCGACCTCGTGGGTGTGCTCCAGGCCCCCGTTCTCGAAGACGACGGTCGCATCGCTCTCACCGTCGCGAATCTCCACCACACGCGCGCCGGTGATGATCTCGATACCCTCGCCCGCGAGGATGTCCTCGGCGACGGCAGCGACGTCGTCGTCCTCGCGGCCGAGAATCTTCGGCGCGGCCTCGAACACGGTGACGTGGGAACCGAACCGGGCGTAGATGGACGCGAACTCGATGCCGAGGTAACCACCGCCCAGGATCGCGAGCCGTTCAGGCAGGTCCGTCGTGCGGATCAGATCGGTGCTGGTGAGGGCGTACTTGCTGCCCCGCAGCCCTGCGATATCCGGAATGACCGGTTCGGAGCCCGTATTGATCAGGATTTTCTCGGCGACGATGGTGAGGCGGTCTTCGCCCACTCCGACGGCCGCGGTGTGTGGGTCGACGAAAGTGGCTCGCCCGGTGACCACTGTCACGGTGTCGGCGTTGTTCAATGCGTCGTAGTTGCCGCTGCGGAACAGTGAGGTCAGCGCCTGAACGTGCTCGACGGAGTGCTCGTAGAAGTCTTTCACCGAGTCGCCCGACCGGCGCTTGCCCGAGTGGTGCACGAGCGCTTTCGTCGGTACGCAACCGACGTTGGGGCACGTGCCCCCGTACATCTGATCCGACTGCTCGACGAGCACCACACGCTTTCCGAGGTCCCCGACCGTGGCGGCGGTGACCTTGCCGCCCTTGCCGAACCCGATGACGAGAACATCGGCGTACAGGGTCTTGTCCGTGGTGTCCATGGTGTCCAGTTCTTCGAAAGTCGATCTGTGTCTGATGGGGGTGGAGCTACTGCCCGACCTTGACGCCGGGCTCGCCCGCGGCGTACTGGATCGGGTTGCTGGTCAGGACGTCGGTGGCCTGCGCGGTGTGGCGCTTTCCGGTGGGCAGGACGGGCCGGTTGAAGGCGGCTTCGAGCATCAGCGCGGCGGCGAGGTACCAGGCGATCAGGGCGCTGATGATGAGCAGGTAGGCGCCGATGACCAGCACGGTGGGTGTGGCGGCGAGCAGGGCGATGGCCAGGAGTGTGGAGCCGGCGGCGAGCATGACCAGTTGGGCCGTGAGCGCGCTGTTGTCGGCTGTGGCGGCGATGGCGCCGATCCAGGTGATGGCGGCGAGGACGACGAACCAGAATCCGAGGGCCCCCGGAGCGCTGCCGCTGCCGGTGGCCGCTGGTAGGACGCCGAGTGCGATGAGCAGGGTGTAGAGGCCGTAGGCGATCCAGAAGGATCCCCAGATGCCGTGCATGGCGGTGGCGATGGCGTCGCGGGCGCGGTAGGCCCACATGCCGGCGAGGAACTGGGCGATGCCGCCTGCGGTGAGGGCGAAGGGGAACAGGACGAGTGGGGTGTCGCTGCTGCCGTACCAGCCGGCCAGGTTGGCGGCGACCATGAAGGTGGCTGCGGCGAAGCCGAACAGTCCGAGAATGGATGGTGCGGCGACCGGTGACAGCACGATGGTGCTGTGGTCACGCCAGAAGGCGTGGTCGGCGGCGTCGGCGTCGGATGTGCGTCCGTTGGTCATCGTGCTCACTTCTCCTCCAGATGTTTCTCGTGTCGAATCGTTATTTCTGCGTGCGTCTCCCGGAGCCGGTGTCCACCGGCGTGATCTGGGGACCTCGTCACGGCTCGCGCCCGTTCATCCGGGGGCCGTGTGTCTGTCGCAGCGTCACATTCGGGCCACGCTCATCGCACCCGTGGAAGTCTCTGGCGTGTCGCCCCGGGTGCCGGCCCCGTGGGCCCGGGGGCGTCACGTCTGGTTCTGGTACGGCAGATCGGCCGCTGTGAGACCTTCGAGCGCCATACCGAAGGGGACGTCCTCGAGGATCCGGCGACGCAGGTTGACGTTCAGCGTCTGCTTCTGCAGGGCGCGGTAGAGCGCCGGTTTCGCGGCGAGGTGGCGGGCGATCTGCACGCCTCGCTCGACGGCGTGGTCATGGGCGACCACCTCGTTCACGACGCCCCACTGCAGGGCCGTCTGCGCGTCGATCTGCTCGCCGGTCCAGAGCAGCCACTTTGCGCGGGCCGTTCCCGCTATCTCCTCCCAGACGACCTGCACCCCGTCGCCACCGGTGATGCCGAACGCGGGGTGTGGGGAATCGCCGTACGTCGCCCGCTCCGACGCGATATGGATGTCGGCGAGGAGCAGGTACTCCGAATGGACGATCGCGGGCCCGTTGGCGACGCCGACCACGGGCATCGGCAGTTCGATCAGTCGCTGGAGCACCTTCGAGCCCTCGCTCCGCGTCTTCTCCCATGTGGCGGGCTTGAATATCTCCCCGAGGCTCGGCCCGTCGATCTGATCCATGAAGGCGTCGCCTGTGCCGGTGATGACCAGCGCCTTGTTGTCCTTGTCCAGGGAGATCTCGTCGAGTGCAGCCGGGAAGTCCTGGTGGGTCCGGCCGGTGAACACCACCGGACCCCCGTTGGTGTGGAAGCGCAGCAGGAGCACGCCCTCGCTGTCTCGCCCGAAGGTGAAGTTGTCGTATTTGTCGAAGTACTCGGGGGTGACCAACGCCGTCTCCTTTGTGCTGGGCATCTGACACCGGCACGATCGGCGGCGTTGCGACTCGATCGAACCCGTGAAAATCTCGGGGGCGGGCGACCGGCGCAGCGCCGGCACCCCTGACGGGCCTGTTTCCGGCGATACGTGACTCGTGTCTCGTGCGAACCGCCGAATACCCTGCAAGCGCTGGTACGCGACCCGGGGGTCGGCCATGACCTCACAGCGACCCCGCGCCGCCGGGTCGATATGTGGCGGCCGGCGCGACGGCATCCGGATACTCGGTAGGTGGCCCGACGAAGACGCACGCTGGCGGTGTGATCCGTTGTTACGTGACCGGCACAGCGAACGCGACACGCTCGATCGGCTGTTGGAGGCCGTTCGGGCGGGTGAGAGTCGCGCGCTGGTCCTGCGTGGTGAACCGGGTGTGGGCAAGACGGCCCTGCTCGAGTACATGGTCGAGCGGGCGGCCCGGCACGGGCTCGGGGTGGCACGGGTAGTCGGTGTCCAGTCGGAGATGGAGCTCGCATTCGCCGGGTTGCACCAGTTGTGCGGGCCGATGCTGGCCCGGGCCGAGGGGCTGGCGGGGCCGCAGCGTCGAGCGCTGTCCACAGCTTTCGGGCTGAGCGACGGGCCTGCCCCGGATCGCTTCCTGGTGGGGCTGGCTGCACTCGGCCTGATCGCCGAGGCGGCCTGTAAGCGCCCCCTCGTCTGCGTCGTGGACGACGCCCAATGGCTCGACCACGCTTCGGCCCAGGCGCTGGCCTTCGTTGCGCGCAGGCTGGGGGCCGAGTCGGTGGCGATGGTCTTCGCGGCCCGGGTTCCCGACGAGGTCGTGGAGCTGGAGGATCTGCCGGAGCTCGAGGTCACGGGGTTGGCCCCGGTCGAGGCGCGAGCGCTGCTGGACGAGGTCGTGCGCGGGCCCGTGGACGACCGTGTCCTCGACCGGATTGTCGCCGAGACGCGGGGCAACCCGCTGGCGCTGCTGGAGCTGCCACGTGGGCTGACGTCCGCGCAGCTGGTGGCGGGGTTCGGGTTGTCGGGTACGGGGGCGCTCCCGCGGCAGATCGAGGAGAGCTTCCGGCGTCAGATGGGCGCGCTCGATGCCGAGGCCCGGCAGCTGCTGCTGGTGGCCGCCGCAGAGCCCGTCGGCGACCCGGTCCTGGTGTGGCGTGCAGCAGAGCGGCTGGGAATCGGCTGCGCGGCAGCGGCTCCGAGCGTTGCCACCGGGCTCGTCGAGATCGGCACGGTGGTGCGGTTCCGGCACCCGCTGGTGCGATCGGCGATCTACTGGGCGGCGTCGCCGGAGGAGCGGCGCAACGCACACCAGGCGCTGGCGGACGCCACCGATGCCGAGACGGATCCCGATCGCCGGGCCTGGCACCGTGCGCAGGCCGCGTTCGCTCCGGACGAGGACGTGGCCGCGGAGCTCGAGCGATCGGCCGATCGGGCGCAGGCACGTGGCGGGCTTGCCGCTGCGGCTGCCTTCCTGGAACGCGCGGCCGAACTGACTCCCGAGCCGGCGCGCCGGGCCGACCGCACCCTTGCCGCGGCCCAGGCGACGCACCACGCAGGGATGCCCGATGCGACCCGGCGATTGCTCGCCCTCGTGGAGGCGCTCCCACTGGACAAGCTCCAGAACGCTCAGATGGACCTGCTGCGCGCCCGGATCGCCTTGACCGTGAACCGGGGCCGGGAAGCCCCGCCGCTGCTGCTCAGCGCCGCCAAACAGCTCGAGCCGCTCGACGTCCGGCTGGCCCGCGAGACCTACCTGGACGCATTGCTGGCGACGATGTTCGCCGGCGCACTGGCCAACGACGGTGTGCGGGACGCGGCCGAGGCCGCCCGTGCCGCGCCGGCGCCCGCCGGGCCCCCGCGCGCGCCCGATCTGCTCCTCGACGGCCTCGCTATCCGCTTCACCGACGGTTATGCCGCGGGAGTGCCGATGCTGCGGCGGGCGCTGTGTGCCTTCCGCAGCCCGGACCTCTGCCCGTCCGAGCTGCATTGGCTCTGGCTCGCCCACATCACGGCGGGAAACCTGTGGGACGAGGCGACGTTGGAGACGTCGCGCCACCTGGAGCTCGCCCGCGATGCGGGTGCGCTCACCACGCTCCCTCTCGCCCTGACCTCACGTATCGGCTCGCTCGTGTACCTGGGCGAGCTCGCCGAGGCTGCCGGGCTGCTCCAGGAGGTGGAGTCGGTGAGTGCGGCGACCGGGATCCCCGTCGCGCCCTACGGCGCCCTCCTGCTCGCTGCCTGGCGCGGCCGGGAAGCCGATGCGTTCCGGCTGATCGAGACCACCACCGAGGAGGTGCTCCGCCGGGGCGAGGGATTCGGGCTGATCATCACGGGTGCGGCGGACGCGTTGCTCTGCAACAGCCTGGGGCGGTACGAGGACGCCTACGTCGCGGCTCGGCGGGCGAGCGAGTACCCGCCGGTGATGGGCGTGGAACCGTGGGGGGTGCTGGTCGAGCTCGTCGAGGCGGCCACCCGGGGCGGGCGGCCCGAGGGTGCTGCAGGTGCTCTGGAGCAGCTCGTCGAGACGACCCGGGCCAGTGGAACGGACTGGGCGTTGGGGATCGAGGCGCGGTGTCGTGCGCTGATGAGTGAGGCCGGTGGGGCCGAGGACGCCTATCGGGAGGCGATCGAGCGGCTGGGCCGGACCCGCGTCAAGGGTGAGCTTGCGCGGGCGCATCTGGTGTTCGGGGAATGGTTGCGCCGGGAGCGGCGACGGTTGGATGCGCGTGAGCAGTTGCGGCTGGCTTTCGAGCTGTTCTCGGGGATGGGGATGGAGGCGTTTGCCGGGCGTGCGGCTCGTGAGTTGGGGGCGACCGGCGAGACAGCGCGTAAGCGGAATGTGGAGACCAGTAGTGAGCTGACGGCTCAAGAGGCACAGATTGTGCGGTTGGTACGGGAGGGTTTGTCGAATCCGGAGATCGCGGCGCGGTTGTTCTTGAGTCCGCGCACGGTGGAATGGCATTTGAGCAGGATCTTCGGGAAGCTCAACATCACCTCCCGCCGCCAGCTGCGTAGCCGCGCCTACCAATCGCTGTAGCGCGGGCGCCTTCGCCTCAGTCGGACGAGGCAGCCGTGGTCGGGTCGCGTCGCGCTGCCAGCAGGCCGTCGAGGCTGTACCGCCCGCCGCCGACAGCCGCCACCAGCAGCGCGACCACCGCGATCAGCCCGACGAGCTCCCAGCCGCCCTGATCGACGAACACGCCGTTGCGGACGTGGACGAGGATCAGTGCACCCAGCATGTCCAGCGCGACGAGGCCCGCCGCCACCGTGGTGACGAGCCCGACGAGCAGCAGCAGGCCGCCGCCGAGCTCGGCGACCATCGCGTAGAACGCGGAGACGGAGGGCAAGGGGACGCCCATCGACCCGAACGCCGCGCCGGTGGCGCCGATGCCGTCCGTGAGCAGCTTCTGGAGGCCGTGCGCGACGAGCACGACGCCGAGGAGGACGCGGGCGACGAGGACGGCGATGTCATCGAAGGGGCGGGGCAGGGTCATAGGGATCTCCGGGTTCGATCGAGCTCTCGACTGGTGGAAGAGGTGCCGGGCGCCGACGCGCCCGGTGTGTGGACCGGCCCTCCTTCGTCAGCGTGCGCCGACCGCTGGCGTCTCCTCACGCATGCGCAGCAGGTGGGCCACGCTGTACCGCCCCGGACCGGTGGCCGCGATACCCAGGAGCCCGGCACCGAGCACGCCGACGAGCTCCCACCCTCCGTCGGCGACGAAGATGCCGTTGGGGATGTGAACGAAGACCGCGGCGCCCGCCATCGTGATGAGCTCCAGTCCGGAGACCAGGAGCGTTGCCACGCCGGCGATCATCAGCATGCTGCCGGCGAACTCGACGACCGTCACGAACGACGCGGAGATGATGGCGAGCGGGATGCTCATGGTCTCGAAGCCCCGGGAGGTCTGGCCGATCCCGTCGATCGCCAGCTTCTGGTAGCCGTGGGCGAACATCACGACACCGATCACGACGCGAGTGATCAGCAGCACCCAGTCGCGCGCGGGTGCAGGGAGAGATCGGTACATCGGGGAGCTCCAGGAGGCACTCGGTGATTGGCCCCGACGATGGGGCCGGGTAAGTCAACCGAACGGGATGGCTCGAACTGACCCGTTCGGGTGGCTACGCGGCGGCCGAACGACGGAGAGCGACGAGCAGTAGGCGTAACGCGACGCCCTGTTCACCCGGTCGTGTTCGGTCAGTCACCCCTCGTGTGATGCCGTTCGGCGCTCGTCATCTCGGCGACCGCGAGGGCGGTCGCGAGCCCGCCTTCAGCACGTGGTCAATGCCCGCCCCGCGGGTCCGGCGGGAGCCGGCGCCCGCCCCGTGATCGTTCGCCCTCGTACCTGGCCGGATGGGCGGGGACAACTGTAGAGAATCCGCTTTTGCGGGCCCATTTCTATCGACGTTCCGCAGATGCGGTGGTTCCATGGCGTTCTGGGTCGTGGCGGCGAACCAGTCTGATTCCAGCGAGGAGGACGATGATGACCCTGGCGTTCGAGGCACCCCGCATCCAGGAGGTCGTGGGATCGCTCAGCCGCAAGATGCTGATCAATGGCGAATGGGTCGACGCGGCGTCGGGCTCGACGTTCGACAGCGTCAACCCGGCCACCGAGGAGGTACTCGCCTCGGTCGCGCACGGTCAGGCGGAAGACGCAGACCGGGCCGTACGTGCGGCGCGTGCCGCGTTCGAGGACGGTTCGGCGTGGCGCAAGATGCCCCACGGGCAGCGCGGCCGGATCATCCACAAGCTCGGTGACCTGATCCTGGATCACCTCGAGGAGTTCGCACTCCTCGAGTCGTTGGACAACGGAAAGCCCTTTGCGGTGGCCAAGGCGGCGGACGTGCCGTTGGCGGCCGACATGTTCCACTACATGTCGGGCTGGACCACCAAGATCGAGGGCAGCACGCTGCCGATCTCGGCGCACGACCCGGACGCCTACCTCGGGTTCACCCTGCGGGAGCCGGTCGGGGTGGCGGCGCAGATCATTCCGTGGAACTTCCCGCTGCTGATGGCCGCGTGGAAGGTGGCCCCCGCGCTCGCGGCGGGGTGCACGATCGTCCTCAAGCCTGCCGAGCAGACGCCGCTGTCGGCGTTGCTGCTCGGTGAGCTGGCGATGCAGGCGGGGCTGCCGCCGGGCGTGCTCAACATCGTCACCGGCTTCGGTGACGCCGGCGCGGCGCTGGCCGCTCACCCCGACGTGGACAAGGTGGCGTTCACCGGGTCCACCGAGGTGGGCAAGCAGATCGTGCAGGCGGCTGCGGGCAACCTGAAGAAGGTCACCCTGGAGTTGGGCGGCAAGTCGCCCAACGTCGTCTACGCCGACGCGGACATCGAGAAGGCCATCGCCGGATCGGCCAACGCGATCTTCTTCAACCAGGGCGAGTGCTGTGTCGCGGGCTCCCGGCTCTACGTCGAGGAGTCGGTGTACGACCAGGTCGTGGAAGGCGTTGCCGAGCAGGCCCGCAACATCAAGGTCGGCAACGGGCTCGACGAGTCGACCATGATGGGCCCGCTGGTGTCGTCCGAGCAGTTCGACCGGGTGACCGGCTACATCAGCTCGGGCCGCGACGAGGGCGCGAACATCATCGGCGGCGAGCGGGTGGGCGACAAGGGGTACTTCGTGGCCCCGACGATCCTCACCGGCACTCGCGAGGAGATGAAGGCCGTTCAGGAGGAGATCTTCGGTCCGGTCGTGGCCGCCGCGCCGTTCAACGCGGACCGCGACATCCTGCCCACCGCCAACAACACGAACTTCGGGCTGGGTGCCGGGGTGTTCACCCGCGACATCGGCAAGGCCTACCGCACCGCTCGGCGGCTGAGGGCGGGCACGGTGTGGGTCAACACCTGGAACGTGTTCGACGCGACCCTCCCGTTCGGCGGCTACAAGGAATCCGGGTGGGGCCGGGAGATGGGCCAGGCCGTCTTCAACAACTACATGGAGACCAAGACGGTGATCACCGACCTGAGCTGATCCGTCAGCGGATGGTCGATGCGCGGGACAGGTCCTCCACGAAGTCGAGGGCCGATGCGGTGGTCGCCCGGCGCCAGCTGAACAGCACGGCGTCGAAACCGGTGTGCCGGGCGGCCTCCGCGTCCAGCGCTCGCGCGATGGTCGTCAATGTCTCGCGCTGCTGGGCGAGCACGGGGGCGGGGTCGCCGCCGCGGCGGTCCAGCAGCGCGAGCTTGACCAGGAAGTGCGAGCGCATCTCACGGACGTGCTCGACGGGGGTCTGGAGCCACTTCTCGGCCTCGCGATGGCCGAGCGGGGTGCTCGCATACACCGTGCGTTGCGGCCCGGCCTCGGACTCCACCGCATCGGGCCGCACCATCTCGGCCTCGAGCAGCCTGCCGAGCGCGCGGTACACGACCGGACGAGGAAGGTGCCAGATCCTTCCGAGCTCGCCGTCGCGGGCCGTCAACGCGGCCACGGCGAATCCGTGCACCGGTCGCTCGTCGATCACGCTGAGCACGATCCACTCGGCCAGACCGAGATGCATCGCCTCAGCCTAGTGCCGAGGAAACGAGGTCGTCTTACCCGTCTCCGGCGCCCAGGCGGCGCCTCGCGGCGTTGTCGTCGGCGCCGATACAACAGCGGTATCGGCGCCTCCTCCGCCTTGCGATTGCCCGGGTGCGGGTGTCCCGCAGGGACACTGCGCCTGGACACCGGATCCGGGCAAGGAACCCCGTTTCCGCGACACTAGACAACCTCGCCCGGGAGGTTCGCAGAGGCTAGTCTCAGTGATACTAGTGGCCATCGTTCCCCGCCTCGGGAGGCCTGATGTCATCAGCGGAGACAGTGTGGACGGCGCCGCCGCATCCGCCGGAATACGTGCCGTCGGCGTGGGCGCGCGGTCGATCTGTGCACGAGGTCGCCGGGGTGCTAGCGGACGGAACGGTTCACTACGCCCCGATCGGCGTGGTGATCGGGGACGGGCCGGTGGTGATGTGCCACCTCTGCGGGGAGTGGTTCCGGTCGGTTCTGGCGCACCTGCGCTCTCACGGCTGGAACCAGGAGGACTACCGGGCGGCGTTCGGTCTCGAACGTGGGCAGCCCCTGGAGGGCACCTCCACCCGGGAGCGCCGGGCGGCTGCGCTGACCGTCCGCAGGTCGACCGACCCCGCGATCCGTGAAGGGTGCGATGTCGGGATGCGCTGGGCGAAGTCCGGTGGGCTGAGCAGGGCCGCAGCGCTCGCGGCGCGTGGCAGGCCCCAGCCCGAGCAGCGCCGTCGCAAGACGCTGGCCACGCTGGCGGCGATCTCCCTGGAGAAGCGGGCCGCCGCCACCCGCCGGTACGCGGACGAGCGGCTGCGGGAGACGGCCACGGCCGCGGCGGAGCGCCTTGGCTTCTCCGACATCGGCACGCTGGTGCGTGAGCGCATCCGGGACGGCTCCAGCCTCGCGGCGATCAGCCGCGCGGCCGGCCTGCACAAGGACTGGCTCAGCCGGCACCTCGCCGCGGTCGACCCGGAGGCCGCCGCGGCCGTCGACGACGAGGTCCGTGGCAGGCGCCGGGCCCGCTGGGATCAGTCGTGGCTGCCGGTGGTGGAGGAACTCGGGTTCCCGGACGTCGCCGCGTACCTCGAGGACCGCCACCTGCGCAAGCACTGGACCGTGGCGGCGATCGGCGTCGAGGTCGGGATGTCGCGGCCCGCGGTCGAGTCCGCGATGCGCCGCCACGGGATCGATCGGCACCTGCACGCGACCTCGCGGTCACGCACGCAACGGCGGGCCGATGCCATCGCGCACCGCTTCGGCTACGACAGCATGGACGACTATCTGTCGGCCCGTCGCGGCGACGGCTTCTCGTGGAAGCGGATCGCCCGCGAGTGCGGCGAGCCGGAGACGTGGGTGCGCAGGCGCGCCGGCCTCTGCTGAGTCGCCGAGCGGGCGACTGCAGGTGGCACGGCGGAAATGACGGACGGGCCCGGGATGCCGTACGGCACCCCGGGCCCGTGCCCGGTGGATCAGCTGTTCGTGCTGTAGGAGTGCGCTCCGGTGCCGGCGAGCTTTCCGGCGTCGACGATCAGGTACTCGTCGCGGATCGGCGTGCCGGCGAAGAAGGACTCGAGGATCTCCCGAGTGCCCGCTGCGTAGCGTGCCTGCGCCGACAGCGACGAGCCCGAGATGTGGGGGGTCATGCCCTGGTGGGGCATGGTCCGCCAGGGGTGGTCGGACGGGGCGGGCTGCGGGTACCAGACGTCACCGGCGTACCCGGCGAGCTGGCCGCTCTCCAGGGCGCGCACGACCGCGTCCCGGTCGACGATCAGCGCGCGGGCGGTGTTGACCAGGTAGGCCCCGCGGCGCATCTGCGAGAGCAGATCATCGCCGAACATGCCCTGCGTCTCGGGGTGCAGCGGCGCGTTGATGGTGACCACGTCGCAGTGCGGAGCCATCTCCTGCGTGGTGGCGTGGTAGGTCAGGCCGAGTTCCTCCTCGACCTCGGCCGGGAGGCGGTGCCGGTCGGTGTAATGCAGGCGGACGTCGAACGGGGCGAGGCGGCGCAGCACGGCGAGCCCGATCCGCCCGGCGGCGACCGTGCCGACGTCCATGCCCTCGAGGTCGTAGGAGCGGGCCACGCAGTCGGCGATGTTCCAGCCGCCCTTGCGGACCCACTCGTGCGACGGGAGGTAGTTGCGCACGAGCGAGAGGATCATCATCACGACGTGCTCGGCGACGCTGATGCTGTTGCAGAAGGTCACCTCGGCAACGGTCACACCGTGCTTGATCGCTGCGTCGAGGTCGACGTGGTCCGAGCCGATGCCCGCGGTGAGGGCGAGCTTGAGGTTGGGGGCCTTCGCGATCCGCTCCGCCGTGAGGTACGCGGGCCAGAACGGCTGGGAGATCACGACCTCGGCGTCGGCGAGGTGGCGGTCGAACTCCGAGTCGGCCCCTTCTTTGTCGGAGGTGACGACCAGCTCGTGGCCCAGGCCTTCGAGGTACTTCCTCAGCCCGAGCTCGCCCGACACGCTGCCCAGCAGCTGGCCCGGCGTGAAGTCGATGCCTGCCGGAGTGGGAAGCGTCTGTCCGTCCGGGTAGCGCTCCAGCACGGGAAGGGTGTCGCGGGCGTAAGTGGACGGATATCCGTCAATCGGGTCGTCGTACAGGACGCACAGCACCTTCGCCATCGTCATCTCCTTGATTGTCGGGATTTCCCTTTGTGTAATAACAGTGCTGGATAGCAGGGGTGCCCGGCAACAGTGTCGAGGACGATTCTCGCTATGACCTCATTCATCGCGTCGATCGTTCGAGGCCGGAGCCTTCCCGGCTGCGGAGGCCACGCGGCGAGCAAGGAGGGGCGGGGCGCCGCCCCGGCTGTGTCCGCAGAAACGGAGACCACTCACGATCTTGACCGCATCTGCGGGAGTGGTGACGGGCCTGGGGCGGCGTGGTGGCGCCGCTGCCAGAGGTGGTGCCGCTCTGCTGTCGCGGGCCGACAGGCGGCGTGAGCCCGTGTGTAAGTGGAGCGCCGGCTCCGCGAATGCGCCCGGATGGCCGCTAGTTACAGTGATACTAGTGAAGTTCCCGCCGGTACATGCGCAACGCAAGGGGAGAACAGGTGTCGTCGGACGTGCCCGCGGTCGAGAAAGCCATCCGGATCCTGGAGCGTCTCGCCGTGGAGTATCCACGTCCGGTATCCCCGGCCACGCTCATCGCCGACCTGGCCCTCAATCGCAGCACCTGCTACGGAATTCTGGCCACATTGCGTGCCCAGGGATGGGGCGTCTCGCCCGAGCGGGCGGGCTGGACGCTCGGGCCGCGCCTGCTCACTCTCGCCCGCACCGGCGAACACACGGCCGGGGTCGTGCGTGAGGAGCTCGACGAGCTGAGCATGCGACTGCGCGCCGTCACGGTTGCCGTGGTCCCCGACGGCTCCGGGGAGTTCGTCGTCGTCGCCACGGGTGAGTGCACGCAGGGGGTCAGGGTCAGCATCGGGATCGGTGACCGGCTGCCGGAGCCCGCCACGGCTGTGCGGCAGGTCGTCGCCGCGTGGGGTCTGCAGGGGGAGGCGTCGAGACATCGCCTTCCGCCGGACGAGCTGCGCGATCAGGGTGACGTGGTCACGCGGGTACGCGCGGACGGGTTCGGGCGCAGTGCCGGGGCCGCCGACCAGCCGCACGGCGTCGCCGCGGCTGCCGCGTTCGACGCCGACGGCCGCGTTCGCATGATCGTGACGGTGCTCGCGATGCCCGACCGGAAGTCGGACGAAGAGATGGACAGGATCGGCCGCGCCGTTCGTGACGCCGCCGTGGCGATCAGTACCCGTACCGGCGGAGTGCCACCGGCCTACGACGTACGCGCCGATCCGCCTCCGGTTTCGGGAATCGGCAGGTAGAGGTCAGTGCGCCGCTTGTGGATCAGACGGTGGCAGGCCGCAGCGCTCCCCAGAGGGACCGGGCGACCCGCACCGCGAGCCGCTCGAGCAGGGAAGCCGCAACAGCGACCAGCACCGCGGTGAGCATCTCAGTCATCGCATCCGCCTTCCGAGGAATTGCTCCAGGATCGGTGGCGGTGGTGAGCATTGCGCGCCGGTGGACTGGATGTCCGGTGGCGAGAAGATGACGAGCGCGTTCAGGCGCCTGTCAGTAGCCGTTGCGCCACGAGCTGGGCGCCGGTGGCCCCCACGGAGGCGCTGAGGGCGATGGCCCACTGGTGGGGAAGGAGCGGCTGGGAACCGACCACCCGGCTCAGGCCGGGTACCTGCACCGCGACCGCCAGCAGCACCATCGAGCCGGCGACCGCGGCGGCCACCAACGGGGTACGCCCGCGCACGGCGAGGGTCTGCCCGAGCTGGGCGCCGACGAGCGCGACGAGCCCTGTCGTGCTCGCCTGCCCGGCGGTGCTCACGGGCCGGGCCAGCAGCCACGCGATGCCTGCGGAGGTCGCCGTGATCGCGGCCCTGACCTCGATGTCGCGGGTGAGCGCGCCGCCCAGTGACTGTTCGGGGCCTTCGGCGAGCAGCTGCTCGGGCGTGGCGTCGGCGGGTGGCCGGACGGCGACGGCCATGGCGGGCAGCACGTCGGTGAGGAGGTTGATCAACAGCAGCTGCCGTGCGTTGAGGCCGCCGTTACTGCCTGCGATGCCCGTGGCGAGCGTGTAGGCGATCTCGCCGAGGTTCCCGCCGAGCAGGATGGACAGCGCGTCGCGCACCGAGGTCCACATGCCGCGGCCCTCGACGATCGCGTCGGTGATCGTCTCGATCCGGTCGTCGGTGACCACGACGTCAGCCGCCTCCCGCGCGGCCGCGGTGGCCCTGGCGCCCAGCGCGATGCCCACGTCGGCGAGGCGGATGGCGGGCGCGTCGTTGGTGCCGTCACCGGTGACGGCCACCGCGAGACCGCGTTGCTGGTACAGCCGGACGATGCGGGCCTTCTGCGCGGGGCTCACGCGCGCGAAGACGGCCGCGCGCGGTAGCGCCTCGACGAGCTGGGAGTCCGTGAGCTCCTCGAGCTCGGTGCCCGTCATCACCGTGCGCCCGTTCAGTGCGTCGAGCTCGCTCGCGATCGACTGCGCCGTGCTCGGGTGGTCCCCGGTGATCATGGCGATCTCGACACCGGCGGCGCGCAAGGTCGCGACGGCCTGGGCGGCGGTCGGCCGGACGGGGTCGACCAACGCGACGAGCCCGCGGAACTCCAGCTCCGTGACGTCGTCCTCGGTCAGCTCGGTCCGGTTCGTGATGCGCCGCTGGGCCACGGCGAGCACGCGGTGTCCTTGCAGGGCCAGCCGGTGTACCTCCTCGTCGATCACGGCGCAGGCCTGCTCGTCGAGCGGCTGGGTCTCGCCGTTGCGTCTGCGGGCGCTGCAGAGCGGGAGGACGACCTCGGGAGCGCCCTTGAGGCTGATCCGCGTGCCGGTACGGCCGCGCCACAGGGTGGCGTGGTAGGCCCGGCGGGACTCGAAGGGCAGCTCGTCGAGCTGCTCGACGACGGCGTGACCGTTCTCCGCGCTCACCCCGAGCGTGTGGGCGCCGCGCAGCACAGCCCGGTCGGTCTGGTGGGTGACCTGGTGGGGGTCGGCCCGGAACGGGCTGGCTCGCACGGCGGTGGCGATGACGTCCTGCAGGTCGGGGCGCAGCGGTTCGTCGACGCTCACGGTGTCGGTTCCGTCGGACACCTGCCGCAGGCTGATCCGGCCCTCGGTGAGCGTGCCGGTCTTGTCGAAGCAGAGCACGTTCACCCGCCCGAGAGCCTCGATCGTCGACGGGTTGCGGACCAGGGCTCCGCGGGCGGACAACCGCCGCGCGGCCGCGAGCTCGGCCACCGTCGCGACGAAGGGCAGCCCTTCGGGCACGGCGGCCACCGCGAGGCTGACGGCGCGGGTGAGCGCGATCCCCGCAGGCCGTCGGCGCAGGAGGTCGGACACCACCAGGACGACACCGGCACCGATCGAAATGGGAAGGGCGCGTGCGGTGAGCTTGCGCAACCTGGTCTCGACCCCGGTCGGCGGCGCCTGCTCGCCGGTCTGGCGCAGGGCTCGGCCGGCCTCGGTGTGGTCCCCGGTCGCGACGACCACCGCGTCGGTGCGGCCGACCGCGACCACCGTGCCCTCGTAGAGCATGGAACTCCGGTCGGCGATGGCTCGGGCGCTCGTCGCGCGGTTCGACTTCGCCACCGGCACCGACTCGCCCGTCAGGGACGACTCGTCGATCTCCAGGTCATGGCCGGTCAGCACGCGGGAGTCCGCCGGTACCGCGTCACCGGTCTGTAGCCGGATCACGTCGCCCTCGACCAGCTGGTCGGCCCGCAGCTCCACATCCGACTCCCCTCGCCGGACGTGGACGCGTGCCGCGCTGCTCTTCCGGAGCGTGCGGAGAGCCCGCTGCGCTCCGACCCGCTGCACGCCGCCGATCAGGGCGTTCACCGCGAGCACCGTGGTGATCAGCAACGGGTCGAGGATCGAGCCGGTCGCCGCCGAGACACCGGCGCCTGCTGCGAGCGCCGGAGTGAGCGGGTTGGCGAGCTCCTCCAGCGATGCCCTGGTGAGCCCGACCTCGTGCTGGTCATCGATGGATGGCCGGTCGCGCTGACGCAGCTGCGACTCGTGCTCGGTGAGCCCGGTGCGGGCGCTGTGCAACGACTGCAGCACGGCGTGAGCCGACATCGCATGCCACGGCGTGCGGTCGGCCGGTATCGGCCCCGGTCGCCTGGCCAACGAGATCCCCGACCAGGTGCCGAGGCCGAGCGCGACCAGTGCGGCGGTGTGCACGGGGATGGCGGCCCGTCCCGCGGCGCCGGTCGGAGGCCCGAGCACGGCGAGGAGTCCTCCCAGCCCCGACCCCCCGACGGCGAGCTGGGCGGACCGGCGGCTGACCTGCTGAGCCACCCCGATCGCGTCCAGCAGCAGGCACACCTCTGTGGCCGTTCTGGTGAGCACGTCCGCGGTCCACGGCGGGGGCTTCCGGGGTCCGACCACGCCGATCCCGACGTCTGCGGCGACCAGCGCGGTGCGGTGGTTCCTGCTGACCACGGCGACGACGTGGCCGTCCGTCTGCAGCGCCCGCACGGAGTCCATCAGCGCGGCCCCGCCGGGAACGGCGCCGTCGAGCTCCAGGCGTCGCGAGAGCTCGCGGGGGCCGCCGACGAGCACCAGGCCGGCCCGGGTGGCCGAGGCCACCACGGACTCGGCGAAGGGGTCCAGTGCCGGCGAGACGCCGATGAGGGCGACCGGCTCGCCGCCGCGCCGCAGGGTCAGCAGCGTGGACGACCGGCGCCCGAGCACGGCGGCGACCTCGCCCAGCCGCCCTGTCGGCTCCGGCTCGGTCGGCCCGACCGACCATCCCTCGTTCGCACGTGCCCGCAGCGGCCTTCGCAGGTCGACCAGGTCGTGGGCCCGCTCGACGAGCTCGGACAGCTCGGAGCCGGGCTCCTCCGCGAGGGGAATCACGTCGTCCACGGCCTGGTGGCCGGCCAGCAGGACGTCCTCGTCCAGAACGACCGTGTCGACGCGGTCGAGTCGGCGCAGCACGTTCCGGTCGAGGACGAGCGTGCCTTTCGCAGCGGCGTCGCGGCCGAGCTGAGCGGCGAACCCTTCGCGGCCCGACCGCGCGGCCTTGGGGGCGCCGAGAGCGAGCGCGGTGGTCGCCAGCGGCACGGACCGCGTGGCGGCCAACAGCGCGGCGGCGCCGCCGAGCGCGGCCAGCGGCGTCTGGTCGGCGACTTTCTCGACCGGCCCCGGCGGCATCGGTGCAGGGCGCGGGCCCACTGGTCGTGGCATGGCTCGATGGGCGCCCTCCTGATCGGCGAGCGCGTCCTCCCACGCTGTCCAGACCCGGCGGCGCGCCTGGTTCTCCTGGTAGAGGACGAAACGCTGGCATGCGTCGACGATGAGCCCGATCGGGCGCTTGCCGAGCCCGTTGGACAACGCCGCTCCGGTGCTGAGCAGTGCGTCGGCAGTGGGTTCACCCAGGGCTCCCGCGACGTAACCGCGCAGCCGGGGGGAGGCGTCGATCAGCGCGAGGACGGATGCCGGCAGCGCGACCGGTGCGGCGGGCACCGCCCGGCCGACCGTCGTGTAGACGAGCGCGGCGGCGTGAATGCCCAACAGGGCGGCCTCCTGCAGCGCCCGGCGAGCGTTCCCCGGATGCTCCTGGCTCGTGTACGGCTCCGACGCGAGTCCGTTCTCCCGCTCGACGTCCGCCACGATGTCCAGTGCGTCGGACACCGGGAGCAAGTCCGGATCGAACTCGACCATGACGTGGCCGAGCGCCGCGTTCACCTCCGCGCGGCGGACCGCGGGATGCTCGGCGAGCTGCTCCTCGACGGCCGCGGCGATGGCGGCGTCGCTGGTGTGCACCCCACGCAGGGGAACGTGCACCCGGCCCGGCGCCACCGTCGTGGCGTCGCAGGTGGCGGCGTAGGCCAGTTCGGCCACCCCGTTCGCCGCGCCGAGGACGGTGCCCACAGCGCTACCCGCAAGGTTGAACACACTCTGCAACATCTGCCCTCGCACACAACGGACGAGCCACGGCCTCTGCCGCGGCTCGTCGCTCCATGGATCAGGTCAGTTCCGCGCCCTCGCCCCGCGCATTCCACCTACCTGTGGACCGTCTCCCCGCGGCTCGGGTTTCGCCGCCCCCCGGCCGGCCAGAGCGCTTCCGATACCGATGGCCGCCGCTACCGGCCATTCGATCGCTCCGATGACCGCGGTGGCCGCCAAGCCCCCGAAGAACAACAACGTCTTCGGCGGCGGCAGAACGGACAGCGCCTTTCGTCCGGCCGAGTCGAGATCCTCGCGGGTCGGCGGACGCACTTCCGGCATACGGATCTCCGGCATACGGATCTCCGGCATATGGAGCTCCGGCATGTGAATATCCGGAACCCGGAACTGGGCGGTCATGAACGGCAGGTCGACCGTGGCCGACCGCTTGCCCTCGAAGCGGCCTTCGGCCGGATGATCCGGCCGCACCTCCCCCGTGAGACCGCCGGTGCCACCACCGGAGATAGTGCCTGTGGGCTTTCCCGGCGACCGCGGCACGCCGGTGCCCTTGTCTGCGGTCCTCGGCCTGCCTGCCACGGCCCCTCCTCGCTCTGCGCGCTGCTCGAGATGGAATCAGAGCGTTACCTGGGTGGCGACGAAACAAACGTCGTATTGACGGATCAGGGCCGATTGACAGCGCGGGTTACGACGGTCGCCGGACAACGTTCGAAAAATGATCGCTTTTGCCTGCTTCGTCCCTCGGAGGCTTGCACGTTGTGGATCCGAGAACCTGCCGTATACGGCCGCCGGGGCTGGCGGGATGGGGTAAACGGTCATTTCATGGAGGCAGGCGGGGACGGCGTAGTCACGAGAGGGGCGCCAGATGAGCACGGGTGCGAGAAGTGCGGGCAGCGGTGACAGCGAGGACGATGCGGTGCCTGTGGCGCCGGACCGTCCTGTCGTGGACGGTCGCACGATGTCGCCCGAGGAGCTCCGGGAAGAGGTCGAGGAGCTCCGCGACGAGCGTGTGGTGCACATCGAGGAACTGCGCGCCGAGCTGGGCGACACCGTCGAGGAGCTCGCTTCGCGCTTCGACGTGCCGGCGCGGGTGCAGGCCAGAAAGGAGGAGGCGGTCGCTGCGGCGCTGCAGCAGGTCGACGAGCTCTATCGCCTCGCGACCGTGAAGGTCGCGGAAGTTCGCAGGTTCGTCCGCGAGAAGCCGGGCGCGGCGGCCGGGGCGGCCGCCGCCCTGCTGCTCCTGATCGTGCTCCGGAGGCGTCGGCGCAAGGTTCGATGCGCGAGCACGTGGGGCTGACCCGACGCGCAGGGCCGCGGCAGGCGTCGCCGGGACTTTGCGAGCATGACGATCATGAGCGCACAGCCGGGCATCTTCGCCCTCGGTACTCCGGAGCACGGGTACCTGGAGTTCGATCTTCGGCCCGGGGTACGTGCGGTCGATCTGGTCACGGCGGCGGCCGGGTTGGTAGGGCCGCTTTCCACCACCGGCGGTGTCAACCTTGTCGTCGGTCTCCGCCCCGAACTTTGGGCGGAGGTGGCGGACCGGGCCGACGTACCCACCGGAGCTCGTAGCTGGGAGGAGGGTGTCGTCGGCCCGGATGGATTCACGATGCCCGCCACCCAGCACGACGCGTGGCTGTGGCTGGCGGGTGGCGACCGCACCGCCGTGTTCGACAACGGCCGTACGGTGATCGACGGCCTGGCGGCGGTTGCCGTGCTGCGGCGGGAGACGGCCGGCTGGTTGTACAGCCACGACCGCGATCTCACCGGCTTCATCGACGGCACCGAGAACCCGTCGCTGCTGGAGGCGCCCGAGGTGGCGCTGGTCCCTGACGGATCGCCCGGGGCGGACAGCAGCGTGGTCCTGTTCCAGCTGTGGGAGCACAACAGCGACGGGTGGGAGGGACTGGCGCAGGAGGAGCAGGAGCGGGTGATCGGCCGGACCAAGCCCGACAGCATCGAGCTCGACGACGCCGCGAAGCCCGCCGACAGCCACGTCGCACGGACCGTGCTCGAGGTCGACGGCGTCGAGCTGGACATCTTCCGTCGCAACGTCGCCTACGGGACCGTGTCGCTTCACGGCACGGCGTTCGTCGGCTTCAGCTTCGACCAGTGGCGACTCGAGGAGATGCTGCGCCGGATGGCGGGCGTGGGCGACGGGATCCGCGACGCGCTGACCCGCTACACCCAGCCCGTCACCGGCGGGTATTACACGATTCCCTCGGTCACCGCGCTCGCCCGGTTCGCGCCTCCCGGGGACGACTGACCGGACGCCTCGGTCAGTGCCTCTCCTGGGCCGCGATGAGAGCCGCTAGGGCGGCGACGATCGTGGCCTCGGCGTTCGCCTTGGTCAGGCCGAGGCCGGAGAGCAGTCCCTGGCCGTCCTCGACGTCCAGCAGTGCGAGCAGGATGTGCTCGGTGCCGACGTAGTCGTGGTCGAGGCGCAGCGCTTCCCGGAACGTGAGCTCCAGGACCTTCTTCGCCTGGGAGTCGAACGGGACGAGTGCCGGCATTTCCGCGGACGCCTCCGGAAGGGCTGCCGTGGCGGCCTGTCGCACGGCCTCCAGCGATACGCCCTGCGCGACGATTGCCTCCGTGCCGATCGAGTCCGGCTGGCCCAGCAGTCCCAGCACCAGGTGCTCCGGCCGGATCTCGGCGTTGCTCGCCGCCCGTGCCTCGTTCTGGGCGCCCACCACCACGAACCGCGCCCGAGGGGTGTACCGGCCGAAGCCCTGGCTCGGGTCGAGATCGTTCGCCTCGCCCGGTTCCTTCGGCATGAACCGCTTCTGGGCTGCCTGCTTGGACACGCCCATGCTCCGGCCGATGTCGGTCCAGGACGCACCGGAGCGCCGCGCCTGGTCGACGAAGTGGCCGATCAGGTGGTCGGCCAGGTCGTCGAGGGCGCCGGCGACCACGACTGCGCCCGCGAGCTGGTCGAGAGCACCGGTGTGGGACGTCTTGATGGCGTCGATCAGGTCGTCGAGCCGAACGGGGGCCGTCATGCGAACGGGATTCGTCATGCGTCAACCCTAAGTTGACGGTGCGCAAATCGTCAACCTGAAGTTGACGATCCGTTGCGGCCCGCATGATCGACTACCCGCGGGGACGGCCCGGAGCGAACAGCGCATCCTTACCCGATGACGGGGCCGAAGGACGAGGGGCCGGTGTTCGACGACGAGCGCCCGTTAGGGGCGACGTCCGACATCCGTCCCGAGCGGAGCCATCCGGTGCGCCGGCTGCTGGGGCGCACGGTCAGCAGCGCGTGGGAGGACGACCTCTTCAGCGAGTCGGCATCCGCGGCGTTCTGGCAGACGTTGTCGCTACCGCCGCTGCTGCTCGGCCTGTTCGGACTGCTCGGCTACACCAGCGGCTGGTTCGGTCCGGACACCGTCACGGCCGTCCAGCAGTGGATCATCAACCTCACCAGCGGGGTGTTCAGCCGCAACGCGGTGGACCAGATCATCGTGCCCACCGTCGCGGACGTCCTGACCACCGCTCGCGGCGAGGTCGTCTCCTTCGGGTTCGTGCTCAGCTTCTGGTCGGGTTCGTCGGCGATGGCCGCGTTCGTCGACGCGGTCACGCGGGCGTACGGCCAGTACCAGCTACGCAACCTCGTCTGGCAGCGGATTCTCGCGATCCTGCTCTACCTGGTGGGCCTCGCGATCGGCATCGTGGTCCTGCCCATCGTCGCGCTGGGGCCCGACCGTCTCCTGCCGCTCCTGCCCGACACGTGGGAACCCGTCGCGGCGCTGGTGCTCGGCTCGCTCTACTACCCGGTGATCGGAATCGTGCTCATGCTCGCGCTCACCACGTTCTACAAGATCGCGCTGCCGCTCAAGCCGCCGTGGTACCGCGGTCTGCCCGGCGCCGTGCTGGCGGTCGTGGTGTTCTTCGTCAGCGCCACCGGACTGCGCTTCTACCTCGACTGGATCACCAGCACCGGTTACACGTACGGCGCTCTGGCGGCGCCCATCGCGTTCCTGCTCGGCATGTTCTTCATCGCGCTCGCGATCGTCCTGGGCGCGCACCTCAACGCAGCCGTGCAGTCGCTGTGGCCTGCTCCGCTGCGCCGCCGGGGCAGGGCCGCCGAGCAGCCGGACGCGGCGGAGGAACTCGCCCGCGCGATCCGCGCCGCTCCCGAAGCTGCTGCGGCGGTCCTGAAAAACCTCGGCTACGCGGTCACGCCCGACGTCCGCAAGGGTTGAGGATGCGCCGGGCCGTCGGGCGGATCAGCGGCCGGAGCGTGCTCGGAGGCGGTTGGTCGCCCGATCGGCCATCGCCAACCAGGTCTCGTGTTGCAGCTTCACCACGCCGTCGACCATCGAGCAGAAGAGCGTGACGGGCCTCCAGGCCAGGTCGATCCCCACCGCGAGGGCCCTGAAGGGCTCCATCGGGACGGGCCAGTCGGCTCCCTGAGGCGTCCCTGTCGGGGGCCCCGGCCGTCCCGCGGGGCCGGGCGGCCCGGGCTCGCCGCGCAGGCCTCGCTCGCCCGGGGCTCCCCGCTCGCCGCGGGGTCCTTGCTCGCCGGGCTCACCGGCTGGTCCCGGCTCTCCGCGGGGCCCGGGCTCGCCGGCGGGCCCCTGCGCACCCTGCTCTCCGCGGGGTCCTTGTTCACCGGCTGGTCCCTGCTCCCCGCGGGGTCCGGACCCGCCCGTAGGCCCCTGCTCGCCCTGCTCTCCGCGGGGTCCTTGTCCGCCGGGTTCACCGGCTGGTCCCGGCTCCCCGCTGGGCCCCGGCTCCCCGCGCTCGCCCTTCTCGCCGCGGACCTGTGCGCTACGGGCTGTCGTCCCCGTCGTCCTGGCGGTGCTGGCCGGTTGAGCTGCCGCGCGTTGCGTACGCCGCGGCGATGACCTGGACCGCTGCCCCTCTGCCGGCTGGTCCGGGTCGGTGCCTCGGCGGTCGGGCGACGATTCCTCTGCCACTGCGCTCCTTCGTTCCGATCGTTCGGCCGGACACTCAACTGCGTGGCCGGATCTCGATGCCGTCTTGATAGGTATCCCAGGCAAGGATCGACAATTCAAGCGATCGGAGCCGGAACATCACATCCACCACCGTCTCGAACGTACGTTCGAGGTTGTCCACCGGGTTGTCCACAGCTTGTGGAGCGTCCGGACCGGCAGGATGGGGGAATGAGCATCGTCCGCTGGGGAGTGGTGGGACCAGGCCGCATTGCGGCGAAGGTGGTGGCCGACTTCGTGCACGTGCCCGGGGCCGAGGTCGTCGCTGTGGCATCGCGCTCGGCCGAGCGGGCCGAGGCCTTCGCCGACGCCCACGGCATCGGCCGCTACCACGCGTCTTACCGCGCGATCGTCGATGACGACAGCGTCGACGTCCTCTACATCTCCACCCCGCACCCGCAGCACCGCGCCGTGGCGCTGGCCGCTCTCAAGGCGGGGAAGGCGGTGCTGGTGGAGAAGGCGTTCACGGTGACGCCCGCCGCCACCCGGGAGATCGCGGCCGCGGCAACCGACGCCGGGGTCTTCGCGATGGAGGCCATGTGGACGCGCTTCCAGCCCGCCGTCGTGCGGATGCGCGAGCTGATCGCCGAAGGTGCGATCGGCGATGTCCGCGGCGTGCAGGGGGAGTTGGGGGTGAACGCGCCCACCGACCCGCTGGACCGCTACTACAACGCCGCGATCGGTGGGGGCGCCCTGTTCGACCTCACCGTCTACCCGATCTCGTTCGCGCAGATGGTGCTCGGCACGCCGGACACGGTCGCCGCCCACGGCACGCTCGACGCCGCAGGCGTGGACATCGAGGAGGCCGTGCTCCTCGGCTGGGCCGACGGGCGCACCGCCTCCCTCTTCTGCTCGCTCCGCTGCGCCACCCCGGGGCAGATGCGCGTGTACGGCACCGAGGGCTGGATCGATGTCCCGCCGCGTTTCCACCACCCCGACACGTTCGTGCTGCACCGCACCGGCCGCAGCCCGCAGGAGGTGACACTGCCCCACACCGGGGGCGGCTACGCGCACGAGCTGCGCGAGGTCACCGACTGCATCCTGGCGGGGCGTGGGGAAAGTGCCGTGATGCCACTGGCCGACACGATCGCGGTGCAGGACGTGATGGGCGAGGTGGCCGACCGGCTCGGCATGCATCCCCAGGAGGGTCCCGCCGAGCTGTAGCGCAATCCCCGCACCGGGCTCGGCGCGCGCCGATCGCGCATGATCGTCGTGTGCAGATGCGGATCGATCTCGTCACCGTCGTCGTCGAGGAGTACGACCCCGCGATCGCGTTCTTCGTCGACGTCCTCGGCTTCGAGTTGGTGGAGGACTCGCCGTCCCTCACGAACGACGGCAGGCCGAAGCGCTGGGTCGTCGTCCGGCCGCCGGGTACCCAGACCGGGCTGCTCCTTGCCCGCGCCGACGGGGAACGCCAGGCCGGCGCCGTGGGGAACCAGGTGGCCGGCCGGGTCGGGTTCTTCCTCCAGGTGCCCGACTTCGACGCGACCTTCACCCGGATGACCTTGGCGGGCGTGGAGTTCGTGACCCCACCCCGCACCGAGGCCTACGGCCGTGTCGCCGTGTTCCTCGACGTCGCAGGCAACCGGTGGGACCTCCTCGGGCCGGTCTGAGCACTAGTGCCGAGGAAACGAGGTCGTCTTACCCGCCTCCGGCGCCCAGGCGGCGCCTCGGGGCGTTGTCGTCGGCGCCGATACAACAGCGGTATCGGCGCCTCCTCCGCCTTCCGATGCATCCGCCTGGACACCGGATCCGGGCAAGGAACCCCGTTTCCGCGACACTAGCCCCGCGGACGAACAGGAGATGTCGCGCGGCCGCATGTGGTGTCGCACACTGCCGAGATGCGGGCGATGCGTGTGCTGCGGTTGGTGGTCCACACGCGGACGCGGGAGCCGGTGCTCCTGCTCGGCGAGATCGACGGCGACCGCTGCCTGCCGGTGTTCCTGCACCGCGCCCCGGCGGAGGTGATCGCGGCCGGGCGCCGGAACGAGTCCGACCCGCCGCTCACCCAGGACGTGCTCCTGCCCGTCGTCACGGGTCTCGGGCACCGGCTCGACGGCGCCGAGATCACGCAGTTGCGCGACGGCCGGTTCTCCGCGGCTCTCGTGTTCGACTCGAGCACCCGGGTACCGGTCCGGCCGAGCGACGCACTGGCCGTCGCAGTGCGGTACGGGCTGCCGATCGGCGTCGCCGACGAGATCCTCGACGACGTCGGTCAGCCGATCGCCGACCTGTTCCCCGACGGCACGGACGCCCCGCCCGACCAGCAGCTACGCGACTTCCGGGAGTTCCTCGACGACGTCTCACCCGACGACTTCGGCAGCGCGGGCCGCTGACTCCCGCCGGACGTAGATCGCTCCCAACGCGGCCGCGACGAGGCATGCCAGCGCACCCAGTATCAGCCCGGCGCGTCCTCCGAAGTGCCCGCTGACCAGGCCGGCGATCGGGCCGCCGATCGGGGTCGACCCGAGGAATGCGACGGCCCACAGCGCCATCACCCGCCCTCGCATGTGTGGAGCGGCGGTCAGCTGCAGCGTGCTGTTGCCGGTGGACTGGAAGGCGACGCTCGCCGCACCGACCAGGCCCATGCCCAGCAGCGCCACGAGCAGTGTCGGGGAGAGCGCGACGAAGAGCAGCGCCACGCCGAACGCGACGGCGCCGACCACCATCGACCGCATCCCGGTGCGTCCACGCGCAGCCACGTAGAGCCCGCCCATGACCGCGCCCACACCCATGGCGGCGGTCAGGAACCCGTAGGTGCGCGCGTCTCCGGCGAACGTCTCGCTGGCGACGATCGGCAGCACCACCTGGAACTCGTACGCGAGGCAGCCGACCAGCGCCATCATCAGCAGCGGGACCGCGAGCCGTGGGGTCCGTCTCACGTAGCTGAGGCCCTCGCGCAGCTGCCCTGGCGCCCTCGGGGCCGGTGTCGACGGGGTGAGCTTCGAGACGTCGAGCCTGGTGAGCGACACGACGACCGCGACGAAGCTCGCCGCGTTGAGCAGGAAGCACAGGCCGATGCCGCCGGTGGCGATCACGATGCCGGCCACGGCCGGACCGACCGCTCTGGCCGAGTTGACGAGCACCGAGTTGAGGCTCACCGCGTTGCGCAGATCCGTCGGGCCGACCATCTCCAGCACGAACGACTGGCGTGCAGGGTTCTCGAAGCTGTTGTTCAGGCCCAGCAGGACGGCGAGAACGTAGACCTCCCACAGC
The DNA here is from genome assembly GCF_039534065.1 of Pseudonocardia yunnanensis. Lineage (NCBI taxonomy): Bacteria > Bacillati > Actinomycetota > Actinomycetes > Pseudonocardiales > Pseudonocardiaceae > Pseudonocardia > Pseudonocardia yunnanensis. The sequence continues at coordinate 144,572 of NZ_BAAAUS010000006.1, read as the reverse complement.
CGGACCGCTCCGGTGATCGTCAGCAGTCCGAGCAGCAGCGCGAGTACGCCCATCATCGACTGCAGGCCGATCATCAGCTTGCGCTTGTCCATCCGGTCGGCGATCACGCCGCCGTACGGGCCGAGCACGAGCGTGGGCAGGGTCTGCAGTGCGACGACCAGGCCGAGCGCGGTGGCCGAGCCTGTGAGCTGGAGGACCAGCCAGGACTGCGCAATCGTCTGCATCCAGGTGCCGACGAGCGAGATCGACTGGCCGGTCAGGTAGCGGCGGTAGTTGCTGTTGGACAGGGACGCGAAAGTCTGTCGGCGTAGCGCATCCAGGGGGGCGAGTGCCCGCTCGCCGACGACGGTCATCGATTCTCCTTGCGTGGGCTGTGTGGGGAGCACTGGTCTGCGAGTGATTCCAGGGCCGGCAGGGCGGCGAGCAACTCGGCCGCGCCGGCCTCGGGAAGACCCGTGAGCCGTTCTCTGAGTAGTTGGGTGCGTTCGTTGCGCACGCGCAGGTGCTCCGCGGTGCCGGCGTCCGTGCACTCGACGTGGGCCACTCGCCGGTCGTCGGGATCCGTGCTGCGCCTGAGCAGGCCGCGGTCCTCCAGCTTCGCGACGATGCGCGACAGCATGGTGGGGTTCACACCCTCTGCATCGGCCAGATCGGACAGCCGTACCGACCCGAGGCGGGAGACCGTGGCCAGCACGGATGCCTGGGTGCGCGTCAGTGAGGCACCTTGGGACTGGCGATCGAGCAGCCGCGCGATGCGGGTCAGAGCCACCCGGAGCCGGATGACGTCGTCGTTGTCGAAGGTCTCCGTCATGTCGCCTCCCCATGTAGTTGCCTGCCAATAAGCAACTATACTCTCCGGGTGACCCGAGCGTTGATCGCGGCCGGAGCATTGTTCGTGGACGCCGCAGAGCGGGTGCTGATCGTCGAACCGACGTACAAGCAGACGTGGGAGATCCCGGGCGGGATGGTCGAGGACGGCGAGACACCCCGCGAGGCGTGTGTGCGGGAGCTGCGCGAGGAGCTCGGCCTCGACCTGGCGCCCGGTGTGCTGCTGGCCGTCGACTGGGCGCCGCGCGAGGGCGTCGACCGGGTGCTGTTCGTCTTCGACGGCGGTGTGCTGGACGACGGGCAGGTCGGCGCGATCAGGCTCCCGCCCGACGAGCTGGCCTCGTGGACCTATGTGCCGCCCGGCGAGCTCGCTCCCCGGCTGGCTCCGTGGCTACATCGCCGGGTCGTCGCAGCGCTGGGGGCGAAGGCGGCAGGCCAGACCTGGTACCTGGAGTACGGCGTCCGAGCGGGTTGATCGATCAGCGCCGTCGGGTGTCAGCGCGGGTCTCGACGGCCGTGCCCGCGAGCACCAGGCAACCCAGCGCCAGCGGCAGCAGCGCCGGGAGCTGCCACGTCAGCGCCGCGACGGCGACGAGCGCCCCGGCCAGCAGGGCACTGCCGGAGAGATCGGCACCGGCGCGGGACGACGCGAGCCGGATCAGCGCGACCCACGACGGTCCGTCGTGGCGCCACTGCGCCGCGGCGCGCAGGAGGACCACGAGCGCGCCCGCACCGGCGGCTGCGACGACCATCGCCACGACCGCGCCACCCGGCACCGGAGCCCGGAGCAGGACGAGTGCGTCGAACCCGAGCAGCGCCCCGCCGCCTGCCACGCCGACCGCTGCGGGTGCGCTCGTCCGGAGGGCTGCGCGCAGGTCGCCGACGAAGGTGCGGGCACCGACGGCCCGATGGTCGACGAGTCTGCGAACGCCCGAGCACCCGGCCGCGAGCGCCGCCGGAAGCGTCACGACGGGCAGCGCCGCCACTGCCACCAGCACGCCGAGCAGCAAGCACTCGGCGAAGAGCTCCAGCCTGCTCACGCGCGTGGTCTCCATGGTCATCCCTTCACCCCCGACGTCGCCACGCCCTCCACGAGGTAGCGCTGGAAGGCCAGGAAGAACAGCAGCACGGGGACGAGCGCCAGCAGCGACATCGCGATCATCGCCCCGTAGTCGGACGTGGTGGTCTGATCGATGAACGCCTGCAGCGCGATCGGGAGCGGGTAGTTCTCCGGGCTGTTGAGATACAGCAGCGGACCGAGGAAATCGTTCCACGTCCAGATGAACGTGAAGATCGACACGGTGATCAGCGCCGGCCGCGACAGCGGGAGGATCACGTTCCAGAACAGCCTCAGGTGACCGCAACCGTCGATCGTGGCGGCCTCGTCGAGCTCCTTCGGCAGGGTGCGCATGAACTGCACGATCAGGAACACGAAGAACGCCTCGGTGGCGAGGAACTTGCCGATCAGCAGCGGTACGAACGTGTCGATCAGTCCGGCCCGCTGGAAGATGATGTACTGCGGAATGATCATGACGTGGAACGGCAGCAACAACGTGCCGATCATCATCGTGAACATGAGCCCGCGGCCACGGAACCGCAGCCGGGCGAACGCGTATCCCGCCATGGCCGACGACGCCACCGTGCCGAGCACGGCGAGCCCGGCCAGCACCACGGAATTGCGGAAGAACGTCCACACGCTCACCCCGGCGATGCCCTCCGCCGCCCGGGCGTAGTTCGCCCCCGTCGGCTCGGCCGGGAACAGTTCGATGCTGCCGACGATGTCCGTCGACGGCTTGAACGACGCACCGATCGTCCAGGCCACCGGGTAGAGCAACACCACGAGGATCGCGAGCGCGACGGCGTGCCAGACCGCCCGGCGGACACGGGTGCTCATCGCATTCATGAGGTGCTCCCGTCGTTGTAGAAGACCCACGAGCGAGAGGTACGGAAGAGCACCGCGGTGACCAGCCCGACGGCGAGCAGGAGCATCCACGCCATCGCCGACGCGTAACCCATCCGGAAGTCCTGGAAGCCGCGTTCGTACAGGTAGAGCGTGTAGAACAGCGTCGACCCGGCGGGACCGCCGAGGCCGTTGCCGCTGCTCACCACGAATGCGCTGGTGAATGCCTGGAAGGCACCGATCGTCTCCATCAGCACGTTGAAGAAGATCACCGGTGACAGCGTCGGCAGCGTGATCGACCAGAACTTGCGCCACGCGCCCGCACCGTCGCACTCGGCGGCCTCGTACAACTCGCGGGGAATCTGCTGAAGCCCCGCCAGGAAGATCACCATCGGGGCGCCGAACTGCCATACGGCGAGCAGCACGAGGATCATCAGCGCCCGCGACGGGTCGCCGACCCACCCGCCCGACGGGAAGCCGATCGCCGTGAGCACCCGGTCGACGGCGGCGTCGTCGCTGAAGAGGGCGCGCCAGGTGATCGCGATGCTGACGCTCGCGCCGATCAGCGAGGGCGCATAGAAAGCCGAGCGGTAGAACCCCTGAGCCCTGCGCGGCCGGGCCAGCAACATCGCGACAGCCAGCGCGACGGCCAGTTTGAGCGGGGCCGAAAGCACCACGTAGGTGAGCGTGACCAGCACGGACTGGCGCCACCGCTGGTCTGTGAACATGTCGATGTAGTTCTCGAGCCCGACCCACTCCGGCGCCGTGAACAGGTTGTAGTCGGTGAACGACAGGTAGAGCGACGCCAGCATCGGCCCCAGCGTCAGCAGGACCATGCCCAGGATCCACGGACTCAGGAAGAAGTACCCGGCCGGCCCGTCGGAGCGCAGCGATCGCCGTGCGCGCCCACCCGTCCTGATATCGGCCTGACGGGGAACGGCGCTCGGCGGAGGGCTCCCGGACAGAGCGGGCCCCGCACTGGTCCCCGCCGTCACCTGAGTGCGGCCTCGGTCTCGTTGAACCACTGCGCGACCGCGTCCTGCACCGAGATGCGGCCGTAGGCCAACTCCTCGTTGATGCGCAGGAAGGCGGAGTCGGCGGTGCCCACGCCCGCGGGCGGGATGGTCGGCGGCACCGTCAGGTACTGCCCGATCGTCTTCTCGTACTCGGCCACTGCAGCATCGGTCGCCGACAGCTTCGGGGTGGCGGCCTCGCGCTGCGCGTTGCTGGCCGGCAGGCCGCGGTTGCCGCCGAAGATCTCCCCGACGCGCGGGTCGTTGACCATGAAGTCGATCAGCTCCGCGGCCTGCCGCGGGTGGTCGGTGCCGCTGAACGCCGAGAGCAGGATGCCCGGACGCAGGCGGATCCCCAGGTCGTCGGGGTTCGAGCTGGGGAGCGCACCGAGAGCGAGCTTCCGCTCGGTCTCCCCGGCGTACCGGGTGAGCATGCTGTCGAGGTTCACGGTGGACGCCGCGAGATCGGCGCCCATCACGGTGACCGGCAGGGCCTGCGCCACCTTGTCCTGGGGCGGGAACGCACCGGCCGCGCGCAGGTCGACGCCCTGCTGCCAGAACCGCTGCAGGTCCTCGTGCGTGGCCTCGATGCGGCCGTCCTCGGTGAAGAGGACCTTGCCCTGCTGGCGCAGCCAGATCTCGAAGACGCCCATGATCGACGTGTAGTCCCACGCGCCTGCCATGCCGGAGGCCCGGGCGACCTGGGTGACAGCAGCCCCGTACTCGTCCCAGGTCCAGCGCTCGGGGATCGCGACGCCGGCGGCCTGGAACGCTGCCGGGTCGTAGATCATCCCCCAGGTGTTGCCCGACAGGGCCACCGCGAACCGCTCCCCGCCGACCACACCCGCCTGCTGCAGGCCGGGCAGCAGGTCGTTCACGGGTACGGGGTTCTCCGCCTCGTCGAGGTTCAGCAGCAGGCCGCGGTCGCCGTACTCGCGCAGGTAGCTGAAGTCCATCTGCAGGACGTCGGGCGTGCCGCCGCCCGCCGACTCGGTGTTGAGCTTCTGCCAGTACTCGGCGAAGTCGGAGAAGTTCGGGACGATCTTGACGTCGGGATGCTCGGTCTCGAAGATCGCGATCGCCTGCTGCATGAGCTCGGCCCGATCGGCGTTGCCCCACCACGAGTAGCGCAGCTCGACCGGGCCGCCGTCGTCACCGCCGCTGCCTCCGCAGGCGGTGAGGACCATCAGGAGGGCGGCGGCCAGCGCAGCCGGCAACCGGGACCGGTGACGCTCTCCGTTGAGCATGCGTTTCTCCAGGTCGGTAGGGAATCAGGACTGCGTCAGGGACCAGGGGGGCCGGACAGCGGCTACGCCGTGGTCGTGCTGCAGGCCGAGCCCGTGGGGGGAGGGCTCGGCCTGCAGGCCCCCGTCGGGGCCGTCGGCGCCGGCGTAGGACATCAGCGGTCTGTTCCGTGGGGCAGGGGGCGCGTGCTCACGGATCTCCGATCGACGATGACGGGAGCGGAAAGCGCTTGCTACGTTCGCACAGGATGACCAACCGCACAATCCGTAAATTTCCGAAACTTCCGACCTCTCGCCACCCGGGCCGGCTCACGCCGGAGCGGCTGGTGTCGTCCGGATGATCTTGGCGACCATGATCGCTCCGAGATCCAGATTTCCGCCCTAACGAGGGCTGATATCCGGATCTCGCGGCGATCTTCGCCGGACTCCGGTTCTGGCGGGGGCGGGTCAGTGGGGGGCTGGGCCCGTGCTCTCGCGCACCACCAGGTGCGTCGCCAGTTCCACGCGGGGTGGGGGTGTGGTGTCCTCGGCCGCCAGCGCCAGCCGCACGGCCTCGCTCGCCATCCGGGCGAGGGGCTGGCGCACCGTCGTGAGCTGCGGAGTCATGTCTTCGCAGAACGCGATGTCGTCGAAGCCGACCACGGAGAGGTCCTCGGGGATGCGCAGGCCGCGCGTCGCGGCTTCCTGGTAGACGCCCACGGCCTGCATGTCCGAGCCGGCGAAGATCGCCGTGGGGGGCTCGGCCAGGTCGAGCATCTGCTGGGCGCCCAGTCGGCCGCCGTGGGGCCGGAAGTCGCCGAAGTGCACGAGGTCCTCGTCGGGTGCGATGCCGGCGCGTCCCAGAGCGGCCCGGTAGCCCTCGACGCGCTCCTGGCTGCACACCAGTTGGGGACGCCCGGAGATCACACCGATCCGGCGGTGCCCGAGGCCGACCAGGTGCTCGACGGCGCTGAGCCCACCTGCCCAGTTCGTGGCGCCGACCGTGGCGAACGAGGGGTCGCTTCCGCCCACCGGGTCGAGCAGCACGATCGGGGTGTGCAGGGCGGCCAACTGCTCCACCACCTCCGGGTCCGGCTCGCTCACCACGAGCACGAGCCCGTCCGAGCGGCGGGCCATCAGGTGGTCGAGCCACTGCCGGTCACCGGCCGGACGGTTCTCCGCCGAGGTGAGGACGATCTGGGCGCCCGCCTTCCTGGCCTCGGCCTCGGCGCCACGCAGCACCTCGACCACCCAGGGCGAGTCGAGGCTCGGCAGCACCATGTCCACCAGGCCGACCCGCCGTTGGATGCCGGGCTTGCGTCGCTGGTAGCCGCGGTCGGCCATCACCTGCTTGACCCGTAGTCGGGTGGCCTCGGCGACGTCGGAGCGGCCGTTCAGGACCTTGGAGACCGTCGGGACCGACACGCCGGCGTGCTCGGCGATCTCCGCGATCGTCACGCGGCTGCTGGTCGTGTCCAGGGATCCTCCCGAGCTCGGGCCGAGGGCGGCGCGAATGCTAGCCGAAACTTTCTGTGGCGGTCACAGCGCGATATCGGTCGGCCGCCGAGGCCTTGACGATCGCCGGTTCGGAAACCTACGGTCGGCCACCTTGAATCGCAAGTCTCGGAAAGTTTCGGCGGCCGGCTCGAAGGGGAGTCCGCAGTGACCAGACGACCTCAGGGCGCCGCTTCGTCCCGCATCACCGGACGAACGGCACTACCGCCCGATCTAGCCGGTCGACAGTGCCGTTCGCGCGGCACCGACCCGTTCCGGCGCTCGGGACTTGTGGACTTCTTCCTCGGTGAGCGGCCGATCGCCGTCGACTCCGAGCGGCACGCTCCCGCGCAGTCGCGCACCCGGCGGACCACCCCGCAGCAGCCCGCCGACCCCTGGGTCGTGGCCGCTGCCTGACGAGGGCACGGGCCGCGACCGACCACCGATTCCACTCCCCGAGGGAGAGCACATGCCGACCTGGTCCACCATGCGGACGGCGCTGGCTGCAGCCGCCGTCGCGCTGACCGTCACAGCCACCGCCGCCTGTGGCACCGCCGGCCCCGCGGGGGCAGGTGGGGGCGGGCTCACGTTGTGGACGCTCGAGAACGAGGGCATCAACGGCGTGCAGCAGGCCGCCGTCGACTCCTTCAACGCCGGTGAGGGCCCGGACATCGCACTTCGGACCTACGTCAACGACCCCTACAAGGCGGCGCTGCAGACGGCGATCGGCTCGCCGAACGCGCCGGACGTCTTCTACAACTGGGGCGGCGGCAACCTGAAGGGCTACGTCGACGCCGGTCAGGTGGCCGACCTGAGCGCCGCCCTCGACGCGAACCCCGCAGTCAAGGACGCCTTCCTGCCCAGCGTGCTCGACGTCGGGACGATCAACGGCAAGGTCTACGGCATCCCGATGCAGGGCGTGCAGCCCGTGTCCTTCTTCTACAACAAGGACGTCCTCTCGGCGGCCGGCATCAGCACGTTCCCCACCACCTGGCAGGGCTTCCTGGAGACGGTGGACAAGCTCAAGGCCGCCGGGGTGCAGCCGATCGCACTGGCCGGCTCCCAGCCGTGGACCGAGCTGATGTACCTGGAGTACCTGCTGGAGCGCAACGGCGGCCCGGAGAAGTTCCAGGCGATCGTCAACGGCACGCCGGGTGCCTGGAGCGACGCCGCGGTGGTCACGTCGCTGCGCCAGATCAAGGATCTGATCGACCGCGGCGCGTTCGGCAGCAACTTCTCTGCGGTCAACTACGACAACCAGGGCTCGCAGGCGCTGCTCACCAGCGGCCGCGCCGCGATGGAGCTCATGGGCTCGTGGGAGGTCACGAGCCTCAACGACAACTTCCCGGACTTCGTCAAGGCGGGAAAGCTCGGCTGGGCCGACTTCCCCGCGGTCGAGGGCGGTGCCGGTGACCCCGAGGTCATCGTCGGCAACCCCAGCAACTTCTACTCGGTGGCCGCGAGCTCGTCGGACGTCGCGGCGGCCACGAAGTTCCTGATCGACAACATGACCAGCCCCGCCTACGTCAAGGGCATGATCGACGTCGGCCAGGTGCCGGCCATCAAGGGTCTGGACCAGCAGATCGCCACCGGCGAGTTCGCCGACTACAACCAGTACGTCTACAAGATGGTGCAGGACGCGCCGAGCTTCACGCAGTCCTGGGACCAGGCACTTCCGGCCGACGTCTCACAGGCGATGCTCACCAACCTCTCGCAGGTGTTCCTGGGCAGCATGACGCCTGAGCAGTTCGGCCAGGCGATGGACGCGGCGGCGCAGTGAATCGCTCGTCCCATGTGGACGTGGCACGGCCCGGCTTCGGCTGGGTCGTGCCCGCCCTGGTGTTCTTCGCGCTGTTCGCCCTGGTCCCGATGCTGGCGCTGATCTACCTCAGCTTCACGACCTACGACGGGCTGAACCCCCCGGTGTGGGTGGGGATTCAGAACTGGCAGACGCTGGCCGGGGACCAGGTGTTCCTCGACTCGCTGCGGCTCTCCGGGATGCTCACGCTGCTGTCCTGGGTGCTGCAGACAGCCGTCGCGTTGCCGCTCGGTGTCTACCTGGCAGGCAAGCAGCGCACGCGGGCCGTGCTCGCGGCGATCTTCTTCGTGCCGCAACTGATGTCCGGCGCCGCGATCGCCGTGTTGTGGGGCACGCTGTTCGACCCCAACTTCGGGCTGGCGAGCGTGCTGGGCCCGCTGGTCGGGGTGCCCGACGGCAACTTCATCGGCAACCCGTCACTCGCGTTGTACGTGGTTCTCTTCGTGATCTCGTGGCAGTTCATGCCGTTCCACACCTTGTTCTACCAGGCGGCGACCCGGGCGATCCCGGAGTCGCTCTACGAGGCGGCCACCCTGGACGGCGCAGGCCGGTGGCGGCAGTTCCGGTCGATCACGGTGCCGCAGCTGCGGCACACGATCATCACTTCGGGCGTCCACATGATCGTCGGGTCACTGACGTACTTCGAGATCGTCCTGATCCTGACGAACGGGGGCCCCGGCACCGCCACCCGGATCCTGCCGCTGCACATGTACATCGAGGGCTTCCGCAGCTTTCAGATGGGCTACTCCGCCGCGCTCGCCGTGGTGCTGCTCGTGATCGGCACAGTGCTCTCGCTCGTGATCACCCGAGTCACGGGCTACCGCCGGATGGCCAGTCAGCGGGAGGGCCTGTGACGACAACGAGTCCCTCGACGTCGCGCCCGGCGCCGCCGCCGGCTCCTCCCACCGGGACGCCGTGGTCGCCGCGCAGGCGCTCCCGGCGCTCGGGCGCATACCGCCGGCCCAACATCGTGGGAGGCCTGGGTGCCGGAGTCTGGCTCGTCATCGTCGGGGTGCCGCTGTACTTCCTGGCGGTCACCAGCCTCCGGGCGTCCGGTGCGTATCTCACCGACGGCCCGATGGCGCCCCCGACGAGCCTCACCGCCGAGAACTACATCACCGTCCTCACGTCGCAGTTCCCCCGCTACTTCCTCAACAACCTGCTCGTGACGGCGGCATGCGTCGCGATTGTGCTGGTGCTGGCGCTGCCCGCCGCGTTCGCGATCGTGCGCAGCCGCAGCCGGCTGGTCTCCACCGGCTTCTCGGTCGTCCTGCTCGGCCTGGCGGTGCCGGCCCAGGCGGTGATCGTGCCCCTGTATCTGATGATCACTCAGCTGCGGCTGTACGACTCTCTCCTCGCGATCATCCTGCCCACGGCGGCCTTCGCGCTGCCCCTGTCGATCGTGGTGCTGACGTCGAGCCTGCGGGACGTGCCGAAAGAGCTGTACGAGGCGATCGCCATCGACGGGGCCGGCACGGTCCGCACGCTCTTGTCCCTGGTGCTCCCGCTGTCGCGCTCCGGCCTGGCGACGATCGGCATCTACACCGCGCTGCAGGCCTGGAACGGGTTCCTGTTCCCCCTGGTGCTGACCCAGGACCCCGCTGTCCGGGTGCTCACGCTCGGGCTCTGGGACTTCCAGGGCCAGTACGGCACGAACGTCCCGCTCGTGACGGCCGCCGTGGCCCTTTCCCTGCTCCCCCTGCTGGTGGTCTACCTGCTCGGGCGCCGCTTCCTGCTCGCGGGTCTCACCGCGGGCACCGGCAAGTGAACCTCCCCGATCACCGAACTTCCGAGAGGACGTCATGAGTACCGACGTGTCCACCACGAGCGCCGCGACGGGCACCGACGACCCGCGGGTCGCCGAGCTCGTCGCCGGCATGACGCTCGAGGAGAAGCTCGCCCAGCTGGTGGGCCTGTGGGAGGGGCGGGGCGGCTCCGGCGAAGGCGGCGACGTCGCCCCGATGCAGGACGCGATGCAGGCGGATGAGAGCGGGTTCGAGGAGTTCGCCCGGCACGGGCTCGGACATGTGACCCGCCCGTTCGGCACCGCGCCGGTCGACCCCGTCGAGGGCGCCAGGGCCCTCGCCGCGAAGCAGCGCTGGCTCACCGAGCACACCCGGCTCGGCATTCCGGCGCTGGTGCACGAGGAGTGCCTCACAGGCCTCGCGGCCTGGAAGGCCACCACGTTCCCGGCGCCGCTGTCGTGGGGCGCGAGCTTCCACCCGGAACTGGTGGAGGAGATGGGTGCGGCGATCGGACGGTCGATGGCCGCGCTCGGCGTGCACCAGGGGCTCGCCCCGGTGCTCGACGTGGTGCGGGACGCCCGCTGGGGCCGGGTCGAGGAGTGCATCTCCGAGGACCCCTACTTGGTAGGCACGGTCGCCACCGCCTACGTGCGGGGCGTCCAGAGCACCGGAGTCGTGGCCACCCTCAAGCACTTCGTCGGGTACTCGAACTCGCGGGCCGGACGCAACCTCGCACCGGTGTACGCCGGACCGCGCGAGGTCACCGACGTGCTGCTGCCCCCGTTCGAGATGGCCGTGCTCGACGGCGGCGTGGACTCGGTGATGAACTCCTACGCGGAGATCGACGGCCTTCCGGTCGCCGCCGACGCCGGGCTGCTCACCGGTGTGCTGCGGGAGCAGTGGGGCTTCGCGGGCACGGTGGTGTCGGACTACTTCGCCGTCGCGTTCCTCCACACCCTGCACGCGGTGGCGGCCGACCTGGGTGACGCCGCGGCGCAGGCCCTCGTGGCGGGCATCGACGTCGAGCTGCCCACCGGCACGGCCTACCTGGCGCCGCTCGCCGCCTTGGTGCGGTCCGGCGAACTGCCAGAGGAGGTGGTCGACCGCGCAGTGCACCGGGTGCTGGCGCAGAAGGCACGGCTCGGCCTGCTCGACGCGGTGTTCGACGAGACCGCCGTGGACGATGCCATCGATCTCGACCCGGCCGGGCACCGGGCGCTGGCCGCCCGGCTGGCCGAGGAGTCGGTGGTGCTGCTCGGCAACAACGGCGTCCTGCCGCTGGACCCGGGCACCGGGAGCCGGATCGCGGTGGTCGGCCCGAACGCCGACGACACCTCGGCGCTCTTCGGCTGCTACAGCTTCGCCAACCACGTGCTCGCCCAGCACCCCGGCACCGAGCTCGGGCTCGACGTGTCGAGCGTGCTCGGCGCGCTGCGGGCCGAACTGACCGGTGCGGGCTTCGAGTACACCCGCGGCTGCGACGTGGACAGTGCCGACACCACGGGCTTCGCCGCCGCAGTGGCCGCCGCCCGGGACGCGGAGCTCTGCGTCGCGGTGGTCGGCGACCGGGCGGGCCTGTTCGGTCGCGGCACCTCCGGTGAGGGCTGCGATGCCGAGTCGCTGGACCTTCCGGGCGTGCAGCGACAGTTCGTGGAGGCGCTGTTGGACACCGGCACACCGGTCGTCCTCGTGCTCCTCACCGGGAGGCCGTACGCCGTCGGGTGGGCGATCGACCGCTGTGCGGCCGTCGTCCAGGCGTTCTTTCCCGGGCAGGAGGGTGCCGCGGCGATCGCCGGGGTGCTGTCGGGCCGCGTCAACCCTTCGGGGAGGCTCCCGGTGAGCCTGCCCCGCTCGGTCGGCGCCCAGCCCTACAGCTACCTGCACCCGAAGCTCGGGGGCGCCAGCTCGGTGAGCAACATCGACACCGAGCCGGTGCGCCCGTTCGGCTATGGGCTCTCCTACACGGCGTTCGAGCACACCGACCTGCGTGTCGTCGCCGAGCGGGTGGCCACGGACGGCGCGATCCGGGCGGTCTCGCGGGTCACCAACACCGGCGACCGGGCCGGCACGGAGATCGTCCAGCTGTACGCCACGGACGTCGTCGCCACCGTGACGCGTCCGGTGGTGCAGCTGCTGGGCTACGCCCGCGTGCACCTGGAGGCGGGCGAGAGCGCCGAGGTCGCCTTCGACGTGCCCACTCAACGGCTCGCCTTCAGTGACCGGCGGATGGTGCGAGTGGTCGAGCCGGGCACGATCGAGCTCTTCGTCGGTACGAACTGCGAGAGCCCGGTGCTGACGGGTGCGGTGGAGCTGACCGGACCCGTCCACGAGGTGAGCACGGCCGACCGCCGCCTGGTGGAGGTGACGATCAGCCGGGCTTGAGGCGTCAGAAGCGGCCGCCGCCACCGCGGCGGCCGCGCGTCGCGGAACCACCGAAGCTGCCGGGGCTCCTCCGGGTGCCGCCACCACCGAAACCGCCACCGCGGCTGCGCCCGCCGCCGTGATACCGGCCGCCGGAGCCGGCGATGATCCCGCCGAGGATCAGGCTGCCGAGATCGATCCCGCTCGACGCGGTGGGCGACGGCACCGGGCGGGACCAGCGGGAGACGTCCGCCTGCGCCAGCCGCAGGGCCTCCTGCGCGAGGGCGTCGGCCTGCTGCGCCTCCCGCAGCGCGGCGACCGGGTCGCCGCCGGCGCTCGCCTGCTGCAGGTGCCGCTGTGCCTCGGCGAGCCGGGTGCGCGCCTCGCTCCCGACCGCACCGCGCCGGGTCGCGATGAAGTCGCCCGCCGCCGCGACGGTGGAACGGGCGGTGAGCACGGTCTGGTCGAGGGCCGCGGCGGCGCGGCGGGCCCGGTCCTTGGCCATCCGCGCCTGGTCGAGGCCCTGGTCCAGCGCGGTGCCTGCTTCGTCGAGGAGCCGCAGCGCGGAGATCGGGTCGGGCTGCTGCGCTGACGCGGCCTGGTCGGCTGCTGCCACAGCGGCCTCGGCCCGTGCAACGACCGGGCCCAGGTCGCCGGCACCGTTCGACGCCGACAGCGCCCGGGCCTCGGCGAGGTCCTGCACCACCTCCGCTCGGGCGGCGGAGACCCGACCAGCCGCGTCGGCGAGCTCGGCCTCCCGCCGCCCGATCCCGTCGAGCAGCGTCTCGGCCTGGGTGATCGCGTCCTCCGCGGCCCGCCCGGACACCACGGCGGCGGCCGGACCGGGGGTGGTGAGCTCGGTGCGCGCTTCGTCGACCTCCGCCTGCGCCGCGGTGAGCAGTTGGCGCGCCTGGTCGAGGTTGCCTGCCACCGGGGCCAGCGCGGGGGCGGCGTAGCGCCCTTGCAGCGCGCTCCAGCCCGTCGCGGCCTCCGGGAGCCGGGCCGTGACGGAAGCGAGCCGCCCGCCCAACCCGGCGATGTACTCCGGTGCCTTCGCCTCGAGGCTCCGCAGCTTGTCGAACGCCTCGACCTGCGCGTCCAGTCGCTTGTCGGCGGCACCGGCCGTGCGGATGATCCGGCCGTACATCGACCGCTTCGTCGGCTCGTCCTCGGGCTGGTCGTCGTCGAGCTGCTGGCGGACCTCGAAGGCGTCGAGCATGTCGGCGCGCGACTGCTCCAGCGCGGCCGCGAACTCCGCCACGGCGTGGTCGCCGAAGTGGGCGCGGGCCGCCGACAGCTCCTGCTCGGAGGTGCGCACGGCGTCGTCCACGTCGATGAGGGCGGCGCTGGCGCGGTACGCGAGGTCGTCGGTGGAGACATCGCTGAACTCGTCGCGCTGCGCGGGCGGAGGTGGTCCGGCCCCGGCCGCCGCAGGCGCATCGCCCCGCGCCTTCTTCCGTTGACGGGCGAGCAGGTACGCCCCGCCGCCGACCACCGCGGCACCGCCGACGATCAGCACACCGACCGGGACCTCGCCCGGGCCGGAGCTGTCCGCCGTGCGCAGCCCTTCCGCGAGACCGATCGCCGCGCCTGCCCAGTCGCCGGCGGCCAGCCGCGGCTCGACGTCCCTCGTGCGGATGCGGTCCGTCTCGGCCACCGAGAGCGGGAACCCGTCGGCGACAGAGACGTAGTACGCGCGGTCACCGGTGGCCACCGCGAGGAGGACGTCCTCGGTGCCGAGCTGGGACAGCTGCGCGGTCTGGTCGGCCCAGGCCTGCGGGGAGGCCCCGTCGAACGAGTTGACGTAGACGACGAAGAGGTCGATGCCGTCTTCGGCGCGCAACTGCTCGATCGCGGCGGCGACCTGTTCCGTCTGGCCAGGGCCGAGCACCTGCGCCTGGTCGCTGACCCGGTCGACGAGCCGGAACGGTGGCTCGGCGAGCGCTACACCGGCGCCGCCGACCAGCAGCGTGGCGAGCAGGGCAGGGATGATGGACAACCTGCGCACGGCGACCTCCGCTATCCGGGATATCGCCATCATGTCGGCTCGCGGCCCTTTGTGCCGGGAGTCCACCTGAGGGAGATTGGCCCTGGTCACGGCCGGGGGACCCCCGAGGATGGGGCAATGGCCGTTGTCGATCTACGCCCGCTCCCCGTCAACCGGCATCCGGCCAGACGGATCCCGCAGCTGCTGGTAGGGCTCATCCTTTACGGGACCAGCATGGCGATGCAGATCCGCGGGGCGCTGGGGATCAACCCGTGGGACGTGCTGCACGAGGGAATCACGGAGCAGACGCCGCTCAGCTTCGGCGCGGTCACGGCCATCACCGGCGTCCTGGTACTGCTGCTGTGGATCCCGCTGCGCCAGCGGCCCGGCATCGGGACGGTGGCGAACGTCGTCGTGATCGCCCTGGTCGTCGACGCGGCGCTGGCGGTGATCCCGGAGCCGGCGGGGCTCCCCGCGCGCATCGCACTGCTGGTGGGCGGCGTCGTTCTGAACGGTGTCGCGACGGCGGCCTACGTCGGGGCGCGGCTCGGCCCTGGCCCGCGCGACGGGCTGATGACGGGTCTGGCCGGACGTACCGGATGGTCCGTTCGACTCGTCCGGACGTGCATTGAGGCGACTGTGCTCGTCGCCGGATGGCTCCTCGGTGGCACAGTCGGGGTGGGCACCGTGTTCTACGCACTCGCCATCGGGCCGCTCACACAAGCGTTCCTCCCCCTGCTGACAGTGCGGGACGGCCGAGGCGAACGTGAGGGTCCCTGATTCACAAGATCAACCGGACGCGGGTTCGGCGAGAGCCGGCCCTAGGCTTTGGTTGAAGGCTCACCGACGCGCCTGCACGGATTGACGGCGCCGGCCTCGCCGCGCCTCAACCATCTCATCGATCGGCCAAGGAGAATTCATGAAGATCGGTCTCGGGCTTCCGAACCAGGTCCGCAACGTACGCCCCGAAACGATCCCGCAGTGGGCGGCGAAGGCCGAGGAGGCCGGGTTCTCCACCCTCGGCACGGTCGGCCGATACGCCTACCCCGGCGTCAGCGACACGGTCACGCTCGCGGCTGCGGCGGGCGCGACCAGCACGATCGGGCTGTTCAGCCACGTCATGCTCGCCCCGGTGTGGCCGGGAGAGCTCCTGGCCAAGGAGTTGGCAGGCATCGACGGGGTGTCCGGCCACCGGCTCAGCCTCGGGCTCGGCATCGGCGGGCGTCCGGACGACTTCGTCGTGGACGGGTACGGGATGAGCGGCCGCGGCAAGCGGTTCGACCACGACCTCGAGACCTACCGCAGCATCTGGAACGGCGATCCGGTCGGGGGCGGCGTCAACCCCGCTGTGCCGGCCGGCACCCGTCAGATCCCGCTGCTCTTCGGCGGTTTCAGCCCGGCGGCGCTCGGGCGCATGGCGCGCGTCGGGGAGGGCTACGTCGGTGCCTCGATGCCGGCGTCCATGGTCGCTCCGTCCTTCGAGGCCGCCAGGGCGGCGTGGACGGAGGCGGGGCGCTCCGGCCAGCCGAGGATCGTCGCGATCGGCTACTTCGCCCTCGGCGCGGAGGACCAGGGGCGCGCCAACGTCAAGGACTACTACAGCTTCCTGGGCGAGGAGATGTCGAACGGATCCGCGGCCGGCGTGAGCGGCTCGCCGGAGGCCGTGCGCGAGGCGGTCAAGGAGTACGAGGACCTCGGCGCCGACGAATTCATCCTCATCGGGACGACCGACGACATCGACGAGGTCTCCCGCGCGGCCGAGATCGTTTTCTGACCTTCGGCACTTCGTACCGGCCGGCAGCGGCCGTCGAGCCGTCCCCCGACGCCCGCGGCCGCTGCCCGCCGGTCAGTGCACGACCGCGGCTTCCAATGCCACGGCCGAAGGCTCCATGTCGGGCAGCCGCCACGGCCGCACGACGACAACGAGGACGAGCGTCGAGAGCACCAGCCCGCCGGCGACGATGATGGCCATCGCGATGGCGTTGTTGCCCAGCACGCCCACAAGCGGCGAGACGAGCGCGCCGACGCCGAACTGCACCGCACCCAGCAGGGCAGCGGCGGTGCCGGCGGCCTCGCCGTGGCGGGACAGCGCGACGGCAGGCGCGTTGGGCAGGGCGAGGCCGACGGCGAACAGCACCAGCCACAGCGCGACCAGGAACCCGATGACCCCGCCCAGACCGAGCAGCGCGACCGTGAGCAGCACCAACGCGGCCACCGAGCCCGCGACGACGGCGGCGAGCAGCAGCTGACGCGGCTCGAAGCGGCGCAGCAGCACCGGGTTGAGCTGCGTGGCGGCGATCAGCCAGATCGCGGCCGTGCCGAAGACCAGCCCGAACACCTGCTCGCTCAGTCCGTACTCCTCCTGGAAGACGAACGAGGCGCCGGAGACGTACGCCATCACCGCCGACATGGCGAGACCGGCGACGAGCACGAGCCCGAGGAACGTGCGGTCGCGCAGCAGCCCGCCGTAGGTGCGCAGCGTGCCGAGCACGCCGGTCGTCTGGCGGCGCTCAGGGGGAAGCGTCTCCGGCAGGGCCCGCGCCGCCACGGGGATCAGCACGAGCCCGATGAGGGCCAGCACCGCGAACACCCCGCGCCACGACGTGAACGCGAGGACGTAGCCGCCCACCGTCGGAGCGATCACGGGAGACACGCCCATCACGAGGATCAGCCTCGAGAGCAGGGTCGCGGCTGCCCGCCCGGTGTAGAGGTCGCGCACGATCGCGAGTGCGATCACCGAACCCGCCGCTGCGCCGAGGCCCTGCAGCACGCGCAGCCCGCCGAGCACCTCGATGGAGGGCGCGATCAGGCAGAGGGCCGAGGCGATCACGTGCACGGCCGTTCCGGCCAGGAGCGGCATGCGCCGGCCGAAGCGGTCCGACAGCGGCCCGATGATCAGTTGTCCGAGACCGAGCCCGAGCAGCGTGCCGGTGAGTGTCAACTGCACGGTGGCCGAGGACGTCAGCAGATCCGTGCTGATCGTCGGCAGCGCGGGCAGGTACATGTCGATGGTGAAGGGCCCCAGCGCGATGAGCGCGCCCAGCACCAGCACCAGCCGGAGGCGAGCCCCCCGGGTGTCCGGTACTGCCGGTGGGACACGATCGGGAGTCAGCGTCACGAAGGGGTGAAATCCGCCGGCTGCGACTGGTGTTCCCGATCACCCGATCGTGTGAGCCAGCTCTCGGTGCGAGCCTCAGTAGCGCCAGCGCAGTCCGGCCAGGACGTCGTCGGGTGATCGGTCCTCGGCCGCCGCGGCGTCGGATCGCCGGACGGCGAGAAACGCGCCCAGAAGATCGTCGCCGAGCACGGCCGGGATGCGCGGGTTACCCGTCAGAGCGGCCTCCTGCTCCGCCTGGGTCCGCGGGAGCAGGGCGATCTTCTGCCCGGCGCGCTCGTTCTCGCTCCACGATCCGGGGTCGGCCTGCACGGGCGGTTCGAGCGAGAGCTCGTCGGCGACACCGGTTGCTCCCGCGGCGAGCACAGCGGCCAGCGCGAGATAGGGATTGGCCGACGCGTCCGACGTCTTGAGCTCGACGTTCGCGTGGTCGGACCCGAGGAACTTCGAGCCCGGCACGTACCGCAGCGGCGCCTCTCTGTTCTCCACGCCCCAGAACGCGAACGCCCCCGCGAAGAACCCGGGCCGCAGCCGGGCCAGCGACCCGAGGCTCGGCGCTGTGATCGCCGCGACGGCGGGCAGGTCCCGCAGCAACCCGGCGATGTAGGCGGCACCCTCGGCGCCGGGGCCCTCCGGACTGCCCGCGAGCAGGTTGCGCCCCTCGCGCCAGACGGAGCTGTGGATGTGCCAGCCGTTTCCGGCGGCGGCCTGGGCCGGGAGTGGCGCGAAGCTCAACCGGAGCCCGTTGCGGCGGGCGGCTGCGCGCAGCGTCTGGCGGGCGAGGAGCTGGCGGTCGGCGGCCGTGACGGGGTCGCTCGGCGCGAGGGACAGCTCCATCTGGGCCGGCCCGTACTCGGCGTGCAACTGCCCGATCTCGAGACCGTTCGCGGTGAAGTCGCGCAGAACGTCCGCCATGAACTCGTCGACCGCGAGGAGCGCGTGCGGGCTGTACGCGGGCCCGGGATGAGCGGGAACGAGCTCGTCGGGGCCGCCTTCCGCGTACACGCCGAACTCCATCTCGTAGCCGACGAGAGCCGTCAGCCCGGCTTCGGCCAGCTCCTCGACCTGCCGCTCCAGCACCGCCCGCTGGTCATAGGGCCAGGGAGCACCGTCGGCGTCGAGGATCCGGCCCGGCGCCCAGGCCAGCGACGGCTGACCGGCCAGCCGCACGAGCCCGTCGAGCACCGGTACGAGCCGGACGTCCCCGGACGGCGACGAGAGCCCTTCGTGGGCGTAGGTGATCGCATCCGAGCTGTCGAACACGGCGAAGAGCGTGGTGACACCGATGCCGGTCTCGGCCACCCGGGGCAGCGCGGCAACGGGCACGGTGCGCGAGCGCGGGATCCCGTTGTTGTCCGCCCAGCTGATCGTCACGCCCGCGACACCGGCATCGGACAGCTCGGCGGCGACGGTCCGGGCGTCGGGCCGCACGTCGGAAGTCGTCATGGCGGGCACGATCCTCCGCCGCGACGCAGCGCGCCAACCACCACGCTGGCTAGCGTGGGGATCATGCGGATCGACGAGCTCCCCACGCCCGCGTTGCTGGTGGAGCGGGCCCTGCTGGAGTCCAACCTCGACACGATGAGCGCCGCCCTGCCCGGGACGAGGCTGCGCCCGCACGTCAAGGCGCACAAGTGCAGCGCGCTGGCGCGCCGCCAGCGCGCGAACGGCCACCCCGGTTTCACGTGCGCCACCATCCGGGAGTGCGAGGTGATGGCCGGTGCCGGGCTCGGTGAGGACCTGCTGCTGGCCAACGAGGTGCTCGACATGCGCCGACTCGGGGCACTCGTGCGTTCGGGAGCGCGCGTCACCGTCGCCGTCGACTCGCCGGAGACGGTCGCGGCGGCTGTGGCGGGTGGAGTGCGCCAGGTGCTCGTCGACGTGAACGTCGGGCTGCTGCGGTGTGGCTGCCCGCCGCAGAAGGCGGGCGATCTCGCCGACGAGGCCCGCCGGGCGGGGCTCGAGGTGCGCGGGGTGATGGGCTACGAGGGCCACCTCATGCTCGTGGCCGATCCGGCCGACCGGGCCCGGAAGACCGCGGAGGCGATGGCGCTCCTGGTGTCGGCCGCCGCCGACGTGGGCGGTGAGGTGATCAGCGCGGGCGGAACCGGGACGTACGCCGACAACACCTGGGCCACCGAGATCCAGGCAGGCTCGTACGCCCTCATGGACACCGCATACGGAGCGATCGGGCACCCCTTCGGGCAGGCCCTGTCGGTGCTCGGCACGGTCGTCTCGGTGGCGGCAACGCACGCGGTCGTCGACGTCGGGCTCAAGGCGCTCGGCATGGACCACGGGCTCCCCACCATCGCGGATGCGCGGGTGCGGTTCTGCTCGGACGAGCACACGACGTTCGTGCCGGAGACGCCCGCGCGGGTCGGGGACCGGATCAGGGTCCTGCCTGCGCATGTCGACCCGACGGTCGTGCTGCACGAGCGGATGCATGTGGTGGACGGTGCCGAGGTGGTCGAGACCTGGGAAGTCGACATGCGGGGTTGGTGACCGAAGGCGGTTACGGTGGGCGGATGCTCGTCGATCGGATGCGCCCCCACACGTCCACGATCTTCGCCGAGATGTCGGCGCTCGCCCTGCGCACCGGCGCGATCAACCTCGGACAGGGCTTCCCTGACACCGACGGTCCGCCCTCGCTGCTCAGCGACGCCGCGGCGAACATCCAGGGCGGGATCAACCAGTACCCACCGGGCATCGGCATCCCCGAGCTGCGCTCAGCCGTGGCCGAGCACCAGCGCCGCTTCTACGGGCTCGAGGTCGACCCCGACGCCGTGCTCGTCACCACCGGGGCCACCGAGGCGATCGCCTCCGCTGTGCTCGCGTTCTGCGAGCCGGGCGACGAGGTGGTGACCTTCCAGCCCTACTACGACTCGTACGCCGCCACGATCGCGCTGGCCGGTGCGGAGCTGCGCGCGGTGCCGCTGCGGCCTCCGTCGTTCGGGTTCGACCCCGACGAGCTGCGTGCCGCGTTCTCCGCCCGCACCCGGCTCGTGCTGGTGAACACGCCGCACAACCCGACGGGCGCGGTGTTCGACCGTGAGCAGCTCACCCTGATCGGCGAGCTGGCCGCCGAGCACGATGCGGTGATCGTCACCGACGAGGTCTACGAGCACATGACCTACGACGGGCGGCCCCACGTGCCGATGGCCACCCTTCCGGGCCTGGCCGAGCGCACGCTGACGATCTCGTCGGTCGGCAAGACGTTCTCGGTCACCGGCTGGAAGGTCGGCTGGGTGCACGGGCCCGGCGAGCTCGTCTCTGCGGTGCGCGCGGTGAAGCAGTTCCTCACCTACGTCAGCGGTGCCCCGTTCCAGCCCGCCATCGCCGCCGCGCTCGGGCTGCCCGACTCCTTCTACACCGGCCTGGCGGCCGATCTGCAGCGCAAACGCGACCTGCTCTCCAACGGGCTGAGGGAGGCGGGCTTCACCGTGTTCGACACGGGCGGCACGTATTTCGTCGTCACCGACGTCACGGCGCTCGGGTTCAGCGACGGTGCCGAGTTCTGCTGGAGCCTGCCGGAACGGATCGGCGTGGCCGCCGTCCCGGTGTCGGTGTTCTGCGCCGACCCCGATCTCGGGCGCTCACTGGTCCGCTTCGCGTTCTGCAAGCGCGACGAGGTGCTCACCGAGGCCGTGTCCCGCCTGGCGGCCCTGCGCTCGGCGGTGCAGGCATGAAGGCCTACGGCTTCACCGCTTTCGGCGGGCCCGAGAACGAGGCGATGCTCGACCTGCCGGTCCCCTCGCCGGGGCCGGGCGAGCTGTTGGTGCGGGTTCGCGCCGCGGGCGTCAACCCGGGCGACTGGAAGCTGCGCGAGGGCGGCTACGGCGACACCGTGCTGCCCGCGGCGCTGGGCCGGGAGGTGGCCGGCACGGTCGTCGGGCTCGGTCCCGGTGTCGACGGTTTCGCCATCGGCGACGAGGTGTTCGGCGGCACCCCGGGCATGGTGGGCGGCTGGGCCGAGCAGGCGCTGGTGCTGGCGTCGTTCGCCGCGCACCGTCCTGAGGGCGTGAGCCCGGCCGATGCGGCGGGGCTACCGGTCGCGGCAGGCACCGCGTACGACGCTCTGAACGGGCTCGACCTCGCCCCTGGCTCGACGTTGCTGGTCAACGGGGCCGGTGGTGGGGTCGGTGTGGTGACCCTGCAGCTCGCCCGGGCCCGTGGGCTCGTCGTCATCGGTACGGCCAGCAAGGGCAAGCACGATCTCGTCGCGTCCTACGGCGCCATCCCCGTTGAGTACGGCGACGGGGTGGCCGAGCGGATCCGAACCGCCGCGCCCCAGGGCGTCGACGCGGTGTTCGACACCGTCGGCGGCGAGGCGCTGCGCGCCGTGGCCGGTGTGCTGTCCGACACGTCGCGTCTGGCCACGATCGCCGACCGGTCGCTCGCCGCCGAGCTCGGGGGCCACGGCGTGGAGCGCGACCGCAGCACCGCAGTGCTCAGCGCGCTCGCGGGGCTCGTCGCCGATGGCGCGCTCGACCCGCACGTCACCGAGATCCGCCCCCTCGACGAGGCGGGCGCCGCCCTCGCCATCGTGGAGGCCGGGCACACGCGCGGCAAGGTCGCGATCCGGGTCAGCTGACGTGATCGGCCGCCGGCACCCGCTGCGGTGCCGGCGCACCGAGGCAGGCACAGTGACGCCGTGACGGCGAATCGGCTAGGGCTGCTGATCGGTGCGGTTTTCGGGACGATCTACGTGGTCGTCAACGCAAGCGCGCTGGGTGCGCCGGTCGGCACGCTTCTGCAGGTGGTGGGTGTCGCGGCCCTCGTCGGGCTGCTGGTCTTCATGTTCCGGTCCCGCCCGGCGCCGGGCGCCGCCGCAGGTAATGCCGTCGGGTTCAGCCGTTGGTACTGGGCCGTCGTCGCCGCCGAGGTGGTCGCCTTCTTCGCGGGCACCGCGGTGCTGCGCGGGCCGCTCGACCTCCCGCTCGCAGTCCTGCCCTGGGTCACCTTCGTCGTCGGCGTCCACTTCCTCGGGCTCGCCAAGGTGTGGAGCGCGCCATCGCTGTTGTGGCTGGGGGCCGGCCTCGCGGCCTGCGGCCTGCTCGGCCTCCTGGTGGCCGTGACCGGTGCCGGCGAAGCGGTTGTCGCCGTCGTCGCCGGTGTGGCTCCCGGGCTGATCCTCCTGGGAGGCAGCTGGTGGGGCGCGATCCGCGGCGGCCGTGAAAAGGCCGCAGCCGCTGAGTGAGCCCCGCTTGCCTGCACGACCCGGCAACGACCCTCGAAGCCCCGATCTCGGAGGACGACAAGTGCCCACTGACCAGCTGACCGTGCGCGAGCGGGCCACCCTGCTGGCCTTGATGGCCGAGGCTCGCGAGCTGACGAACGCGGAGCTGCGCGACGCTGCCGGCTTCGCGCTCGACGGCCGGTACCGGCGCCGGCTGAACGAGCAGAAGCTGGTGACCTCCCGGAAGGTCGGCCGCGGCTTCGCGCACGAGCTCACCGACGACGGCTGGGCCTGGTGCACCGCCGAGCTGTCCATGGAGCGTCCCGACCGGGCGGGTTCGCTGGGCGGAGCGCTCTACACCGTGCTCGCCGGGCTGCAGCGGTACGTCGCCAGGGGTGGCCTGCTCCACGAGATCTTCACGCCGGACGTCGAGGTGCTGATCCGGAATGCGTACCGGGAACTCGCGGGTGCACCCGGCCGGTGGGTCGGCCTCGCCGAGCTGCGGGAGAAGCTGCTGGGCGTGTCCCGAGCCGCGGTCGATGCCGAGCTCGAACGGCTGGCGAGCAGCCCGGGCGTCCACATCCAGGCCGAGTCGAACCAGAAGACGCTGACCGAGGCCGACCGTGCCGCCGCCGTCCGGTTCGGGGGCGACGAGCGGCACATGCTGATGATCGAGGCGGAATGACCGACGAGGAGCGGATGGCGCTCGAAGCCGTCCAGTTCAACTGGGCCGTCGCTCCGGACGACGTGTGGAGCCCGGTCACGCACCACGTCGACGGTTTGCACGAGCGCGTTGCGAAGTCCGTGCTGGACTCCCTGTCGGCGGCGCGGGCGAGCCAGGGAGCGAGCCCGATCGGGGTGGTCCTGCAGGGCGACCGCGGTGTCGGCAAGACGCACCTACTGCGGTGGGTGCGTCAGCAGGTGCAGGAGAGCGACGGGTACTTCTTCCTGGTCAAACTGCTCGAGGGCCATGAGTTCTGGCGCAGCGCCGTGCACGGGATCGTCGACGGCTTCTTCGCCGGGCAGGTCGACCAGCTCACGCCCCTCCTGCGCCGTCTCGCTGCGCTCGCGGGAATGTCGCCGCTGGCGCAGACCCGCATCGCAGGAATGCTGCCGCTCTTCCGCGAGGACCTGGACGCGCTCGTCATCGGTATCGGTAGCGTCGATCGCCAGGTGTGGATGGAGTGCCAGAACACCCTGCGGGCGCTGGTGCTCTATCGGGCCGTCCACCCGGAGCTGCAGGAGATCGGGTACGGCTACCTGACCCTCGACGGCGACGTGGAGGAGTCCGCGCGGCTGGACTGGGGCTTCCGGCGCGGCACCCGGTCGCGTCAGCTCGTGTTGCGCGACCTCTCCCGGTTGCTCGCGCTCACGGGGCCGACCGTGATCGCGGTCGACCAGATCGATGGGCTGATCAACCAGTCCGACGAGGCGACGACGGACGCGGCGTCCGTCACGGCGAAGCGCAGCGCGCTGGTCGGCGAGATCGCCGACGGGCTGATGGAGCTCCGGGAGGCGACGCGGCGCACGTTGTCGATCCTCGCGTGCATCCCGGCGTCCTGGGAGACCATCAGGAGCAGCGCGGTCACCTCCGCCGCCGATCGCTTCCGCGTGTCGACGCTGCAGGGTGCGATGCCCGACTCGGACGTCGCGAGGGCGCTGGTCGCGCAGCATCTCGGCGGGTGGTACGCCGAGGTCGGGTTCACCCCGCCCTACGACACGTGGCCCGTGCGGCCGTCGGCCTTCGAGAGCGCGAGCGCGCGGAACTTCACTCCGCGCCGCCTCCTGCAGCGCGTCGACGCGCACATCCGCAAGTGCCTCGACTCGGGTGAGCTGAGCGAGCTGGACGATCTCGCGGACGAGCAGGCTCCCGTCGGTCCGCCCCAGCCGCCTGATCCCCGCGAGCTGCAGGCGATGGACGCGTGGTTCACCCGGTTGCGCGATGAGGCCGACGTCCGTGTGCCCCTGAGCCAGGACAGCGAGGACGACTGGATGCCGCCCCTGCTGACGGCGGGGTTGAGCGCGTACATCGCCGAGCTCGGCGAGGCCGGACAGCACCTGGCGGTGGATCAGATACGCGGGAGGAAACCCGCGTTGCACGCCCGCCTGCGTCGGACGCTCGATGAGCGGACCGAGGACGAGGTGCACGTCGCCTTCCGCGGGATCGCGCACACGCACGCCCGTGCGGTGCAGAGCCGGATCAGCGCGGCGAGCACCGAAGCCGGCCTGAGGGCAGGCGGGGACAAGCGCACGCTCGTGCTGATCCGCAACTCCGCCTGGCCGAGCGGCCCCGTGACCGCCCGGGTCGTCGCCGAACTGGAGGAGCAGGGCGGGATCGTCGTCCCGATCAGCGAGGACGACCTGCGCACCTTCGCGGCACTGGAGGTCATGCAGCGGCCGCAGAAACCGGGATTCCTGGAGTGGCTCGCCGCTCGCAGGCCGGCCGGGTCGACCGAGCTCTTCCGGCGCACCCTCGCCGATGTCGCACCCCCGGAGGCCGACGCTGCGCCGGTGGCCGATCCCGCGTTGCCTCCACCGGCCGACGATCCTCCGCCCGAGCAGGCCGCCGAGAACCGGGAGTCGACCGCCGAGCAGCCGGAGCCCCCGGCGCGGTGGCGGCCCAGCCCGGTGCCCCGGCCCCGTGTGCCGACGGTGCCGGTCGGCAGGTCGGACACCCACCAGCGGGACGTCCACGTGCCGCTCGAGTCGCTGCGCAAGCACACCGTCGTCTTCGCCGGGTCGGGTTCCGGGAAGACCGTGCTCCTGCGGCGGTTGGTCGAGGAGTGCGCCCTCCACGGGGTCTCGGCGATCGTGCTCGACCCGAACAACGACCTGGCCCGCATGGGGGACGCATGGCCTGAACCGCCGGAGAACTGGCGTGACGGCGACGGGGAGAAGGCCGCCACCTACCTCGAACAGACCGAGGTGGTCGTCTGGACGCCTGGTCGCTCGAAGGGGCGGCCCTTGGCCTTCCAGCCGCTCCCGGACTTCGGGGCCGTCCTCGGTGACGACGACGAGTTCGCCATCGCGGTCGCTGCGGCCGTCGCGAGCCTCGCCCCCCGGGCACAGCTGACCGGGCGGAAGGTCGAGTCGGGCAGGGCGGTGCTGCGGGAGGTGCTCACCTACTACGCCGGCCACGGCGCCTCGTCCCTCGACGGGTTCATCGACCTGCTCGGTGACCTGCCCGAGGGCATCAGCGGGCTGCGCAACGGCCAGAAGCTCGCGGCGGAGATGGCGGAAGCACTGACGGCCGCCATGATCAACGACCCCCTGTTCGGTGGATCCGGGGAGACCGCCGACCCGTCGGTGCTGCTCACGCCGCGCGAGGGGAAGAGGGCGCGGATCTCCGTGATCAGCTTCATCGGGCTGCCCGCCGACGAGCAGCGACAGAGCTTCGTCAACCAGCTGCAGATGGCGCTGTTCTCCTGGGTGAAGGCGAACCCGGCGGGCGACCGGCCGCTCGGCGGGCTCTTCGTGATGGACGAGGCGCAGACCTTCGCGCCCTCCGGTGCGATGACCGCGTGTACCGAGAGCACGATCTCCCTGGCGTCGCAGGCACGGAAGTACGGCCTCGGCCTGGTCTTCGCCACGCAGGCACCGAAGGGCCTGCACAACCGGATCCCCGGAAACGCCGCCACCCAGTTCTTCGGCTACCTGAACTCGGGCGCGCAGATCAACGCCGCCACCGAGCTCGCCAGGGCCAAGGGCGGTCAGGTGAGCGACATCTCCCGGCTCAGCTCGGGCCAGTTCTATGTCGCCAGCGAGGGTCTTGCGTTCGAGAGGGTGCACGAGCCGATGTGCCTGAGCCACCACCCGTCGAGCCCGCTCACCTCGGAGGAGGTGATCAGGCGGGCCGCCGAGGGACGGGAGTGACGGATCTGCCTGGTCAAACGGCCTGCACGTTCCGTTCCTCGGGCACCGGTGTCGTGGCGGCCACGAGCTCGTCCAGCGATAGCCCCAGCGCCCCTGCCAGCGCGGACACGGTGAAGAACGCAGGCGTCGGGATGCGACCCGTCTCGATCTTGCGCAGCGTCTCCGCGGAGATACCGGCG
This sequence comes from Pseudonocardia yunnanensis, assembly GCF_039534065.1. Classification (NCBI taxonomy): domain Bacteria; kingdom Bacillati; phylum Actinomycetota; class Actinomycetes; order Pseudonocardiales; family Pseudonocardiaceae; genus Pseudonocardia; species Pseudonocardia yunnanensis. The sequence continues at coordinate 117,859 of NZ_BAAAUS010000006.1, read as the reverse complement.
TCGCCGGCGATCTCCGCGAGACTGCGGTCTCCCCGCGCCGCGCGCAGCAGTGCACCGAGCCGCTCCCCGCGCTCGCGGTCGGCCGGGGTCAGGGGGACACGCACCATGGCACCAATAGTAATACCGGTATAGTTATCGACATGATTGAGATGAAGACCCCGTCGGAGATCGACGCCGTTCAGGCCGCGGGGAAGATCGTGGCCGACGTCCTCACCGCCGTGCGGGAGCACGTTGCCCCCGGCGTCGCGCCCGCGGAGCTCGACACGCTCGCCGCCGACCTGATCGCGGCCGCGGGCGCGCGGCCCACCTTCCTGGGCTACCACCCGAGGTCCGCCCCCTCGGCCTATCCGGCGGTCATCTGCGCGAGCGTGAACGACGCGGTGGTGCACGGCATCCCAGGCCGTCAGCCGCTGCGCGACGGGGACCTGCTGAGCGTCGACCTCGCCGTGCACCTGGACGGCTGGTGTGCCGACGCGGCGTTCAGCACCGTGGTCGGTCCGGCCGATCCGCGCGACGTCGAGCTCATCGAGACGACGGAGCGGGCCCTCGCCGCCGGCATCGCCGCGGCCGTGCCGGGTGCCCGCATGGGCGACATCGCCCACGCGATCGGCGTCGTCGGCCGCGCCGGCGGGTACGGCCTCCTGGCGAACCACGGGGGCCACGGTGTCGGGCGCGAGATGCACGAGGCCCCGCACGTGCCCAACGAGGGCCGCGCGGGTCGCGGCCTCGTCCTGCGTCCGGGTCTGGTGATCGCGATCGAGCCGATGTTCCTGGCCGGTGGCACCGACGACTACCGCCCCGACCCCGACGGCTGGACCCTCCGCGCCGCCGACGGCAGCCGCGCGGCCCACACCGAGCACACGATCGCGGTCACCGACGACGGGCCGCGGGTGCTCACAGCCGGCCGCCCCACGAGCTGACCCGCCTCGCGAATCTCAGCCCAGCTCCGCGACCACGGCGTCACGCATGCCGGTGGCCGGCCGCCCGAGGAGCTTCTCCAGGTCGTCGGAGGGCTCCGCGAACAGGCCCGATGCGATGAGGTTGTGCACGAACGCGGCCGGCCCGAGGTCGTCAGCCGGCACCGCCCGGTAGGTCACGGGCCGCCCGGACACCTCGCCGAGGGTGCGGGCGAGGTCGGGCAGCGTCCAGAGCGCGCCGCGCACCTCGTACGCCACGCCCTCGTGCTCCGTGCCCGTGAGCGTCGCTGAGGCGGCGAGTGCGAGGTCGTTGATCGTCGCGAAGTTGACCGGCCGCCCGCCGTCGGCGGCCACCAGCTCACCGGACTCGACGGCCGAACGCAGCCCCGGGTTCACGAGCGCCTCCATGTAGAAGGTGTTGCGCAGCAGCGTGTGGGGCACGCCGGACTCGCGCAGCATCTTCTCGGTGGCGGTGTGGTCGGCGAGGAACCCCACGCCGTCCTGCGCCCCGATGGCGCTGGTGTAGACGATCCGGCCGACCCCGGCAGCGCGCGCCGCGTCGACCACGTTGCCGTGCTGGCGGACCCGGGTGCCCGGGGTGATGTCCGGCGAGGAGACGAACAGCAGGACATCGGCGCCCGCGAAGGCCGCTCGCAGCGACTCCGGGTCCTCGTAGTCCCCGGCACGGACCTCGACGCCCTGGTCGGCGAGGGTCGCGGCCTTCTGCGGAGTTCTCGCCACGGCAACGAGATCAGTGGCTGGCACACGGGTGAGCAGGTCCTTCGCGACGATTCCCCCGAGCTTGCCGGTGACTCCGGTAACGACGATCATTCCTGCTCCTCCACAACACTCCCGCCGGGACGAGATGACCGTAGGCGTGCCGGACGATGCGCCGCCCCGCACCCGCCGCCCCGGCCGAAACGAGCGGTGGTCGCGGCCACGGTCTGGGATCGATCATGATCACCGCGAGTGTGGCCGATGCGCCCTCTCGAGGGCGGGAACCCTGATCTCGGAACGATCATCGGCCCAAGATCGCCGTGAGATGAGGCTGCGCGCCCTCGTGGGGGCGGAAACCCGGATCTGGGAACGATCATGCGCCGGTCGGCCTGCCGGCTGGCTGAGCGGATCTGCGGTGATCGCCGCGCGGTCCTGCGGGGCGAAAACCCGGATCTGGTGCAGTCTGGTCCGCCTGCGGGAGGGATCGGTGGCGAAGATCGCCGCGGCGGCCGTCCGATAGGACTGAACCAACGTGCCGCTCGTTCAACTGGTCCCGCCCGGCGCCGCCTCATCGGGTGGATGAGCGGCGCGGCGGTCCGATAGGTCTGGACCAATGCGCTGCTCGTTCAGCTGGGGCTCTGCGCACACCCCCGCGTGCACCGCCGGTCCGGACGAGCGGCGCGACCGTCCGATAAGACTGGACCAACGCGCCGCTCGTTCAGCGGGGGCGCTGCGCACACCCCCTGGCGCGCACCGCCGGTCCGGACGACTGGCTCGGCCATCCGATAGGTTTGGACCAAGGTGCCGTTCCTTCAGCTGGGGGCGGCACGCCCCGGGGCGCCGCCTCGGGCCGGACGAGGGGCGCGGTAGTCCGATAGGGCTGGACCAACGCGCCGCTCGTTCAGCTGGGGCGCTGCGCACACCCCGGGAGCGCGCACCGCCGGTCCGGACGAGCGGCGCGGCCGTCCGACAGGATCGGACCAACGCGCCGCTCGTTCACCTGGGCACCGCGCGGCCCGCGTGTGCCCGCGGGGCTCGGCTGGACGAGCGGCGCGGCGGTCCGATAGGGCTGGATCAGCGGGCCGTTCGTTCAGTTGGGGCACGCAGGCTGCGCGGCTCACGGCCGCCCGTCAGGTTGCCGGCGGCTCGTCTTCCGTCCACTCGTCCTGAGGCTCGCCCGGCCGGTGCACGCCGAACGACCACTCGAAACCCTCGGGGTCGACGACCCGGAATCGGTAGTTGCCCCATTCCGTGGTCTCGGGCTTCCAGATCGTGGTCGCGCCGGCGTCGACCGCGCGGGCGTAGAGCGCGTCGACGTCGTCGGGGGCGGGGACGCTGAGGTAGACCCCGTAGCCCATGGTGGGGCCCTTGCGCGGCGGGCGCTCGTAGCCGTCGTGGTCGCTGAACACCACGACCACGGCGTCGCCGAGCCGCAGCTCGGAGTGGGCGATGCCGCCCTTCTCGTCCGGGAACGACATGGTCGTCTCGAACCCGAAGGCCCGCTGGAGCCACGTGATGGCGGCCGGGGCGTCGCGGTACCCGAACAGGGCGTGGAGATCGGCGAGGGGCTGTTTCGTCTCGGTCACCCGACGAGCATGTCCACCTCAGCGGTCAGTTCCTGTCCTGATTTTCACGCGGCTCCGCTGCATGAGCGGCGCGTTCGTCCCGGCCTATCGGACCGCCGTGCCGGTCGTTCGGGGTCAGCCCACCGCCGCCAGGTCCGTTGGCTCCTCGTGGGACGGGGTCGGGTCCGTGGCCGGGGCCTCCGGATTCCGCTCGCCGTCGAGCAGCGGGCAGTCGATCCAGGCTTCCGGGATACCGAAGGCGGTTACCAGCGTCCTGGCGTGTGGACGGAGCGTCCCGCACAGCGCGTTGACGGCCTGGGTGGCCGCCTTGGCGCGGCCCGGGGTGAGGTATCCGTGCTCGACGAAGAACGCGCGGTCGGCCTCGATCACCGAGAGGGCGTGCAGCCCACGCACCTGGTCGAGCAGGCCGCGTACGGCTGGGCTGTCCACCCGGTCGACGGCGGCGGCGAAGGCGTCGAACACGATCCGGTCGACGTGCGCCCGCGCGGCCACGAGCAGGTGATCCTGGGCGCCGTTGAAGACGGCGAACTGGTCGGCCCCAGGCGACAGTGCCCGGCGCATCCGCCGAGCGGCTGCGGCGAGCAGGTGCTCCTCGCGCTCGACGAGCAGCCACCGCTGGTAGGAGCGGTCGCGCACGTCGCCCCGTCGCAGGACGGCGCGCAGGCCGGTGCGCTCGGCCACGGAACCGGCCACGAGGTCGGCCGCGAACCGCGCCTTGCCCGCCAGGTCGAGCTTCCCGATGCGCCGGGCGTAGTCCGAGAGCAGCGTCTTCGCCACCAACTGCAGCAGGACGGTGTTGTCGCCCTCGAACGTGGTGAACACGTCGGTGTCGGCCTTGAGTTGCGGGAGCAGGTTCTCCGCCAGATAGCCGGCGCCGCCGCAGGCCTCGCGGCAGGTCTGGATCGTGGCGGTGGCGTGCCAGGTGGCTACTGCCTTAATACCTGCGGCCCTGGTCTCCAGGTCGCGCTGCAGCTCCTCCGCGTCGGTGCCGGAGGCCTGCTCCTCGCCGAACGACTGCAAGTCGTGCATGTCCGACACCAGGTCGCCCTGCGCGAAGTGCAGCGCGTAGGTGGTGGCGAGCGCGGGGAGCAGTTTGCGCTGGTGGACGAGGTAGTCGAGCACGACCACCTCCTCGCCCGTGGACGGGTCGGCGAACTGCCGCCGGGTCGCGCCGTAGCGGATGGCCAGCGCGAGCGCCTTCTGGGTGGCCGTGCCCGCCCCGCCCGCAACGCTGATCCGGCCCCGGACGAGCGTGCCGAGCATCGTGAAGAAGCGGCGTGAGGAGCTCTCGATGGGGCTGGAGTAGGTGCCGTCCTCGGCCACGTCGGCGAAATGGTTGAGCAGGTTCTCCCGCGGCACCCGCACGTGGTCGAACGACAGCCTCCCGTTGTCGACGCCGTTGAGGCCCGCCTTGCGTCCGCAGTCGCCGATCGTCACGCCCGGCATCGGCGTGCCGTCCTCGGCGCGAATGGGCACCAGGAGCGCGTGGACGCCGTGGCTGGTGCCGCCGGTGATCAGCTGGGCGAACACCACGGCCATCCGCCCGTCCCGCGCGGCGTTGCCGATGTAGTCCTTGCGCGCCCCGGCGTCGGGCGTGTGGATCTCGAACTCCTGCGCAGCCGGGTCGTACGTGGCGGTGGTGCGCAGGTGCTGGACGTCGGAGCCGTGGCCGGTCTCCGTCATCGCGAAGCAGCCGAGCAGCTCACCGTCCATGATCGCCCGCAAGTGCTTGTCGTGGTGACGAGAAGTGCCGAGCACCTGGACGGCCCCACCGAAGAGGCCCCACTGCACACCGGCCTTGACCAGCAGGGAGAGGTCGCCGTATCCGAGCGCCGCGAACGCCGTGACGACGCCTCCGACGTCGCCGCCCCCGCCGTACGCCGGGTCGAAGCCCAGGTGAGGGCGACGGCTCTCGGCCAGCAGTCGCAGGTTCGCCGTGGTGAGCTCCCGGTACTCCTCGGTGCTCAGCCCGGGATCCGGGTTGAGTGCGAGCGTGCCGAGTTGCGCGCGGACGTCGGCGCGGACGTCGGCCCATCTACCGTCGAGGACGCGCTGGAGTTCGCGGGCGTCGACCGTCATGCAAGTTCCTCTTCCTTCTGGGCGGCGGCCTGGGGAGCCACCACGCCGGAGAGCCCGGACCAGGCCAGGGCGGTGAGCTGAGCGGCGAGCTCGTCGCGAGTGGTGCCCGCGGGCCGCGCCAGCCAGTTGTCGGCAGCCGCCCGCACGAGGCCGACGACCCCGTGACCCCATGCCGCCGCCGCGCCGGTGGCCGAGCCGGCGCGGCGAAGGTGCGCGGCGATGACCGCGGTGGCCTCGTTGCCGATCAGTGAGACGAGATCGGCAACGGGATCGGCGTCGAGCGCGCGGTCGACGAGCGGGCGGTGCACGACGAACCGGTAGACCTCGGGGTCGTTCTCGATCAGCCGCAGGTACGCGGCGATGGCGGCGGCGGTCTTGGCGTGGGGCCCGTCCGCGCCGTTCATGGCGGCACGCACCTGCGCGACCAGCACCTCGGCCACGCGGGCGCAGACGGCGACGTAGAGCTGGGTGCGGTCGGTGAAGTGCCGGTAGACGACGGTCTTGCTCGTGCCCGCCGTGGCAGCCACCTCGTCCATTCCCACGCCGGCCCCGTGCGTGCGGATCGCGGTGATCGCGGCGTCCGTCAGCTCGGCACGGCGAGCGAGCCGATGGGCGTCCCACCGGCTGGTGCGCTTGTCCCGCAGTGCCTTCACGGGACCGACAGTACCGTGTACTTTGAGTATCGGCTACCGATGGGTAACACCGTCCAGAAGCCTCAACCCGGGAGGAACCCGTGCCGGAGAGCCGGAAGGCCGCCGTGATCGGTGGCAACCGCATTCCCTTCGCCCGCGCGAACGGCGCGTACGCCCGCGCGTCCAACCTCGACATGCTCACGGCCACGCTCGACGGCCTCATCGCCCGGTTCGGCCTGGCCGGGGAACGGCTCGGTGAGGTGGCGGGTGGCGCGGTGCTCAAGCACAGCCGCGACCGTGACCTCACCCGCGAGGCCGTGCTCGGCAGCGCGCTCTCGCCGTACACGCCGGCATACGACGTGCAGCAGGCCTGTGGCACGGGCCTGGAGACCGCGATCCTCGTCGCCAACAAGATCGCCCTCGGCCAGATCCAGAGCGGTATCGCGGCGGGGGTCGACACCGCGAGCGACGCGCCGGTCGCACTGAACGACGACCTGCGCCGCGTGCTGATGGAGCTCAACGGAGCCCGCTCGCTCGGCGCTCGGCTCAAGGCGCTGCGCGGGCTGCGGCCAGGCCAGATCGTGCCGGAGATCCCCCGCAACGCCGAGCCGCGCACGGGCCTGTCAATGGGCGAGCACGCCGCGCTCACCGCACTCGAATGGCACGTGGGGCGGGAGGAGCAGGACGAGCTGACCGTCGCGAGCCATCGCAACCTCGCCGCCGCCTACGACCGGGGCTTCTTCGCAGACCTGGTGACGCCCTACCTGGGGCTGACGCGCGACCAGAACATGCGCCCCGACACCTCCGTGGAGAAGCTCGCGAAGCTGAAGCCCGTGTTCGGCAAGGGCGAGGGCGCCACCATGACGGCGGGCAACTCCACGCCGCTCACGGACGGCGCGGCAGCGGTGTTGCTGGGGTCGGACGAGTGGGCAGCCGAGCACCGGCTGCCGGTGCTCGCGCACGTCGTCGACGCGGAGACGGCTGCGGTCGACTTCGTGCTCGGCTCGCCGGGCCGGCCGGCGGACGGGCTGCTCACCGCACCGCTCTACGCCGTGCCACGGCTACTCGAACGCAACGGGCTCACGCTGCAGGACTTCGACTTCTACGAGATCCACGAGGCGTTCGCGTCCACGGTGCTCGCCACGTTGAAGGGGTGGGAGGACCCGGCCTTCGCGAAGGAGCGGCTCGGGCTGGACGCCCCGCTCGGCCCGATCGAGCGGTCGAAGCTGAACGTCGTGGGCTCCTCGCTCGCCACCGGCCACCCCTTCGCCGCGACGGGCGGGCGCATCGTCGCGACCCTCGCGAAGCTGCTCCACGAGAAGAGCAGCGAAACCGGGACGCGCATGCGCGGGCTGATCAGTATCTGTGCAGCGGGCGGCCAGGGTGTCGTCGCGATCCTCGAGGCGGGCTGACATGTCGAATGACACTCTTCGCGATCTCTCCCAGAACTCCCTGGTCAGGCGGCTCGGCGTGCCCCGGATCCCGGTGCTGCGTCGCTACTCACCGGGGCAGCCGCTGCTCGACGGGCCCGCGCTCGTCGGGGCGGTCGGCGCCGGCCGGTACGCCGAGCAGATCCGCGCGCTGCTGAAGGATGCCGAGGTGGCCGACGCCGGCGAGGGCAAGGTCGTTGCCGCCGTCCTCGACGCCACCGGCGTGCGCACGCTCGACGACCTCGCCGCCGTGCGCGAGTTCCTCACCCCCGCCGTCCGGCGGCTGGGGCCGTTGGGGCGGTTGTTGCTGCTCGGTCCGGAGCCCGACCCGGCCGACGTCGAGGCGGCCGCCGCGTCCCAGGCGCTCGACGGGCTGGTGCGCTCGGTGGCCAAGGAGGTGCGTGCCGGCGCGACGGCCAACCTGCTCGTCGTGCACCCCGACGCGCCCCCCGCGGCTGCCGACTCCGCGGTGCGGTTCTTCCTCTCGGCCCGCTCGGCGTACGTCGACGGGCAGGTCGTGCGGATCGGGGTTCCCGTCGGCCCGGCGCAGGACCCGATCGGGATGGACGCGCCCGACGAGGTCGAGCGGCCGCTGGCCGGACGGGTCGCCGTGGTCACCGGCGCGGCCCGCGGGATCGGTGCGGCCATCGCCGACACGCTCGCTCGCGACGGCGCCACCGTCGTCGCCGTCGACGTCCCGGTGGCGGGCGAGGGGCTCGCCCGGGTGGCGAACCGCATCGGCGGCACTGCGCTGCAGCTCGACATCACGTCGTCCGATGCCTCCGAGCGGCTCCTCGCACACGTCCGGGAGCGGCACGGGCGCGCCGACATCGTGGTGCACAACGCAGGCATCACGCGCGACAAGCTGCTCGCCAACATGGACGCCGACCGCTGGGACGCCGTGCTGGCCGTCAACCTGCGGGCGCAGCTCGCGATCAACGAGGCACTGCTCGCCGGTGACCTGCTCAGCGAGACCGTGCGGATCGTCTGCATCGCCTCCACCAGCGGCATCGCCGGCAACCGCGGACAGACCAACTACGCGGCGAGCAAGGCGGGCGTGATCGGGATGGTGCGAGCGCTCGCTCCCCGTCTCGGGGAGCGGGGCGTGACGATCAACGCCGTCGCGCCGGGCTTCATCGAGACCGAGATGACCGGGAAGATGCCGCTCGGGACCAGGGAGGCCGGGCGGCGGATCAACAGCCTTCGCCAAGGCGGCCTGCCGGTGGACGTCGCCGAGACCGTCGGCTGGCTCGCGCAGGCCGGGAGCGGTGGGATCACCGGCCAGGTCGTGCGGGTGTGCGGGCAGAGCATCCTGGGGGCCTGATGGGCACGGGTGGTGCGGGGCTCGCCCCGCTCTACGTGAAGGCCGCGGTCGGGGCGATCGGGCCGCGCGCGACGACGCTCCCGGAGGGCGAGCGTTCGCGGGAGGGCGTGTCGGTGGATCGCGGGCATCTGGCGGACTACGCGCGCGTCTGCGGCTTCCCGGTCGAGGACGCGCTCCCGCCGACGTACCCGCACGTCCTGGCCTTTCCGCTCCAGGTCGAGCTGATGGCCGGCCGCCACTTCCCGCTGCCCCTGCCTGGGCTGGTGCACATCCGCAACACGATCAGCGTGGACCGTGAGATCGACGCGGCCGAACCACTCGACCTGCGCGTGCACGCCGAGCGGTTCGTCGCGCACCCGAAGGGCGCGCAGGTCGACCTGGTCACGCGGGTCGACGCGGGCGGCGAGCCGGTCTGGCGCGGACGCAGCACCTACCTCGCGCGGGGCGCTACGGCGCCCGCAGGGGATGAGTCGCCGGAGTTGGTGCCGCCGGACGCGCCCGACGGCCCTGCGGTCGCGACGTGGCGGGTGGGCGCCGACATCGGGCGCCGCTACGCCGGTGTCAGCGGTGACGTGAACCCGATCCATCTGCACCCGCTCACGGCGCGTGCGTTCGGTTTCCCCCGGGCGATCGCTCACGGCATGTGGACAGCTGCCCGGGCGCTCTCCGCGTTGCAGGGGCGGCTACCAGCGGCGATCACGTACGACGTCGCATTCGGCAAGCCCCTGTTGCTGCCCAGCACAGTCGAACTGCATGCCGCCGCGACGGACGAAGGCTGGAATGTGGCCGTCCGCAAGAGGGACCGCACACACCTCACAGCCACCGTCCGACCAGCCACCGCCCGCGACGTGGACACATCTCGCTGAGCAACCCCGCTACAGAACAGCGACACGTGTCCATGTCGCGGGTGCGGCCCTACGCTGCCCGATCATGGTCCGGTTCGTGATCGACCTGTCGACACGGATCTCGCTCGCTGTGGTCGTGCTGATCGCCAACCTCGCCGGCGCCGCCGTGGTGCTCGTGCTCGCGGCGTGGGTTCTGCCCGAAGGGCCGCTGGCCGATCCGGCCACGGTGCGGCTGATCAACCTCCTGACGTTCTGTGGGTACCTGGTGCTCGCTGTGCCGGTCGGGTTGTTCTGGGGTGCCCTGCGGTTCCGGATGCCACCCGGGGACGCCGACACGGAGCAGCACCTGGTGCTCCACGGTCCGCTGCGGCTGGTCACCGTGCAGGCCGTGCTGTGGGGTGTGGCCGCCGCCCTGTTCATCGTCCTGAACGCCGGCTGGTCCCTGCGGCTCGCGGCGTCGGTCGGGGAGACGATCGTGCTCGGCGGGATCACCACGTGCGCGCTGTCGTACCTGCTCAGCGAGCGCATCCTGCGGCCCACGGCAGCGCGCGTGCTGGCGGCGCACCCGCCGCGGCGGCGGGTACTGCCCGGGGTGGTCGTGCGGGCGCTGCTCTTCTGGGCGCTCGGCACGGCGGTGCCGGTGGTCGGGCTGCTGCTGTCGGCGGTGTCCGCCCTGGCCTACGGGGACGTGTCGCCGGGTCGGCTCGCTGTGATCGTGCTGGCCGTCGGCGGCACGGCGTTGGTCGCCGGTCTGCTGGTGACCGTGGGGGCGGCCAGGGCGGTGGCCGACCCGGTGAACGCGGTGCGCCGCGCGATGCGCCGGGTGCAGGGCGGTGACCTCGAGGCGAACGTCACCGTCTACGACGGCACCGAGCTCGGGCAGTTGCAATCCGGCTTCAACACGATGGTCGTGGGCCTGCAGGAGCGCGAGCGCATCCGTGACCTGTTCGGCCGGCACGTCGGGCGGGACGTGGCTCGTGCCGCCGCCGCCACGGGAGAGGTCCGGCTCGGAGGCGAGGTGCGTCGGGTGGCAGCGCTCTTCGTCGACCTCGTCGGCTCCACGACGCTCGCCGCGCAGCGCCCGCCCGGCGAGGTGGTCGGACTGCTCAACCGCTTGTTCGCCGTGGTCGTCGAGGTGGTCGAGGAGCACGGCGGCTGGGTCAACAAGTTCGAGGGGGATGCCGCCCTCGCCGTGTTCGGAGCGCCCGTCGGCGTCCCGGATCCGGCGGGCTCCGCGCTGGCCGCCGGCCGGGCACTGGCCGCGCGGCTGGCCGCCGAGCTGCCGGATGTCACAGCGGGGATCGGGATCTCCGCGGGCGACGCCGTCGCGGGGAACGTGGGTGACGTGCGCCGCTACGAGTACACCGTGATCGGCGACCCGGTGAACGAGGCCGCGCGGCTCACCGAGCTGGCCAAGACAGCGCCCGGCCGGGTGCTCGCCGCAGGGTCCGCGGTCGATCTTGCGGGCGCGTCCGAGGCGGCTCGATGGATGGTCGGCGACGCGGTCGTGCTGCGTGGCCGGGGCGTGGCGACCAGGCTCGCGAGCCCGCACGACGACCCGCAGCCGGGGGAACCGGCCGTCGAAACGGAGGGGCGCCGGGGAACCCGTCAGGATCTTGGTGCTGGATGACCGAAAACCGCGTGGATGGGGTAGCTGTCCGGAGCTAGCGTCGGCGAGTGACCCAGCAGGCGCCCACGCGCGTCGTCCCTCCTGTCCCCGCCTCCCGCTACCGATGGGGCGCCCTGGCCGCCGTCGTGGTCACGGTGTGCGCGTGGGCGTCGGCGTTCGTCGCCATCCGCGCCGTCGGGCAGTCCTACGGCGCCGGTTCGCTGGCATTGGGCCGCCTTCTCGTGGGCTGTCTCGCCCTCGGCGCCGGACTGCTGGTCAGCAGGCGTTGGGTCACCCCGACCGCGCGGGAGTGGGGGCTGATCGCCCTGTGCGGGGTTGCGTGGTTCGGTGTCTACAACGTGGCGCTGAACGCCGCGGAGCAGCAGGTCGACGCCGGGACAGCGGCGATGGTGGTGAACGTCGGCCCGATCCTGATCGCGCTGTTCGCAGGGTTGCTGCTCGGCGAGGGCTTCCCGCGGTGGCTCGTGGTGGGGGCGCTGATCGCGTTCGGTGGAGCCGTGCTCGTCGGAGCGTCCACAGCGCAGCTGGACCGGTCCGACCTCCTCGGTGTGGTGCTCTGCCTCGTCGCGGCCGTCACCTACGCGATCGGTGTGCTCTCCCAGAAGTCGGTGCTGCGCAGGCTGCCCGCCCTGCAGGTCACGTGGCTGGCGTGCACGATCGGCGCCGTCGCGTGCCTGCCTTTCACTCCCGCGCTGGTCGCCGACGTGACCGCTGCCCCCGCCGGGGCGACGGCAGGCCTGGTGTACCTCGGGCTCGTGCCCACCGCGCTGGCCTTCAGCACCTGGGGCTACGCACTGGCGCGCATGGACGCCGGGCGGTTGGGCGTGACGACCTACGTCGTCCCGCCGATCACGATCGTGATGTCGGCCGTTCTGCTCGGCGAGCTCCCAGCGGCGCTGGCGCTCGTCGGGGGCGCGATCTGCCTGATCGGTGTCTCCCTGTCCCGACGCCGGTAGCGGGTCAGGGCTCGTCCTTCCACGGCGGCGCGACCAGGACGAAGCGGACGCACTGACCAGGCCGTACCTGGGCCGCCCTGTCGACGTCGGCGTCGAGCACCACGGCGGCCACGGGGTATCCGCCCGTCACCGGATGGTCGGCGAGGAACAGCACCGGCTCCCCGCCGGGCGGCACCTGAACGGCGCCCCGCACCATGCCCTCGGTGGGCAGCTCGCCGGAACCGGCGCGCTCGAGCCGCCCGCCCTCCAGACGCATCCCGACCCGGTCGCTGCGGCTCGACGCCGTCCAGGTGGTGTCGGTGAGAGCGGCCGGATCGGCGAGGCGGTCCGCGCGTGGGCCGGGGACGGCCCGCAGCATGACGGGGCCGCCTGTGGGCACCGCCACCGGCGCAACGTCCACCAGCGGCAGCTCGGACGGCTCCGGGCCGAGGGGGAGCATCAGGCCGGGTTCGAGCTTCGGCGGACCGAGCCCGGCGAGCACGTCCGTGCTGCGCGACCCGAGCACGGGATCGACGGCGATGCCGCCACGCACTGCGAGGTAGGTGCGCAGACCGGTCGGGGGTGTCCCGAGTCGCAGTACCTGACCCGGTCGCAGCATCAGAAGCGCGTGGTGACCGGCGGGGCAGCCGTCGATGTCCGCCGGGGCCGGGGCACCGGTCAGCGCGACGGTGAGCGGCACGGGGTTCTGTTCTGCCGCGCGCACGACCAGGCCGCCGAACACCACCTCGATGCCTGCGGCGTCCTCCGAGTTGGCCACGAGCCGGTTGGCCAGGCGGAGCGCGGCGCGGTCGGCGGCCCCCGAGCGCCCCACGCCGGACGCGGCGAGCCCCGGCCGTCCGAGGTCCTCGACGAGTGCCAGTGCGCCGGTGGCCAGCACTTCCAGGGCTCGCTTGCTCACCGGGCCTCCACGAACCGGACGGTGCCCCCGGGTTCGAGCAGGGCACCACGCTCGAGATCCCACAGCAGCGCGTCGGTACGACCGATCAACTGCCAGCCGCCGGGCGACGCGCGAGGGTAGATGCCGCTGAACTCGCCCGCCAGCCCGACCGACCCGGGCGGCACGGAGGTCCGTGGCTCGGCCCGGCGCTCGACGTCCAGGCGCGGATCGCCGCCTGCGAGGTAGGCGAAGCCGGGCGCGAACCCGCCGAAGGCGACCCGCCACGGCGTGCCCGTGTGCGCTTCGACCACACCCGCCGCGCCGAGTCCGGTGAGGCGCCCCACCTCGTCGAGGTCGGGACCGTCGTAGACGACCGCGATCTCGATGTCCTTCCCGTCCGGCGGCGGCGCGCCCGGTTCCACGGGCAGCGTGAGCACCGCCCGGCGTGCCGCGACCAGGTCGGTGCGGGGGACGAAGGTGAGCAGCACCGTCCGCGCTGCCGGGATGACGTCGAGCACGCCGTCGGGTGGGTCCGCGCGCACCGCGTCGGCCAGAGCGAGCACCTCGGGTAGTCCGTCGACCTCGATGAGCAGCCCGGCGTCCCCGCAAGGGAGCACCTTCACCCTGCGCGCTCCCCGGCGAACGGCGTCACCTCGACGCCCGCGCCGTCCAGGCCCGCTCGGACCGCCGTGGCCATGGCCACTGCCCCGGGGGAGTCGCCGTGCACGCACGCCGACTCCGCATCCACCCGCACCTCGCTGCCGTCCACAGCCGTCACGATGCCGGACTCGATCATCCGCAGCAGCCGCGCGGTGACCTCCTGCGGGTCGTGCAGCAGCGCGCCCGGCTGCGATCGGGGCACGAGCGTGGCCTCCGGGGTGTATCCGCGGTCGACGAAGAACTCCCGCACGGTTCGCAGTCCGGCGGCCTCGGCCGCGCGCAGCAGCGCCGAGCCGGGCAGTCCGAGCACGGGCAGCGACGCGTCGTACGCGCGGACCGCCGCCACCACCGCCTCGGCCTGCGCCTCGTGGTGCACCACCGCGTTGTAGAGGGCGCCGTGCGGTTTGACGTAGCGCACCGCGGTGCCGCTCACGCGGCACATCCCGTCGAGTGCGCCGATCTGGTACACGATGTCGTCGGCAAGTTGGCCCGGCTCCACGTCGATGAACCGGCGGCCGAACCCCGCCAGGTCGCGATAGCCGACCTGCGCGCCGACCACCACCCCGGACGTGGCGGCCTTGGCACAGGTGCGGCGCAGCGTCGAGGGGTCGCCGGCGTGGAAGCCGCAGGCCACATTGGCCGAGGTGACGAGGTCGAGCATCGCGTCGTCGTCGCCGAGCACCCACCGGCCGAACGACTCGCCGAGATCAGAGTTGAGGTCCACGCTCACAGGGTTGTCCAATCCGCTTCGCGGGGAACCGGGACGCGCCGGATCACGGCCGCTCAGGGTTTCCGGAGCGTATGGACCGCCGGGCGACGCGGCAAGGACGTGCCCGGCGGCTCACCCGTCGTCGCGCCTCCGGCAGGCAGGATCGGGGTCATGACGGATGATTCTCCTGCTGCACTGGTGACCGGTGGCGGCAGCGGTATCGGACGGGCCACGGCGCGACGGCTGGTGACGGACGGCTGGCGTGTCGTGGTCGCGGACCTCAACTCCGGCAACGGCGAGGCGACGGCCGCCGAGCTCGGTACAGCCGCCCGGTTCGTGCGTACCGACGTGGCGCAGGAGCCCGACGTCCGCGCCGCCGTCGACGCGTGCGTGGACCGATTCGGCCGGATCGACTGCGTGGTGAACAACGCCGGTGTCGGGGGCGCCTTCGGCCGGATCACCGAGATCGAGGTCGAGGACTGGGACTACACGTTCGCCGTGCTGGTGCGTGGGGTGTTCCTCGGGATCAAGCACGGGGCCGCCGCCATGCAGGCAGCCGGGCGGGGCGGGTCGATCGTCAACGTCGCCTCGATCGCCGGGTTCTCGGCGGGGGCCGGCCCGCAGGCTTACTCGGCTGCGAAGGCCGCCGTGATCAACCTCGGCAAGATGGCCGCCACCGAGCTCGGGCCCGATCGGATCCGCGTGAACACGGTGTGCCCCGGCCTGATCGAGACGCCGCTGGTCGGCGCAGGGCAGGCGGGCGCAGCCGATCGGATGGCCGCGGCGATCGAGAAGGCACAGCCGTGGCCGGAGATGGGACGCCCCGAGGACGTCGCGGAGGTTGTCGCCTTCCTGGCCGGACCCGGCGTGC
Organism: Pseudonocardia yunnanensis; assembly: GCF_039534065.1. Classification (NCBI taxonomy): domain Bacteria; kingdom Bacillati; phylum Actinomycetota; class Actinomycetes; order Pseudonocardiales; family Pseudonocardiaceae; genus Pseudonocardia; species Pseudonocardia yunnanensis. The sequence continues at coordinate 102,626 of NZ_BAAAUS010000006.1, read as the reverse complement.
CGTTCCTCACCGGCGAGCACATCACCGTGGACGGAGGCGTGACCGCCGCCGGGCCGTGGCTGCATGAGGCGTACGGCGGGGATCCGGGTGCGCGTGGCTACGTGGGCGTCAACCGCGGCACGACGGGCGAGGGTTCCACGGTGCGCCGTCAGCCCTGATCCGCGCGAGCCCGGCGCCCGCGATCGGACGGTCGGCGCGGTCGTGCGGACCTGTCGGACGAACGCGCCGCTCGTTCAGCTCGTTCGTGAGTCCCGGCGGCGTCAGCCGGTGTTGCGCAGGCCTGCGGCGATGCCGTTGATGGTCAGCAGCAGCGCACGGTGCAGGTCGGGGTCCGGCTCGTCGGTGGCACGGCGCCGGCTGAGCAGCTCGACCTGCAGGTGGTGCAGGGGTTCGAGGTATGCGGCGCGCACCGCGAGGGTGTTGCGCAGCACCGGATGGCGGGCCAGGAGGGTGGAGCTCCCGGTGAGCCGCAGCACCTCGCCCAGGGTGCGCTCGTGCTCGGCGACGATGTCGTCGAAGATCGGGTGCAGGTCGGGTTCCACCAGTTCGGAGACGTAGAACCCGGCGATCCGCAGGTCGGTCTTCGTCAGCGTCATCTCGACGTTGCCGAGCAGGTTGGTGAAGAACGCCCACTCCCGCATCTCGTCGAGCACCTCGCCGTAGCCCGCCGTGCGTGCCGCACGCAGCCCCGTGCCGAGCCCGTACCAGCCGGGCACCACCATGCGGGTCTGCGTCCAGCCGAACACCCACGGGATGGCGCGCAGGTCGTCGAGGGTCGGGGCACCGCGGCCCGGCCGCCGGGACGGACGCGAGCCGACGTTGAGCCGCCCCAGCTCGTCCACGGGGGTGGCCGAGGAGAAGAACTCCGGGAGGCCGGGCCGCCCGACGAGCCCGCGGTAGGCATCCCGCGCGGCGTCGCTGACGACGTCCATCACCTCGTCCCAGCGGTCCAGCTTGGCGCCGCCCCAGCGCGCCGACTGGTGCAGGAGCGTGGCCTCCAGCACCGCGGCCAGCATGGTCTCAAGGTTGTCGTGGGCCAGTGCGGGCAGCGAGTACTTGTCGGAGATCACCTCTCCCTGCTCGGTGACCTTCATCGTGGCGTCGACCGACCCGAACGGCGCCGACGCGACGGCCTCGGCGGCCGGCCCGCCGCCGCGCCCTACCGAGCCGCCACGGCCGTGGAACAGCCGCAGCCCGACCCCGTGCTTGGCGCCGATGTCGCGCAGCTGGCGCTGCGCCCGGTGGATCTCCCACTGCGAGGTGGTGATGCCGGCGCCCTTGTTCGAGTCCGAGTACCCCAGCATCACCTCCTGGAGGTCGCCGCGGTTGCGTACGTGCTGCCGGTAGCCCGGCACGGACAGCAGGCGATCGAGCAGCTCGCCCGCCTGTGAGAGCTCCTCGACGGTCTCGAACAGCGGCACGAGGTCGATCGACGAGCGCGGATTCCGGTGCAGCTCCACCATGAACGCCTCGCGTGCGAGGACGGCGACGGCCAGCACGTCGTCGACGCCCTGGCACATGGAGACGATGTAGGTGCGCGCAGCCTCCTGGCCGTACTCGTGCTGGACGTCGTGGAGCATGTCGAAGGTCGCCAGCACGTCCACGGCATCAGCGGGGAGGCCGTAGTGGCGTCGCACCAGCGGGCGTCCGCCCTCCAGCTCGTGGGCGAGGAGCTGTGTGCGCTCCTCGCGGGACAGGTCCGCGTAGGGCTTCGGCAGCTCGCCCAGCGCGTCGTAGACGGCGCCGAGGGCCTCGTGGTGGCGGGCGCTGTGCTCCCGGACGTCGAGCTCGGCGAGATGCAGGCCGAGTGCCCTCGCGGTGCGCAGGGCGCGGGCGAGCGTGCCGTCGGCGATGCGTCCGCCGAGGTGAGCGCGCAGGGAGCGGTCGATCACCGCGAGGTCATCGACGTACGCCTGCGAGCCCAGGTAATCGCGCCCCGCCTGGTGTTCACCGTGCTGCTTGATGCGCGCGTGGGTGTTCGCGAGCCGGGCCCGGACGTAGGAGAGCTTGAGCCGGTACGGCTCGTGCGCGTTGAGCCGGATGAACCGGTCGTGGATCCGTGGAAGCGCCCGGCGGTCGCGGGCCAGCGAGCTGCGCAGCTCCTCGGACACGCCGATCACGCGGGTGGAGATGCTCAGCTCGCTGACCAGGTCCTCGACCAGTCCCTCGTGGATGCGGATGGCCCGATCCGAGTACAGCTCCAGCACCTCGCGTGTCACGGCCGGGGTGACGTTGGGGTTGCCGTCGCGGTCGCCACCGACCCAGCAGCCCAGCGCGAGCGGACGCGCCCCCTCGGGCACGGTGAAACCGGCCGCGCGCACCTCGCGCTCGAACTCGCCGAGCAGCTCGGGCACGGCGGTGCGGCCGAGCTGCTCCATGTACCAGCCGATCGCCCGGGCCTCGTCGGCGACGGTCGGCTTGTCAGGGCGTAGCTCGTCGGTCTGCCAGAGCAGGTCGACGAGGGCGGCGAGCTCCTCGTCCGGCGCGCCCCGGTCCAGGGCGGTGGCCACGCGCCGCACGATCGCGAGCACCGACTGGCGGGAGGACTCGGTGGGGTGCGCTGTGAACACCGGCCGCAGCTCGGTGCGGGCCAGCACGGCCTGCACCTCAGCGTGGTCGGGTCCGCCCTCGTCGGTGGAGCGGGCGAGCCGCTCCATGAGCCTGCGCAGCGGGCCGCGACCGTCGGGAGCGGAGCCGGCGAGCTCCCTGGCCCGGTGGCGCTGCTCCGCGATGTTGGCGAGCTGGAAGTACTGCGAGAAGGCCCTCGCCAGCGACACCGCGGTGCCCGTGTCCAGCCCGGACAGCAGTGTGGTGACCTCGGCGTCCCCGTCCCCGCCTGCTGTGATCGCCGACCGCGAGAGCCGTCGGACCTGCTCGACGAGCTCCAGCAGCTCGGGCCCACCGTGGTGCGCGAGGGTCTGGCCGAGCATCGTCGAGAGCCGTCTGATGTCGGCGCGCAGGGCCTCGTGCCCGGACGCCGAGGTCACACCGGCATGGGCCGCGACGTCGCGGGGAGCACCGTCGGGCCGCGCGGTGGCGGCGTCGGAAGGCGACAGATCCGGTGGCCCGGTGTCGAACGTCGAGCGCGCAAGATCGCTCACTGGCGTCTCCGATTCGGCCGTCGGGGCCGTTCGCGCCGGTGGGAACGACAGGACGAGCGGACATCGTCCCCTCTCCACGGTCCTGCGCGCCAGCCCCCGGACCGTCCGGAGTGGATCAGTCGGGCAGGTCCAGCAGCGCCACGAGCGCCATTCGCGTCAGCACCGCCGCCACAGCAGGCGCGGGCTCCACATCGAGCCCCGGCGCGCTGTGCGGGGTGGAGTTCAGCAAGCCGAACGCGCCGTGCGCGGCGATCCTGGCCGACTCGACGGGGAGGCCGGGGTGCACGCGCCGCAGCGCGTCCACCCAGATCTCCACGTAGGTGCGCTGAAGCAGGCGCACCCTCCTGCGCGCTTCGACCGGCAGGTTCGCCAGGTCGCGGTCCTGCACCACGATCAGCTCCGGCTCGCGCAGGGCGAAATCGGCCTGGAACTCGACGAGCGCCCGGAGCACCGCCCGCGGGTCGTCCGACGACCTGGCGCGGGCCTGCCCGCCGGCGAGCAGGTGCTCGCTGATGCCGATGAGCATCTCGGCGAGCAGCGCCTCCTTGCCGGGGAAGTGCCGGTACAGCGCGGGCCCGCTGACCCCGACCGCCGCTCCCAGGTCGGCGATGCTCACGCCGTGGAAGCCGTGCTTGGCGAACAGCTGCGCCGCGACCGTGAGGATCTGTTGGCGCCTGCCACCTGCCGGCACCACCGGGGACGCTGCCACCCCGGCAGCGTAGCCCTCGAGTTAACGTCTGCTAACCCGCTTGTGGTCGCCCTCAGCAGCGTCACAGCGCCGCTCGTTACCCTCGTAGGATGGCCCGGCTACCGAAGGCGATTCGCGCGCGCCTCGGCGTCCGCACCGCGTCGGCGCTGTCTGCTGCCGCTGTGGTCGCCATTGCTTTGATCGTCGCGGGCGCGGCGCTCGTCTTCCTGGTCGGCCAGTCGCTGCGCGCCACGGTGAAGAACTCCGCCGAGGACCGGACGAAGCAGATCGTCGAGCGGGTCGAGGGCAACTACGAGGGCTCGGCCAACGAGAACGCCCGAGAGGCGATCGACGTCCTCGCCACCCCGGACGACCTGGTCCAGGTGCTCGTCAGGTACGAGTCGGACGACGACGAGGACCACGTCACGGTGATCGAGGCCGGCAGCGACGCCGCCGGCCGGGCCACGGCGCTGTCCACGATCGCACCCCAGGACGGGAAGTCCGTCGTGGTGCCCAACACCGAGGTCAGGCGCGCCAACGGAGCCCCGGCCAAGGTCGTTCTGGTGGCGGCCGGGGCGGTGTCCGCAGGCGACCACGTCGTCGTACTGGTGGCGATGCCGCTGAAGCCCGTCGACGACGCCACCAGCACGTTGCTGTTCTACCTGATGTTCGGCGTGCCCATCCTCATCGTGATCACCGGGCTCACCACGTACTTCTTCGCGGGGCGGGCGCTGCGGCCGGTGGAGGCGATCCGGTCGCGCGTGGCCGCGATGAGCGAGAAGGACCTGTCCCAGCGCGTCCCCGTGCCCCCGGCTCGCGACGAAGTGGGCCGCCTGGCCGAGACGATGAACGCGATGATCGAGCGGCTGCAGGACGCTCAGGGCGTACAGCGCCGGTTCGTCGCCGACGCCAGCCACGAGCTGCGCAGCCCGCTCGCCACGATCGCCACCGGTCTCGAGCTCATGCAGCGCGGCTCGAACGAGCCCGGCACCGTCACGGCGCTGCGGGGTGAGACCGAGCGGCTCAACCGGCTGGTCGACGCGCTGCTGCTGCTCGCCAGGGCCGACGAGCGCGGGCTGCAGCCGCGCCGCGAGGAGGTCGACCTCGACGAGGTCGCCGAGACCGAGCGCGGCCGTCCTTCCGAGAGCCGGGTGGTGGCCGAGGTGCACACCGAGCCGGTGCGCGTGATCGGAGACCGCGGCCAACTGGCGAGGGTCGTGCGCAACCTCGTCGACAACGCGCGGCGGCATGCCCGCTCCCGGGTGGTCGTCAGGGTCATGCGGGACGGCGACACGGCAGTGGTGGAGGTATCGGACGACGGACCTGGTGTGCCCATCGAGGACCGGGCCAGGGTGTTCGACCGTTTCGTACGCCTCGACGCGGCCCGGGCCCGGGCGGACGGAGGTTCCGGGCTGGGCCTGGCGATCGTCGCCGAGGTCGTGGCTGCCCACGGCGGCACCGTGGCGGTGGACGACGCGACGATCGGCGGGGCGCGGTTCCGGGTGCGCCTGCCCGCGCAACCGCCCGTGCCCGTCGGTGACCGCACCCCGGCTGCCCCGTGGCAGCCGGTCGCTTCTGTGCCGGCGGCGCCCACCACAGCGGTTGCGCACATGCAGCAGCCGGTGCGCGACGAGGACGCGAAGCGGGATCCGGAGACGAGGCCGTGGGGTCTGCCTGCGGTCCCGACCAGCCCTCCCGTCGGTCTTCCGTCGCCGCGGCGCCGGTCGCCTCAGCCGGGTATGCCGGGCGGTCAGCCCGGTTCGGTCATCCGGTAGCCCACTCCGCGAACGGTATCGATGCTGCGCGTGCCGAACGGCGTGTCGATCTTGCGGCGGAGGTAGCCGACGTACACCTCGACGACGTTGACCTCGCCCTCGTAGTGGGCGTCCCAGACGGCGCGCAGGATGTCGGTCTTCGTGACGACCTCGCCGGCGTGGCGCATCAGGTGTTCCAGCACGCCGAACTCCCGTGGAGTCAGCGTGATCTCGGTGTCTCCGCGGTGCACCCGGTGGCGGGCCGGGTCGAGCCGCAACGTGCCGACGTTCAGCACGGCGGGCCTGGCATCCCCGGAGCGCCGCAGGAGGGCGCGCAGCCGGGCGAGGAGCACGACGAACGAGAACGGCTTGATGAGGTAGTCGTCGGCGCCGAGGTCGAAGGCGTCGGCCTCGTCGTACTCGCCGTCCTTGGCGGTCAGCATGAGCACGGGGGTCCAGATCGACGCTGCGCGCATCCGTTCCAGCACGCGGTAGCCGGATAGGCCGGGCAGCATGATGTCGAGCACGACGACGTCGTGCTGGTGGGTGCTCGCCGCCGCCAAGCCGGATAGGCCGTCGTGCACGACGTGCACGGAGTGGCCCTCGTTGGTCAATCCACGCCGCACCATCTCGGCCAGCGGTACCTCGTCCTCCACCAGCAGTACCCGCACGATCAAACCGTATAGGGCCCGTGCGGCGTGTCGCTCCTCCCACCCGCCGTGGCGGTACTGGCATCACCCGGTTAATGAGCGTTAACATCGGCGACAGTCGACCGAGGGAGTCAGCATGCCCGTCGTCATGTCCGCTCCGGTGCTGCGCAGCGCGGTCGACCCAGCGGGGCAGGACTCCGCACGTCACGCCGCCGCGCACCGGGAATTGGTCGCCGATCTGCGACAGAGAATCGCCGCGGCCCGGCTGGGCGGCCCCGAACGTTCCCGCATCCGCCACGTCGAGCGCGGCAAGATGCTGCCGCGCGACCGCGTCGACTCGCTGGTCGACCCGTCGAGCCCGTTCCTCGAGCTGTCGCCCCTCGCCGCCGGTGGGATGTACGGCGACGAGGCCCCCGGCGCCGGCCTGATCACCGGCGTCGGCCGGGTGGCCGGGCGCGAGTGCGTGATCGTGGCCAACGACGCCACCGTCAAGGGCGGCACCTACTACCCGATGACGGTCAAGAAGCACCTACGCGCCCAGGAGGTGGCGCTGCACAACCGGTTGCCGTGCATCTACCTCGTCGACTCCGGGGGCGCCTATCTCCCCGAACAGGACAGCGTCTTCCCCGACCGGGAGCACTTCGGTCGCATCTTCTACAACCAGGCCACGATGTCCGGGCTCGGCATCCCGCAGATCGCGGCGGTGCTCGGCTCCTGCACGGCGGGCGGTGCGTACGTCCCCGCGATGAGCGACGAGGCCGTGATCGTGCGCAACCAGGGCACGATCTTCCTGGGCGGCCCACCGCTGGTGAAGGCGGCCACCGGCGAGGTGGTCACGGCCGAGGAGCTGGGCGGGGGCGACCTGCATTCGCGGATCTCCGGGGTCACCGACCACCTAGCGAACGACGACGCGCACGCCCTGCGGATCGTCCGCTCGATCGTCACGACGCTCGGGCAGCGCCCCGAGCGGCCCTGGGACGTCGTGCCCACCGAAGAGCCTGCCGTCGACCCCGCCTCGCTCTACGACGTGGTGCCCACCGACTCGCGCACGCCTTACGACGTGCGCGAGGTGATTGCGCGGATCGTCGACGGTTCCCGCTTCCACGAGTTCAAGGCCGAGTACGGCACCACCCTGGTCACCGGCTTCGCGCGGTTGCACGGGCACCCCGTCGGGATCGTCGCGAACAACGGGATCCTCTTCTCCGAGTCGGCGCTCAAAGGCGCGCACTTCATCGAGCTGTGCGACCAGCGCGGTGTACCGCTGGTGTTCCTCCAGAACATCTCGGGCTTCATGGTCGGCCGCGAGTACGAGGCCGGCGGAATCGCGAAGAACGGGGCGAAGATGGTGACGGCCGTTGCCTCCACACGGGTCCCCAAATTCACCGTGATCATCGGTGGCTCCTTCGGGGCGGGGAACTACTCGATGTGCGGGCGCGCCTATTCACCGAGGTTCCTCTTCATGTGGCCCAATGCGCGCATCTCGGTGATGGGCGGCGAGCAGGCGGCAACGGTGCTCTCCGCCGTGCGTGGCGACGGGAACGGCGAGTCCGAGGAGGCCTTCAAGGAGCGCATTCGCGCCCAGTACGAGCACCAGGGCCACCCGTACTACTCCACGGCGCGGATCTGGGACGACGGCGTGATCGACCCACTCGACACGAGAACGGTCCTGGGTCTGGCGCTGAGCGTCGCGGCCAATGCCCCTCTGGAGACGCCGCATTTCGGCGTCTTCCGGATGTGACTCCCCCGACCAGCAGGAAGGCTTCGCGTGTTTGACACCGTGCTCGTCGCGAACCGGGGCGAGATCGCCGTGCGCGTGCTGCGCACGCTGCGGCGGCTCGGCGTGCGTTCCGTCGGCGTGTACTCCGATGCCGACGCCGACGCTCCCCATGTCGCGCTGGCCGACGTCGCCGTCCGGATCGGGCCGGCGCCTGCCGCGCAGAGCTACCTGTCGATCCCGGCGGTGATCGAGGCTGCGCGGTCGACGGGTGCGCAGGCGATCCACCCCGGCTACGGGTTCCTGAGCGAGAACACCGCCTTCGCCGCGGCCTGCGGCGAGGCCGGCATCACGTTCGTCGGGCCGCCGGCGGCCGCGATCGAGGCGATGGGCGACAAGATCCGCGCCAAGCAGACCGTCGCCAAGGCGGGCGTGCCCGTCGTCCCGGGCTCGGACGGCGCCGGCCTCTCGGACGACGACCTGACGGCGGCCGTCGAGCAGATCGGGTATCCGGTGCTGCTCAAACCCAGCGCGGGCGGTGGCGGCAAGGGCATGCGCGAGGTGCACCACCCCGAGCAGCTCGCCGACGCCATCACGTCGGCCCGGCGCGAGGCCCGCGGATCCTTCGGCGACGACACCCTGCTCGTCGAGCGGCTCGTGAGCACTCCCCGGCACATCGAGATCCAGGTCATGGCCGACACGCACGGCAACGTCATCCATCTCGGTGAGCGCGAGTGCAGCCTGCAGCGGCGCCACCAGAAGATCGTCGAGGAGGCGCCGTCGGCGCTGCTCGATGAGACGCAGCGAGCCGCGATGGGCGCCGCGGCGGTAGAGGCGGCCCGCGCGGTGGGCTACACGGGCGCCGGCACGGTGGAGTTCATCGTGGAGGGCGACCGGGCCGGCGAGCTCGCCTTCTACTTCATGGAGATGAACACCCGGCTCCAGGTGGAGCACCCGGTCACCGAGATGGTCACGGGGCTCGACCTCGTCGAGCTTCAGCTGCGGGTGGCCGCAGGTGAGCCGCTGCCGATCGGGCAGGAGGACGTGCGCCTCACCGGGCACGCCGTGGAGGCGCGGGTCTACGCCGAGGACCCGGCCTCGGGCTTCCTGCCGACGGGCGGCCGGATCCTCGCTCTGCACGAACCGGAGGGGCCGGGGGTGCGGGTCGACTCGGGTGTGGCGCAGGGGTTCGTCGTCGGTTCGGACTACGACCCGATGCTCGCCAAGGTCATCGCCCACGGCAGCGACCGTGCCGAGGCCCTGCGTCGCCTGGACGCCGCGCTCCGCGACACCGTGCTGCTCGGCCTCGACACCAACGTCGGCTTTCTGCGCGCCCTCCTGGCCGACGACGACGTCCGCGCGGCAAGGCTGGACACCGGCCTCGTCGGCCGCCGCGGCTCCGCGTGGACCACGTCGCAGCTGCCTGCCGACGTGCTGGCCGCCACCGCGGCCCACGCGATGCTCGCGCTCGAACCCACCGGGCCGGTGGTGGACCCGTTCGATGTACCCGGCGGCTGGCGCGTCGGCGAGCCCGCCTGGACCACGTGGCAGATGCTGGTGTCCGGGCACGAGCCCGTCGTCGTGCGGGTGCGCGGGCGCGCAGCGGCGGCCGAGTGCGTCGTCGGCGACGACCCTCCGGTCGGTCTGCGGGCCCACCGCCGCGCCCCGGGGTCCCAGGACCTCGAGGTGACGCTGGACGGCGTCATCCGTCGCTACCACTGCGCCCATGCCGACCACACGTTGTGGATCGGTCGTGACGGGCTCGCCTGGGGCGTCCGTGAGCAGGCCCCCCTGGAAGCGGCGGCCACGGCCGACGAGGGCGCGGGCGGCCCTGTGCTCTCCCCGATGCCCGGCACCGTCACCGTCGTCGAGGTCACCGAGGGCCAGCAGGTACGCGCAGGCCAGCGGCTCGTGGTGGTGGAGGCCATGAAGATGGAGCACGTCCTCACCGCGCCCATCGACGGGGTGGTCCGCGAGCTGCGGGCCCGCGCCGGCACCACCGTGGCGCGCGACGCCGCGCTCCTGATCGTCGAACCCGGCACCGAGGAGGAATGACATGGACCTCACGTTGAGCGGCGAGCACGAGACGCTGCGGGCCACCGTCGAGGACTTCGCGCGCAAGGAGGTGGCGCCGGTCATCGGGGAGCTCTACGAGCGTGGTGAGTTCCCGTACGAGATCGTGGCGAAGATGGGCGCGATGGGCCTGTTCGGCCTGCCCTTCGACGAGGAGTACGGCGGCATGGGCGGGGACTACTTCGCCCTGTGCCTGGCGCTGGAGGAGCTCGCCCGCGTCGACTCGTCGGTGGCGATCACCCTGGAGGCCGGGGTATCGCTGGGGGCGATGCCGATCTACCGGTTCGGCTCCGAGGAGCAGAAGCGGGAGTGGCTGCCCGCGCTCGTCGCCGGGGAGCGGCTCGGCGCGTTCGGGCTGACCGAGCCGGGCGGCGGCTCGGACGCAGGCGCCACCCGCACCACCGCCCGGCTCGACGGTGACGAGTGGGTGATCAACGGCTCGAAGGCCTTCATCACCAACTCCGGCACCGACATCACCTCGGTCGTCACGGTCACCGCGATCACGGGTGGCACGGACGCTGCCGGGCGCCGGGAGATCTCGGCGATCATGGTTCCGGCCGGCACGCCGGGCTTCCGGGTGTCGCAGAAGTACTCGAAGGTGGGCTGGTCGGCCTCCGACACCCGCGAGCTCTTCTTCGACGACTGCCGGGTGCCCGCCGGCAACCTCCTCGGGCAGCGGGGCCGCGGCTATGCCCAGTTCCTCTCGATCCTCGACGAGGGCCGCATCGCGATCGCGGCGTTGTCGGTCGGGCTCGCGCAGGGCTGTGTGGACGAATCGGTGCGCTACGCACACGAGCGTGAGGCGTTCGGCAGGCCGATCGGCAGCTACCAGGCCATCCAGTTCAAGATCGCCGATATGGAGGCGCGGGCGCACACGGCCAGGCTCGCGTACTACGCCGCCGCGGCGAAGATGCTGGCAGGTCAGCCGTTCAAGAAGGAGGCGGCGATCGCGAAGCTGGTGGCCTCGAACGCGGCGATGGACAACGCCCGCGACGCCACGCAGGTCTTCGGGGGCTACGGGTTCATGAACGAGTATCCGGTGGGCCGCTTCTACCGTGATGCGAAGATCTTGGAGATCGGCGAAGGCACCTCCGAGGTTCAACGGATGTTGATCGCCCGACAGCTCGGTCTGTAGCACCCCGCTGGCGCCATGGGGGTCGCCCACCGGAGGATGGTGGGGTGAACGCCCTGTTCGCCCGGATAGTCGTGATTGTGAGCGGTGCCGCAATCTTGGTGGTGGAGACACTCTCCACCCGGCTCGTGGCGCCTTACGTCGGTCTGACCATCGAGTCCACCACGGCCGTGATCGGTGTGGCGCTGGCCGGGATCGCGGCCGGTGCGTCACTCGGCGGCCGCTGGTCCGACGTGCTGCCACCGCGCCGGGTCGCCGCCGGTGCACTGGCCGTCGGCGGGCTGGGCGTGCTCGTGGTGCGCCCGCTGATCCGGCTCCTGGGTCCGGGGCTCGGCCCAGGCCCGTACGCGGCGGTGGTGCTGGTGGCGGTGTCGACGCTGGTGTCGGTCACCGCACTGGCGATGGTGACGCCTGCCGTCACCCGGGCTTCCCTTTCGAGCGTGGACGGCTCCGGCGCGGTGATCGGCCGGCTGTCCGCGGCCGGCACGCTCGGGTCACTGGCCGGGGTGTTCCTCACCGGTTTCGTGCTGGTGTCGTTGCTGCCGACCACGGCGATCCTGCTGGCCACGGCCGGGGCCTGCCTGGCGCTCGCAGCGGTCACGGCCACAGTTCGCACGCGGACAGCGGTCGCAGGGGTGGCCGTCGCGACGGCGGTGGCAGGCGCGCTGCTGGTGGTCGTGCCCGGGCGCTGCGACGTCGACACCGTCTACTACTGCGCCCGTGTCGAGACCGAACCCGGGGATCCGAACACCCGCATCCTCGTGCTCGACGATCTGCGCCATTCGGCTGTCGACCTCTCCGACCCCACCCGACTGCAGTTCGCCTACACCCAACGCTTCGCCGACGCGATCGACTCCGCGTTCCCGGGCAGGGGGGCGCTTCAGACGGTGCACCTCGGCGGGGGCGGGTTCACGATGCCGCGCTGGCTCGCGGCCACCCGTCCGGGCAGCACCTCCACCGTGCTCGAGGTGGACGCAGGAGTGGTCGAGCTGGCCCGTCGCGAGCTGGACGTCGACTCGATTCCCGGCACGTCGGTGCAGATCGGGGACGCCAGAACGTCGCTGGCGAGCGTGCCGACGGCGTCCGCGGACGTCGTGGTGGGCGACGCATTCGGCGAGCGTTCGGTGCCGTGGCATCTCGCCACGGCCGAGTTCATGGGCGATGTGAACCGGGTGCTGCGCATCGACGGTGTCTTCGTGCTGAACGTGATCGACCACCAGCCGTGGCACCTGCTCGCCGCCGAGATGGCCACCGTCGCGAGCCGGTTCCCGCACGTCGCACTCCTGGTGCGGCCGGATCAGCTCGCCCCGGGCGGCGGCGGCAACGCTGTGATCGTCGCTTCCGACCGGCCGCTCGACGCCACCGCGATGGCCGCCCACGCCGCCGCTCACGGCGAGCCGAACTCGGTGCTCGGCGACGACGACGCCCGCAGCTTCGCCGCCGGTGCCCAAGTTCTCACCGACGACTGGGCGCCGGTCGACCAGCTGCGAGGCTGAGCACGGTACGGTCCGCACGACCCGAGGGGAAGGTGGCGTGGTGGCCAGCTGGGACGATCTGGTGTCCTTCGTCCGCGTGCGCTACGAGATCATGCGGCAGGTCGAGGACGAGCTGTGGTTCAACCTGCCCACATCGGGCGAGCGCACCCAGCTCGTCGTGGTGCGGTTGGTGAGCGGAGAGGACTCCCATCACTGGGCCCAGATCACATCGCCCATCGGGCGGGCCGCCGACCTGGACCTTCCCCGGCTGCTCGTGCTCGCGGGTGAGTCGATTGCCGGCGGTGCCGTCGCCACCGACGGAGTGGTGCTCTTCCGCCACTCGATCCCGCTGGCGGACACCGCGCTCGACGGGTTCGACCGCTCGTTCCGCGTGGTGGTCGAGGTGGCCGACCGGCTCGAGCACGAGCTGACCGGCTCCGACGAGCATTGAGCCGGCGCACCGGAACCTGAACGAGCGGGCCCTCCGTCCAGACCTATTGGACGAGAGTGCCGCCCGTCGGCCCTGGCCCGCTCTAGCCCGCTCGCCTGCTCGGGGTCACCCGGTCAAGAACACCTGGCCGTTCGGTCACGCCGACCAGCTCCGTGAGCGTCGGGTGGCCCGCGGCCAGCAGCGCGGCGTCCTTACCGGGTTCGAGCGGAGTCGACATCTTCACCCCCTCGGAGTGCAGCACCTCGCCGTGCTCTCCGCTGCGGTGGTCGACGCGCACCTGGACCGTGCCGAACGTCGAGAGCCCGGCTTCGCGCAGCTCTCCGACCTCGGCGACGGGCAGGTTGGGCACGTTCAGCGACAGAGCGGCGGGGTCCGGGGCGGCGAGCAGCACGTCGAGCACCTCGGGCAGGAGGTGCAGCACGGTGTCCCAGTGGGCGTTCTCCGCCGGGTCGGCAAGGTCAAGTGACACGGCCAGCCCGCGCCACCCGTGCATCAACCCGGCCAGCACCGCGTTCACCGTGCCGGAGTGCAGCACCGCGTGACCGAGGTTGGCTCCGAGGTTGATGCCGGACAGCACCACATCCGGCTCCGGGTCCAGCCAGCCGCGCCCGGCCGAGTGCACGATGAACGCCGGGTGCCCCTCCACCGCATAGGCCGGCACGCCGGGCAGGCCGGCGAGCTCCCGGCGGTGCACGCGGGTGCGGTTGCCGTCACGGATCGACAGCACCGACCCACCGACACCGCTGGCGTCGACGTGCGGCGCGGCGACGACCACCTCGAACCCAGCGGCACGCGCTCCGTCGGCGAGCGCGTGCAGCCCGGGGGAGTCGATGCCGTCGTCGTTGGTGATCAGGGCACGGAGACGTCGCGAATGGGCCACCAGTTCACCGTAAGGGAGGAAGGTGACCTGGGGGCGACGCGCCCGTGACCCGCACCGGTCCCCGCCGCCACGGACGTAGGCTCCGCCAGTGGTCACCCGCATCCCCATGCCCCCCACGGGCGAGCAGTTCGAGATCCGCTCCGGCGACGTCCGCGCGGTCGTCACCGAGGTCGGTGCGGGCCTTCGGGCCTTCGAGTCGGACGGTCGCCCGTACATCGAGACGTTCGACGAGTCCGCGCGCCCACCACGCGGGTCGGGCAACGTCCTCGTCCCGTGGCCCAACCGCACCGCGCACGGGCGCTGGACGTGGAACGGGCAGCCGCAGCAACTCTCGCTGAGCGAGCCCGCGGCGGGCAACGCGATCCACGGGCTGCTCCGCCACGCCTTCTACCGCACGGGCGAGCTCACGTCGGACACCGTGACGCTGCACGCCGTGGTCGCTCCGCAGCCGGGCTGGCCCGTGCCGCTCGACACAAGCGTGCGGTTCGCCGTGAGGGCCGACGGGCTCACCGTCACCCACCGCGTGCGCAACGTGGGGGCCGATCCGGTCCCGTTCGGCGTCGGGGCGCACCCGTACCTGCGGGCAGGGGACGAGGCCACCGACGACTGCGTGCTCACGCTGGCGGCCGCGTCGACGCTCCCGTTGGAAGGCGGTCTGCCCACGGGACCGGCCGGGCCCGCCGATGGCGATCTCGACTTCCGGGCGGGCCGGCCACTTCGCGGCCGTGAGCTCGACCACGCCTTCGGCGACTGCACACCTGCCGACGGGGACACGGTGGTCCGCCACCGGCTGACCGGACGCACCGCCGGCGTCGAGCTGTGGGCCGATCCCGACTTCGCCTGGGTGCAGGTCTTCACCCCCGACGACCACCCCGGGCGGGGCCGCGCGGTCGCCGTCGAGCCGATGACCTGCCCTCCGGACGCGCTGAACTCCGGAACCGGGCTGCTCGTCGTCGAGCCGGGTGAGACGTGGACCGGGAGCTGGGGCATCCGACCGCTGGCGATCTCCGGCTGATCAACGGGGTCGGCGATCAGGACCGTCGGCTCAGTTCAGGCGGGCGCGCAGGGCACGGGCCGCGGTGCGCAGCAGCTCGGCCCGCTCCGGCGGTGACTCCGGAAGCTGTTCCTCCAGCACACGGGCCCCGTCGATCCAGCGGGCCTGGTCGCCCAGCGCGCCTGCCAGCTCGAGCAGGTCGGGGAGCCCGGCGCCGGGGAGGGCGAGCCGCATCCGCACCACCCATTCCAGGTCGTCCGGACGTCGCCGGGCCCGGTAGACCAGGCGGAGGTTCTCGAGCATCCGCAGCAGGATCGACGGCGTCGCGGCGCTGGCCAGCAGGTGCGGCCCGAACGGCACCTCGGGGCCAGCCCCCGACGCCGTGCGGAACAGGGCCTCGGCCGCGGCGTCGTCGAGCTCGACACCACCGTGGAACACGTCGAGGAGGACCTGCGAGTCGACCGCCCGCACGAGGAAGTGCCCGGGCATACCCACGCCTTCCAGCTCGATCCCGGCCCGCCTGCCGACCTCGATCGTGACCACGGCCAGCGTGATCGGTATGCCCAGCCTGCGCTCGAGGACGTTGTGGAGCAGCGAGTTGCGCGGATCGTGGTAGTCGCCGACGTTGCCGGCAAACCCCTCCTGGACGAACAACCGGTCCACGAGCCCGTCGAGCGAGGTGACGCCCTCGGCGAGGCGGTCCAGCTCGCGCAGCCAGCGTCCGGTGTCCAGGTCGGCGTCCGCACCTGCGGCCAGGGCGAGCGCGGCACGGTCCAACGGCGGGTCGGGCCGGCCGACCAGCTCGGCGAAGCGCGCAACCGTGTCCACCTCGACATGGTGAACCTCACGGCCCCGTACGTCGACGTTCTGCCCGGTTCGCCGCGGCTTCGTGATCCGGGCTCGTCAGAAGCGCATCTGCACCCGGATGACGGTGTTGCCGGGCTCGCTCCACGCCTCGAGCGTGTCGGTCAGCTCCGAGGCGAGCCAGAGGCCACGGCCGCGGGCGCCCTCCGGGGGCGGGAGCGACATGCCCGGGAACGGCACGCTCATCCGGCCGTGGTCGGCGACCTCGGCGACGACATCGGGCTCGTCCCACATCCGCAGCCGGCCCCGGCCCGGCCCGTGCTCCACGCTGTTCGAGGCCAGTTCGTTCACGGCGAGCACGAGGTCGGTGCCCCGGTCGGCGTCGAGTCCGGCCGTCTCGGCGACCCGGAGGACCAGGTGGCGCAGATCGATCAGGTCGTCCTGGCCGAAGGGGAGCTCCGCGACCGGCGGACCGAGATCCGGCGGTGGTGGCGGCGGGTAGTCCATCACCGACTCCTCCGGTTGCCGATAGCTCTTGCTGGGCTCGGGACCGTTGGCCGTGGCGAGGAGCGGGTGGGTGGCCTCCACCGTGGGCAGGTCCGCGACGTCGTGATCGACGGGGCACAACACCGTGATCGGCAGCCCGGCGGTGGCCACGTTCACCCCGATGTCCAACCGCGCCCAATGGTGAGGTCCGCGGTCGACTTCCAGCTGCTGGCTCACGACCAGCGCACGACCGCCCGGGTTGGTGATCCGCCTGCTCGTCCTGGCCCACCGCACAGCCACAGTGAAGGCCGGCATCCGGTGCACCTCGAACGGGTCTTGGAAGTCCACCTCGGCCGAGTCGCCCCCGAGGGCGCGGCGCAGACGCACGCCGGTGGGCTCGTCCAGCACGGCGACGACCGGATCCCCCGCCGACAAGGCGGCCGCGACCCGTGGAGCCAGCCTTTCGATGAGGTGGGCAGCGGAGGAGTACGGCACGGCCTCGTGCCACGCACCATCGGGTCGCCGGGGCGTCGTCCTCTCCGTTGCGGTCCCCATCACATCCCGTCCCTGCCGATGATGCCGACTTATAGGCGCGTACCCGCTCCGAGCAGGGCGAACCACCCAGCCGGGTGTGGCAGGGTGAATCGGCGGTCGAGATCCCCCTGTGCCACGGTGGATCAGCGGAGTAGGAGATCAGGAGTGACGATGCGAGTCTTCAACGGTGTCGACGAGCTGCGCGCGTCGGTGGGCACCCAGCTCGGGGTGAGCGACTGGGTCACGATCGACCAGACCCAGATCAACACCTTCGCCGACGCGACCGGCGACCACCAGTGGATTCACGTCGACGAGGAGCGCGCGAAGGCCGGCCAGTTCGGCACCACGATCGCGCACGGCTTCCTCACGCTCTCGCTCCTGCCCGTGCTCGTCTCGCAGATCTATCGGATCGAGAACACGAAGATGGGCATCAACTACGGCCTGAACAAGGTGAGGTTCACCTCGCCGGTGCCCGTCGGGAGCAAGGTCCGGGGGAGCATCGAGCTGATCGATGTCGCCGACGTGGCCGGAGGGGTCCAGCTCACCAACAAGGTCACGGTGGAGATCGAGGGGTCCGAGCGGCCCGCGCTCGTGGCCGAATGGTTGACCCGCCAGTACGTGTAGGACTCGATCGACGAGAGCAGTCAAGCGGTACGACAGGACGACGAGGGAGACGACCTGATGCGAGAAGCGGTCATCTGCGAGCCGCTGCGGACACCGGTGGGCGGCTTCGGCGGCTCGTTGCGGGACGTGCCCGCCCACGAGCTGGCGGCCACCGTGATCCGGGGCCTGCTGGATCGCACCGGACTCCCACCGGACGCCGTGGACGACGTCCTGCTCGGGCACTGCTACCCCACGATGGACGCCCCGGCGATCGGCCGGGTCGCCGCGCTGGACGCCGGCCTGCCCGTCACCGTCACGGGGCTGCAGGTCGACCGGCGCTGCGGCTCCGGGCTGCAGGCCGTGCTGTACGCGGCGATGCAGGTGCAGTCCGGTGCGTCGGAGGTGGTGCTGGCCGGCGGCGCGGAGTCGATGTCCGGAGCGTCGTTCTATTCCACGTCCATGCGCTGGGGCGCGAGGGGCGGACCAGGCGTGATGCTGCACGACTCGCTCGCCCGCGGCCGGGTCACGGCCGGCGGGATCAACTTCCCGGTGCCCGGCGGCATGCTCGAGACCGCGGAGAACCTGCGCCGCGAGTACTCCATCCCGCGTGAGGAGCAGGACGAGTTCGCCGTCCGCTCGCACCACCGCGCCGCCGCCGCGCGTGAGGCCGGGCGCTTCGCCGACGAGATCGTCCCGGTCACGGTGAAGGGTCGAAAGGGCGACACCGTGGTGGACACCGACGAGCACATCCGTCCGGACTCCTCGGTGGAGAAGCTGGCGACGCTGCGCCCGGTGCTCGGCCGCGACGACCCCGAGGCCACCGTCACCGCGGGCAACGCCAGTGGACAGAACGACGGCGCGTCCATCTGCGTGGTCACGCACCCGGCGAAGGCGGAGGAGCTCGGCCTGCGGCCGCTGGTGCGGCTGGTCTCGTGGGGTGTGGGCGGGGTGCCGCCCGCCACGATGGGGATCGGGCCCGTTCCGGCCGTCGCGAAGGCGATGGATGCGGCGGAGCTCACGCTGGCCGACATGGACCTGATCGAGCTGAACGAGGCGTTCGCCGCTCAGGTGCTGGCGGTCACCCGTGAGTGGAAGCTCGCGCCGGAGGACTTCGATCGGCTCAACGTCAACGGCTCGGGAATCTCGCTCGGCCACCCGGTGGGCGCCACCGGTGGCCGGATCCTCGCCACGCTCACGCGGGAGATGACCCGTCGCGAGGTCCGTTACGGCCTCGAGACGATGTGCATCGGCGGGGGCCAGGGCCTGGCCGCGGTGTTCGAGCGCGTCGCCTGAGGTCGCGTCTTCTCGCGGCACGGCCCACGTCACACGTGTGCAGGTTGCCGAAGCCGGACGGCCGGTACATCCTTGCATGAGTCAAGCTGTTGCGTGACACATGCAAGCCGACAATCTCCTCAGGGGGCCCAGCCGTGCCGTTCGACGACGAGCTCGTCATCGCCGACGAGGTCGGCAGCCAGCTCATTCGGCTGGTCCGGCTGATAGAGCGCAAGCAGGTGCAGTACCAGGCCGAGCACCCGGACGCGGTGGAGCGGGCCACATATCACCTGCTCGTCCACCTCGTGAACGACGGGCCGCGCCGCGCCGGGTCGCTCGCGGAGGCGGTGCACTCCGACCCGTCCACCATCAGCCGCCAGATCGGCCACCTGGTGCGTCTCGGACTGGTCGAGCGCACCGCCGATCCGGTGGACGGGCGAGCGACGCTGCTGGCTGCCACCGACGAGGGCCGACGGGTGTTCGAGGAGAACCGGCGTCTGCGCAACGAGCGGATCGTCGAGATGCTCGCGGGCTGGTCCCCGGACGACCGGCACGCGCTCGCCGAGCTACTGGCGCGGTTCACCAGCGACTTCGAGAACTCGATGCTCCGGTCGGCCGAGGCCGCCGCCGCCACGATCGATGCAGCGGCCGTGCGCTCCTGAGAGGCCCGCATGACCGAGCCCCCAGCTGATCCGGCAGGCGCTCGGTCCGCCGCCCTGGACGGGGGCGTGCTCACCCATCGGCAGATCCTGACGATCTTCGCCGGGCTGATGCTCGGGATGTTCCTCGCTGCGCTCGACCAGACGATCGTGGCCACGGCGATCAGGACGATCTCCGACGACCTCGACGGGCTCAGCCTGCAGGCCTGGGCCACCACCGCGTACCTGATCACGGCCACGATCACCACGCCGCTCTACGGCAAGCTCTCGGATCTCCTCGGACGCAAGCCGCTGTTCCTCACCGCGATCTCGATCTTCGTCGTCGGCTCGGTGGCGTGCACCTTCGCCACATCGATGTTCCAGCTCGCGGCTTTCCGCGGGATACAGGGGCTCGGGGCCGGCGGGTTGTTCTCGCTGGCTCTGACGATCATCGGCGACATCGTGGCGCCCCGGGAACGGGCCCGCTACCAGGGCTGGTTCGTGGGCGTCTTCGGCACGTCCAGCGTGCTCGGGCCGGTGGCCGGGGGGTTCCTCGCGGGGCAACCGGAGATCCTGGGCATCACCGGGTGGCGGTGGGTCTTCCTGATCAACGTCCCGCTCGGCATCGTCGCGCTGATCGTCGTGACGAAGGTGCTGAACGTCCCGCACACCCCGCGGGAACACCGCATCGACTGGCCGGGCGCGCTCGCGCTCACCGTCGGGCTCGTCCCGCTGCTGATCGTCGCCGAGCAGGGCCGGTCGTGGGGATGGGCGTCGCTGCCCGCGCTGACCTGCCTCGTGATCGGCGTGGCCGGGCTCGGCGCGTTCGTGGTGATCGAGCGATGGATGGACGACGACGCGCTGCTGCCGCTGCGGTTCTTCCGCGACGGCGTGTTCCGATCGGGCGTCGTGGCCTCGTTCATCGCCGGCACGGGCATGTTCGGTGTGCTCGCGGTCCTGCCCTTGTATCTGCAGATCGTCAAGGGATCGTCGCCGACCCAGGCCGGTCTGCAGACCCTGCCGCTCGTGCTCGGCATCATGTCGATGTCGGTGTTCTCCGGCCAGTTCATCTCGCGCACCGGCCGGTACAAGGTGTGGCCGGTCATCGGCATCTCGCTGATGATCGTCGGATCCGCACTGCTCTCGCGAGTGGACGTCGCGACGCCCTACTGGCGCACGGCGGTGGTCATGCTGGTGTTCGGCTGGGGGCTCGGCGCGGTCATGCAGCCGCTCACCCTGGCCGTGCAGAACGCGATGCCGCCGCAGGACATGGGCGTCGCCACCGCCTCGGCCACCTTCTTCCGGCAGATGGGCGGCACGCTGGGCACGGCGGTGTTCCTCTCCGTCCTGTTCGCCCAGCTCGGCGGCCGGGTGGCGGACAACCTCCGGGCCGCGTCCGCCACTCCGCAGTTCAGTGGAGCCGTCGCTGATCCCGAGGTTGTCGCCAACCCGGCGAACGCGCCGATTCTCGACGCGGTGGCGGGCCGTGCCGGACTGTCGCTCGACGACTCGTCGTTCCTCTCGTCGGCCGACCCCGTGGTGAGCCGGCCGATCCTCGACGGATTCGCGGAGTCCATGAGCGTGGTGTTCGTCGCGGCCTCGGTGGTTCTCGTGATCGGCCTCGTCGCCGTGGTCACGCTCAAGGAGGTGCCGTTGCGCACTCAGTCGGGCATCGATGCCCGGCGCAGTGAGGAGGTGCCTCCCGTGGCCGCCTTGGGGCCTTCGGCTACGCCCGTCGTCCTCCCCGCGGAGGCCGCGGTTCCGGACGCCGGGCGCGCAGCGAGGGACCGGCACTGAACAACGGGCGGCGATGCCCGAGACCGGGCAGGGGAGCGGCCGCCTCGATCGGGGAGTTGGTCAGTGCCCGTTCTCGTGCTCGGCGGCGGCGTCCTTCGCCCGCTGCCATGAGGTCTTGATCTCCCGCTCGGCGTCGGCCCGGCCCACCCAGGTGGCGCCCTCGACGCTCTTGCCCGGCTCCAGCGTCTTGTAGATCTCGAAGAAGTGCTGGATCTCCGCCCGGTCGAACTCGGGCAGGTGGTGGATGTCGCGCAGGTGCTCCTGGCGCGGGTCGTCGCTCGGGACGCAGAGGACTTTGTCGTCCCCGCCCTTCTCGTCCTTCATCCGGAACATGCCGATGGCGCGCGCCCGGATCAGGCAACCAGGGAAGGTCGGCTCCTGTACCAGCACCAACGCGTCGAGCGGATCGCCGTCCTCGCCGAGGCTGTCCTCGATGAACCCGTAGTCGGCGGGGTACTGAGTGGCGGTGAAGAGGGTGCGGTCCAGCCGGATCCGTCCGGTCCGGTGGTCCACCTCGTACTTGTTGCGACCCCCCTTGGGGATCTCAATCGTTACATCGAAGTCCACAGCACTCTCCTGCTGTTCAGAAGCGGGCATTGACGGAGCCGATGCCGGTCGGGCGACCGGCTCCGGCGCCTGCCTCTAGTGTGGGGGACCGCGTCGGCCCACTCGTGACCGGCCGACCTGTGCTGTTGTGCCACTGCGAGGGGGAAGGAGCGGCATGGGCTTCGGGCGGCGGATCGGTGACAGACTGCGTGTGTCCGGTAGCGGTGCGCGACGCGGCTTGATAGTTCTCGTGGTGCTGGCCGTTCTCGCCGCGTCCGGCAGCGCTGTTGCGCTCACCGGCCCCATTCTCGTGCACCGGCTCGGCCTCTCGCAGACCGAGACCGTCCTGCCGTCCTCGCCGCTGCCGATGCTCCAGCCGCTCCAGGGCGACGCGCCCCGGCCCTCCGCAGCCGGGGTGGCTGCGGTGCTGGACGGCGCGGCCGAAGCCCTGCCGGGGAAGTTCACCGGCATCGTCGTCGATCCGGCCACCGGGAAGACCATCTGGCAGCACACTCCGGAGGTCACGCTGACCCCGGGCTCCACGGGCAAGCTGCTCACCGCGGCCGCCGCACTGCTCACGTTCAACCCCACCGACAGGTTCGTCACGCGCGTGGTGCAGGGGCCGCAGCCCGGCACCGTGGTGCTCGTCGGCGGTGGAGATCCCACCCTCACCACCCTGCCCCCTGGCCAGGAGAGCGTGTACCCGGACGCCCCGCGGATGTCCGATCTCGCCGCCGCGGTCAAGAAGGCGGTGCCCGGCCCGATCACCCAGGTGCTCGTCGACACGAGCCGCTACCAGGGACCGACGATGGCCGAGGGCTGGGACCCCGCGGACGTGGCGGCCGGCTTCATCACCCCGATCGAGCCGCTCATGGTCGACGGTGGCCGGATCAATCCGAAGCTGCCCGAAGGGCCCCGCGTCCCCGACCCCGCGATGGCTGCCGGCCGGGCGCTGGCGCAGGACCTGGGCGTCGATTCCTCCGACGTCGCAGAGGGCGCGGCCGCGTCGGGCGCGAGGTCCGTCGCCGCGGTGCGATCGGCTCCCGTCGCGGTGCTCGTGGAGCAGATGCTGCGCGACTCCGACAACGTGCTCGCCGAGATCTTCTCGAGGGAGATCGCGATCGCCCGCCACGGCGAACCGACGTTCACCGGCGGCGTCCAGCAGACCGCCGCCGCGCTCGCCCAGGCAGGCTTCGACCCGACCGGCGCCGTCATGCACGACGGGAGCGGGCTGTCCACCGAGGACCTCGTGCCTGCCCGCCTGCTCGGGCAGCTGCTCAGCGCTGCCGCCGCGCCGGCCATCGGTCCGGACGACACCGAGTTCCTGCGCCCCATCATCACGGGGCTGCCGGTCGCCGGCGCCGACGGCACCCTCGTGGGCCGGTTCGGCCGCACCGGGGTCTCCGGGCCGGGCCGTGGGGTGGTGCGGGCCAAGACGGGCACACTCACCGCCGTCGCCAGCCTCGCGGGTGTCGTCTCCGACACCGACGGGAGGCTGCTGGTCTTCGTGCTGATGTCCAACGGCGTGAGCCCCGCCACCATGCGACCGAAGCTCGACGCCATGGCTGCGCAGCTGAGCCGCTGCGGCTGCCGTTGAGCGCAGCCGCAGGCTCTCCTGCGGGTCGGTACTCGGTGTCGCCGAGAAGGGCGTACCGGGCGTCCGTTGCGTAGCGTGGGCGATGTGCCGCACGTGACCGATGCCCTTCAGCCAGACCAATCGCTGCCCGGTCCGGCCGGCTCCACCGAGCGCGGCCTCCCCGTGGACTGGGAGCTGGCCCGGCGCACCGCCACCCGGCTCATGCAGCCCGGCCCGGATGCCACCCCGCAGGAGGCCAGGGAGCTCGTCACGCGGCTGCGGTCGGATGCGGCGGTCGCAGAGGGGCACGTCCGGGAGATCACCGGCCTCGGCGAGGGCCTGCCGCTGCTGCCCGCCGACGTCGTGGACCGACCGGCGTGGGCCGCGGCAGCCGTACACGGCATGTCTGCCCTCACCGCCGACGCGCAACTGCCCGCCGTGTCCCGTGCCGCCCGAGCCCTGACGGCCCGCACCGCGGGTCTGCAGGTCGGCGGCGTCGTCGCGTACCTGGGAGGCCGGGTCCTCGGCCAGTACGACCCGTTCGGCGGCCCCATGGGCGACGGGCGGCTGCTGCTGGTGGCGCCGAACGTGCATGCCGCGCAGCGCGCACTGGACGTGCCGGCCACCGACTTCGGGCTCTGGGTCTGCCTGCACGAGGCCACCCACCGGCTCCAGTTCACCGCCGTGCCGTGGTTGCGCTCGTACTTCGCCGCCGAGGTCGCCCGCTTCCTCACGATCACGCAGAGCAACGACCGCATCGTGCTGCTGGACCGGCTGCCCGAGGTCCTGCGCGCCGTGCGTTCCTCGGGCGGCGACTCGCTGGCGATCGTGGAGCTCCTGCAGGGGCCCGAGCAGCGGGCGGTGCTCGACCGGCTGCTCGCCCTCACCACGTTGCTCGAGGGGCACGCCGACCACGTCATGGACGCCGCAGGCCCCGGCGTGGTGCCGAGCGTGGCCACCATCCGCTCCCGGTTCACCGCCCGCAGGCGCGGCACGGGGCTCGTGGACCGGGTGCTGCGCGCCGTGCTCGGTGTGGAGGCGAAGGTGCGCCAGTACGCGGTCGGCTCCGCCTTCACCCGCCACGTGGTGCTCGCCGCCGGGATGGACGGCTTCAACCGGGTCTGGGAGAGCCCGGAGACCCTTCCGACCCGCGCCGAGCTCGCCGACCCGGGTGCCTGGCTGCGTCGCATCCACGGCTAGCCCCTCGCGAGTCGTGGCCAGCGGGATGAGCGGGCCCCTCGCCCGATAGGGCCGGACCAACGCGCCGTTGGTACGGCAGCTTTGTCTGCTTCCGGCAGACTCGCGCCCAGGAGCGTCGGGTGCGGGGCGGACGGAGAGGGCAGGAGGGGCTGGTGGCCGAGCGGGCACAGCGGCGCGTCGACCCGGCGGTGGCCGAGGTCCGGCGTGCTGTCCGGACCGCGCTCGCGGCGCTGCCTGCCCCGTACCGCACCGCTCCGCTACTGGTGGCGTGCTCCGGTGGCGCCGACTCGCTCGCACTCGCCGCTGCCACGCTGGCCGTCCGGGACGAGCGGGACGTGCACGCCGCCGTCGTCGATCACGGCTTGCAGGAAGGCTCGGCGGAGCTGGCGGCCACGACCGCGGATCGGCTGATCGGCATGGGGGCCATCGCGTCGGTGCACCGCGTGCGTGTGGACGGCCCCGGCGGCATGGAGGCGGCGGCGCGCCGGGCCCGCTACCTCGCGCTCCGCGCCGCCCGCCCGCACCCGGACGCGCCGGTCCTGCTCGGGCACACGCTCGACGACCAGGCCGAGACCGTGCTGCTCGGGTTGGGTCGGGGATCGGGGCCGCGGTCGCTGGCCGGCATGCGGGAGTGGGACGCGCCGTGGTTGCGCCCGTTCCTCGGGGTGCGCCGGTCCGTCACGGCGGCGGCCTGCGCGGCGTGGGGCCTCCCGGTGTGGGAGGACCCGCACAACGTCGACCCGAGGTTCACGCGGGTACGGCTGCGGCACGAGGTGCTGCCACTGCTGGAGGAGGTGCTCTCAGGGGGTGTGGCCGCCGCGCTCGCGCGCACCGCGGCCCAACTCCGCGAGGACGTCGACACGTTGGACGCGCTCGCAGCCGCGTTGCTCGCCGAGATCAGGGATGGCGACGCGCTGCGCGTCGAACCGCTGATCACGGCGGCGCCCGCACTGCGCAGGCGGGTGCTGCGATCGTGGCTGCTGGGCTCGTCGGTGACGACCCTCACCGATACGCAGCTGCGTGCCGCTGATCTCCTCGCAGGTCAGGGTCCGGATCGTGGCGGTGTGGCCCTTCCCGGTGGGTTGGAGCTGGTGCGGGAGCGTGGCAGGCTCTTCCTGCGCCCGGTTCGCTGGCATTCCGGCTGATCTTCACCGATACCCGCAGGAGGACGTCCGCGTGTACGACGGCGATATCGCCACGACCCTGGTCACCGAACAGGCGATCCGCGACAAGATCGCGGAGCTGGCGGCCCAGATCGGGGCCGACTACGCGGCC
Organism: Pseudonocardia yunnanensis; assembly: GCF_039534065.1. Taxonomy (NCBI): domain Bacteria; kingdom Bacillati; phylum Actinomycetota; class Actinomycetes; order Pseudonocardiales; family Pseudonocardiaceae; genus Pseudonocardia; species Pseudonocardia yunnanensis. The sequence goes on along the minus strand of NZ_BAAAUS010000006.1, from coordinate 76,983 downwards.
GAGGAGGCGGAGTCGGACCTCCTGCTCGTCGGGGTCCTGAAGGGCGCCGTCATGTTCATGACCGACCTCGCCAGGGCGCTCCCGCTCCCGGTGCAGCTCGAGTTCATGGCCGTCACGTCCTACGGCTCGGCCACGTCGTCCTCCGGGGTGGTACGCATCCTCAAGGACCTCGACCGGGACATCGCGGGGCGCAACGTGCTGATCGTCGAGGACATCATCGACTCGGGGCTGACGCTGTCCTGGCTGCTCAAGAACCTGGAGTCGCGCCAGCCCGCCTCGCTGCAGGTGTGCACGCTCCTGCGCAAGCCGGACGCGGTGAAGGTCGACGTCCCGGTGAAGTACGTGGGCTTCGACATCCCCAACGAGTTCGTCGTGGGCTACGGCCTCGACTACGCCGAGCGCTACCGCGATCTTCCTTTCATCGGCACGCTCGACCCCGCCGTGTACGCCTGAACCAGCTGCTCAGTTCACCGGCGGCCCGGCGGGCGTGGCCAGCTCGCGGGCCGGCACGCGGGCGGTGTTGAACGGCTCCGTGCCGAGCACGAGCTGGACGTCGCCGAGACCACCATTGGCGTTGGCGTACCCGAGCGCGCCGGCGAGGTCGCTCACTCCGTTGCTGACGGGCAGCGGGGCGAGGTTGAGGGTCGACAGGATGCCGACGGCGTCGCCCTGTTCGTCGACGAAGGCACTGCCGGAGTCACCGGGGACTCCAGGTGTGAGCGTGTAGACCTGGTGGCTCCGGCCACCCCCGGCTTCGGTGGCGCCGATCCCGGCTTTCGGGCTCAGCGCGCTGATTCCGCCCCGCAAGGGTGAGTTTCCGTAGCTGAAAACCTGCTCACCGGTGTTGAGTCCGTCCGTGTCCATCCCGGTGGGTCCGCCGAAGAAGGGAATGCTCGGGTTGACATCCGTCACGTCCTCCGGCGCGATCTCGACCAGCGCGAAGTCGTTGTAGGCGCAGATGTCGGGGTCGGTCTCCCCGTTCTCCTGCATCGTGACCCAGGAGCTGTACGCGAGCGTCCCGCTGCGGTCGGAGCCGTCCGCCGCCTCGATCGTGACGGGCGTGCCGAGCGGGAGGCTGCCGGAGTCGCACCCGTTCGTCTCCGTGGCCTCGCCGGTGCCGGCGCAGTGCGCGGCCTGGCCGAGGAACGTCCTGTCGCCGGTGGCGAAGACGAAGTTGCTGGTACAGGCCCCGCCGCCGATGGTGTCGGTGACGACGCCGGGGTGGATCACGGCCGTGTCCGCGGGGGCCCACCCAGCCGGTTCCGGTTCGGCGGAGGCCGCTGGTGCGACGAACGCGCCGAGCGCCGCGGTGCCCAGTGCGACACCCACCACGACACCACGAAACCGCACCGTCATGAGCACTCCCCCGTCACCGGCTCGCGCGGTCAATGTTGATCACCAACCGGGGGCAACGTAACGAGGGTGCTCTGCGTGGGATACCCCGGGTTGCCGGGAATGGCGGGGTGGGAACACAGATTCGCTTCCGGCCGTTGTACCAGCACGTACCCAAGTGGGGCGTACCGATCGACGTCGACGACGCGGCTTGAGCTCAGGACCGCTATCCTGGCGGACTCAGGGCCGGTCAGTGTGCTGCGCCGGGTCTCCGTCGGAGAAACTCGCCAGGGAGGGTGAAGGCCGCACGGCCGAAGCTGCATGGACCGCAAGCGCCTGCTCCGCAACCCGCTGATCTGGATCCTCGCCGCGATCCTGGTCTACTTCACGTTCAGCGTGCTCTTCGACGACACGCGCGGCTACACCCAGGTGCCCACGTCCGTCGCGCTCAGCCAGATAAGCAGCGGCAACGTCAAGGACGCGCTGATCGAGGACAACGAGCAGCAGCTCCGCCTCACCCTGAACCAGCCTGTCAACGGCGGCACGCAGGTCATCACCCAGTACCCGGCCCAGACCAGCGGTTCCATCGTCCAGGCGCTTGAGTCGGCTTCCAACAAGCCGTCGTTCAACACGGTCGTGCGCCAGGAGTCGTTCCTGACCACGATCCTGATCTACCTCATCCCGCTCGGCCTGGTGCTGCTCATCCTCTTCTGGATGATGAACAACGCCCAGGGCGGCGGCAACCGGGTGATGTCGTTCGGCAAGTCGAAGGCCAAGCAGCTCAACAAGGACATGCCGAAGACCACCTTCGGTGACGTCGCGGGGGCCGACGAGGCCGTCGAGGAGCTCCACGAGATCAAGGACTTCCTGCAGAACCCGGCTCGCTACCAGGCTCTCGGCGCGAAGATTCCCAAGGGCGTGCTCCTGTACGGCCCGCCCGGCACCGGTAAGACGCTGCTCGCGCGTGCGGTCGCGGGCGAGGCGGGCGTGCCGTTCTACACGATCTCCGGGTCCGACTTCGTCGAGATGTTCGTCGGTGTCGGTGCCTCCCGTGTGCGCGACCTGTTCGAACAGGCCAAGCAGAACTCGCCCTGCATCATCTTCGTCGACGAGATCGACGCGGTCGGCCGCCAGCGCGGCGCAGGCCTCGGTGGTGGCCACGACGAGCGTGAGCAGACGCTCAACCAGCTGCTCGTCGAGATGGACGGGTTCGACGCCCGTGGCGGCATCATCTTGATCGCGGCCACCAACCGTCCCGACATCCTCGACCCCGCGCTGCTGCGCCCGGGTCGTTTCGACCGCCAGATCCCGGTGGGCGCCCCCGACCTCGCCGGTCGGCGCGCGATCCTGGCCGTGCACTCCAAGGGCAAGCCGTTCGCCAACGACGTCGACTTCGAGGGCCTGGCCAAGCGCACGGTCGGTATGTCCGGCGCCGACCTCGCCAACGTCATCAACGAGGCCGCCCTGCTCACCGCGCGGGAGAACGGCACGCTGATCACCGGCGCGGCGCTGGAGGAGTCCGTCGATCGCGTCGTCGGCGGTCCGCGGCGCAAGAGCAAGATCATCTCCGAGCAGGAGAAGAAGATCACCGCCTACCACGAGGGCGGTCACGCTCTGGCGGCGTGGGCGATGCCGGACCTCGAGCCGGTCTACAAGCTCACGATCCTGCCGCGCGGGCGCACCGGCGGCCACGCCCTCGTCGTCCCCGAGGACGACAAGGGCCTGATGACCAGGTCGGAGATGATCGGCCGGCTGGTGTTCGCGATGGGTGGCCGCTCGGCGGAGGAGCTCGTCTTCCACGAGCCCACCACCGGCGCCTCCTCCGACATCGACCAGGCCACCAAGATCGCCAAGGCGATGGTCACCGAGTACGGCATGAGCGCACGGCTGGGCGCCGTCCGCTACGGCCGCGACCAGGGCGACCCGTTCCTCGGCCGCTCGATGGGCAACCAGGCCGACTACTCGCTCGAGGTCGCCCACGAGATCGACGAGGAGGTGCGCGCGCTCATCGAGGCCGCGCACACCGAGGCGTGGGAGATCCTCAACACCTACCGGGACGTCCTGGACGACCTGGTGCTGGAGCTCCTGGAGAAGGAGACGCTCAACCGCAGGGACCTGGAGCGGATCTTCGACCGGGTCGAGAAGCGGCCGCGGATCACCGCGTTCAACGACTTCGGCGGACGCACGCCCTCCGACAAGCCACCGATCAAGACGCCGGCCGAGCGGGCGAGGGAGCGCGGCGAGCCCTGGCCACCGCACACCGAGCCGTCGCGCCAGCCGGCTCCCGTTGGGTCCTACCCGGGTGGTGGCGGCCACCCGGTGCCCACTCCGGGTCCCAACGGAGGCCCGGTGCCCGCGCCCGGCCCGCACGGTGGCTATCCCGGTGGCAACCCCGGGCAGCCGCCGTTCCCGGCAGCCGCCGCCCCCGCCGGGTACGGGCAGCCCCCGGCTCCGCAGCAGGGATGGGGCCCCGGACAGCAGCCCAACCCCGGCGCGCCCGGTTCGGGCCAGCCCAACTCCGTGCAGCCCAACTACGGCGCTCCGGCCGACTGGCGTCCGGCCACCACCCCGCATGGCCAGCCGTGGCCCCCGGCGGGTCAGTGGCAGCAGCCGCAGTGGCCGCAGCAGACCGCTCCGCCCGCTGCAGGCAACGGCCACGGCGACGCGCCTGCTCCACCCCCCGAGCCGCCGCGTGAGAACGGCAAGGGTCCGGACGAGGACGGGTCACGCTGAGCTGGGAGGCGTTGGGCGACACCGGGGCATCCGCAGCTGAAACCTTGGACAGAGCAGCAGCGAACGGAAGACCGACGATGGACCGGCCCCGTGCCGAGGCAGCCGTACGCGAGCTGCTGATCGCGATCGGCGAGGACCCGGACCGCGACGGGCTCCGCGACACGCCTGCCCGAGTCGCCAGGTCCTACGAAGAGATGTTCGCCGGCCTCTACGCCGATCCGGACGCCGTGCTGGAGAAGACCTTCGACGAGCATCATCAGGAGCTGATCCTCGTCAAGGACATCCCGATGTTCAGCACCTGTGAGCATCATCTGGTTCCTTTCCACGGGATGGCACACGTCGGCTACATCCCGAACGTCGACGGACGGGTCACCGGCCTGTCCAAGATCGCCCGGCTGGTCGACCTCTACGCGCGGCGCCCCCAGGTGCAGGAACGGCTCACCGGGCAGGTCGCCGACGCACTGGTGCGCAAGCTGTCGCCGCGCGGCGTGATCGTCGTGATCGAGGCGGAACACCTCTGTATGGGCATGCGCGGGGTCAGGAAGCCGGGTTCGCGCACCACCACCTCGGCAGTGCGGGGGATGTTCCAGTCCTCGTCCACATCACGTGCCGAGGCGCTGGCGCTGATCAGGAGCGGGTGAGGCGGGTGGTTGCCCGCACGGACCCGCCCGGACTGCCCCGGCCCGGGCGGTGCGTGGTGATGGGTGTCCTCAACGTCACGCCCGACTCGTTCTCCGACGGGGGCCGCTACCTCGATCGCGACCACGCGGTGGCCCACGGCGTGGAGATGCATGAGGCAGGCGCCGACATCGTCGATGTGGGTGGTGAGTCCACGCGCCCCGGCGCGCAGCGCGTCGAGGCCGACGTCGAGAAAGCCCGCGTCCTGCCGGTGATCCGGGATCTGGTGGCCGAGGGCGTGCGGGTCAGCATCGACACCACGCGGGCCGCGGTCGCCGAGGCGGCCGTCGAGGCCGGCGCGCAGGTGGTCAACGATGTCTCCGGTGGGCTCGCCGACCCCGCGATGGCGGCCACGGTCGCCCAGGCCCGAGTCCCGTTGATCCTGATGCACTGGCGGGGCCCGAGCGACCGGATGAACTCCCTCGCCACCTACGAGGACGTCGTCGGCGAGGTACGTGACGAGCTGGTGGCGAGGGTGGATGCCGCGGTGCTGGCCGGCGTCGAACCGTCGTGCCTGGTGCTCGATCCCGGCCTCGGCTTCGCGAAGACCGCGGCGCACAACTGGGCGTTGCTGCGCAGGCTCGACGTTCTGACGGACCTCGGGTTCCCCGTGCTGGTGGGCGCGTCCCGCAAACGCTTCCTGGGCCAGCTTCTTGCCGGCGCCGACGGCACGCTGCGGCCGGCCCGGGAGCGGGACGTGGCGACCGCGGCGGTCAGTGCGCTGGCGGCATCCAGCGGCGCGTGGGGGGTCCGGGTGCACGAGGTGCACGACACGCTCGACGCGGTCGCGGTGGCCGCGGCGTGGCAGCTGGGACGATCTCCGGCGCGAGCAGTCCCACAGGACGGCCGATGATCGCGACCGAGTCATCGACACAGCGCCCGCGCACGGTGACGTCTCCCGATGGGCCGGGCGAAAGGAGCGGGGGCGTGCGATGAACGACCGGATCGAGCTGCGCGGCCTGCGCGTCCGCGCGAACCACGGGGTGTTCGACCACGAGCGCCGTGACGGACAGGACTTCGTCGTGGACGTCACGGTCTGGATGGACCTGGCTGCCGCGGCGGCGTCCGACGACCTCGCCGACACCCTCGACTACGGGGCGCTCGCCCAGCGGGTGGCCGGGATCGTCGGCGGTGAACCGCGCAACCTCATCGAGGCCGTGGCCGGGCGCGTCGCCGATGACGTCATGTCCGACGAGCGCGTGCAGGCCGTCGAGGTCGTGCTGCACAAGCCCCAGGCCCCGATCCCCCTGGAGTTCGCCGACGTCGCCGTGGTCGCCCGGCGTTCCCGCCCCAGTGATCCCCGGTCCCGGATCATCCCCGCGTGAGCCGCGCCGTGCTGTCACTCGGGTCCAACCTCGGCGACCGGTTCGCCCACCTGCGGGCGGCCGTCGACGGATTCGCGGACGTGCTGGTCGCGGCCTCACCGGTGTACGAGACGGCGCCCTGGGGTGGTGTGGAGCAGGACGACTTCCTCAACGCCGTGATCGTCGTGGACGACCCCGGCGCCGACGCGTGGGACTGGCTTCGCCGAGGGCAGGGCCTGGAGGCGGCATCGGGCCGGGTCAGGGAGGTGCGCTGGGGTCCCCGGACGCTGGACGTCGACATCGTCACGGTGGACGGGCCGGATGGTCCCGTACGCAGCGACCACCCGGATCTGCTGCTCCCGCACCCCGGCACGCCGGAGCGGGCCACGGTGCTCCGCCCGTGGCTGGACGTGGACGCGGACGCCGTGCTGCCCGGCCACGGCCCGGTGAAGGCGCTCCTCGCGGCCCTGGGGCCGGACGCAGAGGCCGGGATGCGGCGACGTGACGACCTGGTGCTCGCGCCATGACCCTCACCCGCCCACGCCACCTGTTCGCCGTCGCGCTCGTGACGGCGCTGTTGGTGAACCTGATCGTGCGGCTGACCTACAACTCGCTGCCACCGCTCCCGCTCCCGGCCGGTGTGACCCTCGGCGTCCTCGGGGTGGCGGAGGCTCTGGTCGGCAGTGGTCTGCGGTCGCGGATCCGGCACCGCCGTCCCGGCACCCCGCCGGTCCAGCCGCTCACGGCGGCGAGGGCGGTGATCGTGGCGAAGGCGTCGTCGCTCGCCGGTGCGATCATGGCGGGAGTGTGGGCCGGCCTGCTCGCCCACGTGCTGCCGCGGGCTGCGGACGTCACCGCCGCTGCCGCCGACTCGATCGCCGCCGGGGTGGGGCTGGCCTGTGCACTCGTGCTGGTCGGAGGCGCTCTGTGGCTCGAATGGTGCTGCCGTACCCCCGATGACGACTCCGGTGACGAGCCCGGTGAATAACGCGTGCACGGCCCGTAGCGACCGCCCGTAGGCTCCCCCCATGGCGCAGGCCACGCAGATCATTCCTCTGCCCACATCGAAGCGACAGCGCCGTGGCGTGCTCGCGCCCGTACTCGGGTTGATAGCCCTCGCCGTCTGCGGTCTGGTCGTCATCGGCATGGTGGGCAGCAGCGTCGGCCCGGGCGGCGTCCTGGTCGGCGCGTTGTGTGCGTTGCTGCCGGTCGGCCCCGTCGTCGCGACGTTCCTGTGGGTCGACCGCTGGGAGCCGGAACCGGCGCGGATGCTGCTGATCGCGTTCCTGTGGGGCGCGTGCTTCGCCGCCCTCTCGGCACTGCTGATCAACTCGAGCGCGGTGCTGGTGGCCGACGAGGTGCTCGGCCGCGGGAACGGCGACCTCTTCGGCACCGTCGCGATCGCGCCCGTGGTGGAGGAGGCGGTCAAAGGCTCGTTTCTCGTCGGGCTGCTGATCTTCCGCCGACGTGAGTTCGACGGGATCGTCGACGGAATCGTCTACGCCGGGCTGGTCGGCGCGGGCTTCGCCTTCACCGAGAACATCCTCTACATCGGACGGGCGTTCGCCGAGGGCGCAGTGGTCGGGCAGGGTAGCGGCGTGGTCGCCGTGCTCCTGCTGCGCGGCGTGCTCTCGCCGTTCGCCCACCCCCTGTTCACGGTCATGACCGGGATCGGCGCCGGGATCGCGGCACGCAGCCGCAGCGTCCGCGTCGCACTCGTCACGGTGCCGCTGGGTTACCTGCTGGCAGTGATCTTGCATGCCCTCTGGAACGCGTCGGCGTCCCTTTTCGGCGGCACCGTCTTCTTCATGGTGTACGGGTTCATCATGGTGCCGCTGTTTCTGGCCGTGGCCGGCGTCGTGGTGTGGCAGCGCCGCCGTGAGCAGCGCATCGTGATCGAGCAGCTGCCGGGGTTCGCCCAGGCCGGGTGGATCGCGCCGAGCGAGGTGCCGCTGCTCTCGAGCCTGGCCGGCAGGCGCGGGTGGCGGGCGGCCGTGCGGCGGGGTTCGGGCAGGCAGGTGGAGAAGGCCGTCTCGCAGTACCAGTACGCGGTCACCGAGCTCGCGTTCCTCCGGTCGAAGATGGCGCGGGGAGCGGTCGGTGACTCCGGGATGTACTGGCACGAGGAGGCGTTGGGCAAACTCCGAAAGGCGCGGGCTCGCGCCGTCGGCCACCCCGAGGGGCTGACGGTGGCCATGCGGCATCGGGGCCACCACAACTGGACGCCGCCGCCGCCCGGGCCGCCGCCGACGGTGTCGATACCTCCCGACGCCCCGCCCCAGAGCTGGCCGCCCCGGCGCCGCTGACCCCCGGGCGGCACCCACGCTTCGGTGAAGCCCGCCACGGCTCCTCTGCGGCGTCGCGCCGCCGCGTAACCTGTGGTCGCGCCGCTGACGTCGGCCGTGACTCATCGTCCGGTGCCGGAGCGGTCCACCGGCCGATCGAGGAGATGAGATGAGTTCAGGCAGGCCCGCCCGGCTCGCCGTCGGGGTCGTCTCGGCCGGCCGCGTGGGGGCCGTCGTGGGAGCGGCGTGGGCCGCAGCAGGGCATCGGGTCGCCGCCGCATCAGGAGTGTCGCGCGATTCGGTCAAGCGAGCCGCGGCGCTGCTGCCCGGCGTACCGCTGCAGCCCCCGGACGAGGTGGTGACGGGCGCAGACCTCGCACTCCTCGCCGTGCCGGACGACGTGCTGCCCGGTCTGGTCCGCGGCCTGGCCGCCGCGGGCAGCTTCCGTCCCGGCCAGATCGTCGTGCACACGTCGGGTTCCCACGGGATCGCCGTGCTGGCCCCTGCCGCCGAGCACGGCGTGCTGCCGCTGGCCCTGCATCCCGTGATGACGTTCACCGGCCGCACCGAGGACGTTGCCCGGCTCGCCGGCTGCAGCGTCGGAGTCACCGCCGCGGCGGGCGACGAGGCGGCCTGGAGCGTCGGCGAGGCACTCGTCGTCGAGATGGGGTCGGAGCCGGTACGCATCGCCGAGGAGGTCCGTCCGCTGTACCACGCGGCGCTGGCGCACGGTGCCAACCACCTCGTCACCCTCGTCCGCGACTGCGTCGACACCCTGGAGAACGCGGGCATCAGCCCCGCTGATCGCCTCATCGCCCCGCTGCTGTCGGCCGCTCTGGACAACTCGCTGCGGCACGGGGATCGGGCGCTGACGGGCCCCGTGGCCCGCGGTGACGTCGAGACGGTGCGCACCCACTTGCGCGAACTCACCGAAGCCGACCCCGATCTGGCCGCCACCTACCGCGTCCTGGCCGCCCGCACGGCGCGTCGGGCGGCGGCGGCGGGTCTGTTGTCCGAGTACGCCGAGAAGGACGTGCTCGCTCTCCTGGAAGGCTCCTCGTGACGGTTCGTACGCAGGGCGGGTACGCCGCCGGTCAGCTGACGGTGCACCGGTCTCCTGCCGAGATCGCGCCGGTCACCCGCGCGCTGCGGGCTGCAGGCCGCAAGATCGTGCTCGTCCCGACGATGGGTGCGCTCCACGAGGGCCACCGCGAGCTCATCCGGCACGCGCGGCGTACACCGGGGACCACCGTCACCGCCGTGTCGATCTTCGTGAACCCTCTGCAGTTCGGCGCGGGTGAGGATCTCGGCCGCTACCCCAGGCCGCTCGAGGCCGATCTCGAGGTGTGCCGCGAGGAGGGCGTCGAGATCGTCTTCCTCCCCGGCGCCGACGACATGTACCCCGACGGCGCCGACACCACCATCGTGCCCGGCCGGCTCGGCAGCGAGCTCGAGGGCGACGTCCGGCCCGGTCATTTCGGCGGGGTGCTCACCGTCGTCGCGAAGCTGTTCCACATCGTCGCCCCGGACGTCGCGTTCTTCGGCGAGAAGGACTACCAGCAGCTCGTGCTCGTCAAGAAGATGGTGCGCGACCTGAACTTCCCCGTGGCTGTGGTGGGCGTCCCCACGGTCCGTGAACCCGACGGGCTCGCGCTCTCCAGCCGCAACGCCTACCTCGCCGTGGACCAGCGGCCCGTGGCCGCCACTCTGCAGCGTGCGCTGTCCGCCGGGGCCGCGGTGTCTGCCCGGGGCCCGGAGGCCGTTCTGGACACCGCCCGCGCGGTGCTGGCCGAGGCGCCGGCACTCGAGGTGCAGTACCTCGAGCTGCGCGACCCCGATCTCGGCCCGGCTCCCGAGGCCGGTCGGGCGCGGCTGCTGGTCGCGGCCCGGCTGGGGAGCACGCGGCTCATCGACAACGTCTCCGTACAGCTGTAGGAGGACGGTGTCGTGCTGCTCTGCGTGGACGTCGGCAACACCCAGATCGCGCTGGGGCTCTACGCGGACGCCGACGCCGACGGCGAACTCGAGATCAACCCGCCCCTGATACGCGACTGGCGGATGCGCACCGAGCCTCGGATGACCTCCGATGAGCTCGAGGTCGCCTTCGACGCACTGCTCGGCCGCTACGCCGCCGAGGTCACCGGTGTCGCGGCGCTGTCCACCGTGCCGAGCCTGCTCCGTGAGCTGCGGTTGCTCATCGACCGGCGCGGTGGTCCGAACGTGGTCGTCGGGCCGGGGGTGCGCACCGGTGTGCCGCTGCTGGTCGACAACCCGCGGGAGGTGGGCGCCGACCGGGTCATGAACACCCTCGCCGCGCACCGGCTGTTCGAGGGCACGTGCATCGTCGTCGACTTCGGCACGTCCACCAACATCGACGTCGTGTCGGCGAAGGGGGAGTTCCTCGGCGGCGCGCTGGCCCCTGGCATCGAGATCTCGCTGGAGGCTCTGGCCACCCGGGCGGCCGCGCTGCGCACCGTGGAGCTGGTGCGGCCGCGCTCGGTGATCGGCAAGAACACGGTGGAGTGCCTGCAGTCCGGAGTGCTCTTCGGATTCGCCGGGCAGGTGGACGGTCTGGTGCGGCGCATCCTCGCCGAGCTGGGATCCAAGGCGGACCCGGTCACCGTTCTGGGCACAGGTGGCCTGGCACCGCTGATGGCCGGGACGTCCGAGACGATCACCGAGTTCGTGCCGGACCTGACACTGCTGGGACTGCGCCTGACCTATTTGCGCAACATCCGCACCACATCGGTGAACAGCGGCAGTTCGAACTCGCCCGCCGATGTCTCCGGTCGCGTGGCCAAGTAGTCCCGCACGCGGGCCAGCGCGGCGTCCCGGTCGGCCGGCTCGGCCACGAGAGCCCACGAATGCGTCGCGAGTGTCGCGAGCAGACCTTCGACCGAGGTGTGCACGGCGTTCGGATATGCGCTGTGCTCGCTCGCCTCGAAAGCGGGATGCTCGGGCAGATGCAACCCCGCCTCGGCACGGTCACGGACCCGGAGCCCGATCAGGCCGGCTGCATCGTGATAGCCCCGCACCCATTCCACCGTGGCGTCGTCGCCGTTCCACAAAGCGGCCAGTACCCCGCCGGGGCGCAGCACACGGGCGATCTCAGGCAGGGCACGCTCCGGGTCGAACCAGTGGAACGCCTGGCCCACCAGTACCGCGTCGACCGATTCGTCAGGCAGGGGGATCGCCTCTGCGCTGCCCTCACGCGCGTCGACATCCGGAAAAAGAACCCGCAGTTCGGCGAGCATCGGTGGGTCGGGCTCCACGGCGATGACCGGACCGCGGGCGAGCAGTGCGCCCGTGAGCTTGCCCGTGCCCGCCGCCAGGTCGAGGAGCAGACGATCGGGCCGACCGGCCACCGGCTCCAGTGCCCAGTCGACGGCACTCTCGGCGTACTCGGGACGATGGCGCGCGTATTCGGCGGCGACGGTGCCGAAGGACCGGGCCCGGGGAGTCGTCACGCTTTCGACGTTACGTCACCACTTGATTCGGGTCACTGGATCTTCTGTCACGACGTCGAGGGGTAACCGGGGAGCGGTGCCGGTGCGGGCGTCACTAACCTTGACAGGGTGAGCACCCAGCCTCTCGACGGCCCAGACAACGAGCTGCCCGAACAGATGCAGGTGCGCCGTGCCAAGCGGGCGGAGATGCTCGCTCAGGGCCGGGACCCATATCCGGTGTCTCTCGAGCGCACGCACACCCTGCGCGAGGTGCGCGACGCACACCCGGACCTGCCGCCGGACACAGGCACCGGTGAGAAGGTCGGCGTCACCGGACGAGTGATCTTTCTGCGCAACACCGGAAAGCTCTGTTTCGCCACCCTTCGTGAAGGCGACGGCACGGAACTGCAGGCGATGCTGAGCCTCGCGCTGGTCGGCGACGAGGCGCTCGCCCGCTGGAAGTCCATTGTGGACCTCGGTGACCACGTATTCGTGCACGGCGAAGTGGCGACGTCGCGGCGGGGTGAACTGTCGGTGATGGCCGACCGCTGGGAGATGGCGTCGAAGGCTGTTCGCCCTCTGCCGGTGGCGCACCGCGAGCTCTCCGAGGAGATGCGAGTTCGGCAACGTTATGTCGACCTCATCATGCGGCCCGAGGCACGAGAGATGGTCCGTAATCGGGCTCAGGTCGTTCGCACGCTGCGGAGCGCGCTCCACGACCGCGACTACGTCGAGGTGGAGACGCCGATGCTGCAGCTGCAGCACGGCGGCGCCACTGCGCGTCCGTTCGTCACCCACGCCAACGCGCTGGACACCGATCTGTACCTGCGGATCGCTCCGGAACTGTTCCTCAAGCGATCCGTGGTGGGCGGTATCGAACGGGTCTTCGAGATCAATCGGAACTTCCGTAACGAAGGCATCGACTCCACGCACTCACCCGAGTTCGCCATGCTCGAGGCGTACGAGGCGTACGCCACCTACGACGACATGGCAGAACTGACGCGAGAGTTGGTACTCGCGTGTGCGCGGGCCGTCTTCGGTTCCACGACCGTCCGGCATGCTGACGGCACCGAACACGATCTGGGGAAGCCGTGGCGTTCCGTCACGCTGCACGGAGCGGTCTCGGAGGCCGTTGGGCAGGACGTGACCCTGGACACCTCAGTAGAAGAACTGCGCAAGCTCGCCGCCGCTCACGACGTCGAACTCAAGGATTCTCTGAGTGCCGGTGAGATCGTGCTGGAACTGTTCGAGAAGCTCGTCGAGCACACACTCGTCGAGCCGACGTTCGTGCGGGACTACCCGATCGAGGTCCGGCCGCTGACCAGGCGGCACCGCACAGACCCGCGGCTCGCAGAGGCCTGGGACCTCATCGTGTTCGGCACGGAGCTTGCCACCGCGTACTCCGAACTGGTCGATCCCGTGGAGCAACGGGAAAGGCTCTACGCCCAGTCTCTCCTGGCCGCTGCGGGAGATGTCGAGGCGATGCAGGTCGACGAGGACTTCTTGCGTGCCATGGAGTATGGAATGCCACCCACGGGTGGGATGGGAATGGGCATCGACCGGCTCCTGATGACGCTGACCGGTCTCGGAATCCGCGAGACCATTCTGTACCCGATCGTGCGTTCTGAGTAACTACCCGGAGTGTTCGAGGTTCCCACTCGACAGTCGCACTGAATTGGATATATCGTGCGGCTCGATGCGGCCTCCCCCCGCAGAACAAGAGCGATGAACTATGGAGGGCTGCGACGGTGGCGCAGATCCGTGAGATCCGACTGATCGACGACCTGGACGGTCAGGCTGCCGACGAGACGGTTGAGTTCGGTGTCGACGGCAAGAACTACGAGATCGACCTCTCGAAGGACAATGCGGAGAAGCTGCGGGACTCTCTGGCCGCGTTCGTTTCGGCAGCGCGTCGTGCCGGTGGTGGCAGGCGCCGTGGTGGTTCGGCAGCCAGTAGTTCGGCGCGGCGTCCGTCGATCGATCGGGAGCAGAACCAGGCTATCCGCGACTGGGCCCGCAAGCGGGGCATGAAGGTGTCCGACCGTGGCCGTATTCCGGCTGATGTGCTGGACGCGTACCACCAGGAGAACTGAGATCAGCGACGGGTGAGGGCCGGCCGTGCGCCGGCCCCGTCCTTCCGGTTAGGGTGACCTCACTTCGGCATAGGAGGTCCCGTGGCTCGCAGGATGACCGTCCTGGAGGTCCGCCGCACGGAGCGGCTGACTCCACACATGATCCGCGTGGTGGCCGGGGGCGATGAGCTCAGCAGCTTCCCCGACACGCCTTACACCGACCGCTACGTGAAGATCATCTTCCCCCGCGCCGGCGTCGTCTATCCCGAGCCGTTCGAGATGGACTCGATTCGTGAGCAGCTCCCCCGGGAACAGTGGCCGGTCACGCGCACGTACACGGTGAGAGCCTTCGACCAGGCCGCCGGCGAGTTGACGATCGACGTCGTACAGCACGGCGACGCGGGTGTCGCAGGGCCGTGGGCGGCGGGTGCCCGCCCCGGCGACGTGGTGCGGCTCCTGGGCCCGGGCGGCGCCTACGCGCCCGACCCCGAAGCGGACTGGCACCTGATGGTCGGCGACGAAAGCGCGCTTCCCGCTGTCGGCGCGGCCTGTGAGCGCATCCCGGCGGGAGTGCCGGTACTCGCCGTCCTCGAGGTGGCGGACGAGGCCGAGCAGCAAGAGCTCCGCTCCCCGGGCGATCTGCGAGTCACCTGGCTGCACCGCACCGCCGGTATCCCCGACCAACTCGCCACAGCGGTTCGGGAGCTGACCTTTCCGTCTGGTCGAGTTCACGCGTTCGTGCATGGTGAGGCGGGCGCCGTGCGCAGTGTGCGTACCCATCTGGTGAACGAGCGCGAGGTGGCGCGCGAGCAGCTGTCCGTGTCCGGATACTGGAGGCGCGGGCGCGACGAGGACGGCTGGCGAGAAGACAAGGCGGCCGAACGCGCGCTCGCTGCGAGCTGACCAGCGGGTCCGTCGGGGTAAAGGGTTGCGGGGGAATCGGCGCCGGGGTTGCCGCGTTGTTTTCAGTTGCACAAGACCGAGGCGACCATCGGTCCCGGGCCGATACAGTGGTACCCGGGGTGTACGCGGCGCAGCGCGCGCCGGTGCATGGCGCAGCCCAGGCTAGGAGTGTAAATGTTCGAGAGGTTCACCGACCGAGCGAGGCGTGTTGTCGTTCTGGCGCAAGAAGAGGCCAGGATGCTCAACCACAACTACATCGGCACCGAGCACATCCTCCTTGGCCTCATCCACGAGGGCGAGGGAGTGGCCGCGAAGGCCCTGGAGTCCCTCGGGATCGCCCTGGAGGGCGTCCGCCAGCAGGTCGAGGAGATCATCGGTCAAGGTCAGCAGGCACCGAGCGGGCACATTCCGTTCACACCGCGGGCCAAGAAGGTGCTCGAGCTGTCGCTGCGCGAGGCGCTGCAGCTCGGCCACAACTACATCGGCACCGAGCACATCCTGCTCGGCCTGATCCGCGAGGGCGAGGGCGTCGCGGCACAGGTGCTGGTCAAGCTGGGGGCCGACCTCAACCGGGTCCGTCAGCAGGTCCTGCAGCTGCTGTCCGGCTACCAGGGCAAGGAGCCTGCCGAGGGCACCTCCGGTGGCCGCGGCGAGGGCACCCCGTCCTCCTCGCTGGTCCTCGACCAGTTCGGTCGCAACCTCACCCAGTCGGCCCGTGAGGGCAAGCTGGACCCGGTCATCGGCCGGGAGAAGGAGATCGAGCGGGTCATGCAGGTCCTCTCCCGGAGGACCAAGAACAACCCCGTCCTGATCGGCGAGCCCGGCGTGGGCAAGACCGCCGTCGTCGAGGGGCTGGCCCAGGGCATCGTCAAGGGCGAGGTGCCCGAGACGCTCAAGGACAAGCAGCTCTACACCCTCGACCTCGGGTCCCTGGTCGCAGGCTCGCGCTACCGCGGTGACTTCGAGGAGCGCCTCAAGAAGGTGCTCAAGGAGATCCGCACGCGCGGCGACATCATCCTGTTCATCGACGAGCTCCACACCCTGGTGGGTGCCGGTGCCGCCGAGGGCGCGATCGACGCCGCCAGCATCCTCAAGCCGATGCTCGCCCGTGGCGAGCTGCAGACGATCGGTGCCACCACACTCGACGAGTACCGCAAGTACGTCGAGAAGGACCCCGCGCTGGAGCGCCGCTTCCAGCCGATCCAGGTGGGCGAGCCGAGCGTCGGCCACACCATCGAGATCCTCAAGGGGCTCCGCGACCGGTACGAGGCGCACCACCGCGTCACGATCACCGACCCGGCCCTGGTTGCCGCAGCCACGCTGGCCGACCGGTACATCAGCGACCGCTTCCTGCCGGACAAGGCGATCGACCTGATCGACGAGGCGGGCGCCCGGATGCGGATCCGTCGCATGACCGCGCCGCCGGACCTGCGCGAGTTCGACGAGAAGATCGCGGCCGTTCGTCGCGACAAGGAGTCGGCGATCGACGCGCAGGACTTCGAGCGGGCCGCGCACCTGCGCGACTCGGAGAAGCAGCTTCTCGCGCAGAAGGGCGAGCGGGAGAAGCAGTGGAAGTCCGGCGACCTCGACGTCATCGCCGAGGTCGACGACGAGCAGATCGCCGAGGTGCTCGCCAACTGGACCGGGATCCCCGTCTTCAAGCTCACCGAGGAGGAGACCACGCGTCTGCTCCGCATGGAGGACGAGCTCCACAAGCGGATCATCGGGCAGGAGGAGGCCGTCAAGTCGGTCTCGCAGGCCATCCGCCGCACGCGGGCCGGCCTGAAGGACCCGAAGCGTCCGTCCGGCTCGTTCATCTTCGCCGGCCCCTCGGGTGTCGGTAAGACCGAGCTGTCCAAGGCGCTCGCCAACTTCCTGTTCGGCGAGGACGACGCGCTCATCCAGATCGACATGGGCGAGTTCCACGACCGCTACACCGCCTCGCGGCTCTTCGGTGCCCCTCCCGGGTACGTGGGCTACGAGGAGGGCGGCCAGCTCACCGAGAAGGTACGCCGCAAGCCGTTCTCCGTGGTTCTGTTCGACGAGATCGAGAAGGCCCACCAGGAGGTCTACAACACCCTCCTGCAGGTCCTCGAGGATGGTCGCCTGACCGACGGTCAGGGCCGCACGGTGGACTTCAAGAACACCGTCATCATCTTCACCTCGAACCTCGGCACGCAGGACATCTCGAAGGCGGTCGGCCTCGGGTTCGCCCAGGGCAACGACGAGACGTCGAACTACGAGCGGATGAAGAACAAGGTCAACGACGAGCTGAAGAAGCACTTCAGGCCGGAGTTCCTCAACCGCATCGACGACATCATCGTCTTCCACCAGCTGACCGAGGAGCAGATCATCACGATGGTCGACCTCATGATCACGCGGGTGGAGGCGCAGCTGGCCAACAAGGACATGGCCATCGAGCTGACGCCTGCTGCGAAGGCACTGCTCGCACGGCGCGGGTTCGACCCCGTGCTGGGCGCTCGGCCGCTTCGCCGCACCATCCAGCGCGAGATCGAGGACCAGCTCTCGGAGAAGATCCTCTTCGGCGAGGTGGAGCCCGGCCAGATCGTGGTGGTCGATGTCGAGGGCTTCGACCCGAAGGCTCCGGAGGGATCCCGGGCCGCCGACGACAAGGCCAAGTTCACCTTCCGGGGTGAGCCGAAGCCCGTCACGGTGCCCGACGCTCCGCCGGTCGACCTGGCGAAGTCCAGCGACGACTGATCTCCAGTAGCACGACCACGAACGGCCCGTCCGGACCTCGGTCC
>NZ_BAAAUS010000006.1:0-59451 GCF_039534065.1 Pseudonocardia yunnanensis | reverse complement strand
TCTCCGGCACAACCCCGCGAGCCGGCGAGGTGGACCGGTCGAAATCTTTCTCCGCGTAACGACCGCGGCCGGTAGGTTCCCCGGCGTGAGCTCGGTTCGCGTCGTCCCCGAGACCGAACTGATGTCAGGAGAACAGCTGTCGGCCGACGATGCCTGGCATACGGTGCGCCGCTTCGGCCTCGCCCACCTGCTCGCCACCGCGTTCGTCCGCTTCCGGTACGGCGACGGCTTCAGCCATGCCCGTGCCTTCGCCTTGCAACTGGCGCTTGCCGCGGTGCCCCTCGTGATCGCCGGGGCCGGGCTGGCGAGCGCGCTCGGAGCGGAGTCGTTCGCGGAGGTGGTCGCCCGCACCGTGGTGGCGATCTCGCCCGGCAGCAGCGACTCCCTGCTCACCGAGGTCCTCAACGGCCGTCCCGACGAGGGCAGCGAGCGGGCCGAGATCGTGGTGGTGCTGGGGTTGGCCACCGCGTTCGCGGCGGCGACATCGGCGTTCGCCCAGCTGGAGCGCGGCGCCAACCGGATCTACGGCACCAAGCGGGATCGGCAGGCCCTGCGCAAGTACGGCCGGGCCGCGGTGTTGACGGCGACAGCGGGCGTCGCCATGGCTGTCGGGCTGCTGCTGATCGTGGCAGGCGAGCCGTTCGGCGAGGCCATGGAGCAGGTCTACCGGTGGGGCGACGGCGCGGAGGAGATCTGGGACGCCCTGCGGTGGCCGGTCGGGATGGCGGCGCTCGTGGTGGCGGTGACGCTGTTGTTCGCGCACGCGCCCCGACGTCGCCAGCCCGGGCTGAGCTGGCTCGCCGTGGGCGCGACCGTCACAGTGCTGGCCTGGCTCGTCGGGTCCGGGCTGCTCGCGCTGTACGTGGTGGCCGCGGCAGGGTTCGGCGACACCTACGGGCCGCTCACTGCCGTCATGGCGTTGCTGTTGTGGGCGAATGTCACGGGCATCGCCCTGCTCGCCGGGCTCGCGCTGGCGGCGCAGCTCGAGGCGGTACGAGCCGGCCGCCCCGACCCGCTGCTGCCCGACAGCGACGACGACGGGATTCCAGACGACCTGGACGAGCACCCGGGCTCCCCAGCCCGCTGACCTCGCGAGTCGCCCGATCCCTGCCTGAGTTGCTGCTCGTCGCTCAGGGGGAACAGGCGGCTCACCGGGGATCGGATCAGCGGAGGGTGACGGGGCGGGCGTCGTCGGGGGGCGTGCCGAATAGTGTGGCCGCGTCGTGTTCGGGAGCGGGCTCAGCCGTGAGGAAAGCCGAGGTGATCCTCGTGGTGCGAAACCACCGGGGGCCTTGGCGGAGGCGGCACCAGGCAAGGAGGAACCAGTGGCCTTTCGTCGCCGCGAGCGCCACCGGCTCGACGGACCGCTCCGAGACGTCCCCTGACGCGTCGGTGTAGCGCAGCACCACCACCTGCCGCCTGCGCACCGCCTCGTCCAGCACCCTCGCGACGGCGGGCCGGGGCGCAGGCTCAGGGGTCCGCAGCCACAGCCGTGCCGCGATCGCCTCGGCACGTTCTCGCTCTGCCTCAGGCATCGCCGCGAGCACCTTCGACAGCGCGCTGCGCCCGTCCACCGCGAACGGGAGGGCCGGTAGCGCGGCCAGCGCCACCGCGATGGCGGCCGCCTCCGCGCCGGTGATGTTCAGGGGCGGAAGCGTGGCGGAGTCCAGGACGTAACCGCCACCGGGCCCGGCCTGCGCCCACAGGGGGAGCCCGGCCTGGAGCAGGGCCTCGATGTCGCGCTTGATCGTCCGGGTTGAGACCTCCAGACGCTGGGCCAACCACGCACCGGTGCGTCCGGCAGGGCCTGCGGCGCGCAGTTCCTCGGCGATCGCGTAGAGCCGTTCGGTGCGGTTCACGCGTGAAGATTGCCGGAAAAACGGTGACATCACGGTGTCACCAACCCCACGAGAAGCTTCTCCCATGACGATCAGCGCGACACACCAGATCCACCGCCCCGACGGCCGTCGCGTCGCGGTGCACGACCTCACGCCCGACGCGCCCGCCGGCGCGCCGGTGGTGCTGCTCTGTCACGCGGCACCGGGGTCCGGCGTGTTCGACCCCGATCCCGAGGCGACGTCCGCGCGCGGGATCCGGCTGATCTCGTTCGACCGGCCGGGCTACGGCGGGTCCGACCCCGTCGGCGACGGGGCCTTCGCGACCGTGGACGGGGCAGCAGACGACGCGGCCGCGCTGTTGGAGACCATCCTGGAGCCGGGCGCGACGGCGGCAGTGGCGGGCTGGTCCGCCGGCGGACGGGTGGCTCTCGCGCTCGCGGCCCGGCGCCCCGACTTGGTCTCCCGCGTGGCCGTGATCGGCACCCCGGCGCCCGACGAGGACGTGCAGTGGATTCCGGAGGAGCACCGCGCGGGTATCGAGGCGCTCCGAGATGCGCCTGCCGCCGTCGCGCACGAGGCGCTGGGGGCCGCGTTCGCTCCGGTGCTGGCGGCACTCAGCGGCGACGCCCGGTTCGGTCTCGTGGGGATCGACGAGGCGGACGGGCCCGTGCTCGCGGAGCCCGGTGTCGCCGATCGGCTGCGCGCGATGCTCGACGAGGCTCTCGTCCAGGGTGGGGCCGGGTTGGTGGCCGACATCGCCGGCTACACGCTCCGGCCGTGGGGCTTCGACCCGGCCGACGTGAAGGCGAGTGTTCTGCTCGGCTACGGCTCGGCAGACCACATCGGCCGGGCGCACGGCTTGTGGTGGCAGCGCGCGCTGCCGGACGCCCGGCTCGACGTGGTCGACGGTGCGGGGCACCTGGTGGTGGTGCCCCGCTGGGAGTCGCTGCTGGCGTTTCTCTGCGGGGATGCTGTCTGACAGCCGAGGCGGCCGACTGCTTTGTTTCCCGCAGAGCGGTCTCACCGTGGCAGAGGTGGTCCGACATCCTCAGGTGATACCGACCCGGGATCCGCCGGTGCCAGCGTGCGTGCCGGAGCGGCGGATCCCGATTCCGGCTCGATGACGCCCAGCCCGTACACGAGCAAGGCGAGGAGACAGGCCGCGAGTACCAGCACGACCAGCCGCCAGTAGACCAGGAGCAGCAGCGCGACGAAGACGATCGCGATGTAGGACGCCGACATGTCCGTCTCCCCCCATTGGTGCTATTTCGTCATCGATAGGGTCACCCGACAACGGACGTCTGTCAACTGGTGTCTGTAGTCTGACGACTGTAGTCCTTCAGGTCGGTGGACAGACGTCCGCGCTTCCACTACCGTCAACCTGCCTCCCTGGGCTGATCCGCTGACGGGAGTCAGAGAACTGTCGCGGGGCGCAGCTGCACTGGGCGCAGACAAGAGGGAGAGATGGACGCCGACCGGGACCCTCAGCTCGAACTCAAGCTGGACGCAGGTCGAGCGTTGCCTGAGGTGATCGCCGACAAGGTCCGCGAGCTGATCGACGCCGGAACCTACAAGCCCGGCGGCCGGCTCCCCAACGAGTCCGAGCTTGCGCGCGGCATGAAGGTTGCGCGCAGTTCTGTGCGAACAGCGCTGCAGCGGCTGGAAGCTCTGCATGTGCTCGAGGTGAAGAGGGGCCTCGGCTGGTACGTCCGGCGCACGCCTCCGCCTCCCTCCACGAGCCCGCCTGCCTTGCTGGAGGGCCGTCACTACCGGATGAGCGACCTGTTCGAGCTCCGTATCGGCTTGGAGGGACTCTCAGCGAGTCTCGCCGCACTTCGCGCCACGGAAGGCGAGATCGAGGACATCGCCAAGCTCAACCAGCAGCACAAGGAGGCGGGCGACGACCAGGACGAGCTCCTGCACACCGACGAGGCCTTCCACGAAGCCATCGTCCACGCGAGCCACAACGACCCGCTGATCGAGACGTACCTGCGCATCGTCGCCGAGCTTCGCGAGTGGCGATATCAGAGCTACGCGGTGCGGGGGGTGCCCCAGCGGTCGTACCGAGAACACTCGAAGGTGGTGCGCTACCTGCGCAATCGCGACTCCGGTGGTGCACGGTTGGCGATGAACAGCCACCTCCAGCGACCCTATGACGAGCTGACCGACATCGACGACGAACCTCTCGACACCATGTACAGCGGACCAGATGTCGAGCCGGAGTGGCACAACCGCAATCCGGACGGGTAGCGCTCATCCGCCCGAGTGACGATGATGTTGGAGGGACTCGGGCGAAACGGGTGGGGTGTAATGGCGGTCGTCCTCGTGCTGGCGGCCGCCGTGGGCCTGCTGGTACTGACCGCGTTCGTGGGCCCCGGTCTGGCTGCGCCATGGTTTCGCGTGGTGTACGTGGTCATCCTGTGGGTGGGCCCGTTCCTCCTCGTCCTGCTCGCCGTGCTGATCGGCCGCCGACATGCGACCTCGCGGCTGCGACAGGCACTCGTGGACATCGCCGGACCGGCCCTGATCGGCTCGATGTCTCCGCGTGCGGCTCTCGGGTCGCTCTTGCCACGCGTCTACGGCAAGGGTTCTCCGCACGAGGACGTTCTGGTCGGAGTGCTTGGCGGCTCGGGCAGGGATCCGGCGGGCAGCGACACGGCCGTCAGCCGTGGGACGACTGCGTACTTCCGGCTACGCGCGATCGACGAGTTCACGAGCGACAATGATGTGACCTGGACCCACGATTTCTCCGGTGTCCGGAACAACCACACGTTGGTGGTCTTCGCTACGTCGGATCCGGTGATCGCCGGACTCATCCCCCGGGAACGTGTCTATCCGCTCTTCGAACTCTGGTTGATGGACGAGGACCATCTCGAGGACTTCGTCCCGATCTTGCGGGAGAACGCGCGAATCGGAATCACGTACACAGATGCCGACGGCTTCGTCCGACCTGTTTCCCCCACTCCGCTGCGCGGGGAGGAGGTGGCACTGCGCGAGTACGGCCAGTTCGTACGGCTGCCGGAAAACCTGGATCGCAAGAACGTTCGTATCGTTCAGTTCGACCTTTATGATCTCGTCGACCCCGATCACGTAGTCGAATCCATCGAGACGCTCTCGTTCCGGGTTTCAGTGCGGAATTCGAGTGCCTTGGGCTATGTAACATGGTCGCCGCCACACCCATGTTTCGTCCACAAGATCACGTTCGACGTGGCGGAGTTGCCGTTCGAGGGGCAGCGGCTTGCCTACCTTGTCCTCACCTCGACGCTGCAGAAGGCCGGGTTGCCGACGAATACTGTGTGGGAGGAAGTAGCCGACCGGATTGAGGTCAAAGTCGAGTCATGGATGCTGCCCGGTCACGCCGTGACCCTACTCTGGCGCCCGCTCGACCCACCGGTCGCGTCGTGACGCTGCTCTGGTGCCGCCTGGCCCGCTGGCCCACCGGTCACGCGGCGGCGATACGCTGGCGCTCCCCTTCGACCCGGCGGAGTCCTGACGTGCCAATCGGTGCGGCCGATCTTCAGCGCGCCCACGCGCTTTTCGGCCTGCCCGCTGAGGTGATCGCGCAGCGGCGAATGCTGTATCGGACTCTCCTGGAAATGCTGTCCGGCGAGGAACCCCGGCCAGCTGACGTGGACATACTCGATAATCCCGCCACCCGAGGCCACCTCGGTGCCGTTCTCGCGGGCGACGAGGCTTTCATGCCAACGAAGTGCTTCCCACTGAGCGAGCTGGTCGTGGAGGGGTACACGACCAGCGTCGAAGGCTGCGCGGTCCGGCTTGCTTCCACGTTGTCTGCGCGGAAGGCGCTAGCGGGCGCGGTGGTGAAGGTCAGTGGTGAGCTGCGGCGACACGGCGCCGATCCCCAGGAATCGGCTCTTGTGACAACCACCGGCCGCCCGGCTGCGGGCTCGCTTTTCGACCGGCTCGTCGACGGCATCGAGCTTGCAGTACGCATGGCGCCGATGCTGGCGCTGGACCTGCTGTCGCATGTCAGCCTGTTCGCTGTGCTGACCCGGGATGCGGCCGGTCGTTTGGGATCTGCGTCCGCCCGCGAGTTCCCGGGGCTCATTCTCCTCCCCGAACCAGAAACTTCCCTCGAGGTGGCCGAGGCGCTGATTCACGAGGGGGCGCACCAGAAGTTCTTCGACTTGGCCACCACTCGCGCTCTCTTCGGCGCACGGCCGTCTCCGGCACCGACGTTCACTCCATCCTGGGCGCAGCCGGGAGCGCCTGGCTGGCCCGTTGAACAGACCTTCGCTGCATGGCACGCCTACTGTTGTCTGAGCGCCTTCCATGATTCCCTCAATGGTCTGGACGTCCACAGCGATTCTTTGTTGCCGCACGCTGGGGAGCGGTATCCGGAGATCGCCGACTGGCTGTTGGCCCATGGAGAGTGTCTCGGTCAGGACGGGCATGCGCTGCTGGGTGCGGTGACCGGCCGCCGCCCCGAGCACATCAGCACCGATGTTCCCGTTGACCTCGGTCGATTGTCTGCCGATATTGCCGACGGATCACTGCTCGTCCGCGAGGTCGGTGAGCGGGCGCTGGTTGCGAGGCAGTCCGGACGCGCCGAACTGTTCTGGATCCGCTCTGAGACCCTGGGAGCGCACTCAAAGGCGGGCGGTCGATCTAGCGCGACCGACGGACACCTACAATAAGCCCTGTTGACTATCGCACTTCCGAGTGACATTCGGCGCCTAGTGCAGCCGCTTCAGCGACACTACAGCGACCGGTACTTTTAGGTGCGGTGTCATGGGTATAATTTTTCGCTTTTCCTGCCCACCTCCTGGAAAGTTGACGGAACCATGGCTCTGGACGTCGCCGACGACAAAACACTCCTGGCGCCTGCACTGCAGGTCACGTGGATCGGCCCCCAGCGGCCGGTGGAAGGCGGCACTGTGTTCGTGAAGCCGCTGGTCGAGGACGACGCCGCAGAGAACGAGGTCACGGCGCACTCAGCGTCCTGATCCTCGCCCGGAAGGCATGGTCGACGGCCGGCATGTGCGTCGACCTGCCCCGTCAAGTCGCGGCATCCCGATGATCGGTTCGGTCCGCAGCAATGAGCCATGTGCGCCCGAGGGCAGGAGGCGCACCGCCTTGCTGGAGACCGACGTCAGCCGAGGAGTTCTTCCAGGGCAAGCAGGGTGGCCTCTGCCGGCGCCGCGATGGGGACGCCGCGGCCGTGCCGCACCTGTGGCTCACGAGGATTGATCCGCACCAGCGCACCGGAGGCCGCGCTGGCCCGCTCCGCCTCCCGGCGCACGGTGGGGAGGGCGTTACCGGCACCAAGCTCCACAACCGCGAGGCGCTGCCCCGTGGCACGGAGCTCGCGCAGCCAGGTGTTGTGGGCCCGCATCTGGTCGGCGGAGCGATCGGCGATCCATTCCGTGTCGCCGAACATCAGGATGTTCGGACGCGCGAGCGCCCCGCACGACGGGCAGGACGGCAGTGGCGCGATAGCGCGCATCGTGGCCGTGTCGACGTCGACCGAGATTCCGTCGGCCGGCCACACCGGTTGTCCACAGTCGATCATGCACTGCAGGAAGTGGATGGATCCGTGGCACTCGGCCATCTGTTCCTCGTCGAATCCGGCGCACTGGAACTGGCCGTCGACGTTTGAGGTGAAGACGCGCATCGGCCATCGCTGCGCCCACTTCAGCAGGACGCGGAACCCGGCGTGCGGCACGGTTCTCCGGTACAGCGCCAGCCGGTGCCCGTAGAAGCCCCAGGCCAGCTCCGGGTCGGCGGCGAAGTGCACCGGGTCGGCGATCTCCTCGAACCGCAGCCCCAGGCCCCGATAGGGCGGGTAGGCCCGCCAGAAGCCTTCGGGGCCGCGGAAGTCGGGCAGGCCCGAGTCCACGCCCATCCCCGCGCCTGCGCACACCAGCAACGCATCGGCGCCGGCGATGAGTGCAGCGGCTGCCGACGCCTGGGCGAGGTCAGGGTGCAAGGCGGCTCAGGACGCCGTGGAACGCTGCACTACCTCGAACTCGAGCAGGGACGCCCCGGACGCCACCGGCTTGGCGCGCTCGCCGGCGTGCGCCTCCGCCGCCGGGCCGTTGCGCCACGCCTGGAACGACTCCTCGTCCTCCCAGTGGGTGAGCACGAAGTAGCGGGTCTCGCCACTGACCGGACGCAGCAGCTCGAACGAGATGAAGCCGGGCTGCCCGTCCACCGCGTGCAGCCGGTTGGCGAACCGCTTCTCCAGCTCGGGTCCTGCGCCCTCGGGCACCTCGATCGCATTGATCTTCACGACTGCCATGGGACCTAGGCTAGCGGGGATGCGGCGGCGAATGCTGACCAGCGACGGCGTGCAGCTCGCGGTAGTCGAGTTCGGCGGGCGGGGCACCCCGATCGTGGTGCTGCACGGGCTGATGGGCAGGGCGACGACCTGGTGGCCGGTGGCGCAGTGGCTCATTGCGCACGGCCGGGTGCTCGGCTTGGACGCCCGCGGCCACGGCAGATCCGGAGCGCGGGGAGCGTGGACCACCGAGCGCATGACAGCTGACGTCGCCGAGTTGCTCGCCGAGGTCGGACCGGCCGTTGTGGTCGGGCACTCGATGGGCGGGCTGCACGGGCTCGTGGTCGCCGCGCGGCATCCGGAGTTGGTGCGGGCGCTCGTGGTCGAGGACATGGGCGTGGATTTCCGAGGTCGCAGCGCCGAGGACGCCCGGGCCTGGTTCGGCGCGCTCCCGCAGCCCTTCCCGTCGCTCGCCGCGGTCCGCCGCGCCTTCGGCTGGCCTCGCCCCGAGTTCGGCGACTACATGGCGGAGTGTGTGGAGGAACGGCCGGACGGCTACCACCTGCTGGCCCAGGTGGAGCATGCGACCGCGATCGCGGCGGAGTGGGCCGAGCTCGACCACTGGGACGCCGTGGGCGCGGTCCGCTGCCCGGCGCTGCTGGTCGAGGCCGAGGACAGCATCGTGCCGGCCGGGCAGATGGCCGAGATGGGGCGCCGGATGCCGGCGGCGGATCACATGCGGATCCCGGGTACAGGCCACCTGGTGCAGTCCGGCGATCCGCAGGCGTACCGGTCGGCCGTGGAGTCGTTCCTGAGTACTCACATGTGAGTACTCATGCTTTACTGCGGCCCGTGAATCCCACCCGGCTGTTCGTCCTGAGTGCCCTCGCGAAGCGCGGCGCGATGTACGGCCATCAGATCCGCCGCGACGCCCGTGTCGATCGGGCGGAGCTCTGGTCCGACGTCCGCCCCGGCTCGCTGTACGGCGCCCTGCACCGGCTCGAGGGCGAGGGACTCGTGCGGGCGTTGCGCACCGAGCAGGAGGGCAACATGCCCGCACGCACCGTGTACGAGATCACCACCGAGGGCAGACGTGAGCTGCACGTCCTGCAGACGGAGGCCTTCGAGGAGGTCCAGTTCCGGCCCGATCCGGTCGATCTCGCGCTCGCCACCGGCTCGGACGTCGACGAGGCCACGTTGCGCGGCTATCTCGTCGACCGGAAACGGGCGCTGACGGCGCGGCTGTCCCAGTTGGATCATCTGCACGACCGCGCGTGGCCGGACCAGACCGTGGCCGACGATCTCGTGGTCGAGCACGCGCGGCTGCGGCTGCGCGCGGAGCTGGAGTGGCACGAGATGGTGATCGACCAGCTCGGCAAGCTCACCGCCGCGACCGAGACCCAGGAGGTCGGGTGATGACGGTCCGGCCGCTGCGCCTCATCGGCGACCCAGTGCTGCGGATGCCGTGCAATCCCGTCACCACGTTCGACTCCGCCGTGGAAGCGCTGGTCACCGACTTGCTTGACACCGTGCGCCTGCCTGGGCGGGCGGGCCTGGCCGCCAACCAGATCGGGGTGGCGCTCGCGGCGTTCTCCTATGACGTCGACGATCGGTTCGGCTACGTGCTCAACCCGCAACTCGTCGAGGCCTCCGGCGAGTACGACGGCGACGAGGCGTGCCTGTCCGTGCCGGGGGTGCACGCCCGGCGGCTGCGTGCCGCCTACGCGCGCGTGGAGGGCGTCGACCTCGACGGGCGCGCCGTGGTGATCGAGGGCACCGGCGAGCTGGCCCGATGCCTGCAACACGAGACCGACCACCTACGCGGCGAGCTCTACATCGACGCCCTCACCGGGGAGCGCCGGCGCGACGCCATGCGGATGCTGCGACGCGCACCGGCCTGAGCGCCCCCGAATCGTGATCGACTCCGAGTGGTGGTGATCGTCCGGCGGTGTGACGATGCACGGGCTTCGCAATGGGGGGAAGGGGACGGCCCGTGGCCGAGGTGGACACCGCGCTGAGCTCAGGTTTGAAGAACCGGCACGTCACCATGATCAGCATCGCGGGGGTGATCGGAGCTGGTCTGTTCGTCGGCTCGTCCGCCGCGATCGCGACGGCGGGTCCCGCCGTCCTCATCTCCTACGCGTTCGCGGGCCTGCTCGTCGTGCTCGTCATGCGGATGCTCGGCGAGATGGCGGCGGCGCAGCCCGACTCCGGGTCGTTCTCCACCTACGCCGACCGCGCGATCGGCCGCTGGGCCGGCTTCAGCGTCGGCTGGCTGTACTGGTGGTTCTGGGTGCTCGTGATCCCGCTCGAGGCCACCGCAGCGGCCACGATCCTCAACTCGTGGATACCCGCCGTTGCCCAATGGGTGTGGGCGCTGGCGATCACACTGGCCCTCACGGCCACGAACCTGTTCAACGTCGCCAAGTACGGCGAGTTCGAGTTCTGGTTCGCGCTGCTCAAGGTCGTCGCGATCATCGCGTTCATCGCCATCGGTGTGCTGGCGGTGCTCGGTCTGCTGCCGGGCAGCGATGTCAGCGGCGCGTCCCGGCTGTTCGACCAGGGTGGTTTCCTGCCGAACGGCATCGGCGCCGTGATCGCCGCGGTGCTCACCACGATGTTCAGCTTCATGGGCACGGAGATCGTGACGATCGCGGCGGCGGAGTCGGAGAAGCCTGCGGAGCAGATCGGCCGCGCCACCCGTTCGGTGATCTGGCGGATCTCGGTGTTCTACCTGGCGTCGATCCTGATCGTCGTCGCCCTGGTGCCGTGGAACAGCCCCGCGCTCGCGGAATCCGGCTCGTACCAGGCGGCGCTGGAGGTCATGGGCGTTCCCGGCGCCAAGGCGATCGTCGACGTCGTCGTGCTGGTCGCGGTCGCGAGCTGCCTCAACTCGGCGCTGTACACGGCGTCGCGGATGATCTACTCGCTCGGGCGCCGCGGCCAGGCGCCGAGTGCCGTGATGCGTACGACGACGGACGGCGTGCCTCGCGTCGCGGTGCTCGCCTCCACCGCCATCGGCTTCCTCGCCGTGATCGCCAACTACCTGGTGCCAGAGGCGGTCTTCACCACGCTGCTCGCCACATCCGGGGCGATCGCGCTGCTCGTCTACCTGGTGGTGGCGGTGTCCCAGCTGCGGCTGCGCGCGAAGCTGGAGCAGGAGGGCGCTCACATGCCCGTGCGGATGTGGGCCTACCCGTGGCTGACCTGGGCCGTCGTGATCGTGATCCCGGTGATGCTCATCTACATGGCCACCCGGGAGTCGTCGCGGTTCGATCTGGCGATGACGGCGCTGATCGCCGTGGTGGTGGTCGTCGTCGGGATCGTGACCTCCCGCCGCGGGGAGCGGTCAGCCGATCTCCACCTCGACGACACGCGCGCGGACCGGAGTGACCGGGTGTAGCGCGGCGAACGCGTCGGCGGGCCGTTCCTCGGCCAGTACGCAGTGCGGCAGCCACGTGCCGGGCAGGTAGGCGGCGACAGGCGCGCGCACGCGGCCGGCCAGCGCGTCGTGCACCGCGGCGTGCACGGCGAGGAGCTCCGCGTCGACCACGGCAGCCAGCACGAGCTCGTCGGCGCGCCCGGCCACGGTGCCCAGTGTGGCGAGCCAGATCGAGGGCAGGGCCAGCAGCCGCAGCTCGGCGGCCAGTGCGTCCCTGGCGGGCTGCGGTATGGCCCCAGCGGCGGCGACGGTGACGGCGGGCGTGTCGGTCGGCACCGCGAGCCCCAGCGACCGCAACCGCGCCCGAAGCGACTCCACCTGGGCGCACGCGTCGTCGTCCAGCCGGAAACGGACCGTCTGCGCCATCGTCAGGCGGGCAGCGCGAAGTGGCCGTCGTCGTGCTGCTCGGCGAGGCCGTCCACGAGCAGTGAATCCAGGCAGCGGTCCCGCTGCGCCGCATCAGACCAGGCCGCGTCCAGAGCCGCCCGCTCGACGGGGCCCGGCGCGTCGCGCAGCACGTCGAGCAGCCTGCCGCGGACCTGCCGGTCGGTGCCGGCGAATGCCTGCACGGGCTTGCGCGGCCCGGAGTACTCGGGCCTGCCCGCCGCCTGCCATGCGCAGACTGTGCGGACGGGACAGGCGCCGCAGCGCGGACCACGGGCTGTGCAGACCACTGCGCCCAGCTCCATCAGTCCGGCCGATACCACCGC
This sequence comes from Pseudonocardia yunnanensis, assembly GCF_039534065.1. Lineage (NCBI taxonomy): Bacteria > Bacillati > Actinomycetota > Actinomycetes > Pseudonocardiales > Pseudonocardiaceae > Pseudonocardia > Pseudonocardia yunnanensis. Next base: position 47,220 of record NZ_BAAAUS010000006.1, on the reverse strand, counting down.
GGCCGACGCGTCGTCGGCCGGCAGCAGCGCATCGACGTCGGCCAGATCGGCGGTGGTGCGCGCAGGCCCCGCGTCCCCGCGGCCGTGCACCGCACGGGCAACAACCCGCCGGACGTTCGTGTCGACCACCGGGCACCGCCTGCCATACCCGAAAGCCGCGATCGCACGGGCCGTGTAGGAGCCGATGCCGGGCAGCGCCTCCAGCGCATTCACGTCCGACGGCACGACGTCGCCGTGCTCCCGGGCGATCTCCGCAGCGGCCTCGTGCAGGCGCAGGGCCCGGCGTGGGTAGCCGAGCTTGCCCCAGGCCCGCAGGACGTCGGCCCGCGGTGCCGCGGCCAGCGCCGACGGGACCGGCCACCTTTCCATCCAAGCCGTCCACACCGGCTCGACGCGCGCCACCGGTGTCTGCTGGAGCATGAACTCACTCACCATGACGCCCCACGGAGTGGTCTCCGGACGGCGCCACGGCAGATCCCGGGCGGACGCGCGGTACCAGTCGAGCACGAGAGTGGGCAGTGACACGGTCGACGATCGTGCCACTGCCGCTCTGCCGGCCTCAGACCACCTCGTTCAGCTTGCCCGTAGCCACGTCGAAGACGAATCCGCGCACCTGGTCGGTGTGCGGGACGAACGGGTTGGCCTTGATCCGCTTGATCGACTGGCGGACGTCCTCGTCGAGGTCGGAGAAGGTCTCGACCGCCCACTCGGGCTTGATGCCGGTCTCGTCCTGGATGCTCTTCTTGAACTCGTCGTCGGTGAAGGTCAGCATCCCGCAGTCCGTGTGGTGGATGAGGATGATCTCCCTGGTACCGAGCAGCCGCTGGCTGATGGCCAGCGAGCGGATCTCGTCGTCGGTGACCACGCCACCGGCGTTGCGGATCACGTGGGCCTCGCCCTCGCCGAGGCCGAGGATTCCGTAGACGTTGAGCCGGGCGTCCATGCAGGCCACGACCGCAACGTTCTTGGACGGGGGCAGCGGCAGTTGCCCCGCGAAGGTCTCTGCGTAGCCGGCGTTGTTCGCGAGAAGTTCGTCCGTGATGGACATCGGTGTCTCCTGGTTCGGAACGAGATGCCGCGGGCGGCGCCCACGACAGTGGGACGCGCGGAGGCCGCGTGGCGACCGGGAAACGTGCGCGGTGCGCTACGCGGCCGGGCGACAGAACTCGTCGAACTGCATGATCCGGCGGCTCGGCCAGAAGGCCTCGAGGAGCACCGGTGTCCGGATCATGCCTGGAAGTGAACCCGCTCCGCCGAGCGGGTGCAACCCGTTCGGCATGGTCAACCGCGCCAGGAGTGAACCTGCTCCGCCGACAGTGTGCAAACCGGCGCGTCGCGACGCGCCGAGGCAACGCCAATTCCGCAACGTATGGTAATCGCTTCGATACTCTTCGTGACGTGTGGGAGCCGGTTGGGCCGCTACCCGCGTCCGTCTACTGGAGGCGGCGCTGGGTGGCGATCGCGTCCACGGCCACTGTCCTCGTGATCGTGGCCTGGGCCGTCGTCATCGTGGTGGCGTCCGCCGCGACGTCCAACACCCCCACGACCCGGGCCGCTGTCCATTCAAGCGCGTCCGCTCCCCAGCAGGCCTCACCGTCCCCGGGAGTTGCGCCGGCGTCTGCCCCGCCGCCGGCGCAACCGGGGACGGTGGGGCCTGCGCCCACCGGATCCCCGCCGTCGAGCGAACAACTGCCGCCCCCGCCAGGCGCGGCCATCGCCGCCGAGCAACTGGTGCCCGACGACACCCCGCGCCAGTCCGTGCCGGTTCCCCCGCCGGTGCCGGTTCCGCCGACCGGCCCGGTGCCCTGCACGAACGCGATGTTGACGGTGGGCGCCGAGATCGATCGCCCCGAGCATCGGGTGGTGGACCGGCCGGTGCTGCGGCTCGTCGTCACCAACGTGAGCGATCAGCCGTGTATCCGGGACCTGGACTCGGCCAGGCAGGAGATCGTGGTGTGGGGTCCCGGCGGCGCGCGGATCTGGTCCAGCAACGACTGCGTCAACGCGTCCACCAGCGACCTGCGAACGCTCGTGCCCGGACAGCCCGTGGCATTCGCGGTGCGGTGGGCAGGGCGCACCTCGACCCCGGGATGTGCCGCACCGCGCACGGTGGTGCCGCCGGGCAGCTACAACGTGATGGCCAGAGTGGACGACGCGATCAGTGCGGCAACGCCGTTCCGGCGGCTTCCCTGACGGGTTGTCTCAACGGATCGCGTGCAGCACCGAGCCGACGTCACGGACCTCGGTGATCTTCATTCCCGCGGGGGAGGCGCCGTTGTCGGGTGGCACGAGCGCGTGCGTGAAGCCGAGGCGGGCGGCCTCGGCGAGCCTGCGATCGAGCCCCGTGACGCGACGCACCTCACCGGCCAGCCCGATCTCACCGAGCACGACGACATCGGGTGGGAGCGCGACGTCACGGCGCGCGGAGGTGATCGCGAGCGCCAGTGCGAGGTCGGCCGCGGGTTCGACGACCCGCATCCCACCCACGGTGGCGGCGTAGACCTCGGCATCGTGCAGTCGCACGCCCGCCCGCTTCTCCAGGACGGCGAGCAGCATCGCGATCCGTGCGTTGTCGAGCCCGCTGACCGCACGTCGCGGGCTGGGGATGTCCTTCCCCGTCACGAGCGCCTGGAGCTCAGCGGGGAGCGGGCGGCGACCGTCCATGACCACGGTGACGGCGGTGCCGGGCACCGGGGGACCGCCGAACCGCGCCAGGAAGAGCCCGGACGGGTCGGGCATCCCGACGATGCCTTGGTCTCGCAGTTCGAAGCAGCCCACCTCGTCGGCAGGCCCGAAGCGGTTCTTGACCCCACGCACCATCCGGAGCGTGGAGTGCTTGTCCCCCTCGAATGCGAGCACGACGTCGACGAGGTGCTCGAGCACCCGTGGGCCGGCGATGGCGCCGTCCTTGGTGACATGTCCCACCAGCAGTACCGGCAGGCCGCGCTCCTTCGCGAGCCCGGTGAGCGCGACGGTGACCGCGCGGGTCTGCGTCACGCCGCCGGGGGAGCCGTCCGCGTCGCCCGTGGACATCGTCTGCACCGAGTCGACGACGAGCAGGTCAGGGCGCAGTTCGTCGATGTGCCCGACGATTGCGCCGAGGTCGGACTCAGCGGCGAGGTAGAGCTCGTCGTGGACGGCGCCGGTGCGCTCGGCGCGCAGTCGCACCTGGCCCGCGCTCTCCTCGCCGGTGACGTACAGCACGCGACCTGTGCTCGCCGCCTTGGCAGCCACCTCCAAGAGGAGCGTGGACTTCCCGACGCCGGGCTCGCCCGCCAGCAGGACGACCGAGCCGGGGACGAGGCCACCACCGAGTACTCGATCCAGTTCGGACACGCCCGTGGGCCTGGAGCGGGCCGAGTCGAGCGCGACGTCCGCGATCCGGCGGGCAGGGGCGGTGGGGGCTCCGGCCGCGACCCTCTTCCTCGCGGGAGCGGCGGCCACCGGGGCGGACTCCTCGAGGCTTCCCCAGGCCTGACAGGACGGGCAGCGCCCCACCCACTGGGCCGCGAGGTGTCCACACTCGGCGCAGCGGTAGCCCGCACGGGCCGTGCGGGTGCGGGGTGTCACGCCTGCGGCGCGGGCACGGTCACTCGGCCGCGTTCTCGCGCGGGCCGGTGGGGTTCTGGACCGGGACGGGCACCTGGATCTGGCCGGCGTTCTCGAACGTGAAGGTGACGGGGTAGGTCGGCCCGGCCGTGATGTCCTCGCGGAGACCGGTGAGCACGATGTTCGCTTCGCGAATGCCGCCGGAGACCGGCGGAGTGCCGGGAGGCGGCGTCGATCCACCCGGTCCGGGCGCGGCCGTCGTCGTCGGAGCGGGCGCCCCGGGAGCGGCCGGAGCACCGGGTGCGGCAGGGGCGCCAGGAGTGGCCGGCGCGCCGGGCACGGCAGGGGCACCGGGAACTGCCGGCGCTCCGGGAGCCGGCGGGAGAGCGGGCGCCGCCGGAGCCGGTGGAGTGCCCTCGACGAGCAACCGCTGCCCCGGGGCGAGGTCGGACGTTCCGGTGATCTGCACGGACGTGGCAATGGGGCTCGACACCGAGACCAGCCGATCGGCCTGGGAGCCGACGTTCACGATGCTCATCGACAGGGGAGCGCTGCCCCCACGGGGGTAGACGGCCGCGCCCTGGGTCCGGTCGCTGAACTCGATGACCGAGTCGCGGAGCGCGATCGTGCCCACCTGGACGTTGGCGCCGTCCACGGCCGAGAGCTGCGTATCGGTCTGGGTGATCTGGCCCGCCCCGCACCCGGCGAGCGTGACGGCCGCGGCTACGGCCCCGACGAGGGCTGCTGCGGTCGGACGGATACGCACGATGCGGCTCACGGGTCTGACGTCCTTCCTGGCGGGCCATCACGTCGTGCTGCGGGCGCAGCGGTGCAACGGACGCGGACGGCTGACGTCCCCGCCGGTCACTGGCTTCGGCCTGCACGAGCCTAACGCCCCCTGTAGGAGCGCCGGGCGCGGTCCCCCGCAGCGGCGACTATAGCTGCGCCTGCACGTTTCCCGCTGCTTGTCAATCCCCTGACCTGCGACGACAGGCCGGGTCGGGCAGCGGTGCCAGGTCCGGCCGTGTTAACCTGGTTCCAGCGAAAGGGGCAGAGGACACATGGCTTTCAAGGTCGGAGAGACCGTCGTCTACCCGCACCACGGTGCCGCTCTCATCGAGGCCATCGAGACTCGGACGATCAAGGGCGAGGAACGTCAGTACCTCGTCCTCAAGGTCGCGCAGGGTGATCTCACGGTGCGTGTTCCCGCCGAGAACGCCGAGGTGGTCGGTGTTCGTGACGTGGTGGGCCAGGAAGGTCTGGACAGGGTGTTCGAGGTGCTTCGCGCCCCGCACACCGAGGAACCCACGAACTGGTCACGCCGGTACAAGGCGAACCTGGAGAAGCTTGCCTCAGGGGACGTGAACAAGGTTGCCGAGGTCGTCCGCGACCTGTGGCGGCGGGAGAAGGATCGCGGCTTGTCCGCCGGCGAGAAGCGCATGCTCGCCAAGGCCCGCCAGATCCTCGTCAGCGAACTGGCCCTCGCCGAGGGCACCGACGAGGAGCGGGCCGAGATGCTTCTCGACGAGGTCCTCGCCACCGCCACGGCCTGAGCGCACGCCCACTGTCCCAATCTGCTGGCCACGGTCACAGCATGAGCACGCTTGCCGTGGTGGTGGCTGGCGGCCCTGAAGAGGTAGATGTCCTCACGGCTGTCGGCGGTGAGCCGATGGTCGTGAGGTCCGTGCGCTCGTTGCTGGCCACGGGTCTCCTCGACCATGTCGTTCTGCTCGCTGCGGACGAGCGGCGTGATGCCCTGGTGCAAGCCTGCTTCGGGTTGTCCGTGAGCGTGCCTATGCATGCGTTGTCCGATATGCAGCCACATGGCCCTCAACGAGCCGATGCCACTGCGGGTGACGGGCCGATCACGATCAGTTCAGCGGACGTCGTCGTCGTGCACGAGGCGTCGCGACCGTTCGCGCCCACCGCGCTCGCCACGGCCGTCGTGGCTGCGATCCATGAGGGCCACGAGATGGCCGTCCCCGTCCTGCCGTTGGTCGACACCGTCAAACAGGTGGACGCCGAGGGCCTTGTGCTGGGCACTCCGGACCGGTCGGGGTTGCGCGTGCTGCAGACGCCACTCGCGGTGCGAGGTGATCTCCTGCGTCCCGCGCTCGCTGCGGATCCACTGGCGTTGGCGCGCCACCACGCCGCCACGGGCGGCACCGTCCACACCGTCCCGGGCCACTCGGATGCGTTCGCCGTCCACAGCGCCTGGGACCTCGAGCTCGCCGAGCTACTGGCGAAGAGGATCGAACGATGAGAGTCGGCGTGGGCACCGACGTGCATCCGGTCGAGGCCGGCCGCGAGTGCTGGGTTGCGGGGCTGCACTGGCCCGGAGTCGCGGGGTGTGCCGGCCATTCCGACGGTGATGTCGCCGCACACGCCCTGTGTGACGCGCTGCTGTCGGCCGCAGGTCTGGGTGACCTCGGAGCGGTGTTCGGCACGAGCCGCCCGGAATGGAGCGGTGCGAGCGGCGTGACACTGCTCGGCGAGGTGCGCAGGCTTCTGACGGCCGACGGCTGGACGGTCGGCAACGCCGCCGTGCAGGTGATCGGTAACGCACCGAAGATCGGCACCAGGCGGGCCGAGGCACAGCAGGTGCTCTCGGAAGCCGTCGGCGGACCGGTGTCGGTCTCGGGCACCACCACCGACGGGCTCGGGCTGACCGGCCGCGGCGAGGGCGTCGCGGCGATAGCAACGGCCCTGCTCCTCGCGATCCCCTGACCCCGACGCCTGGAGCGGGGCCGGGGTCCGTCACGTCTCGTGCATCGCGTCCAATCTGCTCTGCACCTGATCCGCGTCGAGTTGTTCGATGCGCTGGCTGAGCATCCACTGGTGACCGAACGGGTCGGCGAGCCGGCCGCCGTAGTCGCCATATCCGTGGTCGGCGATCTCGAAGATCACCGTCGCGCCCGCCGCCAGCATGCGCTCGGCCACCGCATCGGCGTCCGAGACGTCCAGCGACATGATCACCGGAACGCCACCGCCGCTCGGTGCCGGGTCGCCGTCGCCCGCGTCCTTCACCGCGAAGCGCACCGGTCCTGCCTGCACCAAGCTGTGCACGACCCGCCCGTCGGTGCCGGTGTAGCGCTCGAGCACCTCGCCGCCGAACGCGGCCGTGTAGAAGGCGAGTGCGGCGTCGGCGCCCTCCACGACGAGCCGGGGATGTAGTCCGAGAATCTCAGTCATGATGCGGAGTTTGGCCGCTTGTGAGCTTCACGTCGTGGACGAAGCGGAACTGCCCTGGTAAACCATGCGGACTACGGGTCCGTACTCTGGAAGATGTGAGCCTGCGCCTCTTCGACACTGCCACCAGAAAGCAGCGGGACTTCGTCCCCCTGCGGGCCGGGGCTGCGTCGATCTACGTCTGTGGCGCCACAGTGCAGGGCATGCCGCACATCGGGCACGTCCGCTCAGGGCTCAACTACGACGTCCTCCGCCGATGGCTGGCCCACAAGGGTCTCGACGTGAAGCTCGTGCGCAACGTCACCGACATCGACGACAAGATCCTGCGCAAGGCGGCGGCTGCCGGTAGGCCGTGGTGGGAGTGGGCGTCCACCCACGAGCGCGCCTTCGACGCCGCGTACGACGCACTCGGTTGCCTCCCGGCGTCGATCGAGCCGCGCGCCACCGGCCACGTCCCGCAGATGGTCGAACTCATCGAGCGGCTCATGGAGCGGGGCCACGCCTATGCGGCCGGAGGCGACGTCTACTTCGCGGTGCGCACCTTCCCGGAGTACGGGGCCCTGTCGCACCAGAAGGTCGATGACGTCGCCCAGGGCGAGGGAGAGGGCGGCGCGAAGCGCGACCCGCTCGACTTCACGCTGTGGAAGGCGGCCAAGCCCGGAGAGCCGTCGTGGGCCACTCCGTGGGGCCGTGGCCGTCCCGGATGGCATCTCGAGTGCTCGGCGATGTCCACCTTCTACCTGGGCCCGCAGTTCGACATCCACGGTGGCGGGCTCGACCTCGTGTTCCCGCACCACGAGAACGAACGTGCGCAGTCGAACGCGGCGGGCGACCCGTTCGCGCAGTACTGGCTGCACAATGCCTGGGTCACAATGGGCGGCGAGAAGATGTCGAAGTCGCTCGGCAACACGCTCTCGATCGACGTACTGCTGCGCCGGGTCCGTGGCGTCGAGTTGCGGTACTACCTGGTGGGTCCGCATTACCGCTCGTCCATCGAGTACTCCGACGCCGCGCTGCACGAGTCCGTGGCCGCCTACCGGCGTATCGAATCGTTCGTCCACCGCGTGCGTGAGCGGATCGGCACGCCGGAGCCTGGCGAGCTCTCCCCGGAGTTCGTCGAAGCGATGGACGACGACCTGGGCACTCCCGGCGCGTTGGCTGCGATCCACGGCACCGTGCGCGAAGGCAACAGCGCGCTGGACGCCGGAGACCGTTCGGCCGCACTGCGCGCGGCCGAGTCGGTGCGTGCGATGACGGGTGTGCTCGGGCTCGACCCCCTCGACCCCCACTGGGCCGAGGACGACGGCACGGTGGACGCCACCACGGGCGCGCTCAGCGCCCTGGTCGAGGATCTGCTCGCGCAGCGTCAGGACGCCCGCACCCGACGCGACTTCGCGGCTGCCGACGAGGTGCGCGACCGGCTCACCGCTGCCGGGGTTTCCGTGGAGGACAGCCCTGACGGCCCCACTTGGTCATTGAAGGACGTGTAGGCACATTGCCCGGTAATTCCAAACGTCGCGGTGCTATGCGCAAGGACGGCACCAAGAAGGGCATGGTCGTCGGTTCCGGAGGGCAGCGCCGCCGTGCCCTGCAGGGCAAGGGACCCACGCCGCCCGCCGAGATGCGCCCCGGTCATCCCGCGGCCCGCAAGGCGGCGAGAGCGGGCACGAGCGCCGGGAAGTCCGGGAAGGGCGGCGGTGGTAGCCGTGCGGCCGCGGGCCACCGCCGCAAGCCTGGCGACGGCGAGACCCCCGAGACGGTGCTGGGGCGTAACCCGGTAGTCGAGTGTCTACGCGCGGGGGTGCCTGCCACCGCGTTGCACGTCGCGATCGGCACCACCACCGACGAACGGGTGGCCGAGGCGGTGCACCTCGCCGCCGACGCCGGGATCTCGATTCTGGAGGTTCCCCGCCACGACCTGGACCGGATCGCCGGTGGGGCGTTGCACCAGGGCCTCGCGCTGCAGGTGCCGCCCTACGCGTACGCGCACCCCGACGAGCTGCTGGAGATCGCCTCGGAGTCGCCCGAGCCCGGGCTGATCGTCGCGCTCGACGGCGTCACCGACCCCCGCAACCTCGGCGCGGTCGTCCGCTCGGTCAGCGCATTCGGTGGCCACGGCGTCGTCGTGCCGCAGCGCCGGGCGGCGGGCATGACCGCCGTCGCGTGGCGCACGTCAGCGGGCACGGCCGCGCGGCTCCCGGTGGCACGGGCCACGAACCTCACGCGCACCCTCCGCGAGTACGCCACGGCCGGTTTCATGGTCGCCGGGCTCGACGCGGAGGGGTCGGTGTCGCTCGACGACTTCGAGCTCGCGGCCGATCCGTTGGTGCTCGTCATCGGTTCGGAGGGCAAGGGTCTCTCGCGGCTGGTGAAGCAGACCTGCGACGTCACGGTCTCGATCCCGATGGCGGGGCCGGTCGAGTCCCTGAACGCCTCGGTGGCCGCAGGCGTCGTCCTGGCCGAGATCGCGCGCCAGCGCCGCCACTGAGCCCCGGAGGGCTCAGGCGGCGGCGACGCGGCGGCTACGCAGCCGGGCCACCACCCGGCAGCCGACGTAGCAGAGGAACGCGATGCCGGCGACGTAGCCGGATACCGGGAGCCCGGGCGCGAGCGACATGACGGTGCCCCCCACCAGCGCGAGCTCGGCGAACAGCACCGCGAGCACGGTGGCCAGCAGCGGGTTGGCGGTCACGCGCGCGGCCGAGGCACCCGGCGCGATCATCACCGCCAACACGAGTACAGCGCCGACGATGGGCACGGCGAGCGCGGTGGTGAGCCCGATCAGCACCGCGAACACCAGCGACAGGAATCGGACCGGCACGCCACGGGCCAGCGCGACGTCCGGGTCCGTGCTCGCGAACAGCAGCGGACGGTAGAGCAGCGTGAGCGTGCCGATCACGAGCACGGCGACGATGGCCAGCACCACCAGATTGGTGGAATCGACAGACACGATCGAGCCGGTCAGCAGCCCGAACTTGTTGGAGGCCCGGCCGCTGTAGAGGGCGAGCAGCAGTACACCGAGGCCCAGGCCGAAGGCGAGGACGACGCCGATCACGGAGTCGCGCTCGCGCTGGCGCAGCCCGAGCAGGCCGAACACCAGCCCGGCGACGACGGCCCCGACGACCGCTCCGATCTCCACACCGATCCCGACGAGCAGCGCGGCTGCGCCACCGGTGAACGCGAGCTCCGCGGTGCCGTGCACGGCGAACGCCATGCCCCGCGAGATGATCAGAGGCGTCAACGCGCCGGCGACGAGCCCGAGCACAGCACACGCGATCAGCGCGTTCTGCACGAAGGGCAGCGCCAGGAGCTCACCGGTGCCCGAGAAGGTGAAGAGCCGGCTCAGCACCTCGTTCATGCCGACTCCTCGTGATGCTCGTCGTGCTCCTCCGCGCCGACGACGACGAGTCGGCCGCGCACCTTCACCACGTCGACGCGGGTGCGGTACAACTCCGAGAGCACGTCCGACGTCATGACCTCCTCCGGGGGCCCGACCCGGAACCGGCCGTCGACGAGGTACAGAACGCGGTCCACCAGCGGCAGCACGGGGTTGATCTCGTGGGTGACGAACAGCACCGCGGTGTCGGCCGTGCGGCGGCGCTCGTCGATCAGCCGGGTGACGGTGCGCTGGTGAGAGAGGTCGAGCGAGAGCAGCGGCTCGTCGCACAGCAGCACGTCCGGGTCGCCGACAAGGGCTTGCGCCACCCGCAACCGCTGCTGCTCGCCGCCGGAGAGCCGCCCCACCGGCGAGCCCGCATATGCGGTGCCCCCGACGGCCGCGAGTGCCCGGTCGACCCGTTCGCGCCGGGCCCGCATGCCGCGCACCCCGAGGCCGAGCCGGTGCCCGTCGAGGCCGAGGCCGACGAGGTCGCGGCCACGCAGCGGCAGGTCGGGGTCGAGCGCCTTCTGCTGGGGCACGTAACCGATGTTGGGGCTGCCCCGGCGGGGCGCCCGGCCACCGACCCGCACCTCGCCCGCCGACAACGGGAGCAGCCCGAGCAGCACGCGGACCAGGGTGGTCTTTCCGGATCCGTTCGGGCCGAGGACCGCCACGAACTCACCGGGCTCGACATCGAGGTCGAGCCCCTCCCAGAGGGTGCGGGAGCCGAACCGCACCGCTGCGGAGCGCAACGACACGGCGGACCTCGTGACCGGGAGCCGGGATACGCCGGACGCGGTGGTGTGGGAAGTGGTCACTGCGGGCTCCCGTTCAGAGCGTTGGCCAGGGCCTCGATCTCGGAGTTCATCCAGGTGATGTAGTCGTCAACACCTGCGGGAAGCGTTTCCGTCACCATGACCACCGGGATCTTCGCAGCCTGCGCCGCCTGCTCCACCTGCGTGGTGGTCGGTGTCTCGGTCTGGGCATTGAGGATCAGGGCACTCACCGGGTTGTTCGTGAACAGGGCGAGGGTCTGCTGGAGTACGGCTGCGGGTGGGTCCGTGTCCTCCTCGATCGCGCGCGCGAACTCCGGCGGCGTCACGTCGGTGAGCCCTGCGCTCTGGATCAGGTAACCCGGCACCGGCTCGGTGACGGCGACGCGGGCACCGGGGTGGGCGGCGCCGATCGCCTGCTCCTTCGTGAGGAGATTCGCCACCTTGTCCTTGAAGGCCTGTGCGTTGGTCGTGAAGAGGTCCGCGTCGGCCGGATCGGCCGCGCCGAAGTCTGTTGCAAGCTGGTCGGCCACCTTCTGCACAGTGGGGAGGCTGTACCAGAGGTGCTCGTTGAAATACGGGTTCGAGGCTGCGTCGGCACCCCCCGCTCCCGCCGTCGGGTCCAGCCCGGACAGCGCGGTGACGTCGATGGAGACCGCCTTGCCGCCGGAGGACTGGACCAGCCGCTCCATGAAGTCGTCGTATCCGCCGCCGTTGTAGAGGATCACGTTGGCGGTGGCCACCTTCGCCGCGTCACCTGGGGTGGTCTCGTAGGAATGCGGGTCGGCCTGCGGATCGTTGATCAACGAGGTGACGTCGACCTGGTCGCCCCCCACGGCCCGGGCGATGCTGCCGTAGACGTTGGTCGAGGTGACGACCTTGATCGGTGGGTTGCCATGCGGGGCAGCCGGTGGGGGCGGGGCGGGGGCACTTCCGGAACCGCAACCGGCGAGAGCGAGCGCGGCCAGCACGGCCAGCGTGGCGAGGGCGCCGGAGCGGCGGAACAACATGGTCGAAGTCTCCCCGAAGCGTAGTTATTGATAACCGTTGTCGTTCACTCTAGCGCTGTGAGCTTTCGCTCCCCCGGTCGGCGGCTCACGACTTTCCCGGTGACCAACTGAACCGTTACGGTTCAGCGATGTCCGGGCTTCCGAACGTCCGACGTCCCGCGACTCTGGCCTCGTTGGCTGCCGAACTCGGCGTGTCGCGGACGACGGTCTCCAACGCGTACAACCGTCCTGACCAGTTGTCGGCCCCGCTGCGCGCGCGGGTGCTCGAGGCTGCCAGGCGCCTGGGCTATCCCGGGCCGGATCCGGTGGCTCGCTCGCTGCGCACTCGCAAGGCCGGCGCCGTCGGACTGCTGCTCACAGAAGCACTTTCCTACGCATTCCGCGACCCCGCGGCCACCGGCTTCCTCGAAGGACTCGCCCTGGCCTGCGAGCAGGCGGGCCAGGGGCTGCTGCTCATCCCGGTGAGCCCGGAGCACGCCGACGTCACGGCGGTGCATCAGGCGGGCGTCGACGGGTTCGTCGTCTACTCCGTTCGCGAGGACGACCCCCACTTCATGGCGGTCCTCGAGCGTCCGGTCCCTACCGTCGTCTGCGACCAGCCGACCGGCGTCGACGGGGTCGACCGAGTCGGTGTCGACGACCGCGCAGGCATGCTCGCGCTGGCCCGTCACCTCACGGGGCTCGGGCACCGGCGCATCGGCGTGCTCTGCATGCGCCTCGGTGCGGGCCGCAACGACGGACCCGCCTCCGCCGAGCGTCAGGCGGGTGCCACCTACCCGGTGCAGCGTGAGCGGCTGGCCGGCATTCGTGACGGACTCGCGGAGGTCGGCGTCGACTGGTCCGGGGTGCCGGTGTACGAGCGGTTCGAGCACAGCGTCGATTCCGGACGGGCCGGGGCGGCCGGCCTCCTCTCGGCCCATCCCGAGCTCACGGCGGTGCTCTGCACCTCCGACATCCTCGCGCTCGGCGCGCTGCAGCACGCCGCTGACCGGCAGCTCTCGGTCCCCGACCAGCTCACGATCACCGGTTTCGACGGCGTGCCCGAAGCCGCCCGCGCAGGGTTGACCACGGTGTGCCAGCCGCTGTTGGAGAAGGGGCGGGTGGCGGGCGAGCTCCTGCTGGAGCGCGGTGACCGCAACCGGCCCCGCCGGGTCACGCTGCCCACGGAGCTGACCCTCGGTACGACGAGCGCCAAGCCCCGCGCCGACCAGCGCTTCTTCTCGGGCTGGTGATCAGCCGCCCGGACTCAACCGGGCGGTGACGGAACGGGCCAGCGTCGCGACGTCCGTTCCGGGTTCGGGGCTGACCATGCCCTCCACGAGCAGGGCGGAGAGGCCGTGAACCAGGGCCCACCCGGCCAGGGCGGTCGTCGCGGTCTCCGGTGTGGACCCCCGGTCGTGGCTGCTCGCCCCGGCCTGTAGCTGGTCGCCGGCGCGTTGCTGGGCCGCCACCAGCTCCGGATCGTCGCTGCGAGTGAGTCCGGGAGCGCGCATCACGGCGAAGTGCGCTGGATGTGCGGTGGCGAACAGCACGTAGGTGACGCCGAGCTCGGCGAAGCTCCGCTTCTGCTCGCAGGCCTCGGTGAGAGCGTCGGCCAGGAGCGACCAACCCTCGGTGGCGAGGGCGGTGAGCAGTCCGGCCTTGTCCCCGAAGTGGTGTGTGGGGGCTGCATGTGAGACGCCGGCCCGGCGCGCGACGTCGCGCAGGCTGATCGCGGCCGGCCCTTGGTCGGCCACCGCCTCGAGCGCGGTGTCGAGAAGGGCCCGGCGCAGGTCGCCGTGGTGGTAGGGCATGGCGCCAGAGCATATCTCAGATCTTTACGTTGACAAGATTGGCGGATGGCTGGCATCTTGCCACTGCCAAGACCGACAACGAGGAGGAAACGTGCCCGCTCTGCCCTGGATCCCCGTCCATGAGCCCGCCCCGGCAACCGAGATGGTCGTGATGGCGTCCCGCTTCCGCGTCAAGGGGTACCGGCATGTCCTGCCGTTCCTCGTCGACTCGATCCGCGTGCTCGCCCAGATCCGGCGCGCCGACGGCGCACTGGGCGTATCGCTGGTGGCACACCCCCTGCGCCGCGAGTTCTTCACCCTCAGCGCCTGGACGGACCGTGCCGCGCTCGACGCGGTGGTGGGCGCGGAGCCGCACCGTTCCGTGATGAGGCGCCAACGGGCCGCGATGGCCGATTCGGCGTTCACCTTCTGGACGGCTCCCGCCGCCGCACTGCCGCTCACATGGGAAGTGGCTGAGGAGCGCCTTGCAGCGGCGGCCTGATCCGGCTCGCTATCCCTGCAGGGACGAGCGAACGGCCAGTAGTTCCTGCAGGAGCGTGGCGACCTCGGGAGGGCCGGGAACGCGATACTCGGCGGCGGTCTCGCCGGGACCGACCTTCACACCCACATCGCCGGGCCGGAGCCGGACGAACGCCGTCTCGTCGGTGACGTCGTCGCCGACGAACAGGACCGCCTCGGGCTTCGTTCGCTCGCGGAGCACGTCGAGCGCGAGGCCCTTGCTCACCTGCAGCACGGCCAGGTCGAGCACGGCCTTGCCGGGCGTGACCTCGATGCCCTGCCGAGAGGCGGGCCCGGTGCGTACGGCCTCGAAAACCCGCTCGCCGACGTCGGCAGGCGCGTTGCGCACGTGCACGGCGATCCCGGCAGGCTTCTCCTCCAGCCTGACACCGGGCTCGCCGTCGACGAGCTCGTGCAACTCCGTGCGGAGACGGTCGAGCCGCTCGCTCTGTGCGTCGTCGAGAACGGCACCACCGTCGTCGAACTCGCCGCCGTGGCTCCCGATGAGCCGGATCGGGCTGCCGAACCCCGAGACGGCGGCCAGGTCGGCCAGCCCACGTCCGGACACCAGCGCGACGGTGGTGTCCGGCAGAGTCGCCAGCGAACCGATGGCCGCGGCCGATGTGGGGAGCGGCCGGGCGTCCGAGGGGACGTCGACGATCGGGGCGAGGACGCCGTCGAAGTCCAGGGCTACGAGAAGGACCGGGACGCGGGCGATCGCCCGTACTGCCTCGTCGAGATCGCTCACGACGCCGCCCCCTCGGCGGGCGGCAGCCCGAGCGCGTCGAGGAAGGAACGTGCCCAGCGGTCGACATCGTGCGTGAGTACCTGGCGGCGTAGTGCGCGCATCCGCTTCTGGCCTTCCTCCGCAGGCATCGTCAGGGCCACCTGCAGGGCGTTCTTCACGCCGTCGGTGTCGTGCGGGTTGACGAGGATGGCTTCCTTCAGCTCGTGCGCCGCGCCGGTGAACTCCGACAGCACGAGCACGCCGCCGTTGTCGTGCCGGCAGGCCACGTACTCCTTGGCCACGAGATTCATCCCGTCCCGCAGCGGCGTCACCAGCATCACGTCGGCGGCCACGAAGAAAGCGGCCAGTTCCTCGCGCGGCAATGACTGGTGCAGGTAGTGCACAGCAGGGTGGCCGACGCGGGCGTACTCGCCGTTGATCCGCCCAACGGACTGCTCGATGTCGTTGCGCATCTTCTGGTAGTGCTCGACGCGCTCGCGGCTGGGCGTCGCCAGCTGGATCATCACCACGTCCTCCGCGCTCACCCGGCCCTCCGTCAACAGCTCCTCGAGAGCGCGCAGTCGCACGTCGATGCCCTTGGTGTAGTCCAGCCGGTCGACGCCGAGGACGACCTTCTCGGGCTCGCCGAGGTCGGAGCGGATCTGCTTGGCCCGTTCGAGCACCTCGGGCGTGCGTGACAGCTGGTCCAACGCCGCCGAGTCGATGGAGATGGGGAACGCCCCGAGCTTGACGGTGCGGCCGCCGTAGGTGACCTCGGTGCGGCCATGGCCCGGAATGGCGTCGGTGAGGCGCGTGGCCAGCCACCGGAAGTTGCGGACGCCGCCGGGGGTGTGGAATCCGACGAGATCGGCCCCGAGCAGCCCCTCGATGATCCGTCTTCGCCATGGGAGCTGCATGAACAGCTCGGTGGGCGGGAACGGGATGTGCAGGAAGAACCCGATGCGCAGGTCGGGCCGCAGCTTCCGCAGCGCGGCGGGGAGCAACTGCAGCTGGTAGTCCTGGATCCAGACCGTGGCGTTCGGGCTGGCCACCTCGGCCACCACCTCGGCGAACCGTTCGTTGACGCGGACGTAGGCCTGCCACCAGTGCCGGTGGAACGCGGGCGGCGCGACCACGTCGTGGTAGAGCGGCCAGAGCGTGCCGTTGGAGAAGCCCTCGTAGTAGTCCTCGACCTCGCGGGCGGACAGGCGCACCGGGTACAGCTGCAGGCCGTCCTCGACGAGCGGCTCCACGTTGGCGTCGGCCAGGCCGGGCCAGCCGACCCAGGCGCCTTCGCGGTTGCGCAGCATCGGTTCGAGAGCGGTGACGAGGCCGCCGGGGCTGCGCTTCCAGCGCTGCGATCCGTCGGGCAGCTTCTCGAGGTCGACCGGTAGCCGGTTGGCCACCACGACGAAGTCGGCATCGGAGAGCGTGGTGCCGGTTGGCATGTTCCTCCTCGTACATTCGCCAGCTCGGCGCAAGTCTGAAGGCTGCTGGCCGCTGCCACCTTCTGGCGAAAGCCTACTGCCGCTGGTGCTCGTTCGTGGTGTTTCCGGGAGCCCGCCGGCGGGCCCAGGGGCGCGTGACGAAGTCGCCGAAGGTCACCCCGGCCGCGAGCGCGAGCCCGATGGCGAGCGCGAGGGTCACCGTCACGAGCCCGTCCGCGACTCCCTCGACGGCCAGTTGGTAGAAGCCGCGGTAGGCGGTGAGGCCGGGTAGCAGCGGGGTGATCCCGGCGAGGATGACGACGAGCGGCGCGACCCTCCCGCCCCGGCGAAGCAGACCGGAGGCGATCCCTACGACGACCGCCGCCACACCGGTAGCGGCCACCGGGCCCAGGTCGACGAGCTGCGTGAGCGCGCCGTATGTGGCCCAGCCGGCCGCCCCCGCCGTCCCGGCAGCCAGCAGTGGGCGCAGCCGGGCGTATCCGGCGAGCGAGAACGCCGCGGCACCCACGGCCGACGCGAACACAGCGATTCCGTACCAGCCGGGCCCCTGCGGTAGCGGTCCGGCCACCTGGAGCGTGAGGCCGAATGCCAGGCCGATCTTCAGCGCGAGCACGACGCCGGTGAGCAGCCCGGCCGAGAGCAGCGCGATCTCCGCCGCCCGCCCCGCCGCCGTGACGTAGTAGCCCGAGATCGCGTCCTGGACGGTGCCGACCACCGAGAGCCCCGACAGCAGCACCGTGATCCCCGCGGCGACCACCAGCGAAGGTTGCGTACCCGCGGGAAGGACGCCTCCTGCGAACATCGCGAGACCCGAGCCGGTGGCGATCATGCCGCCCGTGACCTGCTGGAAGAACGAGGGCAGGCCCCAGCGGTTGAGCACGCGACCGACCCGGTCGATGAGTGCGGTCACCGTGAACGCGGCCAGCGCGGTGATCGGGGCGGCGCCGAGCAGGAGGGCGATCGACCCGGCCAGCAGGGCCCAACCCAAGGTCGCGACCCAGCGGGGATACGGGTGCGGGGCGCTCACCGCCTCGGTGAGCACGGCCGAAGCGTCCTCGGCGTCGATCTCGCCGTGCTCCACCCGGTCGACGATCTTGGCGACCTCCGCGAGCCGGGTGAGGTCCAGCGACCGGTACCGGACCAGCCGCATCGACGTCACAGGCGCGGCCGCCCTCCCGCGGTGGCACGAGACGGTGATCGACGTGAAGGTGATGTCCACTTCGACGGTGGCGAGCCCGCAGGCCGCAGCCACCCGCAACATGGTGTCGGTCGTCTCGCCGGCGCTCTCTCCACTGGAGAGCAGTACCTCGCCGACCCGCATGCACAGGTCGAGCACCTGCTGCACGTGTGCGTCGTCCGGAACCCGGGGGCCGAGCGGCCGCATCAGCGGCACGGTGGGCGGGCCCGCGCGTAACAGTTCGTGCGCCTCGCGGCTCAGAACAGTGCGAACCCGTCGGGTCAGACGTCGGGCCGTTGTCACGACGAATCACCGGTGATCAGACCGGCCGCGATCAACTGCACCATGGCCGCCAGGGTAGGTGCCGAACTGCCCGCGGCCGAGACCCGTTCCTGTGCACGGCCTGTTCTAGACGTCGAGTTGCTCGCCGGGGTAGATGAGATCCGGATCGTCGATCACGTCTCGGTTCCGCTGAAAGAGCCTCGGCCAGGTGGTTCCATGATCGTCGGCGATGCTCGAGAGTGTGTCTCCGCGCTTCACCACATAGCGATCCCGCTCAGCGGGAGGACGCCTGTCGGGCCTGTGCGGCGGCTCCCTGTCCGGCCCCGGCTCAGGTGCCTCCTGGATCCGGGGCTCCGGGATCTCGTCGTCCATCTTCGGCCCCCAGCATTCCTCGGAGGCTTCCCAGGGGTTGTAACCCTCGTTGGAGTATGCCCGCTCGGCCACGAGCCGCTGTTCCTCGTACGTGGCATCGATGGCCCTGCGTCCGAACTGCTGGCCGCCGTATCGCCGCCACGTGCCGTCGACGAACTGAAAGTATCCGCTGGCCGTGGAAGGCCCAGGATTCTCGACGTTCCGGCCGCCTGATTCGCATTGCACGATGGGCCCCCAGTCGGCGGCCCGGGCCACGCCGGACGGCGACAGCGCGGCGACCGCAGCCACCACGACGACGATTCCCCACCTGGCTCGGCCGGCGTACCGGCGCCGGCAGGGACCCATGGGGCGGCAGCTGCCCAGCTAGTGCCGGACCTCGGCCACGAGACCACCGGCGCCGGAAGAAGATCGCTCGCCGTTCGTTGCCGGAGGTGCGTGCATATCTCGTCCTCCGATCAATGGAGTGAGCCGGCGGCAGTCAACGGTAACGGAACAGGGGTCCACATTCCGATCGAACGGCTCGGCTACCTCCTGATGGCCCAGGCGCTGGTCGAAACGACGTACATGGCGACTACGGAGCGTTCTGGACAACCTGTGCCATCCAGGTAATCGATAATGAACGATGCTCCGGACGTTCCCTTCACCGCCGAATCGGTTGGGTGCTGCGCCCAGGAGGATCATCAACGTTCGATGCGGGGCACGGCGTGCGACTGTGTAGTCCCGGACCGATGCCGTCGCCTGCTCCGGCCCATGTCACCATGTACCCAGGTCCTGACGCTGGACGGCCGGGTACGTAGCGCCGTCATGGGCGCCCGGTTCCTGAAGATCGTCTGGTCGGCGGTTTCGCGGGCCAGCAGCGTGTGAGTCGGCCGGTGTAGCTCAGTGGTAGAGCAACCGCCTTGTAAGCGGTAGGTCGTCGGTTCGATCCCGACCTCCGGCTCCACGTCTGACCAGGGGTTTCAGCTCGGCCAAAAGGATCAGATCGGGCGACGTGGCATCAAACGTGGTGCGAGGCGCCCTACGATCTTGCCGCGCCGCGCCGTTCCGCCAGCGGTCAAGCCCGCGCGCGGGGCAGCGTCGAGGCGCTGCCCAGCGGCGCGCAATCGGCTCCTGAGCCAGGTCGCGGAGAAGCGGAACCCGCGAACGAGCGCGACCGTGGATCAGCTGCTCGCCCGCTACCTCGACCAGTTCGACGGCGCCCCGAACACACTGACCTTGTACCGCGGTTATGTCCGCAACCACATCTCGCCGTTCCTCGGGCAGCTGACGGTCGGCGCGCTCGACACTGACGTGCTCGATGCCGGACGCGTTGCACGGGGCGGCGTCGGATGGACCACCACACCGCTGGCTCGCACGATTGCGACCGGCGGTGCAAACCGCACGTCTGTCTGTCGGCCGCTGGAAGTGTGATGGGCGGTGGTTTCCTCACGGCGCGCCGGAGGCTGCCGTCGCTCTATTTGGAACGATTCAGGTCGAACTGACGTCGGGTCCAGCGCGAGCGACCTGGGATGGCGAGTTGCCACCGACGTGCGCCGATGCGTGATGGCTGGCCGCTGCCCGCCCGGATTCAGCATTGGCCAGCTCGGCCGCCAGTACGGACGACAGGGGTGGCTGTGGGCGACGAGGAGGCCCGGTCTATGAGCCAATGCACATGTCTTTGTTCCGCGCGGATCACTCGGCTACCGTAGTTGGCGGCGCTTACACGTGTAAGGCGGGCGCAACTATCGGACCCCGTGGGCTTGAGGCGCTCGTGAACAGCTGGAGGGATGACCTGATCAGGCATTGGTCTCGTCTGTCCAGTCCTGATGATTGCCGCAGCATCGAAGAGCAGGAGGCATATGGCGAGTTTTCCAGATTTATCGCATGCCAATAGCGTCAAGTCTGATCACGAATTGGCCATGGAGTTCGTGGAGCGAGTGGTGGCCGACGGTGTGGCTGCGGTCGCTGGGCTCTCCACGGCGCTGGGTGTCCGCCTCGGGCGGTACTCGGCGATGGCCGGAGCCGGTCACCTCACGTCGGTACAGCTGGCGGGGCGCATCGGCCTGAACGAGCGCTACGTGCGGGAGCGGCTCTCCGGCCATGTGTCCGGGGAGTACGTGCAGTACGGCGAAGACAGCGACACCTATCTGCTTCCGGACGCGCACGCCGCCGTGCTGGCCGACCCGGACTCGCCCAGCTACGCCGTTGGAACCTCTCGGAGCCTGGGGGCCTTCCACGGTAAGGAGGACGCCCCGGCCGAGGCGTTCCGCACAGCCGAGCGCGTGGGCTGGCAGGACTACGGCACGGGGCTTTTCGAGGGCACGGCTACGTTGTGCCGTCTCGGGCATGCGGCCGCGTTAGTCTCGGAATGACTCCCCGGCGCTGGACGGGGTCGTCGAGAAACTGGAATGCGGCGCAACGGTAGCGGACATCGGGTGCGGCTTCGGATTCCACGCACCTCATGAGACGTTTCCGCGGTCCCGCTTCCACGGGTTCGACTTTACGTCCCGTCGATCGAAGCGGCCCGCCGATTAGCGGCGGAACAATGAGTGGACGACCGGGTGAGCTTCGAGGTCGCGACGGGTCGGGACTACAGCAAGTTGCATTGCGCGCCACAGCCACGACATCTGGAGGCACCGATGACGGATAGCACCACCGCGGAGACAGCACAGACCGCTGAGGCACTGGGCGAGCGACTGTTCGCGGCCGTCCTTGACGCGCAGCTCGTCCAGGCGCGCAAGAACACTGAGCCGCGACAACGTTGTCTGAATGGCTGGCCGCCGGCCCACAGCCGGCCGACCAATCTGAGCGGGCCTGGCCTGGACGGGGCTGAAGAGTGCGAGCCTGATTGTCCACCGCGGCCTGGACTCGTGATCGAACAATCTCGGTTGTTGAGGTTCGGAGGGGGCCGATGAAGACCAAGGCCGCGGTACTGCGCGGGCTCAACCGACCGTTCGAGATCGAGGAGCTCAACCTCGATCCGCCCAAGGCCGGCGAGGTGCTCATCAAGTACGTCGCAGCGGGGCTCTGCCACTCGGATGAACACCTGCGCAACGGAGACCTGGTGCCGCGTTTCCCGATCGTCGGTGGTCACGAAGGTTCGGGGATCATCGAGGAGGTCGGCGAGGGCGTCACCCGCCTCAAGCCTGGCGACCACGTCATCTGCACGTTCCTGCCGGTCTGCGGCACATGCCGCTTCTGCGTTGCCGGGATGACCAACCTGTGCGACACGGGCGCCGGCGCCGTGAACGGCACCATGCTCGACGGCACCTTCCGCCTTCACTCCGACTCCGGTGAGGACCTCGGCGGGTTCTGCATGCTCGGCACGTTCTCCGAGCGCGGCGTGATCTCGCAGAGTTCCTGCGTCAAGGTCGCCGACGACGTCCCGCTCGACAAGGCCGCGCTCATCGGCTGCGGAGTGCCGACCGGTTTCGGCTCAGCGGTGCACGCGGCCGAGACGCAGCCGGGCGACACGATCGCGATCTACGGCGTGGGCGGTATAGGCATCAACGCGGTGCAGGGCGCTGCGCTCGCCGGTGCCACCAACGTGGTCGCCATCGACCCGCTGGCCAACAAGCGGGAGATGGCCGAACGCCTCGGGGCCACGCACTCCTGTGCCACTGCGGAGCGCGCACAGGCGTTGATCCAGGAGCTCACGCGCGGGGTCGGTGCCGACAAGGCGATCGTCACCGTCGGCGTGGTGGACACCGAGGTCACCACCAACGCCTTCCACGCCATCCGCAAGGGCGGCACGGTCGTCGTCACCGGCCTGGCGGACCCGACCAAGAACACCATCGAGATCCCGGGCGCGCTGCTCACGCTCTTCGAGAAGCGGATCCAGGGCTCGCTCTTCGGCTCCGGCGACCCGTTCACGGACATCCCGCGGCTGGTGGACATGTACCAGGCCGGGCAGCTCAAGCTCGACGAGCTGATCACCAACACCTACAGGATCGACGATGTCAACAAGGGCTACGAGGACCTGATCAACGGGGTGAACGTCCGGGGTGTGATCCTCTTCTGACGCTCAGCCCCGCAAGGTCAGCAATGACGTCGATGCGCCGGGCCCGTCTGTACGGGTCCGGCGCGGTCGTCACCAGAGGTCGCGCCGCCCGTGACGCGTGTGACTGCTCCACCCGCCCGGACCGGCTCCAACCCAGGCCAGATCGCCACGCCTCCACCCTCCGCGGAGGCGGCCGCGACGTCGACCGGATAACTGCCTGGCTGATGCGGACCGCCGCGCCCGGTGCTGGGCGTCGCGGCGCACCTGACTCACGCGCCGGCGATCACCGCATGGCGGTTGGCACTCCCGCCACGTCCCCGCGGATCAGCGTCAGGTCCGAGGACTCTATGGCCACATCTGTGTCGATGCCCAGCGCGATGCCCAGATCGGCAGCCACCAGGGCGGGGGCGTCATTGACTCCATCCCCACCATCGGCACGACCTGCCCAGTGGCCTGCAACCGCGCCACCTCGGACTGTTTTGTCCGCGGGCAACACCTCGGCCGGCGCCGTGTCGATACCCTCGCTGCTGCGCGATCGCCTGGGCGGTCCGACTGTTGTCACCAGTGATCATGGCGACCTGCAGACCCGCCCGGTGCAAGTCCGTGCACTGGCGGACGGCCCGAGCTGCGGCGCCGGGCTGGCCGCGCCCGTTGGCAGTCAGCCGAGCAACGTCTACGCCACGCTGGCGGAGCTGCGGGCGGCCGGCTTGGTCGAGGACGCCGGCCGGGAACCTGGCGGCTACGGCCGGCGGCGAACCGACAGCGACCGCGGCGACTGGAGGGTAAGTCAGTGCGCCGGGCACGGGCAGCCGGGCACTCGGCACCGCGCGTTGATGAGGTTGCCGGGCCGATCCCAGCCGCAGCCCTCGTGCTCGTGGAGCATGTGGTCGCAGTCGCCCACCGGCACCTGATCGCCGCCGCGTGGACCACCACCGGCACGGACCCGCTGACGTGGGTGCGCGAGAGGTGGGCTGCTGGTGCGCTCCGCGCTGGCGCCGGTCTGGAACGCCGTGTGCGGCTGTCTCGCTATGAGCGAGCTCGTGGAGAACGGGTGCCACCGCCGTGGCGGGCGGGGGCCGGGCCGCGGCCGCGGCCCGGCCCGATCCCCCCGGGCCAGGGATCAAGCGACGAGCGACTCGGGGCTCCCCAGCCCGGATCGCGTCTGCTTATCCCTCATTGGCTGTGCACACATTCGACCAACGAGGGCATTCAGCGTGTACAGCGATTCCTGCTCGGCACCATGAGTTTTCTGCAACAGGGTCACAGGAGCGGTCCAGAGTGCTGGAGGTGCTCACGCCGCCAACCGGCCGGCGTCGTCCCGTACTGCCGCCGGAACGCCCGTTCGAACGCATTGAGGTCGCGGAACCGGACGGCAGCCGCGATGCTCGATACCGGGCGACGGTCGTACCTCGGGTCGGACAGCATCGTCCGGGCCGCGAGTAGCCGCTGCTCGCGCAGGTACGCACCGGGCGTGGTCCCGATCCGTTCGGACAGGCTGTACGTCTGACGGACCGACACATGGTGCCGCCGCGCCAGCTCCTCGACCCGCAGCTCTGGGTCGGCCAGGTGTTTGCGAACGTGCGTCCGCATCACGTCGAGCAACACGCCCGGAGCCGTCCGCGCCGGGTACGGAGGGCGTGACGTCCCGCAGCGTCATCGGGAGCAGATCGACCGCGGCCCGACCGGCGTCCCGCCGCTGATGGCTGCTGAGGTCGTCGGCGACCTCGAACAGCCGATTCAGGTAGCTGGCCAGCAACTGCATGGCCGGGGCTGCGGGGTGTCCCTCACCGCCTGACTCGCTGCTTCGACGTCTTGCGTCCGTCGATGATCGGCCGCAAGCCGCGACCACGGGCCCGCGTAGCCCCTCGACTCGAGCAGTGCAGCCTGGTCCAGGACCAATGGCGTGGTACCTCTCTACGGGTTCCTTGGCGGGTTCCTGCAGAGGCTCACGCGGTGGCCCACCTCACTCCCTCAGGCACGCCGTCGAGACCCCGACCTTCCACGACCGGCACCTACCCTTTCTTGCATGAGCACGCTGCGGGTGGCAGTCGTGGGCGGAGGGATCGGCGGCCTGTTCGCCGCGATCGCGCTGCGGGAGCGCAGGATGGAGGCGACGGTCTACGAGCAGGCCGCCGCGCTCAGCGAGATCGGTGCGGGGCTCTTCGTGACTCCGAACAGCCTCCGCCTGCTCGACCGGGTGGGGCTGCTCGGCCGGGTCGAGGAGGCGGGCGCGCTCGTCGGTCCCAACTCCGCGTACTTCCGCGACGACGGCACTCCGATCCCCGGTCGCCTGAGCTTGGACTCGAGCGGCACGGTCCGCGTCTACGGCATGCACCGTGCCGACCTCATCGAGATCCTCGCCGGCGCGCTGCCCGCAGGCACGGTCGCGACCGGGCACCGCTGCGTGGGCTACGAGGAGACCGACGGCGGTGGGCGGCTGCGCTTCACGAACGGCACGACGGCGGACGCCGACGTCGTCGTCGGTGCCGACGGCATCCACTCCGTCCTGCAGGGGCACGTCGTGGAGCCCTCCACGCCCGTCCGCTCGGGCTCGGTCGCCTACCGCGGGCTCGTCCCGCGCAGCGTCCTGCCCGGCTGGCCCGTCGAGGCGAGATTGCTGTGGATGGGGGAAGGCCGGCACATCATCGTCTATCCCGTGCGCGGCGACACGCTCCTGAACTTCGTCGGCTTCGTACCCGCGGACGAGGTCATGCGCGAGTCGTGGTCGGCACCCGGCGACCCGAAGGAACTCGCCGCCGAGTTCGCCGGCTGGGACGCACCGGTCGGGCAGCTCCTCGAGCACGTCGAGTACACGTTTCGCTCCGCGCTGCACGACCGTGAGCCGCTCGCCCGGTGGACGGCCGGGCACCTCACGCTGCTCGGCGACGCCGCGCACCCGATGCTCCCGCACCTGGGGCAGGGCGCGAACCAGTCGATCGAGGACGGCATGGCGCTCGCGACGCTGCTCGCCGCGAGCCCGGAGGAGCCCCAGCGGGCGCTGCTCGCCTACGAACGCATCCGCAAGGCGCGCACCGACGCGATCCAGGCCGGCGCGCGTGGGCAGGGCCGCCGCTTCGACTCCGAGTTCGACGACCTCGACGAGCGTGACGCCGGGATGGCCGAGTCCGAGCGCTTCCTCCAATGGCTCTACGACCACGACGTCCTCGCCGAGGCGGAGGAGGAGGGCCTCGCCCTGCGCTGAGGTGGCCTGCAGGCAGACAGTTCGACCACATCTCCCGAAGCACGTCATAAAGGGGTCGGTTCGGCCTCACGGGGCCCAGTCCACCGCAGCCCTCACTATCGGTCGCCCTCCAGGCATGGTGGAGCTCCGCCCGCGTGCTTTCGACGGCGCCGAGTGCTGGGTAGGTTGGCTTGCGGTCCCTCTTCTCGGCATAGCGGAAATGCTGGCTATCGGGATCCAGTTTGTATCAAGGTCACGAGTCGTGCCCCGGGTAAGCAACTCTTCGGCGAGGATCTCGGCGGTGCACCGAAACCGCATAATCCGGCTATGGAGACAAATTCCTTGATTCTGGCAACAACCTGCTGAGATCACCTCGGTGGCTAGTTGAGAGGCGTGGTGGGCGCGTAAATTCCTTGGCAAGAGCGTTGTGTGCCGGTGCCGCCACCGCCGTGGAACGTCAACTGGCTTGAGCGGTGTGTACGCACCCTGCGGTGTCGGATGCTTCTCGCGGGTTATGGCGCTCTGCCACCGGAATGGCAACGCTGCCTGGAAGGAGCTGCGGCGTGCTCTGAGGAACCAGCGGCTTGGCGAGCCTGCGAGACAAGGAGCCCTATGGCTATGCCCGATGTGTCCGGATCGCAGGCCGTCAATCCGGATGGACGGGTTGACCTCGCCGACCGGGCCGCGCTGGCCGGAGGCCGTTACGCGAACTCCGAGCTACTGCCCACCGAGCTGTCCAAGCGGACCTGGACGACCTACAACTACGCCGCGCTGTGGATGGGTATGGCGCACAACATCCCCAGCTACCTGCTGGCCTCCGGGTTGGTCGCGCTGGGGATGGACTGGTTGCAGGCCTTCGGAACGATCACGCTGGCCAACCTCATCGTGCTGGTCCCGATGCTGCTGAACAGCCACGCGGGCACGAAGTACGGTATCCCGTTCCCGGTGTTCGCCCGGGCGTTCTACGGGGTGCGGGGCGCGAACCTGCCGGCCCTGTTGCGGGCGTTCATCGCCTGCGGCTGGTTCGGGATCCAGACCTGGGTCGGCGGTCAGGCGATCTTCGTGATCGTCGGCGCACTGGCCGGGGATTCCTGGTTGCACGCCGCCGGGTTCGGTGGTCAGCCGTGGACGATGTGGTTGTCCTTCGCCGTGTTCTGGGTCGTGCAGATGGCCTTGATCTGGCGGGGAATCGATGCCCTGCGCCGCTTCGAGAACTGGGCCGCACCGCTGGTGTCGGTGGGCTTCCTAGGGTTGATGATCTGGGTCGTGGTGAAGGTCGGCGGATTCGGCCCGATCTTCGCCGAACCGTCCAAGCTCGGCTGGGGTCCGGGCTTCTGGACGGTCTTCGCCCCCTCGCTCATGGGCATGATCGCGTTCTGGGCCACGCTGTCGCTGAACATGCCCGACTTCACCCGCTTCGGGGGCAGCCAGCGCACCCAGGCTCTTGGCCAGCTCTATGGCCTGCCCACCACGATGGCGTTCATCTCGATGATCTCCATCGTGGTCACGTCCGGGACGATCGTGCTCTACGGCCAGGCAATCTGGGATCCGGTCGAGGTGGCCAGTAAGTTCACCAGCCCGGTCGCGGTGATCATCGGTCTGATCATGGCGGTGTTGGCGACGATCTCGGCGAACGTCGCGGCGAACGTGGTGAGCCCGTCCTACGACTTCTCCAACGCGCTACCCCGGCTGCTGAACTTCCGCACCGCGGGCCTGGTCACCGGGGTGATCGGCATCGTGATTCAGCCGTGGCACCTCGTGTCCAACCCGAAGACCTACATCTTCACCTGGCTGGGTTTCTACGGCGGTGTGCTGGCGTCGGTCGCGGGGGTGCTGATCGCGGGGTACTGGGTGGTCAACCGCCGCCAGCTCGAACTCGCCGAGCTGTACTCCGAGAGTGGACGCTACTGGTTCACCTCGGGCTGGGACCTGCGCGCAGTGGTCGCCACCGTGATCGGCGCGGTGGTCGCGGTCGGCGGGGCCTACTCGGCGGCCGGCAGTGGGCCGTTCCCGTCCGGCGGGCTGATCCCGGTCCTCAAGCCGGTCTACGACTACAGCTGGGTGGCCGGCCTGATCGTGGGGTTCGGGGTGTATCTGCTGATGAACCGCCCGGCCGGACAGCGCAAGGCCGGCAGACCGAGTGGACCCTGCTGCCCCACCGGGAGGACGGCGTGCTGACCGCCCGCGCCGTGGTGCCGATCGGCCCGGCTCCCACCGATCTCTTCCCGGAGGGGTACACGCCGGCGGACATCTGGCTGCACGACCTGGCCAGACGGCGACCGGAGACGCGCCGATCCGGGCGGTTGCCCGGGGCGCCGGCCCGAGCCAGGCTGTGACCATGGATCCTCGGGGGCCGCACGTGGTGGCGGTCGTCCTGTCCCCCGGTGTGGACGCGCTCGACGTGACGGGGCCGGCGGAGGTGTTCGCGCTCGCGACGAAGCTCCTCGCCCGGGACGGGAGCGCGACCGGCGGGTACGACGTGCGGTTCGTCGGTGAGCGGGAGGGGCTGGTCCCGACCTTCTCCGGGCTGCGGCTGTGCGCCGAGGAGACCTTCGCCTCGTGGCGGCGGGGGATCGACACCCTGCTCGTGCCCGGCACCGTCGAGATCGAGGCCGACCGCCCTGTGCCGCACACCGACGCCGCTGCCGTCGAGTGGGTGCGCGCGGTCGGGCCGGGCGCGGGGCGGGTCGCCTCGGTGTGCGCGGGGGCGCACCTGACGGCTGCCGCGGGGCTCCTCGACGGCTACCGGGCGACCACGCACTGGGGAACCGCCGCCGAGCTCGCGCGGTACCCGAAGGTCGAAGTGCTGACGGACCCGATCTTCGTCCGCTCAGGGAAGATGTGGACGAGCGCGGGGCTGATGGCGTCCATGGATCTGGCGCTGGCGCTCGTCGCCGAGGACCACGGCCACGAGGTCGCGCTCGAGGTCGCCCGGGTCATGGTGATGTACCTGCAGCGGCCGGGTGGCCAGAGTCAGTTCAGCGCGCCGCTGGCGCACCGGCCCAGCACCCGGGACGACCTGCGCCGGCTCCGGGCCTGGATCGGTGAGCACCTCGCCGGGGACCTGTCGGTGACCGCGCTGGCCCAGCGGGTGGCGATGAGCCCGCGGCACTTCGCCCGGGTCTTCCACGCCGACACCGGGACCACGCCCGCTGCCTACGTCGAGAGGCTGCGGCTGGAGCTGGCGCGGCGGCTGCTCGAGCAGACTGACCGCACGGCGCAGGGCATCGCGCGGGAGAGCGGCCTTCGGTCCGTGGAGACGCTCCACCGGGTCTTCCGCGACCACCTGGGGACCACGCCGGGGGAGTACCGCCGCCGCTTCCGCCCCGACACCGCCCCCGCCGGTGCTCGCCAGCCGCCTATCGGGGGAACGGTGCCGCGCGGATGAGCAGCGGGAGGGCGGCGTGGCGGGTGAGCCACCGGGCGCGCCCGCCGGGGACCGCCCGCGACTCCGCCCGCGAATAGCTGCTCATCGCCGGCCGAAGCCGTCGCGCGGGTGCTCGCGCAGCAGCCGGTCGACCCAGCGCGGGTCGACCTCGTCGAGGCGCTGCCCGGTGAGATCGAGCAGGGCGCTCGCCGACACGAGCCCGCCGGGCTCGGCGATCGCGCCCACTCCCAGCTCAGCGACGGCCGGGCGTCACCGGGCCGGGAGCTCGTCGAGCCAGTGGGCGACGGCGCGCCCGATGCCGTGGGGGTCCTCCTCAGGGATCCAGTGGGCGCCGGTGACGCGGGCCTCCGTCAGGGCCGTGTACTCCCGGATCGCGGCGGCGCGACGTCCGCCGAGGGCGGCGATGCCGCCCGGGTGGGCCTGCAGGAACAGCTTCGGGACGGGGCTGGTCGCGAGCCATGCGGCCTGCTGCTCGAGCTGCGCCCGGACGGGGGTGTCGTCGTCGCCGAAGGGCACCTGGCGTGGCCAGTCGATCGTGGGCCGGCGGCCCTCGCCGGGCTCTGCGTACGGGCGCGCGATCTCCGCGAGCTCCTCCGGGGCGAGCACCCGGGTGAGGGCGAGCGGAACGCTCTCGACGAAGGCGTTGTGCAGCAACACCGCCTGCTCGCCTTCGGGGGAGCGGAGGAACCGGAAGAGCGGCTGCACCGACTCCGGCCAGTCCTCCCAGTCGAAGGGCGGGGTCAGGGCCTCGCTGAAGGCGATCCCGGCGGTCCGGCCGGGGTGTCGCATCGCCCAGTCGAAGGCGAGGTTGGCGCCCCAGTCGTGGCCGACGAGGACGACGTCGTCGCCGACGTCCAGCGTCTCGAGCAGGCCGTCGAGGTGGCGGGCGTGCTCGGCGAAGGAGTAGGTGCCCTCGCCGGAGCCCGGCAACTTCTCCGAGTCGCCGGCCCCGACGAGGTCCACGGCGAGGAGCCGCCCGCGGCCCTCGAGGTGCGGCATCACGTTGCGCCACAGGAAGGACGACATCACGTCGCCGTGGAGGAGGACGATCGCCCGGCCCTCGCCGTGCTCGGCGTAGCTCATGCTGTGGCCGTGGGACACGGCGGACCTCTTCGGGTACCGCGACTGCGGGGCGATCTCCTCCGTCTGCACGGCCGGTTCCTCCAGCCGGGCGTTCGCGTTGAACAACCCGATCGGGGTCAGGGCGGCGCCGGAGAGGTTGACCTGGTCGAAGTAGCGGTACCAGCCCGAGCCCTCGACGGCCTTCTCGAAGAGGCGGCGGGTCTGGAGATCGGGCACGCCGTAGACGCAGAAGAAGTCGTAGGGCGCGCGCCGGTCGGTGTCCGGGTCGTTGACGCCGTACGCGACGACCTCGATGCCCAGGGTCCGCAGTTCGCCGGCGGACCCGAGGATCTGCCGGGTGAACTCGTTGCGTTCGCCGTCGGTGAGCCCGGTCCACGCCTCGGTGTAGCGGTACAGCTCGATGAAGGTCTGCAGCACGCTTCGAGCGTGTCGCCGCGGCCGGACGGCGGCAATGACACGGCTCTGCAGGATCCGGCCATGGCCGGGTCTGGAAAGGCCGACGGGCCGGGGGCGGCAGCTCTCGCTGCACGATCTCCAGGGCGCAGGGGGCCCTGTGACACACCTCATCACAGGGAACGACATGTCACACCACTGTCGTCCGGCCTCGTCTACACGCCGTAAGCAGGGCCTCCGCAAGGAGCACCCACGGCGCTCGTGGCGAGCCCTGCTCATGAGTGACATCGCCGAAGAAAAAGGAGGAGGTCGTGCCGGAATTCTGATCATCGGTGGCGGATTCGCGGGCGTGAGCCAGCATTGAGAACGGCAGCGTCGTGTGAATCGGGCGAATCATGAAGTTTCACGGGAAAGGGCGAGCTTGTCCGGCGCGCGGACGAGGTCGACCCTGGAGATACGGTTGCCTTCGAGCGTCAGAGAGAGCACGAAGTCGCGCGTGCCGCCGTTGAGCGCTGCCAGCCCGGGCGCGCCGTTCACCATCACCGGGGACGGTGGGGGGTCGGACTTCAGAAGTCTCGCGATGCCGCCGACCATCATTCGTGCGACCCGGTCCGCTCCGTGCACGGGTCGGCGGGCCGATCGCACCTGTCCGCCGCCGTCGCTGGTCAGCGTCACGTCGGGATCGAGCATCGTCATCAGAGTGGGCAGGTCGCCTCCGACGGAGGCGCGCCGGAACGCGTTGACCACTGCCTCGTGGGTGGCGTGGTCGACCTCCAGCCGAGGCGTGCCGGCGGCCACATGCTTGCGGGCCCGAGCCGCGAGTTGCCGCACCGCGGCGGGGGAGCGCCCGACGACGCGAGCGACCTCGGTGAACTCCATGTCGAACAGGTCGTGCAGTACCCAGGCGGTTCGTTCGGGTGGGCTGAGCGTTTCGAGCACCACCAGCAGTGCGAAGCTGATGCGGTCGTCGAGAGTGACGCGGTCGGCGGGATCGGTTGCTGAAGGCGAATCGACCCACGGCTCGGGGAGCCACGGTCCGACGTAGGTCTCCCTGCGAACGCGGGCGGATCGCAGAGTGTCCAGCGCGCGACGAGCTACGACGACGGTGCCCCAGGCCTCGACGTCCTTCACCGGCGTGTGCGCGTCTGCTGCGACCAGGCGTAGCCAGCAATCGGAGACGACGTCCTCGGCCTCGGCGTGGCTGCCCGTCACGGCGTAGGCGACCCGCACCAGCCGAGGGCGGGCCCGGGTGTACGCGGCCGCCAGTTCCGCTTCGGCGGTCACGACCACCGCCTGGATGGGGCTTTCCCCGATCCCGGCATCTCCAGCGTCACCGCGTCACTCCTCTCGCTGCCTCGACGGTGCGGGTCGTCCGCACGCGTGATGAAGACGAGATGGGGCGATGACATGTGACAGCGATGGGGTGTGGGGTTCGATTCTCGGTCGATTCTGACGCGTTGATTTTCCGATGCGGTGGATCCTTCCATCGTGAACCAGGCAAACGTGATGAAGAATGCGTCCCCGGTCAGCCGATGCTGATCCTGGTGAGTGCTGACGAGCTCGAAGCCGGTTGTCCGGGAGTGGGGCTGCTGATCGTTACCTTGGGGCTTTCGGTGCCGATACATAAACTGCACTGATGCCCCTTCCGTCTCGAGTCAGCGATCTGACCAGCTTCGACCTGCTGCTGAGTGTGGCGAAGCTGGGCAGCATCGGGCGCGCGGCAGCGGCGCACCAGCTGTCCCAGCCGGCCGTGAGCGCGAGATTGCGGCAACTGGAGCATCAGGTCGGCGCTCGCCTGCTGGAGCGGGGTGCACGCGGTGCGCGGTTGACGACCGTTGGTGAGCTGGTGGCCGGTTGGGCTCAGCAGGCGGTGGATCGCGCCGCCGACCTTGAGGAGGGTATCGCGGCCTTGAGGCGCGACCGGCACACGCATCTGCGGGTCGCAGCCAGCCTGACCGTGGCTGAGTACCTGTTGCCCGCGTGGTTGATCGCGTTGCGGTCGGTTGACCCGGACACGATGACCGCGCTGAGTTCCGGGAATTCCGCCGAGGTTGCCGCTCAGATACTCGCCGGCGAAGCCGAGATCGGTTTTGTCGAGGGACCGAAGCTGCCCGGAGGTGTGCAGGCTCGTGAAGTCGCGCGGGACGAGCTGGCTGTGGTGGTGGCGCCATCCCACAAGTGGGCGAGGCGGAGACGGGTGCGCGCCGCGGAGCTGGTCAGAACACCGCTGGTCAGCCGGGAACCGGGCTCCGGTACCCGGCAGGCATGGGAACAGGCGGTACGTGAACAGCTCGACACCGACATGGCCACTCCGATCCTCGAGGTGTCCTCGACCACGGCGATCAAGGCGGCGGTGATGGGAGGGATCGGTCCCGCGGTGCTCAGCGTGCGCACAGTCACGTCCGAACTGGCCGCCGGAACGCTGGTGCGGCTGGCCGTGCCCGGTCTGGATCTCACGCGGCGAATGCATGCGATCTGGCCGACCGGGAACACCTTGCAGGGCCCGGCCGGTGACTTGTTGGCCATCGCACTGCGAAGCGCGGTTGCCTGACCTTCGTTGGTCGACCGAGTCCTTTCTGCCGTTGCGCCGTCGCCGACACAGTGGTGAAATCCCGTGGCTCATCGCTCCGCATAGCCCAAACGTGAGTGGACCCATAAGCGCCGGCTATGCATCCATCAGCGATTCCGCCGGCTCGACCTGGGCAACTACGCACACAGTGGAGCTATGACAGCTTCGAGGAGCGCCCAGACCACGACTGGGGCTACTTCTGCGATCGACCACGACGGGCGCGGCGTCGTCAAACCCACGCCGGCGGAGGTCATGGAGGACACCGGCAGTGGGCTGGACTACGGAGTGCGGCCGGACCGGATGCCGGGCCTCCTCACCCCGACCGATCGCTTCTACATCCGCAGCCACGCACCAACGCCACGGGTGGATGCCGCGACGTGGACGCTGCGGGTCGAGGGCAGCGGCGTGCACGAACCGGTCAGCTACAGCTACGACGATCTGTGGAACCGGTTCCCACACGTTTCGGTGGTCCGCACGATCGAGTGCGCAGGCAACCGCCGGGTGCTGTTCGGTGAGGAGGTCGGTCGGCCGTTCGCGGGCACGCAGTGGGCCCGGGGTGCGATCGGGACCGCGGAGTGGACCGGCGTTCGGCTCCGCGACCTGCTCGAACCGGCCGGAATCACACCGAAGGCGCGCGAGGTCATGCCGGAAGGGCTCGACGAGATCCGGGCCCGTCGGCCACTGCCGCTGGACAAGGCGTGGGCCGACGACACCGTGGTCGCGTTGGCCATGAACGGTGAGGTGCTCCCGCCCGATCACGGGTTCCCGGCCCGGCTGGTGGTGTCCGGATGGCTCGGCGCGGCGAGCATCAAGTGGCTGGGCCGGATCGAGGTCTCGGAAGAGCCCCTGTACGTGCCCTGGAACACCGTGGACTACGTGCTGATCGGCCCGGACTTCCCAGCGGAGGGACCAGCGCGGGGACCGGTGATCACCGAACTCCCGGTCGCGAGTCTGGTGGAGCTGCCCTGGCCCGCGCGGCTGCGGGCGGAACCGCAGGTGATCCGCGGGCGGGCGTTCGCGGGCGAGAACCGGGTGGCGCGGGTCGAGTACCGCATCGA
This sequence comes from Pseudonocardia yunnanensis, assembly GCF_039534065.1. NCBI lineage: Bacteria > Bacillati > Actinomycetota > Actinomycetes > Pseudonocardiales > Pseudonocardiaceae > Pseudonocardia > Pseudonocardia yunnanensis. The sequence continues at coordinate 13,372 of NZ_BAAAUS010000006.1, read as the reverse complement.
CGACGGGCCCTGGCAGGACGCCGCAATCGAATCGCCGACGACACCGGGGGTGTGGGTGCGCTGGCAGTTCCGCTGGGACCCGGAACCGGGCGAGCACGCGCTCCGGGTCCGTGCCACCGACGACAAGAGAAACACGCAACCGGAGTTCTCCACCCGGAACGAACTGGGGTATCTGCAGACTTCGGTGCTGGCGCACCCCGTGCGCGTCGAACCAGCCCGTTAGGAGAAGATCATGAGTGAGTACATCGCAGGTGTCGCCATCCCCGACTCTCAGATGGCCAATGAGACAACCGCCTTTATTCAGGACACCGAGTCGCCAGTGCTGTACCACCATTCCCGACGAACGTATCTGTTCGGGGTGCTGCACGGTCAGCGTCTTGGGATCAAGGCCGATCCAGAGCTTCTTTACGTCGCAGCGATGTTCCATGACCTCGGCCTGGTGGAGGGGCACCGAAACCTGACCCAGCGGTTCGAGGTGGACGGTGCTGATGCGGCCCGTGACTTCTTGCTGGCGCACGACGTGCCCGCCGATGCTGCACGTCGCGTCTGGTTATCCATCGCCGTGCACAGTACGCATGGAATCCCGAGGTTCATGGAGCCCGAGGTCGCGCTCCTGGCGGCCGGAGTGAGAATCGACGTCGACGGCGCCGGCCTGGACCTGCTCGACCCGGCTGCTATCGAGGAGATCATCGCGGTCCATCCTCGGCGCGACTTCAAGCGCCAGGGCCTGAAAGCCATTGCCGAAGGGGTCAAGGACCGGCCCGACACCCTCCTCGGAACGATCGCATCCGATATGCTCGCGCGCTACTCACCCGACTTCAAGCGCGTCGACTTCGTCGATGTCGTCAGGAACAACGCCTGGTCCGAATAGGGCTGAGAGCGTGTTTGAGATGTCGCGGCATGTCTACGTCATCACGGCGGCAGGGTCGTCCACAGTGGACCGATGCCACGCGCCGGCCGCGGCAGGACCCGCCGTGCCAGGTACCCGCCGACTCTGACCGATCGGCAAGCCCGACGTCTCCGCGAACACCAACGCCGCGGTCGACGTGACGGAACGCGCCGTCGAGCAGGCGGCGGGCGGCCTCGACGCGGCGTCCGGTGAGGTAGCGGTGGGGCGGGAGCCCGTAGGTGCGGGTGAAGCATCGCACCAGGTGGGACGGGTGGGCGTGCAGAACGGCGGGTGCGGCGCAGGTGTCGGCGGATCCGGTCGCCGATCAGGGCAGGTGCGCTGGGCTTGCCGTCGAAAGTTCAAGTGTCACCTGCGGTGACGATCTGTTCCCTCCGGGCTGTCGCGCCCACCACACTCAAGGCTAAATGTACGGACGTTGTCCTACATTAAATGTACGTACATTCAACTGCTTCCCGAGGAGATGCCGAACGTGGACGACACGCACTTCGATCTTGTAGTGATCGGATTTGGCAGAGGCGGCAAGACGTTGGCCGCCGCGATGGGGCGGCGCGGCAAGCGCGTCGCTGTGATCGAGCGGTCGGCGCAGATGTATGGCGGTACCTGCCCCAACGTCGGGTGCGTACCCACCAAGTCGCTGATCCACCACGCCGAGACCGGCGCCGGCCACGGCGAAGCTGTCGAAAAGACCCGAAACCTGACCACTCGGCTTCGCGGTATCAACTTCTTCATCCTCGACACGATGGACTCGGTCACGGTCCTCACCGGCCGGGCCGCTTTCGTCGACCCCAAAACGGTGGAGGTCAGCGCTGGCTGCGACAGCATGACCGTGACCGGCGACACCATCATCATCGATACCGGGGCTGAGCCCGTCCTGCCGGCCATCCCCGGACTCGCCGCAAGCACCCGCGTCCATACGAGCACCGATCTCATCGGGCGGGACAACCTCCCACGGAGGTTGGCCGTGCTCGGCGGTGGGCACGTGGGCATCGAGTTCGCCTCGATGTTCGCGCAGTTCGGCAGCGAGGTGACGGTGCTCGACCAGGCTCCGCGCATCCTCGGCCACGAGGACGACGACGTCGCGGCGGCTGCGGAACAGGTGCTGGCCGACACGGGAGTCCGGTTCGTCCTCGGCGCTCAGGTCATCGGGCTGTCCGAGACTGCTGAGGGTGCCGAGCTCGACTACCGGCAGGGTGACGCTGGTGGCACGGTAGTTGTGGATGCGGTGCTGGTTGCGGCCGGCCGCAAGCCCGCCACAGAAGGCCTCCGACTGGACCTCGCGGGCGTGGCGACCACGCCCGGCGGTGCGGTCGAGGTGGACGATCAACTGCGCACCAGCCAGCCCCACATCTTCGCGGTCGGCGATGTCAAGGGTGGACCGCAGTTCACCTACGTCTCCCTCGACGACAGCAGGATCGTCGCCGACCAGCTCACCGGCCTCGGAACCCGATCCACTGCCGACCGCGTACACATCCCCTACGCGCTTTTCCTGACGCCCCCATTGGCGCGGGTGGGGCTCACTGAACGAGATGCGCGCGAGCAGGGGTATGCGGTGAAGGTGGCAGAGAAGGCGGTCGCGGACGTCGTCGCGATGCCCAAGGCGAAGATCCTCGGAGAGACCCGAGGGCTGATGAAATTCGTCATCGACGCGAAGACCGATCTGATCCTCGGCGCCGCCCTGCTGAGCGTCGACGCGCAGGAGCTGATCAACCTCGTCACGCTGGCAATGCGTCACGGCGTGACCGCGGGCGATTTGCGTGACGGGATCTACACGCACCCGTCGTCGACTGAAGCCTTCAACGAGGTGCTGGCTGCTACGCGGAGCTGATCGAGCAGGAGGGAAAGACGGCAAAGCGTTGTGGTGAGAAGAGGTGGAAGGCCTGATGCCCGGCGTAGTTGATCGTATCTTCAGCATCTACTCCAACGGATTGCTCACCTATATGATCGATTTGGGGTACCGCACCGGCCTGTTCGAGGCCGCGGCCGCCGGTCCGACGACCTCGCAGGTCCTGGCCGAGCGTGCGGGGTTGCAGGAGCGGTACGTGCGGGAATGGCTCGGCTCGATCGTGGCCAACGGAATCATGGCTTATGACCCCGATACCCGCGAATACATGCTCCCGCCCGAACACGCCGCGTCTCTCACCGGAGCCGGTTCGGCAAACATGGCTCCGACAGCGGGAATGGTCGTGATCTATGGAAAGCACCTCGCGGAGCTCGAGCACGCTTTCCGGGCGGGCGGGGGAGTGCCGTACTCGCGGTTTGGTCGCGAGTGGGCCGAGAAGATGGACCAGGTCAGTCGCCGGCCGGTGGACGAGTTGCTGGTGGACCGCTGGCTGCCATTGGTGGCCGGGCTGTCCGAACGCTTCACTGCGGGAGCCCGGGTGGCCGATATCGGCTGTGGCAGCGGACATGCCGTTGCGGTGATGGGGGCGGCGTTCCCCGCGTCGACGTTCGTGGGATACGACCTCTCCGAGGACGCGATCGAACGGGGCCGGGCCGAGGTCCGCGAAGCCGGGCTCTCGAACGTCACGTTCGAGGTGGCCGACGTGGCCGAGCTCAAGCCCGACCAACCGTTCGACGCCGTGTTCGCCTTCGACGCGATCCACGACCAGGCCAAGCCCGCCGCCGTGCTGCTCGCGGCTCACGATGCGCTGGTGCCCGGTGGCACGTTCTTCATGATGGATCTGGCGCTGTCGAGCAACCTCGAGGACAACATCGGCAACCCTCAAGCTCGGTGGACCTACTCCTCCAGCACGCTCTACTGCATGACCGTCTCGCTGGCCGAGGGCGGAGCCGGGCTCGGCGGCGCCTGGGGTTGGCAGACTGCGAAGCGGATGCTCGCCGAGGCAGGGTTCGGTGAGGTCGTCACCCACCGCCCGGCGCCGGGTTCCGAGCGGAACATGATCTGTGTGACGCACCGGCCGAGCTGATCTACTACCGCCGCGCGGCCTCCACCCTTGATCGACGTGTGACCGACGAAAGTGCCCTCTGAGCTTGGACGATAGGTGTTCCGAGGCGCCAATCAAGGCGCCGCGGATTCGCTCCGGTGGGGCGAAGTCGGTACCCAAGCTGCTGATCGTGATCGCCGGAATGTGCGCCGGCGCGGACAGCATTGACGAGGTGCCCAAGACCAGCCGTCGCGTGCCTATCGCCCGCGAACATTAGTGAGGAGAACCTGATGACGCTGCAGGATTCCGGTCTTGGGGCCATCGATCCGCCGGAGCCCAACCTGACGCCGGAGGAGCTGATCGCGCGCGCGGCGGCGCTACGCGGGAAGCTGCGCGAGCGTCAGGCCGAGTGTGAGCGGCTGGGCCGTCTCCCCGACGCGACGCTGCAGGACTACCTCGACGCCGGCTTCTACCGGGTCATGCAGCCCCGGCGGTTCGGCGGCTACGAATTCGACCTGGATACCTTCCTGAGCGTCACGGTCGAGCTGTCGCGCGGGTGCCCGTCGAGCGGCTGGGTCTTCGGGCTCATGGCCACGCACAACCTCATCGCCGGCCTCTTTCCGGAGCAGGCACAGGCCGAGCTGTTCGGCGACGGCGACTTCCGCTGCTCGCTCTCCGCCCAGCCGGTTCCGGTGCTGAGGGTCGAGGGTGGCTACCGGGTCAGTGGCTGGTGGGACTACGCGTCCGGCTGTGACGTGACAACGCACTTCATCGGCGGCACGAGCGTTGTCATGAAGCGGGGTGGCGAGGTTGTCGACACGCGGTTCATCGCGATGCGCCGGGACCAGTTCGAGATCATCGACAACTGGGACACGCTGGGCATGCGTGGCACGGGCTCGCGGCGGGTCGTGGTCGAGGATCTCTTCATTCCCGAGCATCACACGGTGCCGTCGCCGAACCCCTTGCGGCCCATCGTGCAGTTCCCCGGACGCGGCCTGTACCCGAACCCGACGTTCTACGGGTCGCTGGCGTCGCTGCTCGTCTCCGAACCGGCCGCTGTCTGTGTCGGCATCGCACGGGCTGCGATCGATGAGTACCGCGAAAACATCCTGACCAAGCGACAGTGGGGGCCGACGTCGCCGCAGCGCTGCCAGTTGGCGGTGTTCCAGCGATTGCTGGGGGAGGCGACGGCCTATGTCGACACCGCCGAGGCGGCATTGCATCAGGTCGCACGCATGTGGACCGAGCTGGCGCGACGCTCGATGGATACCGATGCGCTGGTGAGCGATGCCGACGACCGCCGCCTGATCCTCATCGAGCAGCAGGTTGTCGAGCTGGCGTCGAAGGCGGTCGAGGCAATCTTCCGCACGAGCGGTTCGAGTGCGTCGAACCGAGGCCAGCGGATCGAGCGCTATTTTCGCGACCTCAGCATGATCCGCACGCACGTCACGCTGCAGTTCGAGCGCACGTGGGAGAATGTCGGCCGCTTGCGGCTCGGTCTCCAGCCACAGATGCCGTTCTAAACGCTTGTCTTTTCGTGGCAGTCGGGGCTGTTGGTGCTCACCCCGGGTCGAGCCGGCCCCCGTCGCCGCGGGGTCCGTGCGTGGCCGCTCCCCGTCGAGATCGACGCCGCGCGACCCGCCGCTGGTGAGACGCTCGGCAGATCATGACGTGGCGCCGCTCTCGGTGTTCGCCGACGCCGGTACGCGCAGCGAGGTCTCCGATTCTCATGTGCTCGAGCGAACGGTTGACATTCACATCAATGTGAGGGTTCAGACTCGGTGGTGGACCGAGAACAGTCGAAACCGGCACTCTGCCTGGAGGCTCGGCCCAGGTTCCTACGGCGGCCGCGACGATCACGACCACATCGGAGGCTTCAATGAAACTCGGACTTCGTCTGCCCCAGAGATTGGGAGTCGATCTGCAACACGACTTGGTCGAGGCAGCCAGAACGGCCGAAGCGGCCGGATACGCCAGTTTGTGGACGTACGAACGTTTGCTCTTCCCGGAGGCGCCCGTTGAACCGTATGCCCCGCCGGACGTGCCGTGGCCGGAAACCTCGCGGCAGGCCGCCGACCCCCTGGCGGTCCTCACGGCAGCGGCGGTGGCGACCGAAAGGGTGCGCCTCGGTTCTGCCGTTCTGATCGCTGCACTCCACACACCCATCCAGCTGGCGAAGGCGCTGGCCACGATCGATCAGATCAGCGGCGGCCGCATCGTCGCAGGTATGAGCACCGGCTGGGCCACCGACGAACTCCAGGCCACTGGCGCCACCCGAGCGGATCGCGGCCGCTTCCTCGACGAGACGCTGGACGTCTTCGATGCCGTGTGGGGGCCCGACCCCGTGACCTTCCGGGGTCCGCGCGTAGTCATCGACAACGCCTCGGTCCTGCCCAAGCCCGTTTCGAAAATCCCCGTGATGCTCGGCGGCGGTGGCAGCAACCTGGGCCGCGGCACCAGTTCCAAGGCCGTGCAGCGCATCGCCCAGCGCGCAGACGGCTGGCTGCCGCTACTCAGCATCCCCGGGCCGGCCGGAGCCGCAGAACTGCGCGCAAGCTGGGACCGTATCCGCGGAATGGCTTCTGAGTACGGCCGGGACACGAGCCGGATGGAGATGGTGGTGGTGGGAAACGTCACCTTCACCGACCGTCCGGCAGGGCCTGACCGGTCGGCTTTCGTCGGCACTCTCGACCAGATCATGGACGACATTCACACGGCCGCAGAGGCGGGCGCAGACGAGCTCATCGTGGATCTGAATCTGCAGGACTGGTTCACCAGCACTCGGCAGATGCTCGACACGGCGGTGGAGATCCGCGAACGGGCCGGAGCCTCATGACCGCGCGGTTGCCGACGCCAGAGACGGCGAGATCTCTTCTGCGCCGGCTGCGTTGAAGCGCAGGACCATGGCCAATTCCACCTGGTGATGGCCTGGCGACCACGACGACCTGGTGGCTCGTCCATCACGCGTGGTGGGTGGGGGGTAGTGGGAGTTCGGCGTGGAGGGTGGTGCCTTCGCCGGGCGCGGTGTGGATGGTGAGGTGGCCGCCGAGTGCTTCGGCCCGGTCGGTGAGCCCGAGCAGGCCGGTTCCGCGGGTGGGGTCGGCGCCGCCGTGGCCGTTGTCGCGGATGCGCACCCGCAGCACGGTGGTGGTGTCGTGGTGGGTGGTGTCGATGGTGACGTGGATGGTGGTGGCGTGGGCGTGTTTGGCGGTGTTGGTGAGGGCTTCGGCGACGAGGTAGTAGGCGGCGGTCTCGATCGGTTCGGGTAGTCGGGTGTTGGTGTGGATGTCGAGTTCGACGGGGATGGGGCTGCGGCGGGCGAGGGTGTGGAGTGCGGGGGGTAGGCCGCCTTCGGCGAGGAGGGCGGGGTGGATGCCGCGGGCGAGTTCGCGTAGTTCGTCCAGGGCGCTGTCGGCGCGGGTGGCCAGGTCGTGGAGTTGGGCGGCCAGCTCGTCCGCGTCGGGGGGGACGAGTGTTTGGGCGGCGCGGGCTTGCAGGGCGAGGGCGACGAGTTCTTGTTGGGCGCCGTCGTGCAGGTCGCGTTCGATGCGGCGGCGGGTTTTGTCGGCGGTGGTGACGATGCGGGCGCGGGAGGTGGTGAGTTCGGCGTAGAGCTGGGTGTTGTCCAGGGAGACGGCGAGTTGGCCGGCGATGAGGATGACCGCGTCGAGCCGGTCGGTGGTGAAGGCGGCGCGGATGAGCCGGTTCTCCAGCAGTAGCACCGCGCGTAGCCGGCCCCGGCTGAGGATCGGCACCGCGAGCAGTGAGCAGCAGTCCCGGTCGGTGAGGTAGGGGTCGCGGGCGAAGCGGTCGTCGTCGGTGGCGTCGGGGACCACCAGTGGTTGCCCGGTGCGTTGGACGTAGCGCAGCACCGACAGCGGCGCCAGATGCTCTTCGGTAGTGCCGGTGACCTGGGAGGTTTTGCTGTCGGGTGTGGGCAGTAGCCAGTCGTTGCGTTCGGTGTTCCACAGCAGCAGCTGCACGCCGGTGGCGCCGGTCATCTCGCTGAGTACCTCGACGACGCGGGCGTGCAGGCGGTCGATGGTGGTCTCGGAGCTCAGGGCCTGTGAGGCGGACAGGATGCCCAGCAGGTCGAGTGTGCCCGTGGTGACCGGCTGGTCGCCGCCCTGCCCCAGCGTCGCGTCGGGGTGTGGCCGCAGGGTGGGGTAGGCCCAGTCGAGCTGGTCGACTTTCGCGCTCGCGCCCCAGTCGGCGTAGAGCTGGCGGGCCTGGGTGAGCAGATCACGGCCGGCGTGGTCCAGGCCGCGGGCCAGGTAGAAGCGTGCGGCACGTTCGGCGATCAGGGCCTGGTGCCACGGTCGTGCACGGCCGGCGACCTCGCGGCGGGCAGCGTCGAACGCCAGCTCGGCGGCCCGGAAGTCACCCGCCGCCCACGCCCGCTCGGCCTCGAGCAACCGCAGCAGGTGCACGAAGTTGTCCGGCGCGTCCACGGCACGCGCAGCCAGCCACTGTGTGGACGCGCCCAGTTCGGACAGCAGAGCGGTGCGCTCGCCGCCGTGGCCGGCGCGGGCCTGCTCGGCGAGGGCGAGTCCGTGCAGGAGGTGGGCGACGGCGGTCGGGTAGAGCCCCAGAGCAGCTGGGAGCAGCGGCATCGCCGCTGCGGTGTGTCGCGTCAGGTCGACCGCATGGCCGAAGATGGCGGCGGCGATCGCACCGTTGACGTGCGCGTGGAATAGCGCGAGCGGGTTGTCGGAGTACCTATCGGTGGGATCCGTCGAACCGATCGCGTCCGAGCTCGCGCCGCGCAGCACGCCGGCCAGCCACCGGTGGCTGTCGAGCACCTGGCCGAGCTGTTCGTTGCCGGTGCGCCGTGCGAAGGCGACGCCTGCTTCCACCTGGTCGACGAGGTGATCAAGAACCGGCGCGCAATCCAGCAGGCTGTACACGGTCGGGTTGTAGGTGTAGCCGGCATACGCGAGCTCACCACCGGCGATCAGCCCCTCGCGGGCGCGCCGAGCGGCGTGAAGACTGTTCTCGATCGGCTCGAACCAGCAACTGAGGGCGGCGAACACGAAGCGCGCCTGCGAGGTCTCGGGCTCGTAGCCGCGGGCCTCGCCCAACGCCAGGAGCCGCTGCACCGCGCGGTACCCGGCGACGCTGTCGCCCCGCTCCGCCACGGCGTGGAAGGCGACGAAGGAGGCGGCGCCGAGCAGGGATTGTCCCGGGCCGTGCTCGATCCAGATCCGCAGCCCTTCCAGGCTCAGCCAGGCGTGCATGGCGTGGTCGGTGACGAAGTAGCCGGCCGGCAGGATTGCGTCGAGCAGGCGAGTCGCGGCGAGCAGCGCCGGGTCGGTGGTCTCCGGCCGAGCCAGATCAGCGGCGGCGTCGGTGTCCAGCCACCGGTACAGATACTCGTACTGGCGGTCGAGCTCCTGGTCGAGCCGGTCCCCCGCCGGAACGACGATGCCGCACTCGTACAGCGACTCCACGCCCAAAGCGATCGCTGCCGTAGGGCGTTTGCGGTGAGTCAGGCAGCGCACCTGCACGGCCGTCGAGCCGGCACGTCGGATCGCGTCGGGACACAGCCTCTCGATCGTGCGGTACTCCTCGTCCGCCTCCTCGAGGCGCCCCAGGCCGTAGAGGGCGGCGTGGCGGCCGGTGTGCACCTCGATCAACGTGGCGGTCTCGCCCGGCTCGACGAGGCGTAGTGCACCGGTCAGCAGCGCGTTCACCAGGGCGTACTCCCCGATCAACACCGCTTGGTCAGCGGCGCGACGCAGCAGCGCCACCACGAGCTGTCGCTCGTCCGCGTCGGCGATGTTGTCGATCACCGGCAGGTACTGCTCGGCCGCCACCGCGAACAGCTGCGGCGCCTCGGCCAGCCGCCGGGCGATCGCCAGCTGCAGCGCGCGTCGCCGCTGCGGGTCCAGCCCATCCAAGATGACCTCGCGGGTGCGGTCGTGGCGAAACCGCACGGCCTCACGCGGCCCCGGCTCCACCACGAGGACGCCCTCGTCGAGTGCGGGCGCCAGCTGCTGGTCCACCACGCCCGCCGGTGCGTCGGCGACGGTCTGCAGGAGGCTCACCTCGGCTCGTCCACCCAGGCACGCCATCGCCTCGACCACGGCGCGGGACGTCGGCGGCAGCGCCGCGACGCGCGCCGCGAGCAGCCCGCCCACCTCGGACTCGCCCAGCCGAGCACGTGCGGCCGCGTCGTCCCACCGCCACCCGGCGGCCGTCGGTGACAGCACTCCCTCACGGCGCAACGCGTTGAGCAACTCAACCGTCTCGTACGGATTGCCAGCCGTGCGGTTGTGGATCACCTCGACCAGACCGGCCGCCGCGGCCCGGTCCACGTGCAACATCTCCCCCACCATGGTGGCCAGGCTCGACACTGGCAGGTTGTCCAGTCCCAGCCAGCGCACCCCGGCCTGCTCACGCCACCGGGACATCAGCACGGCCAGCGGATGCGCCGCATCCACGTCGGTGTCGCGGTAGGCCCCCACCAGCAACAGACCCTCGACCGGCTCCTCGGACAGCACGAGATCGACGAAGCCGAGCGAGGTGCGCCCGCCCCACTGCAGATCGTCGAGAAACACCACCACCGGCCGTTCCCGTGATGCGACTGCCCGCAGCCCCTGCACGGCGGCTCGTTGTGTCCGCGCCTGGGCTGTCAGCGGATCCCCTGGGTCGGGCGGCACTCCGAGCACCGTCGTGAACTCCGGCACCGCCGCGCTCAACAGGCCCGCGTTCGGGCCGAGCGCCGTGAGGGCCCGCTCGCGGACCTGGCTGAGTTTGTCCTCCGGCTCGGCCAAGAGAAGCCGGCCCAACGCCCGGAACGCCTGGAAACCCGCGTCGAACTCCAGATCCCGCCGGTACTGGTCGAACTTGCCGGCCACGAACCAGCCGTCCCTGCCCGTCACCACCGGTCGCAGCTGATCGACCAGTGCGGTTTTGCCCACTCCTGGGGCGCCGCCGACCAGCACTCCCTGGCAGCGGCTCGTCAGCGCCTCGTCGAACGCCGTCTCCAGCACCGCCACCTCGGGGTCGCGCCCCACCAGCCGTGATGGCGGCAGCAGCCGCAGCGGAACGTCGCGCTCGCCGATGTGCACCGGAGTCGCCGCCGGACGTGTTCGGATGTCGAGGACCTGTTCCAGGTCGTGGGCCAGGCCTTCCGCGGTCTGGTAGCGGTGGTCGGGTTCCTTCGCCAACAGATGCATGACGATCTCGGACAACGGCCCTGGTAGAGCCGGGTTCACCTGCGCCGGCGGCACCGGCACGCGGGCCAGGTGATCGTGGGTGAGGCGTAGCGGGTCGCCGGTACCGAACGGCGGCCCGCCCGTGGCCAGCTCGTACAGCGTCGCGCCCAGCGCGTAGAGGTCGGCGCGTTGGTCCACCGACCGGCCGGTGCGCCCGGTCTGTTCCGGGGCGAGGTAGGCGAGCGTTCCGACGATCTCGCTGTGGTGGGTGAACGCGGGGCGGATCTCGGCGAACGAGGACGCCAACGCGAAGTCCACCAGGCATGGGGCCCCGTCACGGGAGATCACGATGTTGGCCGGAGTGATGTCTCGATGCAGCACTCCACGGCGGTGCATTCCCGCCACGGCCTGGGCCAGCTTGCCTGCCAGCCGGATCAGCTCATCGACGGCCACCGGCGTGGCCAGCCCGGCCAGGGTGGTCTCGCCGGCGTCCGCCAGCACGACCGAGCCCGGGTACTGCGGCGCGTCCACCAACTGCGCGACCCCGACGACACCGCGCAGCCGCTCCAGGATCGCCACCTCGTGCCGCAGCCGCCGCTGCGCGTCCGGCCCCAGCGGCTCCTTGCGGATGACCGCGCGCTCAGAGAGGAACAGTCGGGTCACCCGCGTGTGTGCGCTCTCGTGCAGTACCGCGGCCCGAGCGGGCGGATCCCGGCCCGCCAGGGCCTCGTCCGTCCCCATCCGACACCTCCGCGACGCTATCTACGCTTTGACCGCCTACTTTCGCAAGTACCGGTCCTCGGTGACAGCGGCCCGCGGGTCATCACGCCCACGGTCGAGGACGAGATGCGCAAGATCGTGGCTGGTGGCCGAGGAGGACAACGGTTCCCCTACTCCAACAGCTCCCAGAAGGCCCTCCGCCAACTGCCGCATCTCCGAGCGTGAGCGTCACGTGATGCCGGGGCATCCCGGGTTCGGCGCGCTGTCGGCGAGGGGCTTGCCGGCCGGGTCGACGTACAGCACATCGAGCACCACCGGGGTCTTCCCGAGGTTCCGTCCGATGTGCACGTGGCGGGCGCCGCTCGGCTCGATGAACATGTCGCCCTTCGTGTAGAGGCCGTCCTGCTTGCAGGTATCCGCCGTGTGGGTCAGCGTCCCCTCCTTCACCAGGGCGTACAGCGTGCCGTCAAGCGACCCCCGTCCTCGCGCTCACGCTCGCAGCTCAGCAGGCCGCCGAGGGCGAACGATGGCTGGACCGGGCGACGATGTTGCGTGCCGCGCTCCGTGGCGACATCGACGATCCCGAGCCGCGCGTCCTGACCGGCATCGACAAGTGCGCGGACCACCTCCTCCTCAACTGCCGGCTGGCGGGCGGTCCGGGCAGCGCGTGGCGGTTGGCTCCACCTGTCGTCAGGGTCGCGACGGCACTCCCCGCCTCGACGACCTCCTTCTCCGACGGGGACGACCTGGTGGTGGTGTGCCCGAGGAGCGAGCGGGACGCGGTCGTCACAGCGATCCAACGGGCGCTCCGCGATACCGACTTCGTCGTGGGGATGGCCGGACCCTGCAAAGGCGAGCTCACCGAATTGCGATCGACGTGGACGTCCGCCCGCCGCACCGCCGCCGGACTCGTGGCACTCGGTATGAAGGGCGCGGTCGCCCATGCTGCTGAACTCGGTCCGTTGTCCCTGGTCCTCTCGGCTGCTCAGGACGCCCACACACTCGACCACGCTCATGCCGCGCTGAGCCCGCTCGACCAGGTGCCGGACAGACGAGCCCGCGACATCCGCCTGACGATGCTCACCTTCCTGCGGCAGAGCCAGAACATGCTGCGGACGGCCGAAGAGCTGAACGTGCACGTGAACACGCTCTACCAGCGGCTCGCGGCGGTCGACGATCTCTTCGGCCCGGACTGGCGTACCGCCAGGAGGAGCCTGAACCTGCGGCTGGCTCTGGAGATGATCGACGTGGCCGGACACATCCGTCGACATGAGCTCGGCGGCTAGCCAGAACTACTCGCGAGCAGAGCGGAAGACGGGGATCGGTCGGAGTGGTTTTGTGCGGCGGTCCTTTCCTGGTCCGTCGACTTCAGGTTACAGTACAGTGGTGTAACGTATCACGCTGAAGGCGACCAACGAAACAAGGAGGGCGATCCCCATGGGAAGCATGATGGCGTTGCGGGCGCACACCCGGGGTGGTCCCGAAGTTCTGGTGTACGAACCTGCGCCATGGCCGACGGCGGGCGCGGGTGAGGTGCTGGTCAGCGTTGACGCGGCGGCGATCACGTTCGACGAACTGAGCTGGCCCGAGACGTGGGTCGTCGGCGGTGTCGACCGCACTCCGGTCATCCCGTCCCATGAGTTCTCCGGGGTCGTGGTCGACGTCGGCGACGGTGTCAGCGGGCTCTCGGTCGGTGA
>NZ_BAAAUS010000005.1:0-134386 GCF_039534065.1 Pseudonocardia yunnanensis | reverse complement strand
GTCCGGAGGCGGGACGTAGGCAAGCATCACATCAAGCGCCGCCTGATTGGCATCAGCAGCCTTGGCCAGTTCCCCGGCTGCTACGAGCTTGGTGGCCAACTGACGCAGCTGGTTGGTCATCGCAGTTGGGTGAATTCCGACTGTCAGCGAGCCGGTCGACAGCTCACCGGTGGTGGATGAGCCGGGCGGGCCAGGCTCGTAGCACAGCACCCAGCTGGTGATCTCGGCGTGCGCACCGGCGAAGACCTTGGTGAACTCCTCCGCGACGTCGAAGGTGACCCACCAGCGACCATGTTCGTCGATGCGTGACTCGGGGAGGATCGCGTCGATCGAGATTTGAAAGTCAGTGTTGTCGTCGGTGAAGACCTCGACTTCGGCGCTGATCTGCATCATCCGCACCGTCGCAGAGCTGGAGTGGATCACGTGCTGCTGCTCGGGCCGGCGCGGGTCGTACTGGGCAAGTATGAGCGGCGTTGGCACCGTCTGCCGCCGACGGTCGGTATTTCCATCAGCCCAGTCGTAAGAGGTGATCCCCGCGGTTGTGCGTACAACGGCGAGGGTGTTGTAGGGCGGGGGACCTGCTACCGGGATGCGCACCACAGGCTGCCCATCGATCAGCGGAAACTTGTAGGGCATACGTGCGTAAGCCTCTGCCGGAGTCGGAATTGGGCTGCTCATGCAACACGGACCGAAGTCGCGTGGAAATCGATAACTGCTGAGGGCTGCGCGACGCTCAGGGTCAGGATGTCGGCGGCCGGCGAGACGGTGCCAACCGATACATTCCCGGGCCCTCGAAGACCGCTCTGCTCCACGGTGACACGCAGTTGCCGCCCCTTGGGCGGTTCAGCGATGCGGTACGTCGCCCGGCAGGTGTCCTCGGCCACCGTGACTGACACGATCTCGCCGGGAGTGACCGGACGCAGGTGCTCCACTTCCCCTCCGAAGGGAGGGCCTCCCGGCGTCACGGTTCTCTCATTGGCCAGAATGGAAAATATTCCAGAGACCCCGGCGGGACCCGGCAACGGTGGGCGGAACCATGCAGTCGGCCAACTGATCGTCCCCGTGATCTCGCTCGCCACCACTCGGGTAGTCAGCACCACCTGGTAAGAGAAGCGATTGAGCGTCGATGGCTCACCCATCAGCGCGAGGTGCGTGATGAGAACAAGCTCGCCGGCCTCGTCGACTTCCACGCTCGCCTGGTCCGTAGCGAAAACGAACTCCGTGTCATCGTTGCCGATGCTCGCCAGTCCGACATGAACGGTTGACTGCTCCACCGTCCCTGCCGGCTCTCGCAACCGAAGCCGGCAAACCTCCCGATGGGCACTGTCATCGTCAATTTTCCATTCCGGCCGCGCGATTCCAGAGAGCACCACGATATGGCGGCCGCCGACGCCGAGGTCCGCCCTCAGTACCGAATGTCCCACTACATGCGCTGGCTGAGAGACATCTAAATCCATAGGTTTTCCCCTCTGGGAACTGGAACGCAAATGAGCCCAATGTCAAGGTGATGTCATCAGGGCTCGGACCATTAACGGCGTGGGGCATCACGGGTGCGGTGTATATCTCGCGTGGATGTCCACTCTTCCAGGTGAGCCTGCGCGGCGTCGCGCGTAGTCGACTACGCGTCTCTCGCCTCCGGCCGGATGCCTGGTGACATGCGGTGGAAACCAACGCAGCGGCCGTTCGGCGATCCGAACTCTGTCACCGGGACACGGGAGCACCGACCGTCATGGCGCCCGTACCCCTCCCATGACGATCACCGCTCGGCGGGCCGAGCAACTGCGCGAGCTCGGTGCGGGTACTGACACCGAGCCTTGTGC
Organism: Pseudonocardia yunnanensis; assembly: GCF_039534065.1. Taxonomy (NCBI): domain Bacteria; kingdom Bacillati; phylum Actinomycetota; class Actinomycetes; order Pseudonocardiales; family Pseudonocardiaceae; genus Pseudonocardia; species Pseudonocardia yunnanensis. The sequence continues at coordinate 132,566 of NZ_BAAAUS010000005.1, read as the reverse complement.
AGGCGTGGTAGATGTGACCTTCGACGGTGCGGACCGAGACGCGGAGCCGGTCGGCGATGTCCCGGTTGGACATCCCCGCCGCCACCATCCGGGCAATCTCGCGCTGCCGCTCGCTGATCGGTAAGGGCTGCTCGGCGGCGAGCAGCGCCGGGGTGCGAGCCCCCTCGCAGTCAGCCGCGAAATCCCTGATCCGCCCCGCTGCCCTGGCCATCACCTCCGGAGCGAGTCGGCTCCGTGCCAGGGCGTACGCCTGTGCGGCGGCATCGGCGGCCTGCAACATCAGTCCGGCCTCGGCAAACATGTCGCCCGAGGCGAGCAGTTCCGAGGGCTTCTGTCGAGCCCATGCGGCGGCGTGCGCGGCGGCGGCCATCGCGCGTGGAGTGCCGAGTCGGCGTGCGAGCTCGCCGAGTCGGTCGACCTGGCCGCGATCGCCGAAGCACACCGACGCGTGACGTGCCAGTACTTCGAACGCGCTCTGCCCGGACACCGCCGCAAGCGCACCGGCCTCCCGCGCGTGCCGGATGGCGTTGCTGGTCGTCCCCTCTGCCGCCGCGAGCCACGCCCTGGCCAACTCGAACTGTGGATCGAGGGCGATGATCGCCGGATGCCGGCTTGCCTCGGCCCGGCGGAGGGCTTCGCGGACCCCCGCCAGGTCCCCACCCATCCCGAGCGCCAGCGCGAGCCGCAACTCCATCATCGTGGTCCACCCGCCGCCATGCCCCGGAAAGTACGGCCGAAATTCGGTGAGCAGCGCGGTTGCTGTGCCGACACGGCCGCTGATCAGGGCGAGCCAGCCGTCGAGGTTCGGATAGAAGAACGCCTGGAACCGGCCGCCCATCGACGAAGTGAGCCGATCGATCGCCAGCCGGGTCTGCTCGACCTGGCCGGCCAAGCCAAGCCCCTGCACCTCCCACCAGGCGAGGTTGATCCGCAGCAAAATCGTTTCAGGTGAGCGAAGCGCCGCCCGGGCGCCGCGGGCCGCGACCGTCGACTGATCGGCGGCTCCTTCGAGGGCCTCCGCCGCGCCCAACGCCCATGTCGCGAAAGTCTCGCAAGCTGCCGAGATCCCGGGCGTATCGAGTGCCTGGCGTGCACTCGCCCGCCCCTCCCCGAGCCGGTTGCCCGCCACCGCGAACATCGCACGGATTCCCAGGAGTTCGCTACGCGCTCCGTGACAATCTGCGACCTCGTCCAGCACGGCTTTCGCGTCCGTCGGCCGGGCTAGAACCATACTCAGGTTCAGCGCTCTGGATTGCGCCACCCGCAGGCGCTGGGCATCGGTGCGGGCGTGGCCGCCGGCCTCGGCGTACTCCGCTTCGGCCCTTTCGCCCTCGTAGAGGTAGCTGAGCACGAATGCGTGCAGCAGTTGCGCCTCGAAGCCTGCTCCTGCGTCCCTGGCGGCACCGACCAGCCGCTCGGTCAGGTCCATGTCTGTCAGCAACGACGCCGTGTTAGCGGCAGCGAGGAACAATGCCGGATCAGCCGGCAGGTCGCTGTCCAGCGCGAGGACTGCCAGCCGCAACAGATCCGGGTTCTCGCCGGCCACGCGCAACGCTTCGACCAGATGACCTCGCAGCCGACGCCCACGCATCGAGCTCAGCCGGGTCCTGACGGCCTCACCATATAGCGGATGCGCGAGCCTGGCCGACCAGTGCGGGCCGTCGGGGCTCACCGTCACCAGGCTGCGGTCGACGCAGGCCTCTATCGCCGATTCGCCGGCCAGCGTCCGCAGGAGATCGACATCCAATGGTTCGCCCAGAGCGAGCAATTCGAGCACATGGCGCAGATCCTCCGGCAGACTGCCGATCCGCTCGTCGATCAGCGTGGTCAACGCAGGCCCCAGCCGGGGCCCACCCAATCGATGCCACACTCCGTCGACGCAGCGAAGCCGCCCGCCCGTTCGTTCCCCCTCGACCAGATGGCGCAGCCAGAGCATGTTGCCGGCGGTCTCGGTAAACAGCTGCCGTGCGGTCGTGGACTGGATCCGGCCGCCGAGCACTCGTTCGAGCAGTTCCGTGATGGCCGGTTCACCGATCGCCTCTACCTCCAGCCGGGGAAGCACGCCGTCTTTCCACAGCGCCGTCACCGCGTCCGGTGCGAGTTCTCCGGATCGCACGGTCACCGTCATCCGGCACACCCGGTGCAGCGCGAGCTGCAGCAACAACGTCGCAGATACCTCGTCGAGCAGGTGAGCGTCGTCCACGGCCAGCAGAATCTTCTGCCCACGCAACGAATCGTGCGCGGCCGCCAGCGCCGCCTCGGCGTTCTCCGGGACGACACCGAACAGTGGCTGGAAGGCGCCCAGCGGAATTCGCCGAGACGACTGGGTTGCCAGAACCCAGCGGACCTCGCCGTCGTCTCGCCTGGTCACCGCCGACCGGGCCAGCCGAGTCTTGCCCACGCCCGCGGCGCCGGCGAGTACGACACCACCCCTGCCCTCGAGAGCCGCCGCGATCAGGGACAGCTCGTCGTCACGACCGATGAGCGGCCACTCGGTCTCTTCCAGCCAGGACACGCGCAGATTCTGACGCCCGAGTTGATCGTTCACCGTTGGTGGGCTATCTCGACAAGGAGATTCTCCTGGTCTCGGAAGGACCAGTGCGGTGTGTCGAGCACGGTCTCGTGAAGCCGGGAGACTGAGCTACCCGACGGCGGTGAGAAACCTGCGCAGCGTGTCGTTGAACAGCTCGGGCCGGTCCAGGTTGGGCATGTGCCCGGAGCTCTCGATGACGGCGAGTCGCCCCGTCGGCACGATGTCGACGAGCTCACGGACCACGCGGACGTGGTCGGGAGAGTCGATCGCACCGACCACTCCGAGCACCGGCACCCCGATCTCCGCGGCCCGCCGGGCGGCGTCGGCGACGGGGGTCGGCGGCGGCCCGCCGTGCACGACGTGCGTCGTCAGCGTGTCGGTGATCATCTCCCGGCACAGCGCGACGACCGCAGGGGCGACGTCGGAGAACTCCCGGTACGGGCCGACGAGCCCGAGCTCAAGAAACGCCTCCGTCCACGCCTGTGCGTCGAGGGCGGCCTGCGCCGCGGCGAGCGCGGCGAGGCGCCCACGGGTCCACGGGTCGCTGAACATCCGCTCGTCGAGGGGCGCCATGCTGCTCGCGCCGGCGCCGCAGGAGACGACCGCCGTGACGAGCGCGGGGTGCTCCAGCGCGGTGTCCAACGCCGTGGCGGCGCCCATCGAGAGCCCGACGAGCACAGCGGACCCGAGCCCGAGCTCGTGCAACGCGGCTGCGACGTCGTCACACTGCCGGAACGGAGCGGTCGGCGTCGACGACGAGCCGTGCCCGCGCGCGTCGAGCCGGACGACGGTGTGGTCGGCGGCGAGCGCGAGCTGCGGCTCCCACATGCGCATGTTCATCGCGCCGCCGTGGAGGAACACCAGCGGAGAGCCCTCCCCGGTCAGCTCGTAGGCGATGTGGCCGCCCTCGACGGGAACCGTGCCGGTCAGGATCGTGCCGGTCATGACAACTCCTCGCTGATCGGGGGGATGTCGCTGGTCAACCGGGTGACACCGGTGGTGAGCGCGTCGAGCACGCGGATGGCCGCGCCGATGTCGTCAGGGTCGAGCCCGGACGCGATCGAGGCGAGATTGCGCAGCTCTGCCTCGTGAATGCGGTCGAACGCCGCGCGTCCAGCTTCGGTGAGCCTGACGAGCGGCGACCGCTTGTGCGCCGGGTTCGGCTCGGTGGTCACGAGGTCCAGTGCGAGCGCCTGGTCGACGAGGCGTTGGATCACCTGCCGCGGCATCGACAGCGTGCGACCGATCGCCGGTACCGGGGCGGCGCCCCCGACGTCGAGGGCTTCCAGCAGTGCGCGGACGCCCATGGTGATCTGCTCGTCGGCGAGCGCAGCGGTGACGGCCCTGGCCGACAGCAGATGCAGCGGCCGGACATAGCGGAGCACCGCATAGAGCTGTCGAGCGTCGGCGGGCATGAAATCAACGGTGTCAGATTGACATCGATGATGTCAATCTGCTTCGGCTAGACGATCGGGACGTGCTGTTCCGTGATGCCGAGGAGCGCCCGCCCGTAGATCTCCCTGTTCAGGGACGGCGACACCAACGCGTGCCTGGTGGCAGTGGTGAGGTCGCGCCAGTACCTCTGGAGAGCGTTGCTGCGTGCGAAGGCCGATGCCCCGCCCAGATCGAGAAGTCGTTCGACCGCCTCGCGGCATCGGAGCATGACGACGCCGGTATCCATCCTGATCCGGGCACGAGCTGCCACGTCCAGGTGATCGCCGCGAAGCGACGCGGCCTCGATGTCGTCGGCGGCCCGGTAGGCGTGCAGCTCGGCCGTGTCGATCAGCGAAGCGACATCCGCAACGGTCAACTGGACGCTCGGGAAGTCGATGGCGTCGGTGTAGGTCGAGCCGGTCACCGGCCTGCCCTTTTCCAGCATCGACATGACGTGCTCCAGCGCGCCACGAGCCATCCCGATGACCGGACCTGCGACCGACAACCCGAGCATCGACGGCACGGAGGTGCGGTAGACGCTCTCCAGGTCGTCCTGGGAACGCAGCGAATCATCCATCGCCGCCGCCAGCGGAAGGGTGCGGTGGGCCGGGACGAAGAGATCACGGACCGTGAAGCTGTCGCTACCCGTACCTTCCATGCCCGCCATGTCCCAGGTGTTCGTTATCGAGATCTCGGACGCCGGGACCAGGGCGAGTCGGAGATCGGGCTCGCCGGAGCCCGCCTGCTCGACGACCAACTTGCACACCAGCCACTGCGCCTGGTGGACGCCGGAGGCGTAATGCCATTCGCCACTGACCATGAAGCCGCCCGGCACGGCCCGTGCCGTGTTGGATGCGGACCCGTTGAGGCTCGCGCTCACGACGGCGCCGCCGTCCTCACCCCAGACCTCTTGCCTGGCCTCGTCGCCGAACAGCGACGCCATGTGCGCGGCACCGCAGTGGATCTTCCCCACCCACGCGCTCGAGCCGCAGCCACGGCCGAGTTCCGAGTACACCTCGATGATGGTGCGCACGCCGGCCTCGCGGCCACCGAACTTCCGCGGCGCCGTGAGCGTGTAGAAGCCTCCCGCACGCAGGGCCGCGTCCACCGGAGGAGCCAGGTCTCGCAGTCGCTCGGTCTCCGCCGCATGGGAACTGAGTAGCGGCACCAATTCCCGGGCTGCCGAGCGAAGTTCGGCCCGTTCGTGCGGATCGTTGAGATTATCGCATTCCGATACGGCACCATTCATGGCTCGAACCACCCGAAACACCCCCGTAGCACGGCACCAGAAACCGGCCGCAGCCGACCCGTACCGCGTCCAGTGAACCACAGACCTGAGCGGCCTTCACGGAAACCAGGGCGAATACGATTGAAGCAGAATGGCGCCAAACGCTCAGCCACGGGCATTACGGACGAACCACTGATCGCATTCTCGGGGTGCCATCGAGGCGGCCGCCGCGCAATAACCGATGCCGCGGCGGCCGATCGATCTCAACCAGTGCGAGTCATCGGGTCATCGCGTCATCGAGACCTGTGCGCCACCGACGGTGCCGCCCTTGACCTCGTCGACATCGATCAGGACGGCGACCCCGAGCCGCTCGGGATCGTGGTCCTGCTCCACCTTCGGGCTGGCGTCGAAGACGGCGCGCCGGGTGTCCTCGTCGCCGGCGACACGGGCACGTCCACTGACGACGTAGGTCGTACGGGAGTCCGCATCGCGATAGAGCAGCCCGATCGCGGGATTGGAGCCGATCGCCTCCACGATCCCGCCCTGGCTGTGCCGCACCCAGATCGCGAGCTGATCAACCGCGTGCACGTGAATGGACCCGCGCAAGGACATGTGCGGGCGATTGTCGAGCCCCACATAGCTGACCGTGAGCGGTTTGCGGTTCTCCAGGGCACTGTTGATGCGTTCGGCGATCTCACCGGTGAGCGCGATGCCTGACTCCGTTGCCATGAATCGTTTCCTTTCCTGGTTGTGATCGTGCGCCGTCGAGAGGAGGCCGGGCCGATCGGTTCACCGATCGAGCCAGGTGGTGGCGTACCACATGGTTCCGGCCTGGTACCGGTCCATGCCGTTGACCTCGCGACGGGTGATGGTGGAGCGATAGCTGCGGCTGAACCAGGCCACCGCGAGGTCCTGACCGGACAGCAGTTCGACCTGCTGATAGAGCTTGGTCCGCTCGGCGTCGTCCGTGGTGACCACGGCCTGGTCGAGCAGCCGATCGACCTCGGGGTTCGAGTATTTGCCGTGGTTCCCGCTGCCACCGGTGCCCAGCAGCCTGGAAACACCGGGATAGGTCGAGTTGACCTCGCCGACCCACGTCGTGAGCTGGAAATTGCCGCTCTGCGCAATGGCGGACGTGAACTGTGCGATGTCGTAGAACTGGGTCTCCATCGTGATCCCGACCGCTGCCATCTGCGCCTGGACGAACTCGGCGAACGCGACCCGGCTGTTGGTGGTGGTGAACGTGAACTCCGGGTTCCCACCCGAGGACCGGTAGTCCTCGATGAGCTGTTTGGCCCGCTCCGGATCGAACTGTGGCCACGCGTCCGTGGCCGCCTGCGTGTGGTACGGGCTGCTGTCACCGAACAAGCTTTTCGCGGGGATGAGCCGCCCGTTGTACTGACTCGCTCCGAGGGCATCGAGATTGATCGAGCGGATGATCGCTTCACGCATGCGGCGGTCGTCGAACGGGGGCTTCGTGAAGTTGTATCGCAGGAACTCCCCGCCGTCGCCGGGCCCGAAGTAGACCTCCAGGTTCGGGTCCTCGAGGCCGCGGACCAGTTCCTGGTTGTAGCCGGCGAAGATGACGTCCACATCGCCGTTGGCGATCGACGCGTACCGCGACTCCGTGTCCGGCAGCGGCCGGAACTCCAGGCCGTCGAGATGGGGCGTCCCCTGCTGCCAGTAGTCGTCGTTGCGGGCGAACACGCTCTTCGAGTCGGGAACCCATTCGACGAACCTGAACGGCCCCGCGCCCACCGGATTGCGGCCGATGTCAGCGCCGTACTTCGCGAGCGCGGCAGGCGAGACCACCATCCCCAGCGTGCCGTCCGTGAACGGCAGTGCGAAAAGGGTGGCGAACTCGCCCATCGGTTGCGCGAGCCCGAACTCCACGGTGAGTGGGTCCACCGCGCGCATGGACGTGATCAGGCTCGCGCCCGCGTGCGCCGGCGACGATGCGGTGTCGATGTGCCGTTGGACGTTGACCACCACCGCGTTCGCGTCGAAGGCAGTGCCGTCGTGGAACCGCACCCCCGCCCGCAGTCGCATGCGCCACGTCGTGCCGCCATCGCGGCTCTCCATCGATTCCGCCAGGTAGGGCTCCACCCCGCCACCGGGCGTCATCCGCATCAACGAGTCGTACACGGCGGTCGCCGCGACGTTGCCGTTGTAGACGGTCGGATCGAAGCTGGTGATCTCGCTGGTCATCCCCAGACGAAGCGTTCCGCCTCGGCGCGGTTCGCCTTCGGCCGCGAGGTCTCCCCCGTAGGGATTCACCGCCGCCAACGCAGGACGTCCGGCCGCGGCCGGCCCCTGCGCCGCGCCGCACGAGGCCGTCAGCACGGCCAACCCGCCCGCCGCGAGGACGACGAGAGCCCGCCGCCGAGGAATCGGTATCACTACGCTCCTCCTGATCGTGTGGAGGCAGCGGGCTGTCGAGCGACCCCGCCACGCTGCGGGTGGGACGACGTGCGCACCCGGGCGAGGCCGACCGGGCCGGGGACGGGCCGACGCCCGGGGACGTCGGCCGCGGGCGGTCAGGAGCCGGCGACAGGAGTGCGGTCGAGCACCCCGTTGACGTCCATCTCCCGCACCAGCGGGTCGGCATCGGTGCCGAGTACGCGCCAGTCCTCGCCGTCCTCGAGGATCTTCTCCGCCGAACGGACCTCGAAGTAGTTGTGCTCCGCCGACGTGGCGGGCGCATCACCACCGTCGGCCACGCTCTTGGCCGCGGCCATCAGCAGCCGGCGCATGCGGATGATCGCCTTGTCGGAGGTGCCCAGCCGCTCCTGGCTGCGGTCGTAGATCGGGCCCATCGACTCGGTGACCATCAGGTCCTGGCTCACGAACTCCGCCACACCGGAGAACGTGAGGTTGCGCTGTTCCTCGCGGTCGATGCCGTAGTCGTTCTCCGCCGTGTACTCGCGATGGATCACACCGTTGCCGCCGACCTCGGCCCGGGCGAGCTTGAACGGCGCCACCGAGAACAACGGCGCCCCACCCACGCCACGGGAGTTGTCGAGCGGGCGGGTGTTGAGGAGGTAGCGGTGGGTGTTGTGGTCGTCGACCGGCACGAAGATGCCGTGGCGGACGCCGAGCGGCACCGTGGCGATCACCGTGTGGTACGGGTAGCAGAACGCGCTCATCCGCACGTGTGTGTGCCCGTTGGGCGTCTCCCGGATACCGACGTACTTGAACCCGTACCAGGTGTCCTCGACCTCCAGGCGCGGCGCCCGGTCGTGGCGCCAGAACTTCCACGACATCGGGTTGGAGGGGTAGCCGGGCTTGTCGCTGCCGTCGTCGGGGATGTTGTCGACGCCGTTGAACTGGTGCAACCAGGAGATGTGGGAGGTGTCGAGGTTGCCCTCCATCGCCTGCACCCAGTTGCACGTCGAGTGCATCTTCGTGGCCTGCACGTGCTCGGGCTCGAGGCTGTCGGTGCCGAAGTCGCGGAACGGCGTCATCGTGTCGGCCGGGCCCATGTAGGTCCACACGATCCCGCCCGACTCGTGCGTCGGGTAGGCCGTGATCCTGACCTTGTCCTTGAACACGCTCGTCGGCGGCTCGCTCGGCATGTCCGTGCACGCGCCGTCGGCATCGAACTTCCAGCCGTGGTACGGACACCGCAGCCCGCACTCCTCGTTGCGTCCGAAGTAGAGCGAGGCCCCGCGGTGCGGGCAGTTCTCCTGCACCAGGCCGACCCGGCCGTTCGTGTCGCGGAACGCCACGAGGTCCTCACCGAGCAACCGCACGCGAACAGGATCACTGTCCGGCGCGGGAACCTCGCTGACCAGCAGAGCCGGCGTCCAGTAACGGCGCAACAGCTCACCCATGGGAGTGCCCGGTCCGACCCGGGTCAGTAGCTCGTTGTCCTCGGTTGACAGCATCGTCATCCCCTTTCGGTGTGGGCTACGACAAGGTCGTCCGGTCCCCGTCTCGGCGGAGGTGGCCCTCGACGCCGGCGATCATGTGGTGTACGTGGTCCGGCAGGCGCTCGTGCAGCACGACATGACCAACTCGTTCATCCCCCGCGCCTCCTGCCGGCCCTCGTGGCCCTCGGTCGCCCATGAACGGTTGACCTGAGCTAACCATGTTGTCCGAAGTGTCGTCAACGAAATTGTTAACGATCCTGGCGTCCGGATGTGCCCGCCGCCGGTCGCGCACATCGGGCGTGACGACGCCACGGTCCGATGAGGCGCGACGCCTCATCGGACCGTGCGGTGATCAACCTGCCTGGTCAGTCGCCCATGGGTGGGAGCCCGGGCAGCACCTTCTCCAGCGTGATCGGGAAGTCGCGCACCCGGACCCCGGTGGCGTTGAACACGGCGTTGGCCACCGCCGCGCCGGCCCCGCAGATACCCAGCTCTCCGATGCCCTTCGCCCCGAGGACGTTGGCCTTGTCGTCGAAGCCCTCCAGCACGACGGCGTCGACCCGGGGCACGTCGGCGTGGACCGGCATCAGGTACTGCGCCAGGTCACGGTTGACGAACCCGCCGGCCCGCATGTCGACCACGGCTTCCTCGTCGAGGGCCGCGCTCACGCCCCAGATCATGCCGCCGACCAGCTGCGAGCGCGCCGTCTTCGCATTCAGCACGCGGCCGGCCGAGAACACGCCCAGCATTCGCCGCAGCCGAATCTCGGCGGTGTCGACGTCGACAGCCACCTCAGCGAAATGGGCCCCGTAGGAGTGCAGCGCGTAGTCCCGATAGTTCGGGTCTTCCGTCATGGCGAGGGTTTCGCCCTCCGCCTCCACGCCCTCGGGATAATTCCGCGCCACGATCTCGTCCAGCGCCTCGGACGCACCGTTGATACTCACGCTGCCGCCGGAGAACACCGCGCCGGCCTGATCCGAGCCGTGCAGTGGCGACCGCGCGTCGCCGCCCGCCGTGGCCAGCAGCTTCTCGCGCAGACCGACACAGGCCCGATGGACGGCTGTGCTCGAGTTGGCAGCGCCCCACGACCCACCGGACCCCATGCTGACCGGGAACTCGGAGCGTCCGAGCTCCACCCGCACCCGCTCGGGAGGCAGCCCGAGCCCGTCGGCGGCCACCTGGGTCAGGATCGTGTAGGTCCCCGTGCCGATGTCGGTCATGTCGGACCGGACGACCGCGGTGCCGTCCGGTTCCACGCGCACCACCACCTTCGTCGGTGCCTGCAGGTGTCCCCGGATCGCCGCAGCCATGCCGTACCCGATCAACCACCGTCCCTCCCGCAGGCTTGCGGGCCGAACGGGACGGCGCTCCCAGCCGAACCGGCGGGCGCCCTCACGCAGGCACTCGACCATCTTCCGGTCGCTGAAGGGCACGCCGCGCTCGGGATCGACGGTGGGCTCGTTGCGGATCCGGAGCTCGACCGGATCGATCTCGAGCGCGTGAGCCAGCTCGTCCATCGCCGATTCCACCGCGAGCAGGCCCGGTGCCTCCCCCGGTGCGCGGACGTCTTCCCCTCGCGGCAGATCCAGCGGTGTCAACCGATGACTCGTCAACCGATTCGGTGCGGCGTAGAGGCTGCGCGTGACGGTGCCCGTCGGCTCGATGAACTCCGCGTGGCGGTTCGTGTGCATGGTGACCTCGTGGGCGATCGCGACCAGCCGCCCGTCGCGGTCAGCGCCCAGTCGCACCCGTTGACTCGATGTGGGTCGCACGCCGGTCATCTGGAAGATCTGCTGCCGGGCCATCGCGACCTTCACCGGCCGACCCAGAGCACGTGCGGCGAACACCGCCAGGATCGTCTCGAAATGAATCCGCAGCTTGGACCCGAACCCCCCGCCGACGTACGGGGCTATGACGTGAATTCGTTCCGGATCGATCTGGAGCGTGGCGGCGATCGAGGCACGAGCCGCGTCGACGATCTGCGTGCTGGTGTAGACCATCAGGTCCTCGCCGTGCGGCACCACCAGTGATGCCTGCGGCTCCATCGGCTGAGAGAGCTCGAACGGCGTCGTGTAGCGCTCGTCGATTCTGACCGCGGCGCTGTCGAACCCGGCATGGAGATCGCCCACGGCGGTGTCGGTCGGGATCATGCCGTAGATCAGCCCGGTCGGCGCGTAGGTCTCGTCCTGCCCGGCGCCGAAGTCGTAGGAGCCCGGCTCGCCGGCGTAGTCGACATCGATCAGGTTGGCCGCCGCTCGTGCCTGTTCGAAGGTCGTGGCGACGACCAGGGCCACCGGCTCCCCGAAATGGTGAACGTCGACACCGCTCAGTGCCGGAAAGGCCCGCCAGTATTCGAAGGGAATGGACAGGTCGGGGGTGCCCTGCGCCGGAGCGTCGTGATGAGTCATGACCATGTGCACGCCCGGTGCCCGCTCGGCCCGGGCGGTGTCGATCCGGGTGATGTGCCCGGCGCCGACCGTCGCGCCGACGATGAAGCCGTAGAGCGGTTCGCAGCCGTCGACCCAGTGCTCGTAGGCGTAGGTGGCCTTGCCGGAGACCTTCAACGGCCCGTCGACGCGGTTGAGTGCCTGCCCGATCATCGTCATCGCCGTCTCAGCTCCCCTCGGCGAGCTGCGCCAAGGTGCGGCACAACGTCCGCCGGGCCAGCTCGATCTTGAAGTCGTTGTGACCCCGCCCCACGGCCCCCCGCATCGCCGCGTCCGCCGCTGCGCGATAGGTCGCCATCGTGGCCGGACGCCCGACCAGCACCGCCTCCGCTTCGGTCGACCGCCACGGTTTGTGCGCCACACCGCCGAACGCCACCCGCGCCCCGCTGATCGTCCCCTGATCCGTGGCGACGATCGCCGCCACCGAGACCAGCGCGAACTCGTACGACGCCCGATCCCGCACCTTGCGATAGAACTGCCGACCAGCCGGAGCGGGCGGCAGAACCACCGCCGTGATCATCTCTGCGTGCCGCACCACCGTTTCGACATGCGGCGTGTCCCCCGGCAACCGATGAAACTCACCGATCGCCACCCGGCGCTGCGCACCATCCGCATCGAGCAGTTCGATCTCGGCATCGAGCACGGTCATCGCTACCGCCATGTCCGAGGGATGGGTAGCGATACACGCGTCACTCGCACCGAGAATCGCGTGGATTCGATTGAAACCACCGATCGCGGAGCACCCCGACCCCGGATCCCGCTTGTTGCACGGCGCCGCCGTGTCGTAGAAGTAGGGACACCGCGTGCGCTGCAACAAATTGCCCCCGACCGAGGCCTTGTTCCGCAACTGACCCGACGCACCGGCCACCAACGCCTGCGTCAACACCGGATACCGGGTGCGGACCCGCGAATCCCCGGCAGTATCGGAGTTCGCTGCCTGCGCACCGATCCGCAACCCCCCATCCGGCAACTCCTCGATCTCCCGCAACGGCAATCGGCTGATATCCACCAGATGGCGCGGCCGCTCGATCTCGAGCTTCATCAGATCCAGCAGATTCGTGCCCCCACTGATGAACTTCGCTCCGGGCCGGCCTGCCGCGACGACCGCACCGTGCGCGTCCACCACTCGCTCATAGGTGAAAGACCTCATCGCTGGTCTCCTTCCGAAACCAGGCGGATTGCCGCGACGATGTTCGGGTACGCGGCGCAGCGGCAGATGTTGCCGCTCATTCGTTCGCGGATCTCCTCACCGGTGGCCGCGATCTCGGACGCCGATACGTCCGCCGTGACATGGCTCGGCCAGCCCTCCTCGACCTCGGCGAGCATGCCCACCGCCGAACAGATCTGGCCCGGCGTGCAGTAGCCGCACTGGAAGCCGTCGCACTCGACGAACGCGGCCTGCATCGGGTGCAGGTCACCGGGCTCCCCCAGGCCTTCGATCGTCGTGACCTCGTCGTCCTCGTGCATCACGGCGAGCGTCAGGCACGAGTTGATCCGCCGGCCGTTCACCAACACGGTGCATGCGCCGCACTGCCCGTGGTCGCACCCCTTCTTGGTGCCGCTCAGCTGTAGATGCTCGCGCAGCGCATCCAGCAACGACGTCCGCGTATCCACCTCCAGGCGCTGCGCACGGCCGTTGATCCTCAGCGTGATGGACGCGATCTGAGGCATCTCGTGCTCGCCCGATCCGACAGCGGTGGATGTGCCACCACTCGACTCGGAGGACGAGGCCCCTTGGAGACGCGTTGCTGACTCGCTGTTCACAGTCCCTCCTCATCCTGACCGTGCGGTCACACGATCAGCGTTCGTCGAGATCGGTGGAACGGGCGACACGGTTGAGGTCGCGGCTACGCAGCGATTCGCCTACGGCGACATCTGACCGTCGCCCGCCTTTTTGATTGTTGCCACAGCTTGATTGTTGACACAGCGCGCGGGTGATGCTACAGCAATTCGAACGCATGGTTTCGGCGCGTCACGCGACGTCTAAATGATCACCTGTGATCATATCGAGATACAGAAATCCGGCCGAAACGATCACGCCAACACCAGGAACAGAGGCTCGTCACCATCGACGCGGGGTCGGCGGCCGCCGCGTCGGGTCACGGTGCGCGCGGACCACTCAGCCCTCGATCAAACCGCCCGTACGACGCACGGCACACTCATCAACTTCCACCCCTCCCGCGGCCCCGCGCATACAGCAGAAGCTTAGCGATGGACGGGCGCGCCACAATAGAGGAATTGACGACCGGCTCCCGATCCCCCGCAAGGCGGTATCGAATACGCGATCATGAGCCGAACGGACTAATATCACAGATTCGACGCAATCCGGGCACCCGCGAGATCGCCATGCGACCGCACCGGGACTCCCGGAGGTGCCCCGTTGCCCTCGGTCAGCTGATCAGCTCGTGCAACGCCCGCTGAGCAGCCTCGAGCTCGGCACTCAGGCGCTCCACCCGTTCGAGCTGCCGCTGCCGCGCAGCCTCCAGCGACGCGTCGATCGCCTCAGCCACCACGGAGGGCAACGCCCTGGCGGCCTTGGCCACGTCACCCGGCTGCACCGGAGTGGGCCGAACAGTGCGCTTCTTACCGATCATGACCTCGACGGTCCACTCCCCCTCGGCTGTGGCGTTGAGGGTGACCGTGACCTCTGCGGGACGCCCGGCCGAACGGCTGCCCGTGGAACGCGGACGATCGGGCGCCTTGACCGGCGCCGGCGCGGGCGGCGGCGCCTTCAGGGGCGCGGGCGGCGGCGCAGGCGTCCACTCCGGCTCGGGCTCGGGCCGCGGCTTCTCCGGCGCCGATGCCTGAGGTGCCTCTTCCGACGGCATGACCGACTCGGGAGCCCGCTCGGCAGGCCGTTGGACCTTCTTGCGCGCCGGTCGTGTTCTCGTGAGCTCGCTCGGCGAGCAGAACATCGTGTCGCGCGAGCCCGCGGGTTTGACCTGGATGAAGTCGCCCTCGGCGACCTCGTCGATCGAGATCACCTTGGCCGAGCCGTTGGCCGGTACACCGACCGCGGCTGGTGTGAACCACACCGTGAGCGGCCTCCCGGCCGCCAACTCCTGACGCGCTTCCGCCAGGTCCTGCTCCGACAGCGGATTCGCTGCGACCATCGTCCGTAACTCCCCTTGCCTCAACTGCGGTGCATTCTGCACAGGGGTACCGACAGAACCGGTGGCGGCATCGTCGATCCACTCGGAGCCGGTCTCAACCGGCTCGATCAGGCCGTAGCGGGCGGGCCTACCGGAACTCGAGACCCTCGAAGGTGCCGCTGGTGCGCCACCCGTCGAGGTACTGGAAGTAGGCGCTGGGCCCTGCCGGATAGCCGACGTTCAGCAGCGCCCGGCGGCCCGGATCCTGACCCTCGTTGTTGTAGTAGCCCGGAGTGCAGTCAGGGGACCGCCGCATCCGCCCCGGCCCGGTCAGCAGGAGCGCGATCCACCGGTCCTCGGCCTCCTGGCCGACCTCGATCTCGTCGGCGCCGCTGTCCAGGGCGTGCTTGATGGTGGTCGCGATCGTCCGGGCCGACTCCGTGAGGTTGTGCGGGACGTTGGAGAGCAGGTTCGCGCCCTGGGTCGGCTGCACGAAGAACGCGTTCGGGAAGCCGCGGACGTGGATGCCGTGCAGCGAGCGCATCCCGTCGGCCCAGTGCTCGGACAGCGTGACGCCGTCGCGTCCGATCGGGTCGTAGCCCGCCCGCCGCGTGTAGGCGGTGCCGACCTCGAAGCCGGAGGCGTAGATGATGCAGTCGACCTGGTACTCGGTGCCCGCCACCACCACCCCGTGCTCGGTGATCCGCTCCACGCCCTTGCCGTCGGTGTCGACCAGATGCGTGCCGGGCACGTTGTAGGCCTGCAGGTACTCGTCGTGGAAGCAGGGCCGCTTGCACAGTTGGCGGTACCAGGCCTTGAGGTGCTCGGCGGTGGCCCGGTCCTCGACGATCGCATCGACGCGGGCCCGGATCTCCTCCATCTTCTCGTGGTCGGAGTCCTCGAAGGCGGCCAGCATCGTCATCGGGGTGCGTTCCTCGGCCGGGAGCGTCATGACTTTCGCCCGCACCCGCCTGGCGATCTCGGTCCAGCCGTCCATCACCAGGTCCTCGGCAGCCACGCCGCCGGTCTGGTTGGCCGTGAAGTTCTCCAGCCAGCGTCGCTGCCAGCCCGGCGTGGCGATCCCGGCGAACCACTCGGGGTCGATCGGATGGTTGCCGCGGACGTCAACCGACGACGGGGTGCGCTGGAACACGAACAGCTCGCGGCACGACCTGGCCAGATGCGGCACGCACTGCACGGCCGTGGCGCCGGTGCCGATGATGGCCACCCGCTTGTCGGCCAGCCTGTCCATCGGTGCGCCCGACGGGTCACCGCCGGTGTAGTCGTAGTCCCAGCGGCTGGTGTGGAACGAGTGCCCCGCGAACGCGTCGATACCCGGAATGCCCGGCAGCTTCGGGACATGCAGCGGCCCGATTCCCATGGCCACGAATCGGGCGGTGAAATGATCCCCCCGATTGGTGCTGATGACCCAGCGGGAGCGCTGCGCGTCCCACTGCAGGCCGGTCACCTCGGTGTGGAACAGCGCGTCCTCGTACAGCCCGAAGTGCTTTCCGATGCGCTGGCAGTGTTCGAGGATCTCCGGCGCGTGCGCGTACTTCTCGGTCGGCATGTGACCGGTCTCTTCGAGCAACGGCATGTAGACCATCGAGGCCGTGTCGCACTGCGCACCCGGGTACCGGTTCCAGTACCAGGTACCGCCGAAGTCGCCGCCCTTCTCGATGATCCGGACGTCGTCGACGCCTGCTTCCTTGAGCCGCGCCCCGGTGACCAGACCGCCGAACCCACCGCCGATGAACACGACCGTGCAGTCGTCGGTCTTCGGTTCGCGTTCGGTCCGCGGGGTGTAGGGGTCCTCGAGGTAGTGGGCGAACCGTCCGGTGAGGCGCTGGTACTGATCGTTGCCGTCGGGCCGCAGCCGCTTGTCGCGCTCCTCTAGGTACTTCCGGCGCAACGCCGTCTTGTCGATGACAGTGCCGTCCGGCCTGGTCAGCGGCCCGGTGACGCTCATGCACCCCTCCGGAGGTGACGTGCGGAGAGACGAGCGTCCCTCTCTGGTGCCAGCATGTCACTCGTCAGTGACAGGGTTCAAGGCAGGCCCGGTACCATCCCGGCGTGACCCACGACGCCGGCAGCGCCATCTCGCTCGCCGACGAACAGCGCGACCTCGCCCGCTCCCGGATCCTGCGGGCCGCTCGTACCGTGCTCGCCGAACGCGGTCTCGCCGCCACCGTCGACGACGTCGCTGCGGCGGCCGGCGTCAGCAGGCGCACGGTGTTCCGCCACTTCGCCACGCGCGACGGTCTCCTCGTGGCCGCCATCAGGGACGGCGTGCGCCGCTACGCGCTGCAGATCCCGCCTCCCCCCGAGGACGACGACCTGCGGGCCTGGCTGGTCGACCTGCTGACCGTCACCCATCGGCTGAACGCCCGCAACGGCCGCATCTACTGGGAGCTGGCCGTGCTCACTCCCGACGACCTGTCGGCCGAGCTGGCCGAGGCGGCGGTGGAGCGGCGAGCCAGCCGCAAGCGGTTCGCGACGAGCGTGACGTCACGCATCTGGCAGGCCCGCGGCGGACTCGGCGAGCCGCCTCCGTGGCTCGTCGACGCCGTCGCGGTGCACCTGTCGGGATTCAGCACGCAGTCCCTGGCCGGCGATTTCGGGCGTACCCCGGAGGAGGTCGCTGTCGTGTCGGCGCACGTCATCGAAGCCTCGCTGGCCGCAGCCCTGGCGGCATTGCGCTGATTCGGCTGCTCGGCCCGTTCGATCCCATACCGTAGGACCGCGCGCGCCCAACGGGTCGATTCGGGTGCAACGAAACGGCGTTTTGCGTATTCCGTGACGGTTTCCGGGCGACTCCGGCAGGCACTCCCCGCCGGCAACGGGGCGCACGCCACATGCACATATCACCACAATATGGCGCCGATCCGCCGGCTCCGTCATCATGGCCGGAAGTCTTCACCGGCGTGCCGCCGGTAGCATTCGTCGACGTCAGCGCAAGCGCCGGCGCAGGACCGATTCGGTCCCCACCGAAAAACCCACAACACGTCAAGGCGGCGAAATCGTGCACCAGCAGCGACCGCTCACGCGGCCCGGCCATCTCGGAGGAGTGTGTTGATGACCAGCGCCACCGTCGACGCCCCGTCACAAAGCAGAATCGCGGTCGCCAGCTTCATCGGCACGGCGATCGAGTTCTACGATTTTTACATCTACGGCACCGCCGCCGCGCTCGTGTTCGGCACCCTCTTCTTCCCCTCGTTCTCCGCGACGGCCGGCACCCTCGCCGCGCTGGCCACGTTCGCGGTGGGCTTCATCGCCCGCCCGCTGGGCGCGATCCTGTTCGGCCACTTCGGCGACCGGCTCGGCCGCAAACGGATGCTGATCACCTCATTGCTGGTCATGGGCATCTCCACGGTCCTGATCGGCTGCGTGCCCTCGTTCGCCGCGATCGGGGTGGCCGCCCCGATTCTGCTCGCGGTGCTGCGTTTCCTGCAGGGCATCGGGCTGGGCGGAGAGTGGGGCGGGGCCGTCCTACTGGCCACCGAGTACGCCCCCGCCGGCAAGCGCGGGCTCTACTCGGCATACCCCCAGCTCGGCCCGGCCATCGGATTCGCGCTGGGCAACTTCTTGTACCTGGTGCTGAGCGCGAGCATGAGCCCTGAGTCGTTCACGTCCTGGGGCTGGCGTATTCCGTTCTGGGCATCGGCAGTGCTGCTGGTGGTGGGCTTCTACATCCGCATGCGGATCGCGGAGACCCCGGTGTTCCGCGCGGCGGTGGTGCAGGCCCACCAGCAAGCCCGGGTGCCGTTCCTCGAGCTGCTGCGGCGCCAACCGGTGGTGCTCATCCTCGCCACGCTGTCGTTCATCCTGGCGTTTACGATGTTCTACACGATCACCACCTTCTGTCTGACCTACGCCACCACCCAGCTGCACGTCGACAAGACCACGATGCTGACCGAGGCAATCGTGGCGTCACTGTTGATGGGTGCGGCGACGCTGTGGTTCGCCGCGGTCTCCGATCGCGTGGGCCGACGCAAGCTGTGCATCACCGCGGCGGTGCTCTCCGGGATCTGGGCCTTCCCGCTCTTCTGGCTGATCCAGACCCGGCAGCCGATACTGATCGGGATCGCGATGACGGTCGGGCTGGTGTGCTTCGCACTGCTGTACGGCCCGATGGGCGCCTACTTCCCGGAGCTGTTCCGCGTGCGCTACCGCTACTCCGGCTCCTCCTTCGCCTACAGCGCCGCCGGAATCATCGGTGGAGGCATCAGCCCGCTGATCGCCACCGACGTGCTCGCCCGCACCCACGCGACGACGGGGGTGTCCTGGTATCTGATCGGGATCGCCGTGCTGTGTCTGGTCTGTCTGTTGTTCATGGCCGAGACCCGCACCGCTGACTTCACCGAGTAGGTCCCCCGTCGTGTATTCCGAGAAGTTCACCCCTGGTCCATACCGCATTTCCGCTTCACACAGGGATCGCGCACTACCAAGGGCCACATGACGACCACCCACCGCCGGAGACGCCGTCGCCGGGGCGAACCCCGGGCCCGCCCAGAGGCGCCTGCTCAGGGCGTACCAGCGCAGCCCGGCGTCGCCGCCGGTGATGGTGGGGCCGAAACCGGCGACTCCGGGATCGCGCTCCGGTTCGCGCGGATGTGCGCCACCGTCGCAGCCGTTCTCCCCTTCGGTCTGTCGCGGGTGGTCGACCCCACCTTCATCGGATTTGCCCTGATCAACGGCTTCACCTTCGGCGTGGACCTCTTGCTCCTGACCGCGATGCACGGCGGGCTCGGCTGGCCGATCGAGGTGTCGATAGCCCTCGGGTACGCGGCGGCATTCGGTCTCGGCTTCGTGCTCAACCGCACCCTGAACTTCCGGTCCCACGCCCCGGCCGGTCGCCAGGTTCTGCTCTATGTACTTGTGGTCGCGTTCAACTTCGGAGTGATCCTGCTCGGCGTCGGGGCGGGGCTCGCGGCCCTGGGAGTGGAGTACCACCTCGCGCGCATCGCAGCGGGGGTCTGCGAGGGGGTCTTCATGTACTGCGCCATGCGTTGGGTCGTGTTCCGCAGGCAGGCCAACGCCCCGGCGTGACCCTCAGCCGAGCCCGCTCTGCGCCAGCCAGCCCTTGGCCACCACCGCGGGATCAGGCTTGTCCGGGGCGGCCAGCCGACGATTCAGGTCGATCAGCGACTGCGTGGTCAACTTCGCCGACACCGCGTTGAGCTCCTGCTTCACCGCGTCCGTCACCTTCGAGGAGTTGATCAACGGCACCACGTTCTGCGCGGCGAAGTTGTTCTTCGGATCAGCCAAGGCCACCAGGCCATCGGACTCCACCGACGGATCCGTCGTGAACACATCGGCGGCCTGCACCGTGCCCCCCGTCAACGCCGACAACGTCAACGGCCCACCGGCGTCCAACGCCCTGTACGAATGGAACGAGCACCCGTAGTTCTTCTGCAACCCAGGAATACCGTCCGAACGCGTCTGAAACTCGGACGAACCGCCGAACGCCAGCTCACCACAGTGCGGCGCGAGGTCCGCGATCGACGTCACGTGCAGGCGCTGCGCCAGATCTCGGCTCACCACCACCGAGTCCTTGTCCTGCGCCTCCGACTCGTCCAGCACCGTCAACGGCGCAGGCACCGCCTTCACCAACGCCGCATACACGTCCCCCGCCGCCGTCTGCGGCGCAGAACGATCCAGATACTGCAACAGATTGCCGCTGTACTCCGGAATCAGGTCGATCGACCCGTCCTCCAGCGCCGGGATGTAGGTCTCCCGGCTGCCCAGGTTCAGATGCCGCTCGACCCTCACCCCCTTCGCCTCCAGCGCCTGCGCGTAGATCTCCGCCACCAGTGTGCTCTCGGTGAAATTCGCCGACCCGATCCGGATCGTGTCGCCCGGTGTCGCGGACGCGCCGCCTGCTCCGTTGCCCAGTGGGTCCGCTCCGCCACCGCAGGCGGCCAAGGTCAATGCCGCGACCGCGGTGGCGGCGAGCGTGGCCAGAACGCGTCTCATGAGTCAACTCCAGTCATCACACAGGCCCAGCCGACAGTTCTCATCGCGTGTTCCGTGCAGCCGCTGCCACAATTATGCCGCCCCGGGTGCAGGCAGCGTAAAGTTGTCGCGAATTGTGGGATGACGTGGAAAATACTCCCGAAACAGCAGGAATGCAGTCATTGCTGCACGAAGGTGGCTACCAGTCGAGCTCGGCCAGCATGAACGGTTCGCTCTCGGGCGCCTCCTTGCGGGCCTTCAGCGCTCGTTCGGCGGGGGCGCCGGCAGGCACACGCAACGGAGGCTCGGCCCGCTCGATCGTGTCGGCTACGACGGCGGCGACTTCTTCGACGGTGATGACCTCGCCGCGTAGGGCGCCGAGTTGGTGATACAGCGGGAGGTAGGGATCGTCGTCCGCGAAAAGCACCTTTGCCTGCTCGGCGCCGTTGGTGGACACCGCTCCGGGTTGCACGATGCTCACCTTGATGCCGAAATGGCCCGTTTCGATGGCCAAGCCCTCAGCGATCGCCTCCAGCGCCCACTTGCTGGACCCGTAGGAGCCGATGATCGGCAACACCAGTCGTCCTTGGATGCTGGAGACGAAGACGAGGCGGCCCGATCCCCGTTTCCGCATCGCCGGGAGAACGCCCTGCGCGACTCGGAGCGCCCCCAGGGTGTTGAGCTGGTAGAGCCGCTCGACCTCCGCGAGCGGAACGCTCTCCAGCGGCGCGCGGAGCGTCGCACCCGCGTTACTGACGAGCACGTCGATCTCGCCGGCGTCCTTGATGGCCTGATCGACGCTGTCCTGATCGGTGACGTCGAGGCGCAGGCGCTGGTCCACGGGGAGGTCGGCCAGGGTCTCCGGTCGGCGGGCGGTGGCGATCACCCGATGGCCGCGGCTCGCCAGTTCGACGGCGATGGCTCGGCCGATTCCTTTGGACGCGCCGGTGATGAGCACGGACGGCATGGTGATTCTCCTCAATGCACGACGGGCGGGCGGGTCAGGACGATATTTTCCGTGCGAAGGCGAAGTCGGAATCCCAGCGACTCGTACAGCCGGATGGCGTTCGTATTGGACGTGAGCACGTGCAGGAATGACGTCTCGCCGCGGTCGCGGATGCCGGCTGCGACAGCCAGTAGCAGACGTGTCCCCAGCCTCTGCCCTCGCCATCCCGGATCGGTGCAGACCCCGCTGATTTCCGTCCAACCCGGCGGGTGGAGGCGTTCACCGGCCATTGCCACCAGACGACCGTTCCGGCGGATTCCCAGGTAGGTCCCCATCTCGATCGTGCGTGGCAGGAACGGCCCGGGCTTGGTGCGTTCTGCCAATTCCAGCATCTCCGGAACGTCCGCCTGGTCGAGGCGGACGGCCTCCTCCTCCGGCGCGGCGGCGATCCCGTCGTCGACGAATTGCAGCAGGGGGACGCGCATCACGACCTCCCAGCCGTCCGGCGGCTCGATCGCAGGTCCGCTCAGGGTGACCCGGGTATCGGGACCGGCGAGTGCTGCGATGTCCGCCCAGTCGGCGTCGTCAGGGCACTGCGGCAGCGCCATGAACGGTGACATGTCGACCGGGTAGCGCAGCGCGTTGCCACGTCGCTGCGCGAGGTGGGCATGCGGTCCGATCAACGCCGAGTAGATCGAATTGTCCAACGGGTGTGACGGCAAAGCGCTGTCCTCACTCATGTCTTCAGCGCGAGCTGGCTTTCACAGTCATAGTTAGTACTCTATGCGACCTGGATTGCCCAGAGAACAGACAGGTTGGTGATGTGGATGACACGACGCGGTCGGCTCAAGGCGAACGCCAGAAGCTCAGAGATACGAGACCGCATTGCGCTGCACCAGGACGGATCCGGAGTGAGCACTGGAGGCGCAATGGGATGCCGACGACTTCGGGTGGCGCGATGCGTTTCCGGCTTCGTCAGCCGCGCGGGGTCGTGAGCGGTTCGAGAAGCCGCCTCGGAGTGTTGAGAATGGCAGACACGCGATCAGGATCAGAGTCGCTCGGCGTGAAACCGGGGCCGGGTTCGATGCGGATCTCCGGGACCGGGATGACCGAACCACACTGCCGACAGCGCCCCTCGTCGTCGAGCAGGCCGCCGTCGTGGTCATGGCGCAGGGCACGCTTCATGCCGGCCGGGGAGTAGAAAGCGTCGCCCCAGCTCATCAGGGAGCGCACGACCGGCCACAGGGCGATGCCCTTGTCGGTCAGCCGATACTCGACACCGCCGGCCGTGTCGTCGCGGGTGAGCACGCCCTCCTGTACCAGGGCCTTCAATCGGCTGGTCAGGACGGCGCGGGGGATCCCGAGCTGGGTGGCGAAGTCGCCGAACCGGCGCACCCCGTAGAACGCGTCGCGGACGATGAGGAGCGTCCACCGCTCTCCCACGACCTCCAACGCTCGTGCCAGCGAACAGTTGCGGTCCGCATAGGTGCTGGGTAGTGCCATGAATCCGATCCTACCTCGTTAGTTCACTCACTGAACCACTGCGTGCTACCGTCGGTCAGTGACCAACCAACGTGGGTCGCTGGAGGCGTGGCGACACAGCCATCTTGCCGAGCTTCCGGACGCCGTCCGGTCGACGATGCTCGCGGAAGCCTTCGTTGACACGGTCCCGGCGGGGAACCTCATCGGCGATACCGAGCGCCCAACTCTCGGCCTGATCCACTCCGGTCTCACCCGCGTCGTGCTCAGTGGGCCCGACGGGCGGACGGCCACGGTGCGGTACGCGGGCGCCGGCCAGATTCTCGGGCTGACATCGGTGATCGCCAACGGATGCCCGTGGTTGGGCTATGCGATCACCGAATGTGAGATCACGTTCCTCAACCCGGAGACTCTCCGTCGCTTCGGCCAGACCGACGCGAGGGTCGCGTGGTCGTTGGCCAGGCAGACGGCCAGGGTGTGTTACGAGTCCATCGACACGCTGGGCGCCAACGTGTTCGGCACGATCGATCAGCGCGTGAGCCGGCACCTGTTGGAGTTGGCCGTCCGGCAACCGGAGGGGCTGGTCGTGCTGGCCGGCCAGCACGAGCTCGCGCAGTCCGTCGGATCGGTGCGAGAGGTGGTCGCACGATCCCTCCGTGCGCTGCGCGAGCGCGGTGCGCTGCGCCGGTTGCCGAAGGGCGGCCTGCTGATCGTCAGACCCGAGGTGCTCGAAGGCATCGCCGGCGGCCAGGACAGTTCGAGGACGCCGGCGGATCATCAGCGGTGATCAGTCACTGCCCAGCCTGATCAGCACCTTTCCGTTGTTGCTGCCACTCAGCAGCACCTGGATCCCCTCCGGCGCGGCCTTCAGCCCGTCGAGGATGTGTTCCTGGCAGCGCAGTTCACCCCGCCGGACCCTGGGCAGGAGGTCGGCCTCGATCTCGGCGAACCGGTCCTTGTGGTCCATGTAGATGAAGCCCTCCATCCGCACCCTGTTGGGCAGCAGGTGGAACCAGTTGTACAGCGGGACCGGGCCGCGGCTTTTGTCGTAGCGGGACACCGCACCGCACAGGACGACCCGGGCGTTCACGGCCATGTGGGGAAGCAACGCGTCGAGGATCGCCCCGCCGACATTGTCGAACAGGACATCGACCCGATCAGGGGCCAGCTCCGCGATGGCCGCGGCGACGTCCTGCTCCCTGTAGTTCACGCACCCGACCGCGCCCAGCTCACGCACGAACGCGCACTTCTGCGGGGTGCCGGCGACCCCGACCACGCGGGCACCGGCGGCCACCGCGAGCTGCACCGCGATGGAGCCGACGGCGCCGGCCGCAGCGGTGACGACCACCGTCTCGTCCGGCTCGGGCTGCCCGATGTCGTGCAGGCCGAGCCATGCCGTCTGACCGGAGATGCCCAGCACGTGCAGCGCGGCTTGCAGCGGCACGCCGTCCGGCACCTTGCTCAGGGTCGAGCCGTGGACCACCGCGTCCTCCTGCCAGCCCACCAGCCCTGACACCCGATCGCCGACGGCGAAGTCCTTGTGCCGCGACCCGGTGACGATGCCGGAGCCGAGTGCGCGCATCGCCCCTCCCAGCGGTGACGGCGGCAGGTAGTTGCGCACGTCGTTCATCCAGCCGCGGGTCGCGACGTCCAGCGACAACCACTCGACCTTCACCAGCACCTGACCGTCCTCGATCGGAGGCACCGGCGCGTCGTCCTCGTAGCGCAACACCCCGTCCTCGATCGGCCCGGTCGTCGTAGCGGGCCGGGCGGCGAGGACGTAGCGCCGGGTGCGCGTCAGGTTCGTCGACATATGGCTTTCCTCAGAGCTCCTCACATTCTTCGCGTGGCGCGGTTGTCAACGCCCGGCGCAGTCTCCGCCCCTACGGGAGAGACCGCAGTGACTTTGGTAGTACGGGCCCACGTAATTGCCCGAAAGAGACATTCACACCATTCCGCCAGCTGGTTCACTCACTGAACCATGCCGTGCTACGCTCGGGCTAGTTCACTGATTGAACCAACCTGGTACGCCCCGGCGTTGCCGCAACCAGATCTTGTCTGCGAGGTAGCGCCGGCATCACATCAAGCTTGAGGAGACTCTGCGATGGCTCATGCGGGGAAACGTCATCGGCGACAATGCTGCCGCCCGGTCCGAGTAGTCCGACAGGCCGAGGAGCCGGCTTCGTGAGCGAGGCGCAGGAAACCGGACTGCTGGATCTGGTGCTGGAAGCGCACGGCGGACGCGAGCAGTGGAGCAGGGCCACGACGGTTCGCGCCCGGCTCCACATGGTCGGTCCGACCTGGACGGCGCTCGGCCAGGCGAAGACATTCGCCGGAGTGGACGTCGCGGTCGAGGTGCATGAGCAACGCACGGTGTTCACCGGTTTCACCGGCCCCGGAATACGCGGGGTGTACACGCCCGACCGTGTCGCCATCGAGGACGAGGGCGGCGCCGTCCTGCGGGAGCGCCACGCGCCGCGGGAGTCCTTCCCGGTCCGGGGTGACGACACCCGTTGGGATTCGCTGCACGCCTTGTACTTCGGCGGTTACGGCATGTGGAACTACCTCACCACCCCGTACCTGCTGACGGTGTCCGGCGTCCGGACCGAGGAACTGGAGCCGTGGCAGGCGGACGGCGATCGGTGGCGGCGGCTCCGGGTGACCTTTCCCCCGCACATCGCCACCCACAGCACCGAGCAGGTTTTCTCCTACGACGAATCGGGACTGCTGCGCAGGCTCGACTACGCGCCCTACGTGATGGGCAGCCGGCAGGCCGTCCACCGCACCGAAGCGCACCGAACCGCGTCCGGCCTGGTGTTCCCGACGCACCGTTACGTACTGCCCGTCGAAGACGGCCGCACGGGACCCGAGCCGGTCATCATCGTCGACTTCAGCGACATCACCGTCGAATTCTCCCAGGAACCGCAGTCGTCCCGAGGAGAGCAATGATGAACACGCGTCCCTACGCCGAGAAGAAGTTCGCCGAGATCAACGGGCTACGGATGGCCTACCTCGACGAGGGTGAGGGCGATCCGATCGTTTTTCAGCACGGCAACCCGACCTCGGCCTACCTGTGGCGGAACGTCATGCCACATCTGAAGGGGCTCGGACGGCTGATCGCCTGCGATCTCGCCGGGATGGGCGACTCGGACAAACTGGTGCCCTCCGGTCCGGATCGCTACTCCTATCAGGAGCAGCGGGAATACCTGTTCGCGCTGTGGGACCGTATCGGCATTGGCGAGAATGCCGTGTTCGTCGTGCACGACTGGGGTTCGGCGCTCGGCTTCGACTGGGCGTTCCAGCATCAGGACCGGGTGGCCGGGATCGCCTACATGGAAGCCATCGTGGCCCCCATGAGATGGGACGACTGGCGGGACGACCCGCGGCGGACATTCCAGGGTTTCCGCTCCCCAGCCGGTGAATCGATGGTGCTCGCCGACAACCTGTTCGTCGAGGAGGTGTTGCCGACGGCGGTCCTCCGGGACCTGAGCGAGGAGGAGATGGCGGTCTACCGCGCGCCCTACCTCACCCCGGGCGAGAGCCGCCGACCCACGCTGAGCTGGCCGCGCCAACTCCCGATCGAGGGCGAACCCGCAGAGGTCGTGCGGATCGTCGAGGAATACGGCCGGTGGCTGGCCACGTCCACGGTGCCCAAACTGTTCATCAACGCAGAACCTGGCGCGATCCTGATCCGCAGCCAGCGCGAGTTCTGCCGAACCTGGGCCAACCAGACCGAAGTGACAGTGCCAGGCGTGCACTTCGTCCAGGAGGACAGTCCGGATCTGATCGGTGCCGCGGTCGCCGATTTCGTCCGCGGCATCCGCAGCACCGGACCGACCGACGGACCGGGCATTCAGGCCCGTTAGCCCGATGAGGAGCACCCCGAGGCGCAGCTCGCCCGTGGATCTCAACCGGTAGTTCGATGAGAGGTGTTCAGATGACCGACGATGACAGGCTGTTCCTGGTAACCGGCGCGACCGGCAGGACCGGAGGCGGCGCGATCAAACTGCTGCTCGAGCGCGGTCACCGCGCCCGGGCGATGGTGCATCGGGAGGACGAACGCTCCCGCGCGCTGGCCGAGGCCGGCGCCGAGATCGTCGTGGCCGACCTGCACGACCTCAACGGCGTGACCACCGCCCTGCAAGGCGTCACCGGCGCCTACTTCTGCCACCCGATCCTTCCGGGCCTGGTGGAGTCGACCGTCATCTTCGCCCAGGCGGCGACCGAGGCCGGCGTTCGGTCCGTTGTCAACATGTCCCAGATCTCCGCCCGCCGCGAGGCGGGCAGCAACGCCGCCCGGCAACACTGGCTGTGCGAGCGCCTGCTGGACCGGACCACCCTGCTCACCGCCCATGTGCGGCCGACGTTCTTCGCCGAGTGGCTCACGTTGTGGTGGGAGAAGCGGGATGGTGAGGGTTACCTCCGGCTCCCGTTCGGCGAGGGCCGGCACGCCCCGATCGCCGCAGCCGACCAGTCCCGCGTGATCGCCGCGCTGCTGCTCGACCCCGAGCCGCACGACCGCGCGGTCTACACCCTGCACGGTCCGGTCGAGCAGAACCACCACGACATCGCCAAGGCCATGTCCGGCGTGCTCGGCCATCCGGTGCACTACGAGCCGATCAGTGTCGAGGAGTTCGCCAGGGCGATGCTCGAGCGCGGGCTGGACGAGCATCTCGTCCAGCACCTGAGCAACGTCGCCGTCGACTACCAGAACGGCGTGTTCGCCGGCACGAACGACGTCGTCGAGAAGGTTGGGGGGCGCCCCCCGCTGTCGGTCGAACAATTCGTCGCCGAGAATCGCTCCTCCTTCGAGACCAGCGGGCCCAACTTCGTTCCCGGCTCCTGATTCCGATCATTATCGGTCTCTACCTGATCGGCGTCTGCTTATCACTACTACGTTAGGAGCGACTGCGTATGTGCGGCATATGTGGATGGGTGTCCTTCGATCGCGATCTGGGCGCGCCGGACGCTCGTCGAGAGCTGGCCGGGATGACCGCGACGATGGCCTGCCGGGGCCCGGATGACGAGGGCATGTGGGTCGACGGGCCGGTGGGATTGGGGCATCGGCGGTTGGCGGTCATCGACATCGAGGGTGGCCGGCAGCCGATGACGCTGACCGAGGACGGGCGCACCGCGCTGGCGTTGGTCTACAGCGGCGAGGCCTACAACTACCGCGAACTCCGGGAGCGCCTGGCCGCAGCGGGCCGGCGCTTCGAGACGAGCAGTGACACCGAGGTGGTGGTGCAGGCGCATCGGGAGTGGGGCCGACGCGACCCGCGTGATGCGGTACGGGAGCTGAACGGGATGTTCGCCTACGCGCTGTGGGACGCCGCGGCGCGGGAGTTGATCCTCGTGCGCGACCGGTTGGGGATCAAACCGCTGTATTACTACCCCACCGAGCACGGGGTGCTGTTCGGCTCCGAGCCGAAGGCGATCCTGGCCAACACCGGCGCCGAGCGCGTGATGGATCTCGACGGGTTGCGGCGCACACTCGGGTTCGTCGCCGACCCGCACAACGCGGTGTTCCGCGGAATGCGCGAGGTGCCGCCCGGCTTCGTCGTGCGCGTGAGTCGCGACGGCATTCAGGAGCTGCGCTACTGGCAGCTCGCCGATACCGGGCACACCGACGACGTGCCGACCACCGTGCGGCACGTACGCGAACTGCTCGACGACACGATCCAGCGGCAGCTGATCTCCGATGTGCCGCTGTGCACGTTGCTGTCGGGCGGGCTGGACTCTTCGGCCCTGACCGCGCTGGCCGCGCGCTTCAGCCCGGAACGCATCCGCTCGTTCGCGGTGGATTTCGTGGGCTACACCGACAATTTCAAGCCCGGCGCGGGGCGTGGCACACCGGATGCCCCGTACGTGCAGGATGTGGCGAAGTTCGTCGGCACCGACCACACCGACATCACGCTGTCCACCAGCGAGCTCGCCGACCCGGACGTGCGGGCGGCGGTGCGCCACGCGCGCGATGTTCCGATCACCATGGGCGACATCGACAGCTCGCTGTATCTGCTGTCCCGGGCGATCAGGCAGCGCTCGACGGTGGCGCTGTCAGGCGAGTCGGCCGACGAGGTCTTCGGCGGCTACCCGATGTTCCACGACCCCGCCTACGTCAAGGCCGACACCTTCCCCTGGCTCGGCGGCGTCGCAGTGCGCACGGAGACGACCCAGCGGCTGCTCGACCCGGGACTGGTCGGCAAGCTCGACCTCGCCGGCTACATCGACGACCTGTACCGCACGGCGCTGGCCGAGGTACCCGAGCTGACCGGTCCGGCCGCGGACGATCCGCACGAGCGGCGGATGCGGGAGATCTGTCACCTGTTCCTGACCCGGTTCCTGCCCAACCTGCTCGACCGCAAGGACCGGATGAGCATGGCCGTGGGGCTGGAGGTGCGGGTGCCCTTCTGCGATCACCGGCTCGTCGAGTACGTGTTCGGCACGCCGTGGGCCCACAAGACCTTCGACGGGCGCGAGAAGAGCCTGCTGCGGGCCGCCACCGCCGATGTACTGCCCCAGTCGGTCGTGCAGCGGGTCAAGAGCCCGTACCCGTCCACGCAGGACCCCGGCTACGACCAGATGCTGCACGACGGCTTCGCCGCGCTGCTGATGAAGCGCGACTCGGCGGTAGCGCCGCTGCTGGACGCCCATGCAGCCGAGTCGGCGCTCACCGCGCCTCCGACGGACGCGGTGTTCGGCGGCATCAGGCTCGCGCTGGAACAGATCCTGACGCTCGAGTCCTTCCTGAGCGAGTACGGCGTGACCGTCTCCATCTGAGCGGGCAATCGAAGGCCCATGGGAAGCTCGGCATCTGGCTTCCCATGGGCCTGACTCGCTAAAGTCTGTTCCCGGTCGGGTAAACGGTTTGACCGACGCTATGGACCGAACCGATTCGACCAACGGGTCAGATCGGTACAACGGCGATGATCGGCGTATAAAACCGGCCCATTGATACAACCAGAACATCTGACAAGTTCTCGCTCACAGTTCCCCATCAGTCACAACGGCTGCAGCGACCGGCTCGGCCCGGTTCCCGTATTCGCTGTCGTGTTCGCCACACATCCCGTGGCTTCGGCCGGAAAACCCGGAGGGAATCTCCGGCGGGTTGAACCGGTTGCGCGGGATAGTCGTTGAAACCAGCAGGCGCCAAGCCGCCAGCCAGCATTGACGAGGGGGACCCAGATGCCAGTCATTTCCGCTCCTCACCAGTTCAACGAAGACGAGCTCTATGTCGACGTGAAGTCCATCTTCGGTCAGCCGCTCTTCTTGAAGTGTGAGGGATTTAACTTCGCCGGTTCGGTGAAGGTGAAGGCGGCCACCGAGATGGTCGAGGCAGCGGAGCGCGACGGGATACTGCGCCCCGGATCGATTCTCATCGAGTCCTCATCGGGCAACCTCGGTGTGGCGTTGAGCATGCTCGCGGCCAGCAAGGGCTACCGGTTCATCTGCGTCACCGACTCACGCTGCAACCTCGCCACCCGACGACTGATGGAAGCCCTGGGCAGCCAGGTACACATCATCACCGAACCCCACCCCACCACCGGCTACCTCGGCGCCCGCATCGACTACGTCCGCGCGCTGTGCGCCTCCGACGACCGGTACGTGTGGTTCAACCAGTACACCAACCCGGCCAACTGGGGCGCGCACTACCGCCGCACCGCCCCTGCGATCGCCCGCCAGTTCCCCCAGCTCGACGTGTTGTTCGTCGGCGCCGGCACCACCGGCACCCTCATGGGCTGCGCCCGCTTCTTCAAAGAATGGCACCGCCCCGTGCGCATCGTCGCGGTCGACACCGTCGGCTCGGTGTCCTTCGGTGGCCCCACCGGACGCCGGATGATCCCCGGCCTGGGCATGGGTGTGCGGCCGCCGCTGCTGGACGAGTCCTACGTCGACGACGTGGTCATGGTCGAGGAAGCAGACACCGTCCGCACCTGCCACCAACTGGCCAAACGCGGCTTCCTCTTCGGCGGCTCCACCGGCACGCAGGTCACCGGAGCAGTCCGCTGGCTCGAACAACACGGCACACCCGACATGACCGCCGTGACCCTCGCCCCCGACATGGGCGAGCGCTACCTCGACACCGTCTACCAGACCAACTGGGTGCAGGAACTCTACGGCGACGACGCACTCCGGACCGACGAGCTCGACACGCTTTCCTCGGTTGCCTGACCTCACGCGCCACGACGGCGCGCATGGGGAACGTGTTCGGGAAAGCGGCGCGCGGCGGCCCCGCAACCCGTCAGCAACGAAGCACCGCCGATCTCGCGAATTGATCTCCTCACACGCATTCTGAGCGCGCCGATCCGCTCCGCATCGATGGAGCGGTCGGCCCGTAGCGCCGTTCACATGGTGGGGCCGGTACGGGAGTGCTGGCCGAGGCCCGTAGCTGCAACACCCGGTCACGTCGACCGAGGCCCGGGCAACCGTCGTCGATTCGGCGCCACGATCGTGGGCCGAACTGCCCGAACCCGGTTGCCCCGACCGCTTCGGGGAACCCCGCTGCATGCCCTCTCGTCCGGTCGTGATCGCCTTCGACGGCTCCCCCGCCGCCCTGCGTGCCCTGCAGGAGGCCGCGGAGCTCCTGGCCCCACGACCCGGTCTCGTCGTTGTGGTGTGGGAAGCGGGTGTCGCCTACGACTACGCCACGCTCCCGAGCACCGGTCTCGACCTCCCGCCGGCACAGTTCGACCTGCGGTCGGCCGCGAAGCTGGACGAGGCCGTCTACTCCGGCGCCCGCGAGCTGGCGCGGAAGGGCGCGGGGATCGCCACCTCACTCGGGATGCCGGCCGACGGGACGGCCGTCGCCGACGAACTGACCGTGGGCGAAACGCTCGTCCGGATGGCGCGTGATGCCGACGCCGCCGCGCTCGTGGTCGGCCGGCACGGGCACAGCGCCCTGCGGGACGCACTGCTGGGGGGCACGACGAAGTACCTACTTCGCAACACCCCGTGCCCGCTGCTCGTCGGACGGCACGCCGAGAACGACACGTGACCTGCGCCGCCTCACGGTGCGCTCGCGTCAGCCGGATGTCCGAAAGACGGCAGCACGACGCCCACCGTCTCGTCCATCGGTCGACGAAAGCCCGGTGCCGCAGCCGGACAAGGGGTGACGGCGGCACCGGTCTCCTGATCCGATGTCCGTCGAAGGCGGCCGCGGTGAAGGAGATGCGTTGTGACAGAGCTGTCCGACTCGATCGTGCTCGTCACCGGGGCTGCCCGAGGCATCGGGCGAGCCCTGACGAACGGGTTCCTGCGCGAGCGCGCCGCCGTCATCGCCGTGGACAGTGATCCGGGAGGCGCGGAGCCGTTCGACGAGCCCGACGCCCGCCGAATCCTGACCATCGCCGCTGACATCACCGACAGCAACAGCATCGCGGCGGCGCGGGACGCCGCGCTCGACCGGTTCGGCCGCGTCGACGTGGTCATCAGCAATGCCGCGCTGCGTCAGCGGAGCTTGTTCGAGCCCACCGGACTGTCCACTGTGCTCGACGCGAGCGACGCCGACTGGCGGGCGATGTTCGAGGTCAACGTGCTTGGAACCCTCACCGTCATCCGCCGGTTCGTTCCGCTGCTGATCGAGGCGGGCGGCGGGAGCATCATCGCCGTCGGCACGAGCGGCGCGATGACACAGACGGTGGCGCCGGGTGTGTGGCAGGCCTCCCGTTCGGCGGGGCTGAACCAGCCCTACGAGGCGTCCAAGTCCGCGCTTGCCAGCATGATCCTCTCCCTCGCCGAGGAGTTGCGCGGCCACGACATCGCGGCGAACGTCCTGATTCCCGGTCCGACGATGACGACGGGTTCGGGCGAGATGGCCGCCGCGCGCGCTGCCACCGGGTTCGTGAACCCGCCGTATCTGCGCCCCGACCACATCGTCCCGGCAGCGTTGCATCTCGCCGCGCAGCGCGGCATGACCGGGCGGACGGCCTCAGCGATCGACGCCGTCGCCTGGAACGTCGAGCACGGGCTCGGAGGCCCGGAACTCTGGCACGCGGACACCGCACCGGAGCACCGCTGAAGCCCGCCAGCGCAAGAAACTCAGACGACGGTCGCGTCGATGGTGACCGGAACGTTGTCGCGGGTGGCCTTCGAGTACGGGCAGATCTGGTGGGCGCCCGCGCCGAGCTCATCTGCGGTCTGCTGGTCGACGCCGCTGAGCTCGATGTGCAGCGCGGCGCTGAGCACGAACTCGTCCAGTTGCTTGTCGTGGTGCAGGGTGACGTCCGCGATCACCGACAGGTTCTGCACGGGCACCTTCTTCTGTGCGGCGGCGCGCTTGACCGCTCCGAGGAAGCACGACGCCCACCCTGCGGCGAGAAGCTGCTCCGGATTGGTGGCACCGCCGGCTCCGCCCATCGCCTTCGGAATGGCGAGAGTGACGTCGAGAAGACCGTCATCGGACAGGGCACGGCCTCCGTTGCGACCCTCTCCGGTGGCGGTGACGACAGCCGTGTACGTGGTCTCGGTCACGGTGAATTTCCTTCTTTGTCTTGTTGTTCCGGGGAGCGGGCCTTTCCGACAGTAGGCAGAACCGACCGGTACGGCGCCCGTCGAATGACGCTGTCGGTGTAAGGCCCCGTACGACGTGACGTACACCGACAGCGGAACCCGGCAGTTGCGGGCGCGAGCCCATCTGCATCTACGGTGCACCGGTGCCCGTGCAGCCGAAGACGCGAGGCACCAGATGCGAGCTGTGGGGGCGGGTGCGCATTGATGTCGACTTATGACTACATCGTGGTGGGCGGCGGCACAGCAGGATGTGTGATTTCTGCACGCTTGTCGTCGAATCCGGATTCGCGCGTACTCCTCGTGGAAGCCGGCGCTCGTCACCCGTTGCCCGAGATGGCCACACCGCCTGCCTGGATCACGCTGCGGGGAGGCTCGGCCGACTGGAACAGCGTCACCGTCGAGCAATCGGGCACCGGCACGGTTCTTCAGATCCCGCGTGGACGTGCAGTGGGCGGTTCTTCGAGCATCAACGGGATGGTTTTCGCACGGGGGCACCGCTCGAGTTATGACGCCTGGACGGCCTCGGGAGCGCCGGGGTGGGGATTCGACGACCTGCTGCCGTTCTTCCGTCGCAGCGAGAGCGCGGCGGGGCGTGCGGCGGACGTTCGGGGGGTGGACGGACCGATGGTCGTCGCGCCGGCGGAACAGCCTCACCCGCTCGCCGCCGCCGGGTTGGAGGCCGCCCTGGAGGCCGGGCACCTGAAGGCCACCGACATCAGTGGTGGACTGGAACAAGGATTCGGCTGGACCGACCTGAACATCGTCGGGGGTGCACGGCAGAGCGTGGCGGACGCCTACCTCCGGCCCGTCGCTGACCGGCCCAATCTCGACGTCGTCACCGACGCTCTGGTACATCGGATCCGAGTCGACAACGGGACGTGCGTGGGAGTCGACTACACCGACGACGGCCGGCAGGTCTCGGCTGCCTGCTCAGGCGAGGTCGTGCTCACCGCCGGAGCCATCGGGACGGCCCAGTTGCTGCTCCTGTCCGGCATCGGGCCGCAGGCGCACCTGCAATCGGTCGGGATCGCTGTCGTCGTGGATCTCCCGGGCGTCGGCGAGAACCTGCACGACCACCCGCTTTCCGGGGTGGTCTACAGCGCCGGCCGTCCGGTCCCGGTGGGCGTCAACAACCACATCGAGGTGCTCGGCCTGATGCGCAGCGCCGCCGACGTGGACGCTCCTGACCTGCAAGCCTTCTTCGTGACACCGCTGCCCGGTGTCGACGACCAGTACATGATCGCGTTCTCCGCGATGGCGCCCCGCAGTCGCGGGTCGGTGCGGCTGGTAAGCGCACGGCCCGACGCGGCGCCGTTGCTGGATCCGAACTACCTCGGCGACAGCGCTGACCTCGAGATGATGGTCACCGGACTCCGGCTGGCCAGGGAGATCGGAAACCAGAGTGCGCTGGTCAGCTGGCGCGACGCCGAGGTGGCGCCGGGCCCGGACGCCGACGGCTCCAGCCCGCGCGACTACCTGCGGGCCACTACGCATTCCTACTACCACCCCGTGGGCACCTGCCGGATCGGTAGCGACGAGATGTCCGTCGTCGACACCGACCTGCGCGTTCGGGGAATCAGCCGCCTTCGTGTCGCGGATGCCTCTGTGATGCCCTCGATTCCCTCGGCCAACACCCTCGCCACCGTCGTGGCCATAGCCGAGCGGGCAGCGAGCCTGATGCAGGATTGACCGTGTCGCCGCACATCAGGGTCGCCGCTGATCAGGGTCGCCGCTGATCAGGGTCGCCGCTGATCAGGAACGATCGACGTCGATGATCGCTTGGGCGAACTCCTGCGGGGCCTCCTGAGGCACGTTGTGCCCGATGCCCTTCAGCACCCGGTGCGAATACTTGCCGGAGAACTGTTTGCGGTACGCGGCCCCGTCCGCGGCGGCACCATCGAAATCACTGGCGATCGTGATCGTCGGCACCGTGATGACCGGAGCTCCGGCGAGTTTCTGCTCGAGTGCGTCGTACTGCGGGTCGCCCTTGGCGAGGCTCAGCCGCCATCGGTAGTTGTGGATGACGATGCCGACGTGATCCGGGTTGCTGAAGGATGCCGCGGTGCGCTCGAACGTGGCGTCATCGAAGTTCCACGTGGGCGAGGCGTTCTTCCAGATCAACTTGTTGAAGTCGTGCCTGTTCCTGCTGTAGCCGCTCACACCGCGATCCGTGGCGAAGTAGTACTGGTACCACCATCCCAACTCGGCTGCCGGCGGCAACGGCTCCAGGTTCGCCTTGAGACTGGTGATCAGATAACCGCTCACGGACACGAGTGCCCTGCAGCGCTCCGGCCAGAGCGCTGCCATCACACAGGCTGTCCGCGATCCCCAGTCGAAACCGCCGAGGATCGCCCTGTCGATCCCGAGGGCGTCCATGAGGGCGATGATGTCGACGGCTACGGCCGCCTGCTGCCCGTTGCGGAACGTCGCCGGGGAGAGGAAGGACGTCGATCCGTAGCCACGCAGGTAGGGGACGATCACCCGGTAGCCTGCCGACGCCAGCACAGGGGCGACATCCACGTAGCTGTAGATGTCGTAGGGCCAGCCGTGCAGAAGAACGACCGCAGGGCCGTCGGCGGGGCCTAATTCTGCATATCCGATGTTCAGAACTCCGGCGTCCACCTGCTTCAACGAACTGAACGACGTATGCATCGGCGGGTTCGGCGGCGTCGGTCGTGCCGCTGCGCAACCGGTGACCGACGCAATCGACGCGGACGTCACTGCTGCCGCGACCGCCCGCGAAAACGCTCTCCTACTCAGCACCCGAACCCCGATCCGCCGGTCCCCACGGCGATACGCAATTACCACTCCCACCTCCCGATGTCATCGACCCGGAAATGGTCTGAATTCGGCGCGTGACACCCGAGCGACCATAGGTACGGGTCAGCCGGATTCGCTACCGTCAGATGACGCTGTCGGTGTACGTCACCGCGCCGCCGTCGACGCGTCAGGGGCTTCGGCGGACGGCCGGAGCGCAGCCCCGAGCTCGGCGCGAGAGCTGATACCGAGCTTGGGGAAGATTCGGTGCAGGTGCGTGCTCACCGTCCGGTGAGACAGATAGAGCCGTTGGCCGATCTCCCGGTTGGTCAGCCCGTCGGCGGCCAGCTGGGCGATGCTCAGCTCGTGCGCGGTGAGCTGGTCGCGGGCGTTCGGACTGCGGTTCGGGCTCGCCTCGCCCGAAGCACGGAGCTCCCCACGTGCCCGCTCGCTCCACGGGATCACCCCGACGGCGTCGAACGTCTCGCGGGCTGCCCGCAGGTGCACACGGGACTCGGCCGCGCGCCGCTGACGCCGTAGCCACTCCCCGAAGGCGAGCAGGACACGCCCGCGCTCGAGCGGCCATCCGGTGAGGTCGGCACCGAGTGCAGCCTTGAACAGATCCTCGGCCTCGTCACCCTGCGCGAGAACGGCCCGCACGTAGCGCAGGCCGATGTGCAGCGCCGGTGACGACGTCGTCGGTGCGAACGTCTCCAGCTCGCGCAGGATCTCGCGCATCGCGTCGGTCTGACCGGTGCGGATGGCCGCCTCCGCCAGCTCCGCGATGGCGTAGCAGTGCAGGGCGAGCTGGTAGGCCGGGTCGGCGGGGTCGTGCATCCGCCGCAGGTCCGCGAAGGCGTCGGCGTAGCGGCCTTCGCCGAATGCCGTCAGGCCGCGCGCCACCTGCACCGTGGCCAGCACCGGACGGGCCCCTGCTGCCAGACCCACCTGCTCTGCCTCCGCAGCCAGGACAGTGGCCGACTCATAGGTGCCGCGCAGCGCCGCGATCTCGGCTTCGACGGCCCTGGCCAGCCCGTACATGAACGGCTGATCGGTCTCCTGGGCGAGCCTTCCGGCCTCCTCCGCCGCGGGCAGCGCCACCGCGAGGTCACCCAGGCGCACCGAACTCCACGCCTGGACCGCCAGCGCCCTGGTCAGCAACCCGAGCCTGCCCTGCGCGCGCAAGCCGGACAGCGCGGCGGCGGAGAACCGTGCCGACAGGTCGAACGCCCCCACCTGCAACGCGGCACTGCCGAGAAAACGCTGCACCTGAGGATCCCCACCGGTGCGGCCTGCCAGTTCGCGCAGGGCCGCCACGACCGTCCCGCCGCGCTCGATCGGAGCGACGTACGCCGAGATCGCCACCATCCGGGGGTCGGCGTCGTCGATGGGCAGTCGGTCCGCCACGGCCACGATGTGCTCACGGGCCGCGGAACCCGGCTCCGTCCAGAAACACCGCATCCCGGCACCCCAGAGAATGCGCGTGGCCAGATCGACATCTCCGTCGGTGGCGACCGCCTCGGCGAGGGTGGCGAGCTCCAGCGGTCCGGCGAAGCCATCGCGCATCCCGTCGTCGAAGCTGCTGCGCAGCCAGGTGGCCCGGGCACGTTGCTGCGCTGTGAGTTCCAACGTCGAGACCTGACCCAGCAACTGTTCCACGACGTCCTTCCGGCCGGACTCGACCGCGAGGTCGGCTGCCCGCAGAAGCCGTTCGGCACGGCGGGCCGGTGCGTCACTCAGCCACGCCGAGCGCTCCAGGGCCGCGACCGCACCGGCCACTCCACCTCGGCGTTGTGCCCGGTCAGCGGCCTGCTCCAGCTCGAAGGCGACGCTCTCGTCCGTGCCCGCCGTGGCGGCCGCCCGGTGCCACGCCCGTCGGTCCGGTTGCCCGCACAAGGTCTCGGCCAACGCCCGATGGGCCGCCTGCCGCTCGCCTGCGTCGGCGGCCTGCGGGATCGCCGAGCGCATCAGCGGGTGCCGGAAGGTCAGCGTGCTCGGACCGAGCTCGATCAGCCGGCCTTCGACAGCGGGAGTCAGAACCGCAACGCCGACGGCGGTTCCGAGAGCCGATGACGTGGCATCCAGCGTCTCGGCGAGGGAGCCGCTGTCGTTGAGCGCGGCGATCAGCAGGCTCGTGCGGGTGTCGCCGGGTAGCCCCGCCACCCGGGCGGTGAATGCCCGTTCGAGGCGCGCGGTCAGCGGCAGGACGGCCGGCAGCATTGCATCGGCACCACCCAGGCACAGCACGGCAGCGGGCAGTTCGGTCAGCGCCAGCGGATTGCCTGCTGCCTCGTTCAGCAGCCGCGACCGTACGGCCGGCGCGAGGCCGGGAGCGGCCGCGTCGAGAAGCGCGGCCGCGGTGTCCTCCGGGAGCCGCTCGACCCGCATCGACGGCAGGCCGGCGTCATCGAGTCGCGACGAGGCACCGTCACGCGTGGTCGCGATCAACACGATGGGCTCGGACTCGAGACGGCGCGCCACGAAGGCGAGTACGTCGGTGCTGGACCGGTCCAGCCAGTGGGCGTCCTCGGCGATCAGCACCAGCGGTGAGTGGGCAGCCGCTTCGGCCAGCAGGTTCAGGACGGCCAGCCCGACGAGGTAGACGTCCGGCACTGCCTCATCCGCGAGCCCCAGCGCGGCGCGGAGTGCAT
Source organism: Pseudonocardia yunnanensis (assembly GCF_039534065.1). Lineage (NCBI taxonomy): Bacteria > Bacillati > Actinomycetota > Actinomycetes > Pseudonocardiales > Pseudonocardiaceae > Pseudonocardia > Pseudonocardia yunnanensis. The sequence continues at coordinate 93,666 of NZ_BAAAUS010000005.1, read as the reverse complement.
CGCTCTGCGGGCCAGGGAGGGCGCTGATACCGGCACGGATCGGGCGCAGGAGCTGGTGCAACCCGCCGTAGGGCAGATGTTGCTCGCACTCCACCCCGGTGGTGGCGAGCATGCGCATGCCCGAGCTGGCGACGCGCCGGCACGCCTCGCTGAGCAGAGCCGACTTTCCGATGCCGGCCTCCCCCCGGACGATCAGTGCGCCGCCCCGCTTCCCCACCCCGTCGATCAGCTCGGCCAGGCACCTCGTCTCCACTTCGCGCCCGAAAAGCGGCATTCGCCCGCACTCCTACCTGTCGGTTCATCCACTGACCGCCGCACGATGCGGTGCGCGTTTTCGTCAACCGTACCGCCGCCGTGAAACAAGGCGACGACCGACGATGAACGTCGACAGAAAAATGAATCAATCCGTTCGTTCTCACGCGCTTCACAACGATCGTTCAGGTAGGCCACTTCGACGAATCAGCCGCTATGCCGACTCCTCTGCTCCCGCACATCCGGTGCGGTCGAGGGCATTGCGCAGTTGCGCTCGGTTCGCGATGCCGAGACGTGGATAAATGCGGTACAGGTGGGACCCCACCGTCCGGTGCGACAGATAGAGGCGCTCGGCGATCTGCCGATTCGTGAGGCCGTCCGCGGCGAGCGTCGCAATCTGAAGTTCCTGGGCGGAGAGCTGCCCACTGATCCCCACTGTTCGCCGGGAGCTGGCCTCCCCCGTCGCTCGCAGCTCCGCGCGAGCCTCGTCGGCCCACGGTCTGACCCCGAGCTCGTCGAAGACGTTGCGGGCCCGCCGCAGCGGCTCCTTGGCGTCCAACGGTCGCCGTCGGCGCCGCAGGCGCTTGCCGTGATGCAGTTGCAGGCGGGCGCGGTACAGGGACCAGCCGCCGACTTCGCCGAGGAGAGCCTCCTGGTACCGGTCGTCCTCCTCCGTTTCCGGGGCGAGGACGGCCGCCGTGTAGCTCGTCGCGAGGATCAGCATCGGCGTGGACAGCCGGCGGGCCAACGCCGGCAGGTCCCCGAGCAGCTCCCGGGCCTGCGCTGTGTTGCCGGAGGCGACGGCGGCATCGGCGAGATCCGGTGCGAGCCACCAGCGGATGACCGGGTGGTAGCAGTCCTGGTCGACGTCGAAGGTGGCAGCCAGGTGCTCGAACGCCTCGGTGGGACGCCCGTCGAGCATGGCGAGCAGGCCGCGCGCGTGCCTGGCTCCGGCGAGGATGTAGCGCATCCCCGGCACCAACCTGCTGGATGCGATGTTCTCGAGCTGCCGCTGTGCGGTGTGCTGGTCTCCCCGCAGTGCACTGACCAGCGCGATGTTGATTCGGGTGGCGGCTGCGGTGAAGTGCTCGCCGTTCTCCCGGGCGATGCCGTGGGCCTCCTCGGACTCGGCGTGGGCCCGGTCCAGGTCGCCGAGCCAGATCCGCACGTATGCGTTCGCTCCGAGCATCCTGGCGAGCATTCCGGTGCGCTCCTGGATCCGGCACACGTCGGCTGCCCGCTTGAGCTGGTCGACGCATCGCGGGAAGTCACCGAGGACCAGGTGCGCGCTGCCCAGCAACCGCAGGCCGTCGGCGTCGAGTTCCCGGCCGTTCAACCTCTCGAGACGATCAAGGACATCCCGTCCACAGCGCTCGGGCGAGGCGTAGGCGAGAACGGCGAGTGCCAGGGGGTTCTGCTCGACGGAGTCGAGCGCCTCGGCCTGCGCGACGATCTCGGAACGCGCCGACGGCGACGCGCCCTGGAAGAAGCATCGCGTGGCGGCGCGCCACAACAGGCTGCCCGCCAGTTCGTGCTCACCCGCCCCGCTCGCTGTGCCCGCGGCCCGTGTCAGCTGTGCGATCCACCTGTCGCCGTCGTGCGGATCGAACGCCACGGCCTCGGCGACGTTCAGCAGGCGCGCGCGCCCGACCGTGCTCAGCTCGCCCGGGTCGGCCTCGTCGAGCAGCGCTCTGGCCTCCCGGTGGGCGCCGACCTCGGTGGCCAGTTCGGCGGCACGCACGAGCAGGGCGCTTCGGCGTTCCGTATCCGAGGCGAGTGCGGCCGCACGCTGCAGGGCGGTCAGTGCGACCGTCGCCGCCTGCCGCCCACTCGCCGCGCAGGCCAACTGCTCCAGCTCCTCCGCCAGCTGGTCGTCCGGGCCGAGCGCGGCGGCGGCCCTGTGCCAGATCGCCTGTTTGGGACGCCGGCGCATCGCCGTGGCGAGCGCCCGATGGGCGGCAAGCCGGTCATGGAGGCCTGCGGTCGAGTAGATCGCCGACCGCATCAGCGGATGCGAGAAGCGAAGACCGGCATCGGCGTACTCGACGATGCCGACGTCGACGGCCTGTTGCACGGCGTCGGTGGTCACCGGCTCCGGTGAGATCATCGACGCTGCGTCCATGACGACCCCGAGGCCGCACGCGGTGTCGGCCGCGAGGGTGAGCAGGAAGGCGCGCGCGTCCGCGGAGAGTTCCCGGAGGCGCCCTGCGAAGGTCCGTTCCAGGCGTTCGGTGAGCGGGGCGACGCTCCAGTTGCCAGGCAGCAGCGTTCGTGCGCTCGGGTTCGTCCGAGGAAGCTCGATGAGCGCCAGCGGGTGTCCTGCGGCTTGCGTGAGGATGTGAGTCCGCGCGCCGGCGTCGAGGTCGGGGGCCTGTGCGGTCAGGAGCCGTTCTGCGTCGTCCGGCGAGAGCCGGGACAGCGCGCGCTCGGGTAGGCCGCTGCGCCCGAGCGGTTCCCCGTGGCCGGACCGGGCCGCGACCGCCGCGAAGATCCGGTGGCCCCCGAGCCTGCGTGCGACGAAGCCGAGCACCTCGGCACTCGGTTCGTCCAGCCACTGGGCATCGTCGACGAGAAGCAGAACGGGCCCCGCTGCGGCTGCCTCCGCAAGCAGTTCGAGCGTGGCGAGCGCAACCGTGAACTTGTCCTCCTGCATCGCCTCGACGCGGAAGGCACCGAGCAGCGCCCGACGCTGGGCTGGGCTCAGCCGCTCCAGCAGTCCCGCGAGGGGGTACAGCAGCTGGTGCAGCGCGGCGTACGGGAACCGGTCCTCCGCCTCCACGCCAGTGGATACCAGCGTCGACATGCCGCGGAGCTCCGCCTCGGCCCGCAACGTCCGCAGGAGCTCGGTCTTGCCGATTCCCGGCTCACCGCGGATGACCAGCGCAGAGCCCTGACCGGCCACCGCAGAGTCGAGCGTGCAACGCAGCGCGGCGAGCTCCGCGGCACGTCCGACGAACGCGGTGCCGTGATCCCGCACCGTCGACCAGCCGGCCGCGCGCCCGTCCTCCGGCGCCACCGTCGGGCATGCCGCTGTCGCTCGGAACGTCCGGCCCTCGTCGAGCGCCTCGGCAGCGGATCGGGGCCACCTGGCGTCGTCCACCTGCCCGTCGGGTGCGCAGCCACCGGCATCGACGGCGGTGAGAATCGCACGATGCCGGCCCGGCTCGCTGGACTTCGACGACATTGGTGAGCTCCCGACTGTGGACGGCGACGATGCGTCCGGCACCGGGGCCGCGGTCCCCTCACGCGGACTTCGGCCCCGTGACGAACTGTCGCGCGTTCCGGCTCGCCTCGACCCCGGGCGACTCACGGGCAGACACCCTTGAGCCCTGGTGGCACCCGGGCCACGGGACCTCGCGCACCGTCGCGACGTTCTGCTGCGCGTGCCGGCACGCCGCGAGTTCGGGGATGGCGCCCGGATCGTCGCTCACGGATACTCCCCCGATGGTGCGACGAAGGCAGGCCCCGGTGACGGTGTAGCCCGGTGTTGCGAGACCGGCGCAGCGAACGTGAGGCGCTCGATCAGCTCGTCGAGGCTGTTCGGGTCGGCGAGGGCCGGGCACTCGTACTGCGGGGTGAACCGGGTGTAGGCAAAACGGCGCTCCTGGAGTACCTGGTCAGGCAAGCATCGGACTGCCGAATGGCCTACGCCACGGGGATTCAGTCGGAGATGGAGCTGGCCTTCGCCGGGCTTCATCAGCTGTGCACCCCGATGCTCGACCTGCTCGACCGCCTTCCTTCGCCACAAGGCGATGCGCTCTCCACGGTTTTCGGGCTCAGTGGCGGGGATCCGCCGGATCGATTCCTGGTCGGGCTGGCCGTGCTGGGCCTGTTGGCCGAGGCCGCCGGCGAACGACCACTGATCTGTGTGGTGGATGACGCCCAGTGGCTCGACCGCGCCTCGGCACAGGCGCTGGCGTTCGCCGCCCGCCGTCTGGTGGCGGAGTCCGTGGGGGTCGTCTTCGCGGCCCGTGACGGCGAGGTAGCGGAGTTGGCGGGCCTGGCGCAGCTGGTGGTAGACGGGCTGCCCGATGCCGAAGCGCGGGAGCTGCTGCGCTCGACGCTGCGCGGGCCGCTCGACGAGCGCGTGCGCGACCGGATCGTCGCCGAGACCAGAGGCAATCCGCTGGCCTTGCTGGAGCTGCCGCACGGGTTGACACCGGCGCAGCTGGCAGGCGGTGTCGTCGTGAGCGGCACCGGGACGCTCGCAGGTCAGATCGAGGAGAACTACCGGCGACGCCTCGCGGCACTTCCGGCCGAGACTCAGCGGCTCGTGCTGGTCGCCGCGGCCGAACCGCTGGGCGATCCCGTGCTGCTGTGGCGCGCCGCAACGCAGCTGAGCATCAGCGCCGAGTCCGCGGCACCGGCAGCATGCGCCGGGTTGCTCGAGATCGGATCCCGGGTGCGGTTTCACCACCCATTGGTCCGCTCGGCGATCTACCGAGCGGCGGCACCCGAGGAACGGCGGATCGCGCACCGTGCACTGGCGGACGTCACCGATCCGGAGGCCGATTTCGATCGTCGCGCCTGGCATGCCGCGCAGGCCACAGCGGGACCGGACGAGAACGTCGCCGCCGACCTGGAGCACTCGGCGGGGCGCGCGCAGGCACGCGGCGGGCTCGCCGCGGCCGCCGCCTACCTGGAACGAGCCGCCGAGCTGACCGCCGACCCGGACCGTCGGGTGCAGCGGGCGCTGGCCGCGGCGCGGGCCACGCACCTGGCCGGGGCACCCGACGCGGCGCTCAAACTGCTGTCCCTGGCCGAGGCGTGCCCGCTGACCAAGCTCCAACGCGCCCGGGTGGACCTGCAACGCGCCCAGATCGCCTTCACCCTCAACCGCGGCAGAGAAGCCCCGCCCCTGCTGCTGCAGGCCGCGAAACAACTCGAGCAACTCGACGTCGAACTGGCCGGCCAGACCTACCTGGACACCCTGCTCGCAGCCATGTTCGCCGGCGCGCTCGCCGGCGGCGTCAGCGTGCAGGAAGCCGCCCACGCCGCCCGTGCCGCCTCGCCCACGACGCGGACCTCGCGCGCGCCCGATCTGCTTCTCGAGGGCTTGGCGCTGCGGTTCAACGACGGCTACACCTCAGCGGCACCAACACTGAAACAAGCACTCCGCGCCTTCCGCAACAACGACCTCTCCCCACAAGAAGGACTGCGCTGGCTCTGGCACGCCTGCATCACCGCCGCCCACCTCTGGGACTACGACACCTGGGAACTACTCGCCACCCGCTTCGTCCACACCGCACGCGACGCAGGCGCCCTGACCATGCTCCCGCTCGCCCTCAGCCAACGCATCGGCGTACACGTCCTCCTCGGCCAACTGACCGACGCCACCTCGTTGCGCGAGGAACTGAACTCGATCACCGACGCAACCGGGCACCCGCCACCGCCCATCGCCATCCTGCTGCTCGCCGCATGGCAAGGCCACGAACCCGAAGCACGGCAACTGATCGAGACCACCACCACCGAGGTGCTGCAACGCGGCGAGGGCGACGGGCTGGTCAAAGCCCAATGGGCCGCAGCACTTCTCGACAACAGCCTCTGCCACTACGAGGACGCACTCACCGCGGCCCAGCAAGCCGCCGATCAACCGCCGGTGCTGGGCGTGGCCCCCTGGGCGGCGCTGGCCGAACTCGTCGAAGCCGCCACCCGCTGCGGCACACCCGAACGCGCCACCCACGCATTCCGCCAACTCGCCGACGTCACGCGCGCCAGCGGCACCGACTGGGCACTGGGCATCCAGGCCCGCTCCCGTGCTCTGCTGAGCTGCGGTCGCGACGCCGAGCGCGCCTACTGCGAGGCGATCGACCGGCTCGGGCGCACCCGCGTCCGCGGCGAACTCGCCCGCGCCAAGCTCGTCTACGGCGAATGGCTACGCCGGGAAGGCCGACGGCTGGACGCACGCGAACAGCTACGCGCCGCCCACGAAACGTTCACCGCGATCGGCGCCACGGCCTTCGCCCAGCGCACCGCCACCGAACTGCGGGCCACCGGCGAGTCACCGCGCAAACGCACGGTCGAGACCAGCACGGAGCTCACCCCGCAGGAGGCCCAGATCGCGGGTCTGGTCCGCGAGGGACTCTCCAACCCCGAGATCGGTGCCCGCCTGTTCATCAGCCCACGTACCGTCGAATGGCACCTGGGGCGGATCTTCTCCAAGCTCGACATCACCTCGCGCAAGCAGCTCTCCCGCTGAGCGCGGTGGCGGCTGCCGGCTCGTAGGGCCGTACGCTCCTCGGCTCAGTCGCCCCGCAAGCCGGCGAGCATGGCGCCGATGGTTGCGAGTGCGTCGGCGCGGGCCTGGTCGGGGTCGTCGGCCTCAGCGACCTGGATCGCGGCCTCACCGGCGAGCGCGCAACAGAGCCGCGCGAGCAGGCTCACCGAGGCAGGTGCGATCTCTCCCGCGTCGACGAGGTCGTCGAGCAGGCGTTCGAGCAACACCGCGGTGTACTGGTGGTCGAGCTCGCGCCAGCGGCGCCACCCCAGCGCGACCGGCCCCTCCTCGAGGACGATCCGGCGAAACCGCGTCTCGGTGGCGAGTTCGAGGAACCGTTCCAGGGCGGCGCGGGCCGCCTCGCTCGGTGACTCGCAGGCCTCGGCTCTGGCCGTCACCTGCTGGACGGCGGCGGTCTCGACGCGCTCGAAGACCGCACGGAACAGTGCCTCCTTGTCGGCGAAGTGCCGATAGACCGCGCCCTTGGTGAACCGTGCCGCTGCGCCCACGGCGTCGATCGACGTCGCGCGGAATCCTTCGCTCACGAAGAGCGCCTCCGCCGCGACCAAGATCGACTCCTTGGTCTGCTGGACGTACTCGAGGCGCTGGGACTTGACATCCGGCATGAAACCGACAGTACCGTAGATACTGTGAGTATCGCGGATACCAGCGCCACCGTCCCGTCAGCGGTACATCGGCAGGTGGTCGGCCTATTCGCCGCCGGCTGGCGGCAACCGGACCCCCACGCGTGGGACGAGCTCCTGGCCGACGACGTCGACCTGCACCAGCCACTCATGGCCGACGGCGTCGGCCGAGTGCACTGGCAACAGGAGTTCGCCCGGCTCCAGGCGTTCCTGCCCGATCTGCGCGGTGAGATCGCCGGGTGGGCCGCCAGCGACGACACGATCTACGTCGACGTCCACTGCGTCGCGACCGCCGGTGGCCTGCCCCTGCAGTTTCGAGCGCTCGATCGGCTCACCGTCACCCCCGACGGCACCGTCACCCGACGGGACTCCTTCTTCGACCCCACCCCACTCGTCCGTGCACTGCTCATGCGGCCGGCGGCCTGGGCCGCGTGGTGGCGCTCGGGTGTAGCTCCGTTCGCCGGCCGCCGGACACTAGTCGGCCGACACGCGATCAACGGCGGCGACGAACCGGCCCGAACGACCACGCCCGCCGGCAGGACAGAACTCCGGCGACCGCGGCCCCTGTGGCTCGGCGTCATTCGCGGTTGCGTCGGCGTGACCACCCTGGCTCGCCCCAGGCTGGCCTACCGGTGCCTCGGATCGCACGGCGAGCCGTCGGCCGGAGGTTTCCTCGCGCGTGCGTTCGGGGCTCGTGAGCTCGCCATCGCGCTGGCCACCCTGAGCTCGGACCCACGTACCGCCCGGGTCGGCGTCCGGCTCGGGATGGTCGCCGACGCGGCCGACGTCGCCTCGATCCTGCTCGGACGGCGGCGGCGCGGTCTCCCGGCCGGGGCCGCGCTCGTGATCGGTGGCGCCGCCGCACTCTTCGCCACAGCCGGTGCAGCCGTCCTCGCCGACGGTGACATCATCGAGCACCGCGGGCGGCGGCGCGAAGATCGACTCCAGCGACCTCGACAGGAGACCGAGCGGTCATGACCTTCTCCGAGCAAGCATCCAGCCGGAGGTTGCAGATGCCGACCGGCGAGGTGATCGACATCGTCCGCTCGGGCAGGGACAACGGCGGCGCCGCGTTCGAGGTCGAGGCGCTCCTGCCTCCACGGCTCAGCGGACCACCGCCGCACCGGCACCGCCGCGAGATCGAGACCTTCGAGGTTCTCGACGGCGTACTGCGGGTCCGCGTCGGCAACGAGACCCGTGACCTGCAGACGGGCGAGTCCGTGACCGTCAGCCCGTGGACCCTTCACGCGTTCGCCAACCCGAGCGACCGGCCGACCCGCATCCGCACCGTCGAAACCCCTGCCGGCCAACTGGAAGACCAGTTCCGCGTCATGGCGACCGCCGGCCGCCTCCTGCCACTGATTCGGCTCGCCCGGATCAACGTCGCCCACGAGCTCAGCTTCCACATCCATGGCATTCCCGACCCGATCCAGCGGGTGCTGTGGCGCGCTCTCGCCACACTCCCCTCCCGGCACGGGAAGCTGTCGTGACGCGCCCGGACAGCTCGCGGCAACGACCCGACCGCGAGGACATGGATGCGCTGCGTCAGGTGCGTACCCACGACCATGCGGTCCTGGTTCGCGCGATCCAGAACTGGTGGGGCGACTCGCGCACCCCGCAGGAGGCAGAGCAGCTCTCCTTGCTGCTGCCCAGGCTGTTCGTGGAGTTCTTCCGCGAAACCAGCTTCGTCGTCGAACGTGGCGATGCGCTCGCAGGCTTCCTCATCGGGCTGCACCCGACCAGCGACCCGGAGGAGGCCTACATCCACTTCGTCGGCGTGAACCCGAACCTCCGACGCGCCGGTGTCGCCCGCCGCCTCTACGCCACGTTCTTCGAACGGGCGCTCGCCGCGGGACGCCGCCACATCCGGGCCATCACCTCACCGGCCAACTCCGGCTCGATCTCGTTCCACCGCGCAATGGGGTTCGCACTCGAACCCAGTGACTACGAGATCGACGGTGTGCCGGTGCACCGCGACTATGACGGGCCGGGGCAGGACCGGGTATGCCTGCGCCTCACCCTGAGCGCGCCGGACTCCGGTCCAGCAGGTATCACGCGTGTTGCTCCCCCTGGATGACACTCGTCAGGAACTCCAGTTCCGCCCGCTGCGCGGGAATGAAATGGCCGACTCCAGGGAGCAGCCGCACCGTCGCGTGCGGTACGGCGCCGTCGAGCCGCCGCTTGGTCTCGGCGGAATCGACCATGACGTCCAGTTCCCCGACGAGTACGTGCACGGGCATGGTCAGCCGTCGTAACGCGTCGTCGTCGAACACGGGAAGCTCGTCCATGCGGTAGCGGTAGTTCTCCGCAACGAGCATCACCTGCTCGATAATCTCCGCGGCGACCGCGGGTTGCATGGTCGACAACCCTGAGCCGAGCACACCTGTCACCGACTTGCGCCGGCCCCACCGGCCGAGAGGGTTCAGCAGAAGGGCCTTGAGCAGGACTCCCTTCTTCTGCCTGCCGATACCCGAGGGGCACGACAACGCCAGGCGTTCCACCCTGCCGGGCCGCCGCGTGGCGTAGTCCAACGCGAGCCAGCCACCAAGGGAGATCCCCATGATCCGGACCTGCTCCAGCTCGAGGAAATCAAGTACCGCGTCCAGCCACACCGCATACCTGTCCGAGTCCATCGGCGGCCGGGACGGCGCGCTGAGGCCGGGCTCCCCGATCATGTCGACGGCGTACACCCGGAAATGCGTGGCGAGTTCGGGGATGCTGCCAATCCATTGCGCCGAGTTGCCTCCGGAGCCATGGAGCAGCACCAGCGCAGGTGCGGTTGCCGGGCCGGATGCGATGACGAATGTCTCGCCCTCGCGCGTGGGCACGCGGAACTGTTCGTTCTCGACCGGCCAGTGCTCCAGCGTCGTCAGATAGCGCTCGCGGAGCAGGCGGGCCCCGGCTTCGGACCGATAGATCTCACTCATGTTTCCGGCTCCTCGATCACTGCGCTGATCAGCCCGAAGATGTCCGCGCTCGTGGACAAACTGCCGAGCACGACGATCTTCAGGTGGGCGCGCTCTTCGTCGTAGACGATGTTCAGGCGCAACTGCCCGTCGCCGTCGCGGCGATGGGCAGTTGCGGTAGTCAGCACGGTGCTCACGCGACTGACCGTCTCGGGGCTGATCGCATCGATCTCCACGATGCTCGACACCCCGACATGGCGACGGCGGATGACCGTGTCGCGGACGGCGGGCTCGGCGGGCCGCCCGGTGAACGCCTCGAGGTCCGCGCGCGCAATGCGGTACTGCTTGCCGATCCGCACGGCCGTCAGCCGGCCGTCGCGGATGTAGTTGCGCACCGTACGCACGTGCAGACCCAGCCGGTCGGCGACTTCCTCCGCCGTGAACAACTCCTGCGTCACGCAAACGACCGTATCAGACGCCAAGCTTCCCTACATCAGCAGACGATAGGGATGTTTACGGAATTTTAGGGCCAGCCCAGCCGGGCGAAGAGGCTCAGTGACGCGGCAACGGGAGCAGTGGAGCCGGACGGCCGCCCACCACCGCCCTGGTCGAGATCCCCGGCCAGGGGCATCTCGCACACAAGCCTGTCCCGACCCCGGCCGGAGCCGGAGTCGGGACAGAAGGTCGATCGCGTGTCAGAAGCTGGCCTTGGGCACTCCGCGGCCAGGATCGACCTGGTGCGGCCCGCCCTTGCCCGGGCTGACGTCGAAGTCGAAGATCGCGGTCGGGATGTAGACGGTCGAGCACGAGTTCGGGATGTCGACGACACCGGAGAGCCGGCCCTCGATCGGCGCAGCGCCCAGAATCATGTAGGCCTGTTCCGGCGTGTAGCCGAACTTGACCAGATAGTCGATCGCATGCAGGCAGGCCCGCTGGTAGGACAGTTGCGCGTCCAGGTAGTGCTGCTTGCCCTCCAGCGTCACCGAGGTGCCGGAGAAGGCCAGCCATTCGCTGAACTGCGGATCCGTGGTGCCAGGCATGAAGATCGCGTTCTCGGAGACACCGTAGGTCTGCATTCCACCCTTGATCAGGTCGACCCCGAGATCCATGAAGCCACCCATTTCGATAGCCCCACAGAAAGTGATCTCCCCGTCACCCTGGGAGAAATGCAGATCGCCCATCGACAACTTTGCACCATTGACGAAGACGGGGTAGAAGACCCGGGTTCCCTTGGTGAAGTTCTTGATGTCCTGGTTGCCACCGTTCTCCCGCGGCGGCGCAGTGCGGGCGGCCTCACGGGCGACCCGGTTGAACTCGTCACCCTCCAGCGTCCCGAGGATGGCCGAGTCGGGCAGGGGCGGCAGCGCGAGCGGTGGTACCCGGGTCGGGTTGGTATCGATGAGCTCCTGCTCACGCGCGTTCCACGTGGCGAGCAGGTTCGCCGAGGGTGCGGTACCCATCAGTCCGGGGTGGACGATGCCGACGAACGAGACACCCGGAATGTGCCGGGAGGTCGCCACGCCACCGCGGAAGTCCCAGATCACCTTGTAGGCGTCGGGGAACTGCTCGGTCAGGAACCCGCCCCCGTTCTGCGTGGCGAAGATTCCGGTGTAGCCCCAGCCCTGCCCTGCGAGCGGCCCGGAGTCCTCCTGCGGCACGGGGCCGACGTCGAGGATGTCCACCATCAGCAGGTCTCCGGGCTCCGCGCCCTCCACCTCGATCGGCCCGGACAGCACGTGCACGCCCGGCAACGGCGCGTTCAGTACGTCGTCGGCGGAATCGTCGTTGTGGATCGCGCCGTCGAACCACTCCCGGCAGTCCACCCTGAACGTATCCCCGGGCTTGACATGTACGTGCGCGGGGATGTCGGGGTGCCATCGGTTGTGACCGACGATCTGCTGATCGGTGAAGCTCTTGCTGTTGTCCAGCGGGAACACGACCTTGGGCATTGGATCTCTCCGTAATCTCCGATTCGCTGAAGAGAAATGAACGTGTCCGTGACTCCGTGGACGCCGAGATGGCACGGACCACGGAGTGGATCACGTCGGCCATCGCAACGCTCCGATGGTCACACGCCCGTTGCCCGTGACCGGCTCCGCGGGCTGGCCGCACACGGGCAGCGGCGGCCTTTCGTCCACACAGGCTTCTCCGCACGACTCCGCCGGGCCTCACCCGATCCAGGTGAAATCAACCGATCATCAGAGCGGCCCATCCAGCGGCCGGGCCCGATTGCTGCTCACGAACGGCCCGATCCCACCGGATCGTCCGGTACGCCGAGTCTGTCCTGCAGGGCACTCACCACAGCGGGTACCCCGCTTGTTGCCCACATCGTGGATGTGTGTTCATATGGCGAACCTGACGACCGACTCCCCGCACTCGCTCGATGGCGAGCGACACCCGGATGGGATACCACCCTTGTCCGACACCGCGATCATCATCAACACGGCCGTCGCCGTACTCGCAGCTGTCCTGCTCATCGTCCGGTTCCGGCTCAACCCGGTGATCTCGTTGATCATCGGGGCCGCCTACCTGGGGCTGAGCACGGGAATGGGCGCCGAAGGCACCGTCAAGGCGATCACCACCGGGTTCGGCGAGATCATGGCCGAAGTCGGGCTCCTGATCGCGTTCGGTGTGCTGACAGGCGCCATGCTGCAGGAGGCCGGAGCGATCCAGCGACTGGTCAGCACGCTGCTGAGGACGTTCGGCCCCAAACGCATGCCGTACGCGCTGTCCCTCACCCTCGCCACGGCCCTGCAGTCGATCTTCCTCGACGTCCTGCTCGTGATCTCGGCGCCGCTGGCCCGCAACCTCGCGCCGCGGATCGGCAGCGTGGGCACGGCCCGGATGGCGACCGCACTCGCGATCGGCCTCGAGTGCGGGATCGTGCTGATGGTCCCCGGCGTCGGGACCGTCGCGCTCGCCGGTCTGCTCGGCGTGCCGCTGGGCAGGATGCTGATCTTCGGGCTGATCCTGATCATCCCCACCGTCGCTCTGTCCGTCGCGATCATGTCCTTCGTGTTCCGGCACGGTTGGTGGGACGTGGCGAAGGACGAGCAGCCGGGCATGTTCGGCGACGAGGCCACCGGTGCTCAGTCCGAGGCGCACGGCCAGGAGCGGACCCAGGAGCAGACCCAGCCGACGGAATCCGTGCAGCAGGCCGGCGGCGCCACGCAGACCGCGCTGGAACCGCCCGAGGTGCAGGAACGCCGTCACATCTCGCTGATCGTGCTGTTCATGCCGCTGATCGGGGCGCTCCTGCTGATCGGCGCCGGTGCCGTGCTCGACGTCGCAGGCATCGAGAACCCGGTCGTCACGTTCGTCGCCGACCCGGTCATCGCGCTGCTCGCCGGGCTGATCGGCACGAGCCTCGTCACCCGTTACTCAGTGGGTCGCAAGCGGGTGGAGCGGTCGATCGCCACGGGGTTCCGCGAGAGCGGACAGATCCTGATCCTCACCGGGGTGGGCGGCTCCCTGGCCGCCACCATCTCCGCTGCGGGGCTGGGCGACATCCTCGGGAAGTACTTCACGGCCAGCACAGCAGCTCCGTTGCTCGTGGTGTGGGTGATCGCGGCCGCCCTCCACATCGCCGTCGGTTCGGTGAGCATCTCGGCCATCACGGCGGCCGGCATCCTCGCGCCGGTGGCGCCCGCGATCGGGCTCGATCCCGTGCTGATCGCACTCGCTGCCGGCGCGGGCTCGCTGTTCGCCGTGCATGTCACGAGCAACACGTTCTGGCTACTGCAGTCCCTCATGGGGCAGTCGACACGAGGAACATTGAAGACGTGCTCCGTCGGGGTGTCCGTCGCCTCCGTCGTCGCCATCCTGCTGATCCAACCGCTGGCACTCATCGTCTAGGAGTACTCGTGAACGACGGCCCGATCCGGCCCCTGGACGGGGTCCGCGTACTCGAGCTGGGCAACTACATCGCGGCGCCGACCGCCGGCAGGCTGCTGGCCGACTTCGGCGCCGAGGTGATCAAGATCGAGCGGCCGGGGACGGGCGACGAAGTGCGCAACTGGCGCTTGTACGCGGGTACGACGTCGATGCTGTACCGAACGCTCAACCGCAACAAGAAGTCGGTCGTGCTCGATCTGAAGACGGCGACGGGCCGGGACACCGTTCTCGACCTGGTGCGCCACTGCGACGTCCTGCTGGAGAACTTCCGTCCGGGCACGCTGGAGAAATGGGGACTCGGGCCCGACGAGCTGAACGCCGCGAACCCCGACCTGGTCATCTCGCGCATCTCGGCGTTCGGCCAGACCGGCCCGCTCGCCGAGCGACCCGGTTTCGCCGCCGTTGCCGAGGCCATGGGCGGCTTGCGCGAGCTCGTGGGGGAACCGGACCGACCGCCGGTACGTGTCGGGGTCTCGATCGGTGACTCGATCGCCGGTCTCTACGCGGCGTTCGGTGCGGTGATGGCGCTGTACCGGCGCGAGGCAGGCCGCTCAGGACGCGCGACCGGCCGGGCACCCCTGACCGAACGCGTGATCGACGTGGCGCTCAACGAGGCGGTGCTGTCGATGATGGAGTCGCTGGTGCCCGACCACCTGGCCTACGGCGTGAACCGGAGCCGGGTCGGTGGCCGGATGGAGGGCATCGCCCCGTCCAACGCCTACCTGTGCGGCGACGGCTCCAGCGCCATCATCGCCGGCAACGGAGACGCCATCTTCCAGCGCCTGATGGCGACGATCGGGCGACCGGACCTGGCCGACGACCCGTCGTTGAGCAGCAACGCCGGCCGCTGGGCCCGCCGTGACGAGCTGGATGCCGCAATCGGCGACTGGACGGCCACGCGGCCGCGCGCCGAGGTGCTCGAGCTGCTCGACAGGGCCGGGGTGCCGGCCGGGCCGAGCTACACGGCGGCCGACATCTGCGGCGACGAGCAGTACCGCGCCCGCAACATGATCCAGTTCCTCCCGGTGGACACCGGTGGGGACGAACCGCGCGAGGTCGGCTTCCCGGGGATCGTCCCCGTGATCGGCGACGTCTCGCTGCCGGTCCGGACGCTCGGACCGGACCTCGGCGAGCACACATCCGAGGTGCTCGCCGGTCTACTCGGAATGACCGATGAGGAGATCGCGGCGATCACCGCGGGAGAGGAGCAGTCATGACCGACACGACGTCGCAGGAGGTCATACTGCGGGACGTCACCCTGCGCGACGGGCTGCAGCTCACCGGCAAGCTGCTGTCCACCGAGCGCAAGGTGGAGATCGTCCGGGAGCTGCTGCGGCTCGGCGTCCCCAGCCTCGAGATCGGCTCGATGGCCCGGCCGGATCTGGTCCCACCGATGGCCAACACCCTCGATGTGGTCGAAGCCCTGAGCGCCGACGAGCTCGCCAAGTGCTGGATCTGGGTCGCCACGCCCCGGCACGTGGAACGGGCCGTTGCCGCGGGCGCACTCAACGTCCAGTACTGCTTCTCGGCCTCCGACGCGCACAACCAGGCCAACATCGGCCGCAGCACCGAGGCGAGCCTGGAAGCCATGCCCGCCGCCGTCGAGACGGCTCTCGCGGCCGGCGGCCGGATCCAGCTCTGCATCGCGACGTCGTTCACCTGCCCGTTCGACGGGCCGGTGCCGGAGGAGCGGGTGCTCGCCATCGCGCGGGACGCCCGCGCCGAGGGCACCGAGGACATCGTGCTCTGCGACACGCTCGGCCAGGCGATTCCCGCCCAGGTCACGAGCCTCGTCTCCCGGGTGCGGGAGGAGACACCGGCCCGCCGGATCATCTACCACGGGCACGACACGTGGGGACTGGGCGTGGCCAACACGCTGGCCGCGATCACCGCGGGCGCTTCGGTGGTCGACGGGTCGCTCGGCGGGCTCGGCGGCTGCCCGTTCGCACCGGGCGCGAGCGGGAACACCTCGTCCGAGGACATCGTCTTCGCGACCCGGCCGTCGTGGCTCACGCCGAGCGGCCTCGCCCGGATGGTCGGGCTCTCCGAGGACCTGCTCTCCGAACTCGGCGAGCCGAACCGGTCGAAGACCGCGCAGGGCGTGCGATCGACGGCGTCGGCGTTCGAATGGGTGGCCGGGCCGCGGCTCTAGCACTCAGCTCGGGTAGCGCCCGCCGAGGGTCCTGGTCAGCTTCTCGGCGCTCCCGACCAGCAGGTCCACCCACTCCTCACACGTGGCCAGCGGCATCCGGATCGTCGGTCCACTGATCGACAGCGCCCCGACGAGTTCTGCGGCGGAGTTGAACACCGGGGCCGACAACCCGGACGAGCCGTCCTCCCGCTCGGCCGTGGTGATGGCGAACCCGTCGCTGCGCGTCTGCCGGATCAGCTCCCGCAAGAGTTCCGGGCTCGTGACCGTGGTGTCGGTGATCGGCTCCAAGGGCCGCGCCAGCACGGCCTCGGCGAGCTCGGGGTTCCAGGCGAGCAACACCCGGCCCGCCGAACCGGCGTGCAACGGGAGGATCTTGCCGACGTACATGTCACGCCGCAGGACGTGCCGGGTGTCGGCGACCGCCACGCAGACCCGGAACCCCTGCTCCTCACGAAAGAAGCAGCTCGTCTCCCCCGTGGCGTCGCGCATCTCGCGCAGCACCGGGTTGACGATCGTCAGCACGTCGACGCCCTTGACCGCGGGGGCCGCCCAGTACGCCATGCGCACGCCGATCCGGATCTGGTCGCCGACGCGGTCCAGCAGCCCCTGCGCCACCATGTTCGTCACCAGCCGCTGGACCGTCGAGGTCGGCAGGCCGGTGGCCTGCTGGATCTCACTGAACGTCAGTGCGGGGCGGGCGAGGGAGAACGCGTCGAGGATCTCGGTGATCTTGCCGAGCACCAGCAGCGGCGTGTGCCTCGACGAGCCAGAACCCTCGTCCACGGACATGGTCGAGAATCTAGACCGTGCAGTGCCCGGGCTCACGTCACCCGGCTCGGTTGCATGTCAAGAGGGCGTCGTGACGGCGAGACGTGGCGATAACGCTTGCCGGACCGCCAGAACGGGAATGGCAAGACCATACGGCCCGCGCCCGCTCATCGTTTCATGCCGCCTCGGCGCCCGGGCACGGGTCCGGAAGACCGATGCACGTGCACGTAGCCGCCCCTCGCGGGCGGACCGAGAAGGGACGTGACCAGGATGACCGATACCGTGACGCGCACGGCGACACGCGCCACCGGCGGTGCGCGAAAGGCCGCCGGAGGGGCCGGAAGTCGTGTCGCGGGCGAGGTTGCGCGCAAGGCGATGAGCGATGCCGGCACCAAGGTGCTCGGCACCGTGGTCGACATGGCCATCGCGCGGGTCGACAGGGTCGCGAACCGGCTCGAGGACTTCGCGGAGAGCGGGGGCACCGGGCTCCGCGAGGCCCTGACAGGCAAACCGAAGCAGCAGAAGAAACCCCGTACGACCGGCACGGCGATGCGAGCGCGGATGGGTGCGGCGTTCAGTCTCGTCGTCGCCCGCGCCATGGCGCTGTTGCAGTTCCTGCAGCGTCTGGCGATGCAACTGCTCGAGGCGCTGCAGCGGCTCGCCGGCCGACGCCGCACGGCGCCCGCAAAGAAGAAGCAGACTGCCGACGCGGAGGACGCTCAACCCGAGGCCGCGAGTGAGAACGGCGGACCGCGCAAGCGCCCGGAGAGCCGCGGGGAACGCCCCCCACGCACACAGCGCCGTACCAGGCCGGAATCCCAGGCGGAGCGGACCCGCTCCCGGCCGCGCCGCCGTCCGGCGGGAGGCAGCGCATAGTCCGCATAGTCGCTGCCGTGAACTCTGACTACGAGCGGATCCGCTGACGTCCGCCGCGCCCGATCGCGGCCACCCCGATCGCAGCGAGGACGACGGCGAACCCGCCCAGCCCTCCGGCAACCGTGGCGGCAGACGCGAGAGCCCCGACGAGCAGCGGGCCGCCCCCGTCTCCCAGCTCGCGCCCGACCTCGGCCGACCCCATCGTCTGGCCCAGCCGCTCGGGACGTGACCCGGCGGCGAGGTCGGCGAAGGCGACCGGCGTGATCGTCCCGACGCCCAGGCCGACCGCGACCGCGGCGGGGATCAGACCGCCGAGGCCGGGCACCGTCGCGGCGATGACGAACCCGGCCACGGTCAGCGCGAACCCCGCTGCCATCGCCTGCCGCGAGCTCAACCGGCCGCGGTCGTGGGCCCGGCCCGCCCGCGGCTGAACCAGCGTCGAGGCCAGCGCCAGGCAGGCCACGACCGCACCGGTGGCCACCGGGGACAGACCGCTGCTCACCCCGAGCACCGGGAAGAATCCCACCCCGACGGACAAGGCGGCTGTCGTCGCCGCAAGGGCCGACGTCGGCCGCAGGAAACCGGGCTCGAGCAGCCTGCGCCCGAGGTCGGCCAGGGTCTGCCGGCGCCGCGGCAACGGGTCGACCACCGGAACCGCGACGGCGGCCCAGATCGCCACGGCGACCGCCACCGCGCCGAGAGTGGCGAACAGCGCCGCAAGTCCGCCGAAGGTGATGATCACGCCGCCCAGCAGCGGCCCGGCGGTGTACCCGATGCCTTTCCATGCGCCGTAGGACCCGAAGACCCGGCCGCGTCTCGTCGGGCCGACCAGCCTGCCGACCATCGCCCCGGCCGCCGGGGAGAACGCCGAGGCGGCCGCCCCCTGGCCGAGACGCACCACCACCAGCGCCACGATCGACCCGGAAGCGGAGCTCACGAGGCCCAGCAGGTCGACCACGACGAACGCACCGGAGACCAGCGCGAACACCGCGAGGCCGCCGAGCAGAACCGGGCGTGGTCCCCACCGGTCCGCCAGCGACCCGAACACGGGCTTCAGCACCACCTCTGCGATGTCGTAGACGGCGAGTGCGACTCCGAGAGCGAAGAACGACACCTTCGCCGACCCGAACTGCGTGCCGAGGCTCGCGGCGACCGCGTGCGCCCCGAACGCGGTGACGAACCCCGCGCTGTACAGCGGCGCCAGCACGCGGAACGAGGTCACCTCGGCGGTCGCCACCGGCGCGACACCCGGTGACGGCCGTTGCGGGCCGGATGCAGGTACGTCGTTCATCAGGTTCCTGGTCTCCTCGTCCGGCCGAATGCGGCGATCTCGCGGATCAGATCTGGTGGAGGGCGGCGAAGACCTGCTCGGTGTACTCCTCCAGCCGCTCCGCGCAGTGCTTGAGCTGCTGGTCGGCCTCGGCGCTGTTCGGCGCGCCGAAGACGTCCCGGGTACGGATGTCGCGGTGCCAACGGCGGAGCCGCTCGAGGCTTTGTTCCTCTTCCTCCAGCTCGGCCAGGGTGAACTTGCGGGTGCGGATCTCCTTGTCGATCTCGGCGTCGAACTTCCTGCAGTCGGCCAGGAACTCCACCCACTCGGCTGTCCGATCAGCGGTGAACAACGCCACCAGACGGGCGCGGTCCTGTTCCGTGCGACCGGCCCCCACGACGGCGACCGCCTCACCGTCGCCTCGCTCCGCCATGTCCCGCACGCGATCGACGGCAGCGTTCATCGTCTGGACGTCCGGCAGGGCCCAGCACGCCTGCCCGATCGACAGGGCACCAGCCCGCCGCAGCTCGCGCCAGATGGCGACGCGGTGCCGTGACGGCTGCGCAGGCACGCGAACCGACAAGACCAGCCACTGATGCTCCGGCGCCGTCACAGCCAGGAATGTAGCAGCTGTTACATGGCTGAAGGAGAGCCGTCCGGTCGCTGTTCATGCAGCGTGCAGCAGGTGCGCCCGGCCGAGGTGGGGTGCACCCGACCTCATATCCGGAGGGGCTCTGCATGCCTTTCGCCGTCGCAGAACGCGATCGTTCTGAGGCGCCGGATTCGGTCGGGACGAAGGAGAGCAGGGACATGAGCAGCAGGACACGGTCGACGCGGTCGCGGACAGCCCGGTCGCTGGTGGCGGTGGCAGCCGGGGTGGCGGTCGCGGCGAGCGTCGCTTTCGTGGCAATGACGCCGGCGGTCGCCGCCTCCGATGAGCCAGGACGAGTGGCAGCGACGGCGGAGATCGCGCCTGGGGACTCCGCGCTGGTGCGGACGGAGGACGGCGTCGTGCGCGGCACGGTGACCGACACCTACCGCTCGTTCCAGGGCATCCCGTATGCGGCGCCACCGGTGGGCGAGCGCCGCTGGGGATCGCCGCAGCGGCCGGAGTCGTGGCCAGGGGTCCGGGAGGCGACCACCCCGGCGAGCCCGTGCGCGCAGGCGGGCGACTTCATCGGCGACGTGCCGAGCACCCAGGAGGACTGCCTCTACCTCAACGTGACGACGCCACGCGACGCCACCGCCGACGCGAAGCCGAAACCGGTGATGGTCTGGATCCACGGTGGTGGGTTCACGTGGGGCTCCGGTGGGATCTACGGGGCGGAGCGGCTGGCCGCGAAGGGTGACGTCGTGGTGGTGACGTTCAACTACCGCCTCGGGGTGTTCGGCTTCATGGCCCATCCGGCCCTGGACTCCGGGCCCGCGGAGCACCTGTCGGGCAACCTCGGGATCGAGGACCAGCAGGCGGTTCTGCAGTGGGTGCGCGACAACGCCGCCGCGTTCGGCGGCGACCCGGACAACGTCACGATCTTCGGCGAGTCCGCGGGTGGCATGAGTGGCTGTGCGCACCTGAGCGCTCCGGGATCGGCCGGGCTGTTCGAGCGCGTGATCATCCAGAGTGGACCGTGCACGCTGCGCTGGCAGTTCCCGGACACGTGGCGGGCGAAGCCGCGGGCGCAGGCCGAGGCGCAGGGCATCGAGCTGGCCACCGCGGCGGGGTGCGCGGATCCGGCCACCGCGGCCGAGTGCCTGCGGTCGAAGACGACCGAGGAGCTGCTGGCGGCCGACGGTGGTCAGCATGGTTTCGGACCCAGTTACGGCGGCGGTGTCATCCCCGAGGACCCCGCCCGGCAGCTGGCGGCAGGGGCGACGGCGGACGTTCCGGTGATGCACGGCATCACGCGTGACGAGCATGTGACGTTCCAGGCGGGCATCGACACGATGATGGGGCCGGTGGCTCCGGCGGACTATCCGGCGGTGCTCGGGCAGTACCTCGGCGTCGACGCTGCCACCGCCGACCGCGTGGCGCGCGAATACCCGCTCTCCGACTACGCGGGCTCGACGAGCTGGGCGACGGCGAACGTGCTGACCGACTGGGGATGGGGATGCCCGGCCACTGACGTCAACCGGCAGCTGTCCCGGGCGAACCCGACGTTCGCGTACGAGTTCAGCGACCGGACGGCCCCGTGGTTCGCCGGGCCGGACGTTCCGGCCTACCCCACCGGTGCCTTCCATGCCGGCGAGCTGCAGTACCTGTTCTCCGGCGCCTACGCGCGCGCCGAGCTGTCACCGGAGCAGCAACTGCTGTCCGACCGGATGATCGGCTACTGGACGCAGTTCGCTCGCAGCGGTGACCCGAACGGCAACGGCCTTCCGGAGTGGCCGAGTTACGACGAGGGCGGTCACGTGCAGTCACTCGCGGCCGGGCCCGAGGACGTGAGCGGCGTGGACATGGACCGCGAGCACCGCTGCGGCTTCTGGCGCTCCGTCTCCTGATCGTTCGGCGAACCCCCCGCCACGCCCGCGCACCTCGCAATCGCCGAGGTCGCGGGCGCGTCGGCGCGCGGAACATCGCGGCGGGCCTACCCCACCGTCGACATTCACCACCGCTTGACCACCCCATGAAGAGGTCGCTATAAAAAGAGCCCATCTGAATGCTGAATATGGTGTGCTCATTCGACGTCCGCGCAGAGTGTCGATCTGCCGCAGGCCGGCTTCTACCGGCCGTTCGTCCCACCGGGTCCATTGATCTTTCCCGTCCGGGGGCACTACTCGGTGGCCACGCTCTCAGGAACGGAAGCAACGGCATGGATCTTTCTGATCGGACACTGGCCGAGGTACCACGCCTCACGGTTCGGGACGTCAGGATCGCGACGTGGATCTGCTTCTTTGCGTGGACCTTCGCCGTCTACGATTTCGTGCTCTTCGGCAATCTGCTGCCCAAACTCGCCGCCGACCTGGGCTGGACCTCGGCGGAGTCGACCGGCATCAACACCTGGGTGACTGCCGGAACCGCACTTGTCGCCTTCGCCGCCGGCCCACTGGTGGACCGGGTCGGACGCCGCCGCGGCATCGTCATCGCGGTCATCGGCGCCGCCGTCGCCTCGGCCCTGACCGCACTGGCCGGGTGGGTCATCGGGGTCGTCGGCGGGGTCGGGGTGGTGCTCCTGATCGTCGTCCGGTCCCTCGCCGGTCTCGGCTACGCGGAACAGGCCATCAACGCGACCTACCTCAACGAACTGTTCGCCAACGTGTACCGCGACGACCCCGCCATGGTTCGGCGGCGCGGCCTCATCTACTCGCTCGTGCAGTCCGGGTGGCCGGTCGGCTCGGTGCTGGCGGCGGTGTCGATCTACCTGCTCTTCCCGCTCGGCGGCTGGTCGCTCTGCTTCATCGTCGCCGTGTTCCCTGCGGTGTTCATGCTGTGGGCGGCCCGCCACCTCAAGGAGAGCCCCCAGTTCGCCGCCCGCCACCGCGCGGAGACGCTGCTCAAGCACGGGCGTACCGACGACGCTCACCAGCTCGCCGACAGCGCAGGGGTCGACCTGACCGATCGCTCGGCGCCTCTGGCCTCGGCCTTCAAGGGCGAGTCGCTGCGGTCGACCGTCGTGATCGGCACGGCGTTCCTGCTCAACTGGCTCGGTGTCCTCGTGTTCGCCATCCTCGGCACCTCTCTGCTGACGGCGCCGGACGGCAAGAACATCGCTTTCACCAACGCACTCGCGATCCTGATCGTCTCCAATGCCACCGCGTTCGCCGGCTATCTGTTCCACGGCTGGCTCGGCGACCGAATCGGCCGGCGCAACGCGATCGCGATCGGCTGGGTCTTCTCGGCGCTGTCCTTCGGCGCCATGCTCCTGGGGCCGTCCGGGAACTTCGGCCTGACCATCGGTCTCTACAGTGCCGGCCTGTTCTTCCTGATCGGGCCCTACTCCGCACTGCTCTTCTTCAACGGCGAGAGTTTCCCGGTCCACACCCGCGCGACCGGCGGCTCGATCATCAACGCCGCGGGCCAGATCGGCGCCATCATCGGTGGCCTGCTCGTCACCTACTCGTTGAGCAGGGGCGCCAGTTGGACGACTGCCGCATTACTCTGGGGATGCCTGCCGATTCTCGTCTCGGGCCTGCTGATCCTCGGAGCGCGCAACGTGGACCCCCGCAGGGCGCGGCTCGACTGACCGGCCCGACGGCCTAGCCGCGCTGCCGGCGAAGCTGTCCGGGCGGCATGCCGTACCGGTCCCGAAAGACCCGACTGAAATTCGCCGGGCTGACAAAACCCCACCGTCGTGCCACCACGGCCACCGGATCGGAGCCGAAGAGCAGGTCGTCGTAGCTGCGGGCCAGCCGTCGGTGCCGGATGTAGCTGCCCAGGCTCATGCCCAGCCCGTCGACCGACGAATACAGGGTGCGTACCGACACCCCGTGTGCGGTAGCGATCATGGCCGGGCTCAGCATCACGTCGTCGAGGTTGGCGTCGATGTAGTCGAGCACCCGCTCCCGCAGTTGCAGGGCGGGCCGGCGCGCGCGGTCCGGGCCGTCGCCGCCCTGTAGCCGGTCGAGCGGTCTGAGCAGCTCGGTGACGAGCAACGCCGACGCCTCGCGGGCTCCGTCGGCCATCGTGGGCAGCTGACCGTTCAGCACCGACAGCACCTCGATGAGGTTGCGAGTAGGCGAATGGTCGCGAGGCAGGGTCTGAACGAACGACCGGCGGTAGCTCGGCAGTGTGGTGGCGGCCAGCGAGCGCGGCACGATCAGGGTGGTCTTGGTCAGCGGCTCCAGGATCTCGTAGTCGCCGGTGGCTGCGCCGTCCCAGATCATCGCGTCGCCCGGCGCGAGTATCACCCGTTCGTCGTCCAACTCGACGGCCTGGCGCCCGGACTCGATGAAGTGCAACCCGATCACGTCGCGGGTGTTGGCCATCACCTGTCGGCGCGTGCGCCGCCCGCGGTGCGGGAACACCGACGTTCGCAACAGCGACATGACGCCCAGCCGGTTCTCCCGCACATCAGCGGCAAATTCGCGATGCGGATGGCTGACCGTGTCGATGGCGAAGGCCAGATGCGTAGCGGAGAGGAGCTCACACCACGCCCCGAAACGGTCCCGCGGCGGAATCTCGGACATGCTCCACCGCCGCTCCTGGTCCACGACCTCAACGGTACGGACCGACCGGCGGCGCCCCCGCGACATGGACACGTCTCGCGGAACGAGGAGTGTGTCGAACAGCGATAGGTGTCCATGTCGCGGCTACCGGGGCTCAGGCAGGCGTCGCGCGCGCCGTCTCCCGCAACACGTACTTCTGGATCTTGCCGGTGGAGGTCTTCGGAAGTTCGCCGAAGACCACGCGCTTCGGCGCCTTGAACCGGGCCAGGCGACCCTTCACGTGATCGATGATCTCCGCCTCGGTCACCGACGCACCTTCGTGCACGGTGACATAGGCGACCGGGACCTCGCCCCACTTCTCGTCCGGCGCGGCGACCACCGCCACCTCCAGCACCGCGGGATGCTCGAAGATGGCCTGCTCCACCTCGACCGAGGCGATGTTCTCCCCGCCGGAGATGATCACGTCCTTGCTCCGGTCCCGCAGCTCCACGTACCCGTCCGGATGCAGCACACCGAGGTCGCCGGTGCGGAACCACCCGTCGGGCACTGCCGCGGCCGTCGCCTCCGGGTCGTTCAGATAACCGAGCATCACGTTGTTGCCACGCAACGCGATCTCCCCGATCGTCGTCCCGTCCGCCAGGACGTCCGTGCCGTCCGCGGCCACCACCCGAGCGCGGCACGAGATCATGTTCCCCACGCCCTGGCGCGCCTTCAGCCGGGCCTGCTCGTGGGCGTCGAGAGCGTTCCACTCCGGACGCCAGTCGCAGATCATCACCGGCCCGAACGTCTCCGTCAGTCCGTACAAGTGCGTCACGTCGAACCCCAGGTCGCCCATCCGCCGCAGGATCGCCGGGCTCGGCGGCGCCCCGCCGGTCGCCACCCGTACGGGCGGTCCGGACAGCGGGGCGGCCTCCGGTGCGTAGGCGATCATCGAGAGCACCGTGGGCGCGCCGTTGAGGTGCGTCACCCCCTCCTCCCGGATCAGCCGCCACACCTGCGCCGGCTCCACCTTGGGCAGGCAGACGTGCGTGGCACCCGCCGCCGTGACCGCCCACGGGAAGCACCAGCCGTTGCAGTGGAACATCGGCAACGTCCACAGGTGCACCGCCGACGGCGAGAGGCCGGTGTGTGCCACCATCGCCAACGCCTGCAGGTACGCCCCGCGGTGGTGGTACATCACCCCCTTCGGGCGCCCCGTCGTGCCGGACGTGTAGTTGATCGACAGCAGCGCCCGCTCGTCGGTCGGGGTCAGCGCGAGCGGTGCGGCTGCGGCCAGGAGCTCCTCGTACTGCTCGCCCGCACGCACCACCTGCGGCGGCGTCGCCATCCGGCTCAGCACGTCGGTGACCAGCGCGTCGAACGCCGGGTCGTGGACGAGTACTGCGGCCTGTGAGTGCTCCAGGATGTAGGCCACCTCGCCTGCGGACAGCCGGGTGTTCACGGCCACGAGCGGCACCCCCGCCCACGGCACGCCGAAGTTGGCCTCCAGCAACACGTGGGTGTTCGGTGCCAGCACGGCCACCGGCCTGCCCCCGGCCAGCGGCGCCAGCGCACCTGCCAGGCGCCGGCACCGATCGTGCAGCTCCGCGTACGTCCAGCGCTGCTCGCCGTCGACCACGGCGATGCGGTCACCGTGCGCGGCTGCCGCGCGGTCCAGGTAGGACACCGGCGTCAAGGGCTCGAAGGAGAGCGCCTCGAGATCGGTTCCCATCACCCGGCCTCCTCGCGCGGACGCTTGGCGCCCCAGCGGTCCCAGTGCACGACGTCCTCGACGGGGAGCCGCTTCGGCTCTGCCCAGCGCCCCTGCGCCGGATACCCCATCGGTACCAGCGCCATCGTCAGAGCGTCCTCGGGCAGGCCGAGCATCTCTCGCAGCTCGTCCTCGTGGCCGCCGTAGAGCGTGGTAAGCGACGTGCCGAGGCCGTGGGCCCTGGCGGCGAGGCACAGCTGCTGCACCGCCCCGTAGATCGACGACCCGATGCGCGGGTTCGTGACGTCCGCCGCCCCGAGCAGCACCGGGAACACCCAGACCGGGGCCTCCGCGATGTGGTGGGCGAGGTGCTCGGCGCCGAGGAACCCGCGCTTGCTCAGCCCCTGCGATCCGGGCGGAGCGTTGAGGATCTCCTCGCGCCTCCTGCCGTATGCGGCGTCCCAGTTCTCCCGGTACCAGGCCGCGACCCGCTCCTTCACCTCCGGGTCCGTCACGACGACCCACCCCCAGCCCTGCTGGTTGCCGCCGGACGGGCCGCGGATGGCGGCGTTGAGCACCGACCACAGGACGTCGTCGGGGATCGGGTCCGGAGCGAGATACCGGCGTGACGGCGTCGAGTGCAGCGCCTCCATGAGCGGAAGGGACTCCGGCGTCATGCATGACCTCCAGTCGTGCAGCAGTGACGAGACGAGTGGACCACGACGGCAGAGTCCCCTCTCCGAGTGCTCCTCACCCGACCTCGGCCGGGGTCGCGAGCGGGGACTGCACCGGCCGGTGACCAGCGACGATCACCCCGTGGGCGGCGAGGTCGGCGGGCTCCCCGGGATCGTCGGCGAGCACGAGCGCGCTCTGCACCCCGATGTCGAGAAGGATCTTCGCGGCGAGAGCGGCCGCGTGCCGGTCGCCCGTCCCGCATCCGCGCACCGCCTGCACGCGCCCGACTCCGGACAGCGCTCGCCGACGCACGTAGACGAGCACTCCCCGCCCCGCGCGGTCGATCGCCGCGAGCGCTGCCGCGAGATCGGATGCGCAGCCGCACCGCAGCGAACCCAGCACGTCCCCGGTGAGGCACTCGCGGTGCACCCGCACGAGCACCGGGCCGGGGCCCGCCGGCTCGCCACGGACGAGCGCGAGGTGCTCACCGCCGTCGGCATCGCCGTAGCCGACCGCCGTGAACAGCCCGTGCACGGTCGGGAGCGTCGTCGACGGCCCGCGGTGGACGGGCCGCATGGCCGCACGCCAGGCGACGACGTCGGACACGCGCACGACAGTCAGTCCGTGCTGGTCGGCGAGCACGCCAAGGTTTGCGGATCCGGCGACACCGCCGTCCGCGTCGACGGCGGTCGCGAGCGCCGCGGCGGGGGCGAGCCCGGCTGCCAGGCAGAGGTCGACCGCGGCCTCGGCCGGGCGCGGCCGCTCGAGGACACCGCCGTCGCGTGCCCGCAGCGGTAGGACGTGGCCCGGCCGCGCGAGGTCACCGGCCGCCGTCGCCGGGTCGGCGAGCGCGCGCACCGTCGCCGCCCGGTCGCGCGCGGAGATCCCGGTGCTGACGCCGCAGCGGAGATCGACCGACACGGCGAACGCCGCACCGTCGTGCCGCGAGCCGCCCACCGTCGCGATCGGCGGGATTCGGAGCTCGTCCAGGCGCGCTCCGGTCATGGCCACGCAGACGATGCCCGTGGTCTCCCGCACGAGCAGCGACATGAGCGTGGTGTCGGTGTGCTCCGCCGCCGCCACGAGTGCCCCCGACTCGCCGGCCGCGGGACCGGCCACGTCGTCGATCAGCAGCACCGGGCGCCCGGCGGCGAGGCTCCGGATCGCGGCGTCGACGCCGGTCGGGGGTGTCATGCGCCCTCCGCAGGCTGTGGCCCGGACAGCACGCCGTGACGGCGGGCGGAGACGAGCTCGGCGAACCGCACCACCTCGTCGGCGACGGTGTGCAGCTGCTCCACCACCCGAGGCTCACCGCACACGCCGTCGGCGAACCTGGTCTGCAGGGAGTTGACCGCCGCCCCGTAGGGAGTGACCCAGCCCCGCAGCGCGTGCACGATTGCGCGCAGCGCGCTCAGCGTCGTCACCGACGCCTGCCAGCCGTACGCCGTGACGACGAGGCCCACCGAGCGGTCGGCCAGGTAGGGCAGGGCGTCGTCGCGCATCTCCTCGGTGTAGTCGAGGGCGTTCTTCACCAGTCCCGATATCGAGCCGTGGTAGCCCGGCGAGGCGACGATGACGCCATCGGCCCGGCGCAGGTGCGCCACGAGGTCACGGGCGACCGGCCCGCCGTCGCCCGTCTCGGGGGCGTACATCGGCAGCGCGGCCAGCTCGCTCCCGCCGAAGACCCGGGTGCTCGCGCCCTGCGCCGCGGCCCGAGCCACAGCGATCCGCAGCGCCTGCTCGCTCGACGATCCGGTCCGCACGGTGCCGCCGAGCCCGACGACGTGCAGGGGTCGGGTCATGGAGCACCGTTTCCGACATACGCCGTGATCGCGGCGAGCGTGTCGTCGAGGTACTCGAGCAGCATCCCGTGGCCGCCGCGGGGCAGCACCTGCAGCGTGGCGTTCGGCATCAGCTCGGCGATCTCCACCGACTGTGACACCGGCGTCAGCACGTCCTCCGCACCCGCCAGCACGAGGGTCGGGGTGAGTGCCGAGGGCAGGTCCGGCCGCGAGTCGTAGCGGCGCAGCCCTGCGGCCTGGGCCTCGAAGCCCGTGAGCGTCGTCGGATAGGGGTCCTTGCGCGCGAGCTCGGCCTGGGCGGCGGCCACGGTGTGGTCGGACAGCAGCCGCGGTGTGAACGCCCACGGCATCGCGTGCATCCCGATCGCCACGGGGTCGACGCCCGCCCTGCGTAGCGCGAGTCCGGCGTCGAGCCAGCCGTCCTGGATCGCGGTGTAGGACGGGAACGCGTTGAGCAGCACGGCCTTGGAGAGCACCCGCGCGTGCCGGATCAGCATCGACTGGAGCACGGAGCCGCCGAGCGACCAGCCGACGGCCGCGACCGGCCCGAGGCCGAGGTGGTCCACGAGCGCGGCGGTGTCGTCGGCCAGGTCGTCGACGGCGTACGGACCGGGCGGTACCTCGCTGCGGCCGGTGCCCCGGTTGTCCACCGTGATCACGGTGTAGCCCTCGCGGAGCCGCGGGACGGCAGCGGCCCACGCGAGGGAGCTCGATCCGAGGCCGGCGATGAGCAGCAACGGCGGCCCGTCGCCCTCGACCTCGTAGTACAGGGACACGCCGTTGACGGTGGTGCTCGGCATGATGCTCAGCTCCCTCC
Organism: Pseudonocardia yunnanensis; assembly: GCF_039534065.1. NCBI lineage: Bacteria > Bacillati > Actinomycetota > Actinomycetes > Pseudonocardiales > Pseudonocardiaceae > Pseudonocardia > Pseudonocardia yunnanensis. The sequence goes on along the minus strand of NZ_BAAAUS010000005.1, from coordinate 64,600 downwards.
CACGAGCGTCGACGCGCTCGCTCTCGCACCGACGCGCTGCCTGCTCACCTCGGGCGTCCAGTGGTCCGGCTCGTCGGCCCACAGATCGCGCAGTTGCGGGATCACCTTGGTGCCGAACAGGTGTGTGTTCTCGGCTGCCGTCTCCTCGTCCAGGTCGCCCATGTGCAGTGAGGCGATCAGCTGTCCCACCCGCAGTTCGGTGGCGAGCTCCCGGACGCGCTGCGCGACCCGGTCCGGCGTGCCGGCGATGATGTAGCCCTTCTCGTCGTACTCCCAGAAGCTCATCTCACCGCGGGTCGCGCGGCGCCGGTCCTCGATCGCCTCGGGCGTGGCCGTCCTGCCGAGGAGACCGGCGAGGGACGCCGCGGAGGTGTACCCGGGCGGAGTGGCGAAACGCGGTCCGGGATCGCGCACCCGCTGGAAGTACTTGACGGCCTCGTAGTAGCGGCGCTCGGCCTCCGCGTCGGAATCGGCCACGCAGATCAGTTGGGTGAACGCCATGCGGTGTGGATTCAGGTCGCCGTCGTGCGCCGCCACATAATCCCAGTAACCGTCGACAAGTGGTTTTGCGGCGCGCAGTCCGGAGAATGAGAGGTGACCGTAACAGTAGTTTTCCCGGGTCACCAGCTCCCAGGTTTCCACGCTGTTGGATCCCGGCACCCACACCGCGGGTCGCTCCTGCACCGGGCGCGGCCACAGGTTGACATAACGCAGCTGTGTGAACTTCCCGTTGAACGCGAACGGCTCGCGCTCCCGCCATGCCCGCAGCACCAACTCGCGCGCCTCGTGGAAGCGCTCGCGCAGCTCCACGGGGGGCCGGGCGTACGCGAAGGCCGAGTCCATCGGGGTGCCGAAGACGAAGCCCGCAATCACCCGGCCGTCGGAGAGGCAGTCCAGGTAGGCGAGCTCCTCGGCAACTCGGATCGGGGGGTTGTAGAGCGCGAGCGAGTCGCCGATCACCAGGATCGCCGCGTTCTCCGTGGAGCTCGCCACGCTCGCTGCCAGCAGGTTCGGCGACGGTGTCATCGCGAAGGGCGTCTGGTGGTGCTCGTTGACGGCCAGCCCGTCGAACCCGTCGCGGTCGGCCTGCTGCATCAGCCGGATGAACATCCGGTAGTTCTTCCCCACCCGCCGGGGGTCGGCGAGGCCGACGGGAGCGTCCACCCACGTCCCGGCGCCAGGTGCCGGGAAGGCACCCGGCAGGCCGTCGTACGTGACCTCCGCGAACCAATGGAACTTCACTGACACACCATCCTCGGCCTCGCGCCGGCTCCGACCCGGGGCCATGATGAGCCTCGGCCCGAAATCCGGACAATGGAGATCGGCACACTTGTCCGTGATGCGCGATGGACAGCCTCACACATGCCGGTAAAAGTCGTTCGTTATCCGATCGTTATCTGAAGAGCCGGCACGGGAGCGTTGCCTTCCCGGCTTCCGAGCCTTTAGCGTCTGTGTCCGGCACCACACCGTCCGTACCACCGGAACGTCCGGTGCACGATCTGGAGAACCGTTACCCGGCCAACTGCCGGATGCGCAGTGTTCCCACCGAAAGAACGCACGACGACTTCATCGAGGAGGTACGCCCGTGCTCAAGTTCTTCCTCCTGCGCGTACTGACGACACTGCCGGTACTGGTCCTCGTCACATTCGTCGTCTTCGGGCTCGTCCTGCTGATCCCGGGCGACCCCGCAGTCACGATCGCCGGCCCCGACGCCACTGTCGCGCAGGTCGCCGCCGTGCGGACACGGCTCGGCCTCGACCGCCCGATGGTGGTGCAGTACTGGGACTGGGTCACCGGCGCGATGTCCGGCGACCTCGGCACATCGCTGTTCACCAGCCGTCCGGTCGCGACGTCGATCGGCGACGGGCTGCCGGTCACGATCTCGCTGGCGGCGACCGCGCTGCTGATCTCCCTCATCATCGCGGTGCCGACCGCGATCCTCTCTGCCCTGCGCCGTGGCACCTGGCTCGACCGCGTCGCAACCGTCGGCTCGTCGCTGGGCATCGCCCTGCCGTCGTTCTGGCTCGGACTGATGTTCGTGCTGGTCTTCAGCCTCACGCTCGGCTGGCTGCCGGCCACCGGGTACGTACCGATCTCCGAGGACCCCGCCGCGTGGCTGTCGCACATCCTGCTGCCCGCGCTGACCCTCGGGATCGCGGCCGCCGCCGAGAGCGCACGCCAGCTGCGGGGCTCGATCATCGGCGTGCTGCAGCAGGACTACGTGCGCACCGCCCGCGCGAAGGGCCTGCGCGCCCGGATGGTGATCGGCAAGCACGTCATGAAGAACGCCGGCGTCCCCCTCGTCACCGTGCTCGGCCTGCAGATCACCGCGATGCTCGGCGGCGCCGTGCTCGTCGAGCAGATCTTCGGGGTGCCCGGCCTCGGTCAGGTGGCGATCAACGCGGTCACGACGAGGGACATCCCGGTGATCCAGGGGATCGTGCTGGTCGCCGTGCTGGTCGCCATGGTCTCCAACCTCCTCGTCGACCTGACGTACGGCTACCTGAACCCGAAGGTGCGGCCCCGATGACCCAGCGCGAGCCATCCCCCGCAGTCCCCTCCGTCCCTGACATCGCCGTCGCCCCCGCGGCACCGGCCGCGTCCGCGATGCCGGCGGGGACGCCGTCTGCCACTGTGCACGGAGGCGGCGCCTGGGCCGACTTCCGGCGCCGGGTCGGCAAGAACCGCGGCGCCGTCATCGCGCTGTGCGTCCTGGCATTCCTCGTCCTTGTGGCCCTCATCGGCCCGTACATCACCCCGGCCGACCCGAACGCGCAGAACCTGCGCGCGGTGCTGCTCGACCCGTTCTCACCCGGCCATCTCCTGGGCACCGACCAGCTCGGGCGTGACATCCTCAGCAGGCTCATCGTCGGCACGAGGGTGTCGCTGCTGGCGATCGGACTGGCGCTCGTCGTCGCGATGGTGGTGGGCGTTCCGCTCGGCTTCCTCGCCGGCTACCTGGGCGGCCGGTTCGACGGTCTCGTGATGCGGCTGAACGACGCGGCGATGAGCTTCCCCCCGCTGCTCCTCGCGATCGCGCTGGTCGCGGTGCTCGGCCCCAGCCTGCGCAACGCGATGTTCGCGGTCGGGATCCTCATGGCGCCGCGGTTCCTGCGCCTCGTGCGCGGTGTGGTGATCGGTCTCAAGGAGGAGACGTTCGTCGAGGCCTCCCGCAGCATCGGCACGCCCACCCACATGATCATCCTGCGCCACATCCTGCCCAACACGCTCTCTCCGCTCACGGTCGCGATCGCCGTGACGGCGGGCTACGCGATGCTCTCCGAGGCGGGCCTGTCCTTCCTCGGCCTCGGCGTCCAGCCGCCCGACGCCAGCTGGGGCTCGATGATCCGAGAAGGCTTCCTCTACTTCGGACGCTCGCCGTGGCTCGGGATCTTCCCCGGCGTGCTCATCGCGCTGACCGTCTTCACCTTCGTCACCCTCGGCGACGGCCTGCGCGACGCGCTGGGCCGGGAGGAGCGCACCGAGTCATGACCGGCGCTGCAGAACACGTACCCGTGACCCAGACCCTGCCGCGGGCGCAGGAGAACACCCTGGAAGTCGAGGACCTGGTCGTCGAGGTGCTCACCGAGCACGGCTGGGCCACGGTCGTCGACGGCGTGACGTTCGGCGTGGCCCGCGGGGAGACGCTCGGCATCGTCGGCGAGTCGGGCTCGGGCAAGAGCGTGACGTGCCTGGCCGTCGCCGGCCTGATGCCGCCGCGGCAGACCAGGGTGCGCGCCACGACGCTGCGTGTGCTCGACCACGACCTGACCGCGCTCACCTCGCGCGAGATGGACGACGTCCGGGGCCCGAACATCGCGATGATCTTCCAGGAACCGATGACGAGCCTCAACCCGGCGTTCACCGTCGGCGACCAGATCGCCGAGGTCCTGCGCCGGCACGAAGGGCTGTCGCGCAAAGAGTCGAAGGCCCGCGCGATCGCGCTGCTCGAACGCGTCGGGGTGCCCAATCCGGCGCGCCGGTTCGGGCAGTACCCCTTCGAGTTCTCCGGCGGCATGCGGCAGCGCGTCATGATCGCCATCGCGCTGGCGTGCAGCCCGGACGTGATCATCGCCGACGAACCGACCACCGCGCTCGACGTCACCGTGCAGGCGCAGATCCTCGAGCTGCTGAAGGAGCTGCAGCGCGAGCACGGGATGTCGGTCATCTTCATCACCCACGACCTGGGCGTCGTCGCCGACGTCTGCGACCGGGTGCTCGTGATGTACGCGGGGCAGATCGTCGAGTCCGCGCCGCTCGACGACCTCTTCGAGCATCCCGCGCATCCCTACGCGGAGGGGCTGCTCGCCGCGATGCCGCGGATGGACGACCCGTTCGCGGCGCTGTCCAGCATCCCGGGCCAGCCTCCGCGCGTCGGCGCCATGCCGGAGGGCTGTCGCTTCCACCCGCGCTGCGCCTACGCACAGGACCGCTGCCGGACGGGCGCTCCGCCGCCACTCGAGCTACCCGTCCCGACGCACGCCACCCGGTGCCTGCGGCACCCCGAGCTCACCCTGCGAGGCACGACGTGAGTGCGGATCCGGCTCCCCTCCTCGACGTCCAGGACCTCCAGGTCACGTTCTCACCGCGCAAGAAGCTGTTCCGCGAGCGGGTGTCGGTGCGCGCGGTCGACGGGGTGAGCTTCCAGCTGCACGACGGCGAGACGCTCGGCCTGGTCGGTGAGTCCGGCTGCGGGAAGTCGACCACGGCGCGCGGACTGCTGCGCCTGGTCGAGCCGTCGGCAGGCTCGGTGCGGCTGGCGGGCCGCGAGCTCATCGGGCTGCCGGCGAAAGAGCTGCGGACCGCGCGTCGCGACATCCAGATGGTGTTCCAGGACCCCTACTCCTCCCTCGACCCTTCCATGCTCGTGCGGGAGTCGATCGGCGAACCGATCGACGTGCACCTGCGGCTGGGCCGGGCCGAGCGGATCGAGCGGGTGGCCGAACTGCTGCGCCGCGTCGGGCTCTCGCCGGACTACATGCTGCGCTACCCGCACGAGTTCTCCGGTGGCCAGCGCCAGCGGCTCACCATCGCCCGCGCCATCGCGGCCGATCCGCGGATCCTCGTGCTGGACGAGGCGGTCAGCGCGCTGGACGTGTCCACGCAGAACCAGGTGATCGGGCTGCTCGAGGAGCTGTCCGCCGAGATCGGGCTGACCTACCTGTTCATCGCGCACGACCTGTCGGTGGTGCGCCACATCTCCGACCGCGTCGCCGTGATGTACCTCGGCCGGATCGTCGAGCACGGCGACGCGGCCCGGGTGTTCGACGCGCCCGCTCACCCCTACACGCAGGCGCTGCTGTCCGCGGTGCCGGTGCCGTCGCCCAAGGTCCAGCGCGCCCGCGAACGCATCGTGCTGGCCGGCGACCCACCCGACCCGTCGAACGTCCCACCGGGCTGCCGGTTCCACACCCGCTGCCCCTACGTCATGGAGGTCTGTCGAACCGTGGACCCAATGCTGTCCCCCGCCCTCGGCTCCGGCGAGGTCGCCTGCCACCTGCACACCGAGGGCCCCCGGCTGGGCGGCGCGTCGGTGCGCACGATGCGGTCGGCCCGTCAGGCGCAGGTGCCGGCATGAGGACCGCACGGTGGCAGGGCATCCGCTCGATCGGCCTGATCGAGGAGCAGGCCCCGGTACCAGGCCCACTCGACGTCGTGCTCGACGTCGGCGCGTGCGGCATCTGCGGCTCCGACGTGCACGCCTTCGCCGAGGGCGCCTGGATCGTCGAGGGCTCCGCGATGGGACACGAGTTCGCCGGCACCGTCAGCGCCGCCGGTGCCGGCGTCCGTGACCTGGCGGTCGGGCACCGGGTCGCGGTCAACCCGATGGGCCCCTGCGGCACGTGCGCGCAGTGCGCCGCAGGCCGCACCAACCTCTGCGCCGACCCGCACCGCAGCGCCCGCGGCGGGCTCGGCGACCAGGTGCTCGTCCCGCACGCCGAGATGGACGGCCGGTTGTTCCGCATGCCGGAGGCGATGTCCTTCGAGGAAGGAGCGTTCCTCGAACCGCTCTCGGTGGCGGTGCGCGCGGTCCGGTCGGCCGCCCCGGACCTCGACGCACCGATCGTCGTGGCCGGACTCGGCTCGATCGGCCAGTGCGTGCTGCGCGTGCTACAGGCAGCGGGCGCCCGGGACGTGCTCGGGATCGACGTCTCGCCCGCCCGGCTGGAGGTTGCCGCCGCCACCGGCGCGGCCGTGTTCGACTCCCGCTCCGCGGACGCGCACGAGCACATTCTCGACCGCTGGGGCACGTCGAACTCCCCGTACCAGCCGGGCAGCGGCAACGTTCAGACGTTCTTCGAGTGCTCCGGGGCCCTGCCCGTGCTCGCGCTCGCCACGGCCGTCACGCGCGCCGGCGGCACGGTCGCGGTGGCGGGGCTGACCAGCACCACACCGCCGGTCGACGTCAACACCGTCGTGCAGAAGGAACTGCGGCTGCTCGGCAGCTTCGCCTACACGCCGGTCGACTCCACCGAGGCGTTCCGGCTCCTCTCCGAGGGCCACGTCCAGGTCGCACCACTGGTGTCGCACCGCGTGCCGCTCTCCCGGGTCGCCGAGGCGTTCGCCACCCAGCACGCCGTGGACGGCTCGGTGAAGGTCGTCGTCGTCCCGGACTGAGCCGCCCCCACGTTCATCCACACATTCCGAAGGGAGACACCCATGGGCAACGCGCTCGAGGGCAAGGTCGCCGTCATCACCGGCGGGGCCAGCGGCATCGGCCAGGCCACCGCCGTCCGCTTCGCCGAGGAGGGCGCCGACATCGTCGTCGGCGACCTGGCACCGGCCGACGAGACGCTCCGCATGGTGGAGAAGGCGGGCAGGCGCGGTATCCAGCTCCGGACCGACACCACGAGCTCGGACGACTGCGACGCGCTCGTCGCCGCGGCGGTCTCCGAGTTCGGCAAGGTCGACGTCGGCGTCGCATCCGCCGGGATCGCCACCGCCGCCGGCCCGAGCAACGTGCAGACCCGCGCGGCGGGCGAGCGGGCGACGCACGTCGTGAACATCGCGACGGAGACCTTCCAGCGCGTGCTCGACGTCAACGTCGTCGGGGTGATGCAGACCGACCGGGCGCTCGCCCGGCAGATGCTCGAGCAGGGCACCGGAGGCTCGATCATCAACATCGCCTCCAGCGCCGCGCGGATCCCGCTCGCGGGCGCGGCGCCGTACTGCGTGTCCAAGGCGGGCGTCTGGATGCTCACCAAGGTCATGGGCCTCGAACTGGCCGAGACCGGGGTGCGCGTCAACGCCGTCGGACCCGGCTACACCGCCACACCGATGATCGCCGGGATCGAGGACAACCGCCCCGCCTACGAGATGGCCATGAGCATCACACCGATGAACCGGCTCGGCAGGCCCGAGGAGATCGCGGCCACGTGCTTGTTCCTCGCCTCGGACGAGTCGTCGTTCATGACCGGGCAGCTGCTGCACCCGGCCGGCGGCCAGTTCACCGGCTGAGAGTGGGGGTCACCGCCGGCTGACCGGGTTCCGCCCGCACGTTGCTGATCGCCCGGGCACGCCGGGCGATTCGAAGACCTGATGCCGCGCCCTGCCGGCGGGTGCCCCACGAGCACCCGCCCCGCTCGAGCGCCTGACACTCGGCCGCGATCCGCGGCCGATCCCGCTCCGACCGGAGGACGGCCATGGGAATCACTGCTCCCGCTCCAGCACTACGCCTGCTCTCGGGCAGACGCGGGCTGATGCTCGCCACCATTCTCTTCGTCAACTTCGTCGTGTGGCTCGACAGCGCGAAGTTCAGCCTGCTGAACCCGTTCTGGTCGGCCGACCTGCACCTCACCCCCGTGCAGATCTCCAGCGTCACGGCGAGCTACCTGCTCGGCTACTTCCCCCTCCTGCTGCTGGCAGGCGTCCTGGCCGACCGCATCGGTGCCAAGCAGATGCTCATCATCTGCGTCGTCGGCGTCACCGTGCTCTCGGCGACGATGGCGTTCGTCCACACCTACGGCGAGATGTGGTGGCGCAACTTCGTCTTCGGCATCTTCTTCGGCTTCCTGTGGGCGCCCTCGCAGCGCCTGCTGTCGGTGTGGTTCCCGGGCGCGCTCGGGGCCAGGGCGACGTCGACGTGGATGAGCTCCACCCTGATCGCGGGGGTGATCGCGCCGGCGATCGCCCTCCCGCTGGCCAACCACCTCTCCTGGCGGGACGCGTTCCTCATCGTCGCCGCCCTCGGTGTGCCCGCGCTGATCCTGCTGTTCGTCTTCACGGCCAACAAGCCGGAGAAGATGCGCGGCATCAGCGCGGACGAGGTGCTGCAGATCCGGGCCGAGCACCACGGAGCGGAGGTCCGCGAGAAGCTGACGTTCCGCGAGCTGGCGGCGGCGCTGAAGAACCGCAGCGTTCTGACGATGGTCATCGCAACCGGGCTGGCCACCACGCCGACGTGGCTGTCCGGTCCGTGGCTGCCCTACGGGTTGATCACCCTCGAGGGCGTCAACCCCGACACCATCGCGTGGGTCAGCCCGTTCATCGCCCTCATCCCGGTGCTGTTCGGACTGATCAACGGCACCCTCGTGGCCCGCTTCTTCGGCGGCCGGACCCGCCCGTGGCTCGCTCTCGGACCGGCCTGCGGCGCGATCGGGTTCATCCTCGGCGTCGTACTGCACGACTCGAGCTGGGTGGTCTGGGGCCTGTTCATCGGAGCGTTCGCGTTCCTGTGCGACCCGATGTTCTGGGGCACGGTGAACAGCTACTGGGCGGGCATCGCCCGTCCCGAGGTCACGGGCACCCTCAACGGCGCCGCGGCGGCGTTGCAGGTCGCGGTGGGCTGGTTCATCACCGACCTCAGTGGCAACTGGGTGAACACCTCGGCCACCGGCAGGGCCCAGCTCGACACCATCTGGATCGTCGGCGCCGTCCTGTTCGCCGTCGCGATCGTCCCCGTGCTGCTGTCGCGGGAGGTCCGCGTCCACCAGGCGGTGGCGGCAGCGCCGAGCAGCGGCCCGTCACCCGTGCGGACGCCGGAAGTCGCCCCGTGAACCCGGCCGGTCACGACGCCCACCCGGCCTGCGGCCCACCCACCCACTAGGAGGTTCGACGTGCGCGGTACACCACCGACGTTGCACACCGCACGCGCCCGCTGGCTCATCAGCCTGCTCGCGGTGGTCGCCCTGGCCCTCGCGGGCTGCGGCGGCGGCTCCGGCCAGAGAGCCGCCGGCAGCGGCGAGATCGACCCGAACGGCACGTTCCGCTACGTGTTCGTGCAGAACCCCTCGACGTTCGATCCGCACAAGTCCGCGAACCCGTGGGACATGATCTTCTTCCGGCTCGTCTACGACCAGCTGATCATGGAGCAGGAGAACGGGGACCTAGGCCCCCAGCTCGCCACGTCGTGGGAGTTCGTCGACAACGAGACGGCGCTCGTGCTGCACCTGCGCGACGACGTCACCTTCATCGACGGCACGAAGTTCGACGCCGCGGCCGTCAAGGCCAACATCGAGCGGGCCATGACCCTCGACGGCAGCACCCAGAAAGGCGCGCTGGCCCGGGTGGCGGGCGTCGACGTCGTCGACCAGTTCACCGCGCGCGTCAACCTCAACGGTCCGGGCGGGAACCTCCCGGCCCTGTTCAGCGGCACCACGGGCACGATGATCAGCCCGGCGGCCTTCAGCAATCCCGACCTCGACCAGAACCCCGTCGGCTCGGGCATGGCGAAGCTCGTGGAGTACGTCCCCGGGCAGATCACGCGCTACGACCGCAACCCCGAGTACTGGGACCCCGAGGCGGCGAAGGCCGCGCACTACGAGATCTACGTGCAGACGTCCGCGACGACACGGATGAACATGCTGCAGACCGGGCAGGCCGAGCTCACCTATCTCGACCCGTCGCAGGCCGAGCAGGCCGCCGCAGCCGGGCTCAACACCGCTCCGTCGAAGAGCCTCTCGATCATGTCCATGTACATGAACACCGGGAAGCCGCCCTTCGACGACCTCCGCGTCCGTCAGGCCATGCAGCACGCCATCGACCGCCGCGCGATCGTCGACGGCGTCTTCTTCGGGATCGGCGAACCCGTGGCGCAGTACATGCCGCCGGACTACTGGGCCTACGACCCTGCCGTGACGCCCGACGGCCCGGACAACAACTACGACCCCGCCGCGGCGCGGCGGCTGCTGGCCGAAGCCGGTTATCCGAACGGCGTCGACTTCGAGATGCTGGTGCCCAGCCTCGACGACCACCGCGCCGTGGCCGAGGCACTGGTCCCGATGCTGGCCGAGGTCGGCCTGCGCGCCTCCACACGGGTCGTCGAGTCGCCCACCACCGCGAACACCTTCTACGGCCGCCAGGAGGGCAACGCCTTCCCCGGCATGGGCGCGCCGTTCCAGGACCCGACGACCGTCTACCAGGCGAGCCTGCCCGGCCAGTACGCGAACCCGTGGAACACCTCCACCCCGGAGTTCCAGCAGGCATGGATGGACGCACTGTCCGGATCGGACAGACAGGCCCGGTTGCCTGCGATGCATCGGATGATCGAAGAGGAGAAGAAGATCCTCAAGAGCTTCCCGCTGCACGCCCACTTCCCACCCAGCGCGTGGACCGACACGGCCGTCTTCCCGGAGGGCTACCAGCCCGCCTACGCGCCCACGTTCCGCGGCGTCGGGGTCACCGGGTAGCCGCCGTGACGCATGGAGCCCTGCACACAGCATGACGGGCAGGGGTGGACGACGTTCCGTTGTCCACCCCGCCCCCGCTCACCAGACTCGGGAGCAGCGCACGCTCCGCCGCACCCACCTCTTCCAGCAGAAAGGACGAGACATGCGTCTCGACGGCAAGGTCGCCGTGATCACCGGGGGCGGCTCCGGAATCGGCGCGGCCACCGCACGCGCCTTCACCCGCGAGGGCGCCCGCGTCGTGATCGCCGACATCAACGAGGAGGCCGGCAAGGCGGTCGCGGACGAGATCCGCGAGACCGGCGGAGTGATCGACTTCGTGCACGCCGACGCATCCGACCCCGCCGAGATCGAGCGGGTCATCACCTTCGCCACCGACACCCACGGCACGCTGGACGTGCTGCACAACAACCACGTCGCCTTCGAGTCCGGCCGGATCGGCGACCTGACCCTCGACGGCTTCCGCCGCTCGCTCGACGTCGGGCTCACCGCGTACTGGTACGCGATCAAGTGCGCGCTCGTGCCGATGCTCGCCCAGGGCCGCGGCGCGATCGTCAACACGGCGTCGGTCTCGGGCCTGGCAGGCGACTACGGGCTCGGCGCCTACAACGTGCTCAAGGCCGGAGTGGTGAACCTGTCCCGCGTCACCGGGATCGAGTACGCCCGCAAGGGCATCCGCTGCAACGCCGTGTGCCCCGGCCCGATCGGCACCCCGCCGATCGACCGCCTGCACGACGCCGCCCCGCAGATCTGGGAGGACATCCGCGACGCCATCCCGATGGGCCGCTACGGGCGGGCCGAGGAGATCGCGAACGTGGTGCTGTTCCTGGCCTCCGACGAGGCCGCGTTCGTCACCGGGACGCACGTGGTCGCCGACGGCGGGCTGTGGGCGCACTCCGGGATGCCGCCCATCGGCGGGCTCGGCCCGGACTTCTGAGGGGGCGGGGTGAAATACCACTGGTTCGCCGAGGCGACCTACGACGGTCTCCCGGAGACATACCCGCAGAAGCATCCGAGCGGGAGCGTCGACGTCCCCGCATCGCTCGTCGACTCCCTGCACGTCGGCGCCCACTACCGGATGTTCATCCGGCTCATGCAGCAGGCCGACCGTCTCGGCTGGGACGGCCTGGCGGTCAACGAGCACCACCAGACGACGTTCGCGATGACACCGTCGCCGAACCTGCTCGCCGCGAGCCTGGCCTCCAGCACGGAGAACGCCGCGCTGCTGGTCATCGGCAACTCGCTCGCGCTCTACAACCCGCCGATCCGGGTGGCGGAGGAGATGGCCTACCTCGACTGCCTGTCCGAGGGCCGGCTCATCGCGGGGTTCGTCTTCGGCACCCCGATGGACACCGCGTTCGCCTACGGCGTGCCGCCCGCGGAGCTGCGGGCGCGCTTCCACGAGGCGCGGGAGCTGATCACCCGGGCGTGGACCGAGCCCGAGCCCTTCGCGTTCAACGGCACGTACACGAAGCTGCGCTACGTCAACGTGCTCCCGCGACCGGTGCAGACGCCACCGCCGATCTGGGTGCCCGGCACCGGCAGCGTCGAGACCTGGGACCTCGTGCTCGACGAGGACTACTGCTACGGCTACCTGTCCTTCTTCGGGCTGGCCAACGCCCGTCCGATCGTCCGGGGGTTCTGGGACCGCGTCGAGCAGCGCGGGCTGGACGTCAACCCCAACCGAATGGCGTTCACCCAGATCATCTGCGTGGCCGACACCGAGGCGGAGGCGGAGCGGCGCTACGGCGACGCCGTGCGCTACTTCTTCACCCGCCAGCGCGCACCGCTGCACTTCGCCGCCCCGCCCGGCTACACCTCGATCGCCTCCCAGCGCGAGATGCTCGAGCGGGCCCGGGGCGTGAGCACCGAGGACCGGCTGCGCGCCACCCGCGGCGAGCTGTCCTTCTGGGAGTACGACGACCTCGGCTTCATCATCGCCGGCACGCCGGAGCGCGTGCGGCAGCGCCTGCGTGAGCTGGCCGTCGAGCTGCGGGTCGGACAGCTGATCACCTGCATGCACATGGGTGACCTCCCGGAGGAGACCGCGGCGATGAACAACGAGCTCTTCGGCCTGCAGGTGGCACCGCACCTGCGCGATCTGTGGGCCGATCACGAGGACCCCTGGACCCCGTCCGTGAGCAAGGCACGCGTCGCCGCCAATGCCGCGGCCGTCCCCGTTACGACCCGCTAGGAGGAGGCACGTGACCACCCTGGAGATCCCTCACGTCGGCCGGTTCGACGTCGAGCTGTGGGAGTCGGGCACCGGTGATCCGCTGCTCTACCTGCACGGCTACGAGCGACACCCCGGCGGCGCCGGATTCCTCGAACGCCTGGCACAGAGCCGTCGCGTCCTCGCCCCGGAGCAGCCCGGCTACGGCCGGTCCACCGGGTTCGAGTCGTTCACCGACGTGCTCGACGTGACGCTGTACCACCGCGAGCTCGTCGAGTCGTGGGGCATCGAACGCATCGACGTCGTGGGCCACTCCCTCGGCGGCATGTTCGCCGCGGAGCTCGCCGCCGTCGCCCCGCAGATGGTGCGCAAGCTCGTCCTGGTCAACGCCTACGGCTTGTGGCTGGACGACCAGCCCACGCTCGACCCGTTCGGCCCGGCCGACGAGGTGAAGAAGGCGAAGTGGCACGGCGAGCCGCCGAAGTCCGAGCCGACGAACTTCGTGCCCGACCCCGACAACCCGCACGCGGCGATCCTGTTCGCCGCCCAGAACCTCGGCTCGGCGACCAAGTTCATGTGGCCGATCGCCGACCGCGGGCTGCGCAGGCGGCTGCCGCTCATCGACGCACCGACGCTCGTGGTGCACGGCACGTCCGACGGCCTGCTGCCGCTGTCCTACGCCGAGGAGTTCGTGCGGCTGATCCCCGACGCGAAGCTCGCGCCGATCGAGGCGGCCGGCCACTACCCGATGATCGAGCAGGAGGACGCGTTCGTGTCCGCCGTGACGACGTTCCTGGAGGCGTGATGGGCAGGGTCGAGGGCAAGATCGCACTGGTCACCGGCGGCGCGGCCGGTATCGGGCGCCAGACGGCCATCACGCTCGCCCGTGAGGGCGCGCAGGTCGTGATCGCCGACATCAACCTCGACGGGGCCAAGAAGGTCGCCGAGGGTATCGGCGGTGGTGCCACGGCGATCCACTTCGACGCCACCGACCAGCAGTCCATACAGGACCTGGTCGCCGCGGTGATCGCCCAGCACAGCCGGGTCGATGTGATCCACAACAACGCCGCGCTCGTGGGTCCGGACGCGTGGTTCACCGACGGATCGGTGATCGACACCTCGATCGAGATGTGGGATCGGGCCTTCGCCACCAACGTCCGCAGCATCTTCCTGATGTGCAAGTACGCGCTGCCGCACATGGTGGAGCACGGCGGCGGGTCCATCGTGAACATGGCCTCGGTCGCGGGACTGCGCGGCAGTTCGGCGCTCACCGCCTACGGCAGCACCAAGGCCGCGGTGATCGGGCTGACCCGCTTCATCGCCGCCCAGCACGGGAAGCAGGGCGTGCGGTGCAACGCCATCGCACCGGGGGTGATCCGGACGCAGCAGCTGCTCGACGCCGTGCCGGACCTCCCGCAGCAGGCACTCGCAGGGGTCGCGTCGCCGCGGGTCGGCGAGCCGAGCGACATCGCCAACATGGTGCTGTTCCTCGCCTCGGACGAGTCGGCGTTCGTCAACGGCGAGGTCTACCGCGTCGACGGCGGCGCCATGACGGCCGGACGCTGACGGAGGAGATCATGATCAAGCTGACCGTGCTCTACGACACTCCTGCCGACGTCGAGGCGTTCGACGCCCACTACATGGGCACGCACATCCCCCTCGCCAAGGCGGTGCCAGGCATCGACCGCGTCGAGGTCACCCGGTTCTCCCCCGGTGCGGACGGCTCCAAGCCCCGCTACCACCTGATGGCCGAGCTCTACTTCGCCGACGCCGCAGCCATGCAGGCCGCCCTCGGCACGCCCGAGGGCAAGGAGCTCGGCGCCGACGTCGTCAACCTCGGCGGCACCCCGGCCACCCACCTCGTCGGCACTGTCGCCTGAGCGGCACGACCCCCCGCGGAGAGGAATCCCGTGAAGTTCCACTGGTTCGCCCAGCAGTACTACACCAGGCTGCCCTCGGACTACGGCGACACCGTCCACAGCTCCTGGGTCACACCGCCGGCGGCTGTGGCCGACCCGGTCCAGGTCGGCGAGGACTACCACATGTACATCCGGCTGATGCAGCAGGCGGACGGCCTGGGCTGGGACTCGCTGCTGCTCAACGAGCACCACCAGACCTCACTGGCGATGACGCCGTCGCCGAACCTGATCGCCTCCGTACTGGCGGCCACCACCGAGAATGCCGCGATCGCGTTGTGCGGCAACTCGCTGGCTCTCTACAACCCGCCGATCCGCGTGGCCGAGGAGATCGCGATGCTCGACTGCCTGTCGGGTGGGCGGGTCATCGCCGGAATCGTGTTCGGTACCCCCATGGACACGGCGTTCTCCTACGGCGTGCCTCCGATCGAGCTGCGCGACCGGTTCCACGAGGCGCGCGAGCTGATCACGAGGTCGTGGAAGGCCCAGGAGCCGTTCGCGTTCAACGGCAAGTACACGCAGCTGCGCTACGTCAACCCGTGGCCGCGGCCCGTGCAGCAGGAGATCCCGGTCTGGATCCCCGGCAGCGGCAGCCCGGAGACGTGGGACGTCGTCAACGAGCTCGACTACTGCTACGGCTACCTGTCGTTCTCCGGCAAGCAGAGCGCGGCGCCGATCGTCGGCGGGTTCTGGGACTACACCGAGAGCCAGGGCGCCAACATGAACCCGAACCGCATGGCGTTCACGCAGATCATCTGCTGCGCCGACTCGGACGCGGAGGCCGAGCGGCAGTACTCCGACGCGGTGAAGTACTTCTACCGGCAGAACCCGATCGGTCTCGAGTTCGCCACGCCACCCGGCTACAACACGCTGCCTTCCATCCAGGCGAACCTCACCCGGGCGAGGACGCAGTCGGCCGAGGAGCGGATGAAGGCCCAGCGCGGCGAGCTCTCCTTCTGGGAGTACGACGAGCTCGGGTACATCATCGCCGGCACCCCGGAGCGGGTGGAGCAGCGCGTCCGCGCACTCGCAACGGACCTCCGGATCGGCCAGCTCATCACCTGCATGCACGTCGGTGACCTGCCCGAGGAGGTGGCCGCGCAGAACAACCACCTCTTCGGGTCGGCGGTGATCCCGAAGCTGCGCGACGTCTGGGCCGACGAAGAGGACCGCTGGACACCGAAGGTGAGCCAGGAACGCGTCGCGGCGAAGTTCGGCAGCGCAGCCGGGCTTCCCGCGTGACGGCCCGCGGGACGGTGCGGTCCATCGGCACCGTCCCGCGCGGCGGAAAGTGACACTCCCGCAGGCGCGACCACGTCGCCTAGCGTGACTTAAGGGTCGTGATCGTCGATCCCGATCGATGAGTGGTGGCCTGCCGGACAACGGCGTACCGGACGGGAGACGTGAGCTCGATGATCCTGGGCGGAATGGGGATCCCGGCAGCGGACCAGACGATCGCCCGGCTGCTGCACCTGCTGGCCACGGAGGCGCCGGGCGAGGCGTTCGACCAGCTCGCCGAGATCGTGGAGGCGAGCGCCCCGGGCCCTGAGCGCGACGAGATGCTCATCGCGATCGCCCGCTCGGGCCGCATCCGCGACCTGCTCGCACATCGCAAACGGCGGGAGAAGGAGACCCACGCGCTGATCGAGACCGCCCGGGACCTTGCGTCGCTGCGTGACGTGGACCAGGTCCTCGACGCGATCGTGCACCGCGCCCGCCAGCTGCTCGGCACCGACGCCACGTACCTCGCCCTGCTCGACCCCGTCCGCGGGGACGTCTACATGCGCATCACCCTCGGCACCGTCACCCGGGCCATCGAGTCGATCCGGCAGCCGGTCGGGCGTGGCATCGGGGGCCGGATCATCGCGACCGGCGAGCCCTTCGCGACGTCGGACTACGTGAACGACGCACGGCTGAACCGCTACCCGTCCGTCACGGACGCCGTGGTCGAGGACGGGATCGTCAGCATCGCCGGCGTGCCGCTCCGGATCGGCGACGCCGTGATCGGTGCGCTGTTCGTGGCCAACCGGTACGAGCGCTCCTACGACCGCAGCGAGATCGATCTGCTCAGCTCGCTGGCCGACCACGCCTCGATCGTGATCGAGAACGCCCGTCTGTTCGCGCACGCCGAGGTGGCAGCCGGGCGGCTCCGGGAGACCAACGCGGAGCTCTCCCGGCAGGGCGAGGGCCTGGAACGGGCCAGCGTCGCCCACGAACAGCTGATCCCGCTGGCGCTGCGCCGGGCGGATCTCGGCGAGCTCGTCGAAGCCGTCGCAGCGATGCTCGACGGCACCGTCGCCGCGGTGGGGGTGGACGGTTCCGTGCTCGTGACCGGCGGACGCGGAACGCTGCCCGACACCCTGCCTGCCCCCGCCCGCGGAGCGGTGGCCGCGGCACGGGTGACGGGCACGTCCCGTACCTGGACGGTGCCGGTGCAGGCAGGCGAAGAGCGCTTCGGGCACCTCGTGCTCGTCGCGGCCACACAGCTGCTCGACCCGGACGTCCGCACGCTCGAGCGGGCTGCGCAGACCGCATCGCTGCTGATGCTGATGGACCGGCAGGTGTCGAGCGCAGAGCAGCAGGTCCGCGGCGAGCTGATCGACGACCTGCTGGCCGAACGGGAGCCGGACTGGACCGCGTTCGAGCGGCGGGCGCGCCGCGCGGGCGCCGTCGATCTCCGTGCCGCCCACACGGTCCTCGTGCTGTCGGCCACCGGCGTCCCGCGGCGTCACCTGCTGCGCGCGGCCGCGGACCTCGCCTCCCGCCACGGCGGCCTGGCCACCGAGCACGCGGCCCGGGTGGTGCTCCTGCTCCCGCACGTCGACCCCGGCGAGGCGGCGCGGACGGTGCCGGCGACGCTCGGCCGGTCGGCGGGCGGGGTGGTGACCGCAGGCGTCGCCGGTCCGGCGCGGTCCGCGCGAGAGGTCCGCCGGATGCATCGCGAAGCCGAGCGGTGCCTGCGCCTGCTGCTCGCGCTGGGACGGGAGGGCGAGGGGGCCGGGCTGGCGGAGGTGGGCGTGCTGGGGCTGGTGCTGGAATCGACCTCGCAGAAACAGGTGCGGACACTTCTCGCGCAGACCGTCGCACCACTGCAGCGCTACGACGAGGAGCACAACACGCTCCTGTTGGAGACCATGGACGCCTACTTCGCCGCCGGGGGGAACCCGCGCGCGACCGCGAAAGCGATGCAGGTCCATCCCAACACGATCTACCAGCGGTTGGAGCGCATCGATCACGTGCTCGGGCACCGCGGCTGGCGCGAGCCGGAGGGCGCGCTGAGCATGCAGCTCGGCCTGCAGCTGAAGCGCATCCTGGAGCAGATTCCCGTCGAGGAGCTCCTGCCGGCCACCGCAGGCTAGCCCCCGTCACGCTGGATCACCTGGCGGATTGACCACTGCACAGCACGTACTTAGTGTCGGCTAACGATCATTTGCCCCGGGAGGGTCAGAAATGACAGCGATGGTGAACCGGTTCTCGCTTGCGGGGCGCGTCGCGATCGTCACCGGGGCGTCCTCCGGTCTCGGGGTGGCGTTCGCACAGGGCCTCGCCGAGGCAGGCGCCGACCTCGTCCTCGGCGCGCGCCGCGCGGACCGGCTCGACATCACCCGCAAGCTCGTCGAGGCCGCCGGACGGCGCGCGATCACCGTGCCGACGGACGTGTCGAGCCCGGGCGACTGCCAGTCGCTCGTCGACGCGGCGATGACCGAGTTCGGACGGGTCGACGTGCTGGTCAACAACGCCGGCATCGGCACCGCGGTGCCGGCGGTACGGGAGACCCCCGAGGAGTTCGAGCAGGTCCTCGACGTCAACCTCAACGGTTGCTACTGGATGGCCCAGGCATGCGGGCGGGTCATGCGCCCGGGCAGCAGCATCATCAACATCTCGAGCGTCCTCGGGCTCACCACGGCCGGCCTGCCCCAGGCCGCGTACTCGGCCAGCAAGGCCGGTCTGATGGGGCTGACGCGCGATCTCGCCCAGCAGTGGAGCGGGCGCCGGGGGATCCGGGTCAACGCGCTGGCACCCGGCTTCTTCAGCTCCGAGATGACCGAGCAGTATCGGCCCGGCTACCTCGAACAGCAGCTGCAGCGCGTCCCGATGGGGCGTATGGGCGACCCCGCCGAGCTCGCCACCACTGTCGTGTTCCTCGCGAGCGACGCCGCAGGCTACGTCACCGGCCAGACCTTGGCCGTGGACGGCGGCATGACCATCGCCTGACCTCACGGTCCGGCCTGCGCCCGTGCGACAGGAGGTCACCGATGTCCCTCACCGCCGACGCACCCGCCGGGAGCTCCACCCTCACCGGCGTGCTGTCCCGCGTCATGCAGTTCCTCTCCGAGGAGGCGCCGATCGAGGAACTCGAGGCGCTCGTGCGCGACGCGGCGCCGGACGGGCCGGACGGTGACCTGCTCGCGCGGGCGGTCACCGACGCCCGGCGGATCCGCACCCTGCTCGACCGGCGGGCCCGTCAGGAACGGGAGGCGCAGGTCCTCTACGAGACGGCCCGCGACCTCACCTCACTGCGCGGCAGCGACGCCGTGCTCACCACGATCGTCGAGCGCTCCCGCACGCTGCTGGCCTGCGACTCCACCTACATCGCGCTCATCGACCAGACCACCGGCGACGCCTACATGCGTGTCACGTCCGGCACCCGGACCCGCCCGATCGAATCGGTGCGCCAGCGCCCGGGCTTCGGTGTCGGCGGCTACGTCATCCAGTCCGGCCAGCCCCTCGCCACCGCGAACTACCGGACCGACCCGAGGATCCTGCGCGATCCGCTCGTCGCGGCGGCGGTTGCGGAGGACGACATCGTCGCCATCGCCGGAGTACCCATCAAGCTCGGCACGGCGGTCGTCGGGGCGCTGTTCGCCGCCAACCGCCATGAGCGCACCTTCGACCTGGCCGAGATCTCGATGCTCACCTCGCTCGCCGCCCACGCGTCCATCGTGATCGAGAACGCCCGCCTGTTCGAGCGGGTGGAGGCCGCATCGGCGGAGCTGCGCGCTGCGAACGCTCAGCTGCGATCGCAGCGACAGGCGCTGGAACGCGCCGGGCGCGTACACGAGCAGCTGATGCCGATGGCGCTCACCCGCGTCGGCATGCCGGAGTTCACCCGCACCCTGGCCCGCATCCTCGACGGCGCGGTCGCCGTCGTGTCGAGCTCGGGCGCCGTGCTCGCGACGGCGAGCGTTCCCGGCGCGCCGCGTTCGGAGGATGTGCTCGCCGGCCGTGCCGAGCCGCCCGTGGAGATCCGGGACGTCCCGGTCCGCGCCGGAACCGAGACGTTCGGCAGGCTGGTGTTCGGCCGTTGCGGACCACTCGCCGAGGCCGATACGCGCACGCTCGAACGTGCCTCTCAGACCGCCGCGTTGCTGCTGCTCATGGAGCGCCAGACCGCCCTCGTCACGCAGGAACTGCGGGCCGAGCTGGTCGAGGACCTGCTCGCGGAACGCGCCCCGGACTGGCGGGCTTTCCGGCGGAGGGCGGACCGGCTGGGCGGGATCGACTTCACCCGCCCGCACGCCGTCGTGGTGGCCGCCGCGCCCGGCGTCCCGCGACGGGCCATGGCCACCGCGGCCGCCGAGTTCGCGGCGGCACGCGGCGGGATCGCCGGGGAGCACGGCGGCCATGCGGTGCTGCTCGTACCGGACATGACCCCCGGTGCCGCGGCGCGCGACGTGGCGGCCGAGCTCGGCCGGGCCACCGGATGCACGGTGACCGCCGGTGGAGCGGGCCCCGCCGACTCCGCTCCCGCTGTCCGCAGCCTGCACCGCGACGCCGCACGGTGCCAGCTTCTGCTCCTCGCGCTGGGGCGCGAGGGCGGCGCCGCGGACATCGCGGAGCTCGGCGTGCTCGGCACGGTGCTGGAGGACCCCGAGCCCGCACAGGTGCAGGAGCTACTGGCACGCACCCTCGGACCACTCCTGCACTACGACCACGAGCACCACGCTCAGCTCGTCGAGACGGTCCGGCAGTACTTCGCGTGCGGCCAGAACCCACCGGCCGCCGCCCGGCGCCTCGGGGTGCACGTCAACACCGCCTACCAGCGGTTGGACCGCGTCGATCACGTGCTCGGTGGCCCCGCCTGGCGGTCGCCGAGGGGCGCGCTGGAGATGCAGGTGGCGCTGCAGCTGCACCGGCTGCTGGAGTGCATCCCCGATGCGCACCCCGATCAGAAGATCGAGTAGCCCCCGTCGACGACGATGGAGTCTCCGGTGTGGAACCCACCGGTGCCCGACGCAAGGTAGACGGCCAGGCGGGCGAAGTCCCGTGGCTCACCCCAGCGCCGGTGCGGCATCCGCTTCATCACGTTCCGCTCGAACGTCTCGTCATGCAGCTTCGGCGAGGCCAGTGGGGTCTCGGTCCAGCCGGCGACGATCGAGTGCGCGTTGATGCCGTACCGCGCGAGCTCGACGGCACAGGCCTTGATCATCGCGGTGAGGCCCGCCTTGCTCGCGGCGTAGGCCTGGCCGCGGGGCGCCCCGTGGATCGCCGACACGCTCGACGTGCCGACGAGCACTCCCCCGCCACCGCGCTCGACCATGTGCGCGGCGGCGGCGCGCAGTGTGAGGAACGCACCGTCGAGGTTGACGCGGGTGACCGCGCGGAAGTCCTCCAGACTCGTGTCGACGAACCTCGTGCCCGAGCCGCCCACTCCCGCATTGGCGAAACACGAGTCGACGCGGCCGAAGTGCTCGATCGTCTCCGCGAAGCCCGACTGCACGTCCGCCTCGTCACCGACGTCGCACCGGATCGCCCGCACCCGCGTGCCGTGCTTCTCCAGCTCCTGCACCGCGGCCTCGTTGCGCTCGACGTTCGTGCCCCAGATGCAGACGTCGGCACCGGTCTGCGCGAGCCCGTGCGCCATGCCGAGCCCGATCCCCGAGTTGCCTCCGGTGACCAGCGCGACGTGCCCGGCCAGATCGAACAGCGGCGCGGTCACGGCATGTCCGCCGGACGGGTCGGCCACGCCGGCACGACGTCGACATAGTCACCGACCCGGCCGGGGAACTTCGGCGGGCGCTTCTCCAGGAACGACGTGACGCCTTCCACGGCGTCCGGTGCCTGACCCAGCCGGAAGATCGCCCCGGAGTCGACGCCATGCGCCTCCCACGGCGTGGACGCGCCGAGCATCGACCACAGCATCCGCCGCGACAGCGCCACCGACACCGCGGAGGTGTTCTCCACGATCTCCGCGGCGATCGAGCGGGCGGTCGCCAGCAGCTCGGCGTCCGGCACAACCTGCGAGACCAGTCCTCCGGCCAGCGCCTCGGCCGCCGGGAACACCCGGCCGGTGGCCACCCACTCCATCGCCTTCGAGATCCCGACGACCCGCGGCAGGAACCAGCTCGACGCGGCCTCGGGCACCAGGCCGCGGCGCGCGAACACGAACCCGAACCGCGCCGACTCCGCCGCCAGCCGGATGTCGGCCGGGAGGATCATCGTGGCGCCGACGCCGACGGCCGGGCCGTTGACCGCCACGATCACCGGCTTGAGCGACGCCGCGATGCGCAGCGACACGATGCCACCGCCGTCGCGCGGCACGCCGCCGACCGTCTCGAAGTCCGTCCGCTCGGCCGCCCTCGTCTCGTCGGTGGCGTCGAAGGTGCTGCCTCCGCGCGCCAGGTCGGCGCCCGCGCAGAACCCGCGTCCCGCGCCGGTGACGAGAACGACCCGGACATCGTCGTCGGCGTCGGTGGCGTCGAACGCCGCCACGAGCTCGCGGAGCATCGTGGTGGTGAACGCGTTGAGCCGGTCCGGCCGGTTCAGGGTGACCGTGGCGACGCCGTCGGCCACGTCGAGCAGGATCTCGCTGTACTCCGTCATCGGACCGCCCACTCCCCGGTGAACACCGGGTCCGTCTTCGCCTTGAAGGCCTCGAAGGCCGCCGGCGCGTCCGCGGTGGCGAAGTTGATCGTCTGGGTGCGCGCCTCGCTGGACAGAGCGTCGCGCATCGTGCGGTCGGCCCCCTCGTTGAGCAGCGCCTTGGACTGGGCGATCGCCACGGGCGGGGCGGCGGCGAGCCGCTCGCCGAGGTCGGTGACGAAGGCGTCGATCTCCTCCGGCTCGACCACCCAGGTCACCAGTCCCAGCCGCTGCGCCTCCGCGGCGTCGATCATCTCGGCGAGCAGCGCGAGCCGCTTCGCCTGCTGCAACCCGACCAGCTTCGGCAGGAGCCAGGAGCCGCCGAAGTCCAGGGAGAGCCCGCGCCGGGCGAAGATCTGCGAGAACCGCGCGCCGGGGGTGGAGACCACGAGGTCGCAGCCCAGCGCGAGGTTCCAACCGGCGCCCACGGCGACCCCGTCGACCTTCGCGACCGACGGGACGGGCAGCTCGTGCAGCAGCAGGGCCACCTCGTTGACCCCGCGCATCCGGTCCAGCGGGTGCCCGGCGCTGACCCCACCGGAGAGGTCCGCCCCGGAGCAGAAGTCCCCGCCCGCTCCGGTGATCACGATCGCCCGCACGCCGGGGTCGTTGCCGGCGACGGTGAGGTTCTCGCGCAGAGCGGCCCACAGGTCGGCGTTGATCGCGTTCTTGCGTTCCGGCCTGTTCAGCGTGAGGGTCAGCACGCCGCCGTCGCGGCTGGTGAGCAGGACCTCGTCGCTCATTCGATCTCCTCCCTCACACGCCGAGCCGGTCGGCGAGCCGCGTGCGGTGCAGCGCCGGGCCCCCGAACAGCAGCTCGGAGCTCTTGGCCCGCTTGTAGTAGAGGTGCGCGTCGTGCTCCCACGTGTAGCCGACCCCGCCGTGGTACTGCACCATTCCGGTCGCCGTCGCGAAGTAGGCCGGGCCGACGTAGGTCTGGGCGAGTGCGGCCGCCAGCGGCAGCTCGGGGCGATCGTGGTCGGCCACCCAGGTCGCGTACCGCACCACCGAGACCGCGTGCTCCCACGCGCTGTACATGTCGGCGCAGCCGTGCTTCACCGCCTGGTAGGAGCCGATGAGCCTGCCGAACTGCACCCGCACCTTCGCGTAGTCGACGGTCAGCTCCATCGCCCGCTGCATTCCGCCGACCTGCTCAGCGGCCAGTGCGATGGCGGCGAGGTCGGCCACGAGATCGAGCGCCGCCGCCGGGTCGGCGCAGGCCAGTGGGCGTGCGGGTGTGGCGGCGAACGTGAGCCGGGCGAGCCGACGGGTCGGGTCGAGGCCGGTCAGGGCCGTGCGAGTGAGACCTCCGGCATCGCCGTCGACGGCGAACCAGCCCGGGCCGTCCGGCGTGCGGGCGTAGACGAGCACCAGGTCGGCGGTGTCGCCGGCGAGGACGAGCGTCTTCGTGCCGTCGATCTCCCAGCGACCGCCGCGCTCGGAGGCCGTGGTGGCACCGCCCTCGCGATCCCACCCGCTTCCGCCTTCGGCGACCGCGACCGTGGCCACGAGCTCGCCCGCGGCCAGTCGCGGCAGCAGCTCGGTGCGTGCGGCGTCGTCGTCGAGCGCGAGCAGGGTGTCGGTGGCGAGCACCGCCGAGGCGAGGAACGGCGACGGCGTCAGCGCCCTCCCGAGCTCCTCCAGCACCACGGACCGCTCGACGTGCCCTGCCCCAGCGCCGCCGAGCTCCTCCGGTACGACCAACCCGAGCACTCCCAGCCCGGCCGTCCGGTTCCACAGGTCCGCGTCGTACCCACGGTCCGACGCCATCGCCTCGCGCACCTTCGCCGACGGTGACCGGTCGGCGAGGAACCTGCGGACGGTGGAGCGCAGCTCCTGCTGCTCCGGTTCGAGGACGAGCTTCACCGCACACCGCCCTGTCGTTGCGTGCCGACCTTGAGTTCCGAGAAGGGGACATCCCGATCGACCTGCGGCTCCTTCGGCAGGCCGAGGATCCGCTCACCGATGATGTTGCGCTGCACCTCGTTGGTGCCGCCCGCGATGCTCGACGCCGGCGCGGAGTTGATGCCCAGCGCCAGCTCGGCCGCGCGCGGGACGTCGGGATCCCACGCAATGGCGTCGGCGCCGGCGAGCTCACTCGCGGTCTCGATCGCGCGGCGCAGCAGCAACGCGCCCGCCAGCTTGGCGACCGAGCCACGGGCTCCCGGCGGGTTGCCGGCCGCGGCCTCCTGCCGCATCCGCGCGTTGAACAGCTCCAACGCCCGCTCGTGCGCGTACAGCTCCGCCAGCCGCTCGCGCTGCGCCGGATCAGCGGCGACGCCCTCGTGCCGGGCGAGCTCGACGAGCGAGGCGAACTCCAGCGGGTTGCTCCGCGGTCTGCGGGTGGCTCCGATCGAGACCCGCTCGTGGCCGAGCATCGTCACCGCGGCCTGCCAACCACGGTTGACTTCGCCGATCACCGCGTCGTCGGGGATCCGGACGTCGTCGAAGTAGACCTCGTTGAACGGGGCGCGCCCGGACATGTCCTTCAGCGGCCGCACGGTGACGCCCGGAGCGTGCATGTCGACGATGAACATCGTCAGGCCGGCGTGTTTGGGCCGCTCGGGGTCGGTGCGGGCGAGCAGCGCACCGAAATCGGCCCACTGCGCGTTCGTCGTCCACACCTTCTGCCCGTTGACCACCCAGCCGTCCACGTCCCGCACCGCGCGCGTCTGCAGGCTCGCGACATCCGACCCCGCGCCGGGCTCGGAGAACAGCTGGCACCAGATCTCCTCGCCGAGCAGCAGCTTGGGCAGGTACCGCTGCTTCTGCTCCGGCGTCCCGAGGTCGACGAGGGTGGGGCCGCACATACCCATGCCGATGATGAACGGGTACGTCGGGAGATCGAACTCGGCGGCCTCCTCGCTGAAGATCTGTTGCTCCGCGGTGCCCAGCCCCTGCCCGCCGGCCTCCGTCGGCCAGGTGATGCCGGCGTACCCGGCGCCGTACAGCGCCGCCTGGAACTCCCGGGCCCGGCGCAGCTGCTCGTCGGGCGGGAGTGCGGCGGCCGGACCGGGGGCGTGGTCCCTGAGCCAGGTACGCACACTGCTGCGGTAGCTCTGGGTCGCGTCGACCACGGTCATGCGCGCATCCCTCCACGACGTCGAGAGGCAGAGATCCTGAACCTACCGATCACTCGTTAAGTTGACAACGGCCCAGGAAGGCGCCCACCGCACGTCGCGCCCATATGCTGACGCCCGTGAGCACCGCTTCCGACCTGCCGCCCGGCGCCGTGGACACCCGTGCGGGCCCGGTCATCCCCCGCGGTGGCGGGCGCGACGCCATCACCGGCGCCGCCCGGGAGATCTTCGCCGAACGTGGCTACCACGGCACCTCGATCCGTGACATCGCCAAGCGGGCCGGGCTCAGCCTCTCCGCCATGTACTACTGGCATCCCAGCAAGCAGCACCTCCTCGCGGCGCTGATCGAGGAGAGCACCTACGACTACTTCCACCGGTGCGACGAGGCGCTGCGCGAGGTGGGCGACGACCCGGCCGACCGCTTGCGCGCGCTCGTCCGGGCCACCGTGGAGTACCGCGTGCAGCGCCGCATCGAGAGCAACATCGGTGCGCAGGAATGGCGCAATCTGGAGCCCGACAACCGGGAGCGCCTCGCCGGGCTGCGCCGCTCGGCCACACAGCTGTGGGCCGACATCATCGACGACGGCGCGGCGCGCGGAACGTTCCGATGCGCGCATCCCGAGGACGCACGTCGGTCCATCGTGGCGGCCTGCAACGCGATCGCGCAGTGGTACGAACCCGCGGGCGAGATCGGCCTGCCCGATCTCGTGGAGCGCTACACGGAGATCGCGCTGCGGATCGCCGACCACCGCGGCTGAGCTCACAACCAGCTGCGCAGCTGCTCCAGATCGGCGAGCGGGTCGGCCCCGACCGGCCGGACGTTGAGCATCGTCACCCCGGCCGCGCGGTAGGCCTCCACCCGCTCCTTCACGTAGCTCACCGGCCCGATCAGCGACGTCCGCTCGAGCAGGTCGGCGGGCACCGCGGCGGCGGCCTCGTCCTTGCGACCGGCGAGGTAGTGCTCCTGGATCCGGAGAGCGGCGTCGGTGTAGCCGTAGCGACAGGCCGTGTTGAAGTAGAAGTTCCGCTCACGCGCGCCCATGCCGCCGATGTAGAGGGCGTAGTAGCCACGCGCCAGGTCGCGCAGGTGCTCCACGTCGTCGCCGATCGCGAGCGGGCCGCCCGCCACGACCTGCAGCGGTCCCAGTTCGGCGGGGCGCTTCGCCGCGCCCGCGGCCCGCGCGTCGCCCCAGATCTCGGCCGCCTGGTCGGGGACGAACATCGTGGGGATCCAGCCGTCCGCGATCTCCGCGGTGAGAGCGACGTTCTTGGCGCCGAGCGCGGCGACGTAGATCGGGATGCTCGACCGGACGGGGTGGGTGATGAGCTTGAGCGGTTTACCGAGGCCGGTGCCCTGCCCGTCCGGCAGCGGGATCGGGTAGAGCCCGTCGTTCACCAGCCGCTCGCGTCGCCACACCCGCCGGCAGATCTCGATCACCTCGCGGGTGCGGGCGAT
This sequence comes from Pseudonocardia yunnanensis, assembly GCF_039534065.1. Lineage (NCBI taxonomy): Bacteria > Bacillati > Actinomycetota > Actinomycetes > Pseudonocardiales > Pseudonocardiaceae > Pseudonocardia > Pseudonocardia yunnanensis. The sequence goes on along the minus strand of NZ_BAAAUS010000005.1, from coordinate 37,487 downwards.
CGGCTTGTCGAAGGGAACGCCGTGCCAGCCCTCCACCACCTGCGGACCGGACGAGCCGATGCCGAGGATCGCGCGACCACCGGAGACGTGGTCGAGGCCCGCCGCGGTCTGGGCGAGCAGCGCCGGTGTCCGTGAGTAGAACGGCAGGATCGATGAGCCGATCCGCACCCGCTCGGTACGCCCGGCGAGGTATCCCATCACCGTCGGCGCGTCGTAGCCGTAGGCCTCGGCCACCCAGACGGCGTCGAGACCGGCCCGCTCCCACGAGCGCACCTGATCCGCGGTCTCCCGGACGTCTCCCGCGTAGCCCACTGACGAGCTCAGCTGCATCAGACCCTCCCGATCCCATGATCTGACTGTACGATCGTTAAGTTACCGTCGAATCCGCGACGAAGGGGAGATCCGGTGGCTGAGGCCTACATCGTCGGAGCCGTCCGCACGCCCGTCGGCACGCGCAAGGGAGCGCTCGCCGGCGTCCATCCCGCCGACCTCGGAGCACACGTCCTGCGTGAGCTCGTCGACCGCACCGGGATCGACCCCTCCGCGGTCGAGGACGTGATCATGGGTTGCGTGGTGCAGCTCGGCCCACAGGCAGGCGACATCGCCCGCACCGCGTGGCTCTCCGCGGGCCTTCCGCAGAGCGTGCCCGGGGTGACGATCGACCGGCAGTGCGGCTCGTCCCAGCAGGCGCTGCACTTCGCCGCGCAAGGCGTGATGTCCGGGACGCAGGATCTCGTCATCGCGGCAGGCGTCGAGAACATGGCGATGGTGCCCATGGGAGCCAACGCCGCCGTCGTCAAGGAGCTCGGGGTCTCGACGAAGGGCGGGGGGTGGGTCGAGCGGTACGGCGATCAGGAGATCTCGCAGTTCCGCGGCGCGCAGCTGATGTGCGAGAAGTGGGGCTACAGCCGTACCGACCTGGAGCGATTCGCTCTCGAGAGCCACCGGCGGGCGATCCGGGCGATCGACGAAGGCCGCTTCGCCGGGCAGATCACCCCGGTCGCCGGTGCCGACACCGACGAGGGCGCGCGCCGCGACACGTCCCTGGAGCAGATGGCGCAGCTCAAGGTCCTGCGCGAGGGCTGGGAGATCACCGCGGCCGTCGCGAGCCAGATGTCGGTGGGTGCGGCCGCGCTGCTCATCGCCTCCGAGGAGGCGCTGCGCACGCACAACCTCACCCCGCTGGCCCGCGTGCACACCCTCACGGTCGTCGGCGACGACCCGGTCTACATGCTCACCGGCCCCATCCCCGCCACCCAGGCCGCGTTGAACCGGTCCCGACTCGGCATCGACGACATCGACCTGTTCGAGGTCAACGAGGCGTTCGCCCCCGTCGTGCTGGCCTGGGCGCACGAGACCGGCGCGTCGCTGGAGAAGACCAACGTCAACGGCGGCGCGATCGCGCTCGGCCACCCGCTCGGCGCCACCGGCGCGATCCTCGCCACGAAGCTGGTGCACGAGCTGCAGCGCACCGGCGGCCGCTACGGCCTGCAGACCATGTGCGAGGGCGGCGGCCAGGCCAACGCCACGATCATCGAGCGCGTCTGACGGAGACCAGGACCGGCCCCATTCACTCCGCGAACGGGGCCGGTCCCCTCAGGCTCCCGGTCAGCGCGGTGCCATGCGCAGCGCGCCGTCGAGCCGGATCGTCTCGCCGTTGAGCATGGGGTTCTCGATGATCTGCACGGCCAGGCGGCCGTACTCGTCGGGCTGTCCGAGCCGGTGCGGGTGGGGCACCTGCGCGCCGAGCGCGGCCTTCTTCTCGTCGTCCATCCGGCCGAGCAACGGCGTGTCGAACAGGCCGGGCGCGATCGTGCACACGCGGATCCCGCGGCTGGCGAGGTCGCGGGCCGCCACCAGCGTCATGCCCACCACCCCTGCCTTCGACGCCGAGTAGGACGCCTGCCCGATCTGGCCGTCGAACGCGGCGATCGACGCCGTCATGACGACCACTCCACGCTCCTCCCCGAGCGGCTCCAGCCGGGCCATCCGGGCCGCGGCGAGCCGGAGCACGTTGAACGAGCCGATCAGGTTGAGCTCCACGATCTGCCGGAACCAGTCGACGTTCGCCGGGTTGCCCTCCCGGTCGACGATCCGCTGGGCCCGGCCGCTGCCCGCCGTGTGCACCACGGCGCGCAGCTCCCCCACCTCCGCGACGGCGTCGAGCGCAGCCTCGATCTGCTGCGGCTCGGTGACGTCCGCGGCGACGAACGTGGCTGCGGCGCCGAGCTCCTTGGCCAGCTCCGCGCCCGACGACGTCGGCAGGTCCGCGATCACCACGCGGCCGCCGCCCTCGACGAGCCGCCGGGCGGCGGCCTGGCCGAGGCCGGAGGCCCCGCCGGTGAGCAGGGTCGTCGTGTCCGCGATCTCCATGGTCAGCTCCTCTGTGGACGGTGCCGCCTCGCGGCAGTCGTGCGTGACAGGTGGACTTACCTGCCCACGTACCGGGGTGTGCGCTTCTCGAGGAACGACCGGACGCCCTCGCGATGGTCCTCCGTCCCGAACAGCTCGCCGAGTGTGGTGCTCACCCACACCCCGAGGTCGGTCCAGTCCGGGTCGAGCGCGCGCCGCAGCCCGCGTTTGAGCGCCGCGACGGCGAGCGGCGGGTTCGCCGCGATCCGGCCGGCCAGCTCCAGTGCCGCCGGGAGCAGTTTCTCGTCGTCGACGACCCGGCCCACGAGGCCGATCCGTTCGGCGCGTTCGGCGTCGATGATCTCGCCGGTGAACAACAGCTCCGCCGCACGTTCCCGGCCAACGAGCTGGGCGAGGCGGGCGATGCCTGCGACGTCGCTGCACAGGCCGCGCTTGACGAACAGCTCGCCGAACCGCGCCCGCCGCCCCGCGATGCGCAGATCAGCCATCAGCGCCAGCTCCATCCCCCAGCCGACGGCCGGGCCGTTGACCGCGGCGATCACCGGGACGTCGGTGAACAACAGCGCCCCGGCCGCGGGGGTGAGCCGCGGCGCCGGCCGAGGGGCGGCTCCCTCACCGCCGTTCATCAGCTCGCGGACGTCGTCACCGGAGCAGAACGACGTGCCCGCACCGGTGATCACGAGCACCCGGGCCGAGGTGGTGCGCACGAGCTCGGTCAGCTCGTCGTAGGTCCGACGGCGCAGCGCGTTGCGCACCTGCGGCCGGTCGAGCGTCACGACGCCGACGTGCCCGTCGACCTCATATCTGACGTCCGGCCGCATCTAGCGAGCCACCCCCAGCTCCGCCGCCACGGGGCCACGCAGGTCGCGCTTGAGCACCTTCCCGCTGGGCGTGCGCGGCAGCGGCTCGTCGCGGAACACGACATGGGCGGGCACCTTGAACGACGCGAGCCGCGCGCGGACGTGCCCGCGCAGATCCTCCGCCGTGTCCAGGCCCGGCTCTATGCCGGCGCGCAGGTGCACGACGGCAACGGCCTCCTCGCCGAGCGACTCGTGCGGCACCCCGACGACGGCCACGTCGCCGACGGCCGGGTGCTCGAACAGCGCGGCCTCGACCTCGGCGCAGTAGATGTTCTCCCCGCCCCGGATCACCACGTCCTTCATGCGGTCGACGACGTAGATCCAGCCGTCCTGCACGCGGCCGAGGTCGCCGGTGTGGAACCAGCCGTCGGTGAACGCCGCCGCGGTGGCCTCCGGGTTGTTCCAGTACCCGCGGACGATGTTCGGCCCGCGGAACCACAGCTCCCCCACCTCGCCGTCGGGGAGGTCCTGCCCGTCGGCCGGATCGACCACCCGCACGTCGGTGCCCGGCGCGCAGCGCCCGACGCTGTCGGGGTGCGTCACGTAGTCGGCGCCGCTGTTGGAGACGACCGCCGAGGTCGTCTCGGTCAGCCCGTAGCCGTTGGCCGGTGCCACGAGCGAGGAGAAGCCACTGTCGATCCGGCCGATCAGATCAGGCGGGATGGGCGTGCCGCCCATGCTGATCGCGGTGAGCGTGGGCACCCTCCCCGGATCGGCCGTGGCGTCCTCGACGAGCTGGCGCATGACGGTGGGCACCCCGGACACGCCGGTGAGCCGCTCACGCTGCACCAGCTCGAGGGCCGCGACCCGGTCCCATTTGTACTGCGTGGCGAGCTTGGCGCCGACCAGCACGGAGTAGCAGACGCTGGTGATCCCCGCGATGTGGAAGAGCGGGAACGTGCACAGGCTCCCCTGCTGCGGAGCATCCGGATCGGGCACCGGCGGCTCGCCGCCGTTCGCGATCGTGGCGCCGACGTAGGCCCCGAGCTGTGTGTTCCGGATGTTCGTGCAGTGATTGCGGTGGGACCCGATCGCGCCCTTCGGCCGGCCGGTGGTGCCCGACGTGTAGAGGATCGTCGCGTCGTCGTCCGGCGCGACGTCGAGGTCCGGGACGGTGGCGTCGGGGCCGAGCGACGCGAGCAGGTCGGCCCACCGCCGCGCCCCCGGCGTCGGCTCGTCGCCGCCGCGCACCTCCACGAGCGGCACTCCACCGAGCTCGTCGAGGTGCGGCGCGATGAGAGCGGCGCGCTCCGCGTCGGCCACGACGAACCGCGCGCCCGAGTCGAGGAGCGCGTACCGCAGCTCGGCCCCGGTCCACCACGCGTTGAGTGGCACCAGCACCAGCCCGACGACCTGCGTGGCGTAGAAGATCGGGGCCCACTCCGGGTGGTTGCGCATCGTGACGGCGACGCGGTCGCCCTTGCGCAACCCGTACTCCTCCAGCAGGCAGCGAGCGAGGCCGGCGACCTGCTGCAGGTGCTCCGCGTAGGTCCACCGTTCGCTGCCGTACACGAGGAAGTCGCGGTCGCCGAACGCCGAGCTGGCGAGCAGGAGCTCGCGGAGCGTCTGCGGCCCGCCGGAGTAGACGCGCGTCGGGATCCCCCGCACGAGCCGCTCGACCACCTCGAACGGCGCGCCCGGGGACGTGAACCGGGCCGTGAGGGCTGCTCGCAGGCTGACGGCGCTGTCAGCGGTGGTCATGCCGAGAACGCGAGGTCGATGCCTGTGGTGTGCCACTGCGTGGCATAGAGGAGGCCGCGCCCGGACGAGGTGACGTACGCCGTGCGTGAGCCGGCTCCGGCGAAGCAGATGTTGGTGACGAACGGGTCGGGGTCGGGCACCGGCACCTGTCGCACCAGCGTGCCGTCCGGGGCGATCACGCTGACCGCCCCGGTGATCAGGGTGGCGACACACACGTTGCCGTCGCCGTCGACGGCGAGCGAGTCGAGCAGCTGATATCCGGCGAAGCCGTGCAGCAGGGTGGCACCACCGGGGCCGATGCCCCCGTTCGCAGGCCGCACCTCGGCCGGCCCGGCGACGTCCCAGCACCAGACCCGGCCGGGCCCGGTCTCCGCGACGTAGACCCGTGAGCCGTCGGGCGAGAGGCCCACGCCGTTCGGCTGCGTCAGCGGGTGCACCACCTCCGTGATCGACGAGCCGTCGGGCAGTGCGTAGTAGAGCGAGCCGGTGTCGTTGTCGCGGGCGCGGCTCTTTCCGAGGTCGGTGAACCAGAACCCGCCCTGGGCGTCGAACACGATGTCGTTCGGGCCACGCAGCGGCCGGCCGTCGCACTCGGTGTACAGGTCGGTGACGGTGCCGGCGTCCGGCCCGTCGAGGACCACACGCTGGATGCGCCCGCCGATGTAGCCCGCGGGCTGGTGCCCGGGCGCGGTGATCCCGCCCCGGTCGTGCCACTCGAAGCCGCCGTTGTTGCACACGTACGCGGCCCCGTCGGGGCCGATCGCCGCGCCGTTGGGGCCGCCGCCGAGCTCGGCCACGACAGTGACCTTGCCGTCCGGGGCGACGCGCGAGAGGGTGCCTCTCTGGATCTCGACGAGCAGGACGCTGCCGTCCCGCAATGCGATGGGGCCCTCGGGGAACTGCAGCCCGGAGGCGACCACGCGCAGCTCAGCGGTTCGAGGGTCGGCGCTGACCATGTTCCAGCCTTTCGCGGAGGAAACGATTTACTGGCTGAACGTTCGTTAAGACGCTACGAAGGGGCCAGTGCGTTGTCAATGTCGTCGCGCACCAGCTCCCGCAGCTCCCGCTTGAGCACCTTGCCTACGGTGTTGCGCGGCAGCTCGGGCACGAGCATCACCTGCCGCGGGCACTTGTAGCCGGCGAGCCGCGGCCGGCAGAACTCGCGGATCTCCTCCTCGGTCGGCTCCTGGCCGGCGACGGGCTCGATCACGGCGACCACCCGCTCGCCCCACACCTCGTCCGGTGTCCCGACCACGGCCGCGGCGGCGACCCCCGGGTGGTGGTGCAGCACGTCCTCGACCTCGCGGGAGTACACGTTCTCCCCGCCCGTGAGGATCATGTCCTTCAACCGGTCGACGATGTAGAAGTAGCCGTCGGGGTCTCTGCGGGCGAGGTCGCCACTGTGGAACCAGCCGTCGCGGAACGCCTCACGGGTGGCGTCGGGCCGGTCCCAGTACCCCGAGCACACCTGCTCGCCCCGGATCACCAGCTCGCCGACGACGCCGGGGGCGCACTCGGTGCCGGTGGCGTCGACCACCCGCACCGCGGACAGCGCCATCGGCCTGCCGACCGAGGCCAGCAGGTCGGTGCGGCCGTCGAGGGCGGTGAGGTGGTCCTCGGCGCTGTGCACGAGCACGTTGCCCGCCAGCTCGGTCATCCCGAATCCGGTCTGGAACGCCGCGTTCGGAAAGTGCGTCATCGCTTCCCTCAGCGTCGCCACCGGCATCGGGGCGGACCCGTACCCGATCCGCGTGATCGACGACGTGTCGTAGCGGGCGAGCGAGGGATGGCGCAGGAGCATCGCCAGCATCGTCGGTGCCACCGTGGTGGCGGTGACCCGGTGCCGCTGCACGGCGGCGAGGAAGCCGTCCGGGTCGTAGCGGCGAAGCAGCACGACGGTGTCGGCGTGCAGGTGCGAGACGAGCACCCCGTAGCCCGCGATGTGGCACAGCGGCCACGGGCACAGCGACACCGCGGGCCACTCGTCGGCGGTCTCCCAGCTCACGCCCGCGTTCGTCACCGCGGCCGTGACGTTGCGATGGGTGAGCACGGCGCCCTTCGCCCGCCCCGTGGTGCCGGACGTGTAGAGCAGCCAGGCCGGGGCGTCCTGGTCCGGGGCCACGGGCTCGGTCACCGGCCGTCCGTCCATGAGGGACGCGACGGACACCGTTCCCGGCGCCACGGAGTCGACGCTGACGATCGTGGTGACCGACTCGACCGCCTCGGCCGCCGCCCGTGCCGTCCGAAGAAACTTCTCCTCGGTGATGAGCACGGCCGGGCGCGAGTCGGACAGGACGTCGACGACCTCCCGCGGCGAGAGCCGGTAGTTCACGAAGACGAGGGCCATCCCGGCGAGCGGCACGCCGTAGTAGGCCAGGACGTACTCCGGGTTGTTCTCCGTCAGCACCGCCACCCTGTCGCCGGGGCCGGCGAGCTGGCCGAGGCCGTGCGCGAAGCGGCACACGTCCGCGTAGAGCTCCCGGTAGCTCCACGAACGGTCCTCGAACGTCAGCGCGGTCACCTCAGGGGCGCGCTCCGCGGAGAACGCCAGCACGTCGGAGATCCTCATCGATCCACTCCGCTTGTTCGGTCGGTGTTTCGGCTGTCCCCCGATCAGCCCGGATGGGACAGGTAGCGCGGGTTCGCCACGGCGAGCCGGTCGGTCACCGCGGCACGGACGACGGCGAGCAGCGCCGGATCGTCCGCGTCGATCTCGCCCGAACGGATGGCCGCGGCCAGCCCGGCCTGGTCGCTGACCCCGAACCGGGTGAGGCGCTCGGCGTGGCGACGTTCCTGCTCGGGCCCGAGCCGCAGCTCACGGCCCACACCGTCGAGCACGTTGGCGGCCACGCGCGCCAGAAAGTTCAGCCGGCCCTCGGTGTCCGGCATAAGCTCCTCGCGCAGGAAATGCACGACGGCGCCGACCAGGTCGGCGGAGGTGGGGCTGCCGTGCAGATCGGACTCGACGGCAGGCGTTCCGTACTCCGCGGGTTCGGCAGGCAGCCCGAGGGCGAGCAGCAGGTCGTGCTCCTGCTCGCAGACGCGTCGGCCGATGGCGGCCATCTCCACAGAGGGCGTCTGGCCGGACAGGTGCCGCTCGGCCATCGCCCGGCAGCCCACGGCCCACCGTGCGGTGCCGTAGACCTGCCACCACAGCACGGCCTGCGGGTCGGGCCGCGTGCCCGCGACCTCCGCGTAGCCGTCGAGCAGCTCCTCGACGGTACCGAAGCCACCGACCGGCAGCTCCGAGCCGAACCGCCAGCACTTCACGCACAGCCAGCCGAGGTCCTCGCGCGGGTCGCCGCGGTGCACCAACTCCCAGTCGAGCACGGCGCGCAGCCCGTCGGGGCCGATGATCAGGTTTCCGGTGCGGAAGTCGCCGTGCACCACGGTCTCCGCCACCGGGTCCGGCCGGTGCCGGTCGAGCCACCGCAACGCGATCTCGATGGTCGGCAGCGGCTCGCCCACCGCGTCGTAGCTCGCCAGCAGGTGTTCGAGCGGGTCGTGGGCCTCCAGGTCCGGCACGGCGTCGAGGGGCACGCCGTGGATCCGGGCGAGCGTCCGGCCCAGCTCGGCGGCCATCGACTCCCGTGCACTCGCGTACTGCGGTTCGCGCAGCAGCCGGCGGGCGATCGTCTCGCCGTCGACGTACTCGGTGACCAGATACGGCGAGCCGAGCACGGCGAGGTCGGTGCCGGAGTCGACGAGCAGCGGCACGGGCACGTCCGCGGTCTGCGCGGCGGCGATGGCGGCCGCCTCCCAGGCCATCCCCTCCGGATGGCCGCCGAGGAATCGTCCGGCACCGGGCGGGTCACGGCGAAGTACGAGCCTGCGGCGCGCGGCGCCGGTGCGTGCGGTGAACGACCATGTCTCCCGGCTCGCTCCACCGGTGAGGCGGGTGAGCTGCTCGACGGACACCTCGGCACCCAGCACCGTGGTGAGCCGTCGCGCGAGCAAGCAGGCGAGCACGTCCGGGTCGCACGCGTCGACGGGACGCCCGTCGAGGATCGCGACGGCCGTCATCGCGGCCACCCCGACCCGGGCGTCAGGACTCGTGGGCCCCCACCATGTCCAGCGCGAGCCGCTGGTAGCGGCGCACCACCTCGGCGCGGCTCATCCGGCCTCGCGGGGAGAACCAGCTCGCCACACCGGTGCACATCACGACGATCGCCCGTGCGGCTTCCAGCGGGATCGGCGTCGTGAACACTCCGCGCTCCACGCCCTCGGTGACCACCCCGTCGAACAGGCGCTGCTGCTGCTGGCGCTTGGCGATGTGCCGGCTGCGCACCGGCTCCTCCAGCGCACGCAGCTCGCTCGTGCCGAGCAACGTGCCCCGCTGGTCCTGGAGGTGGAACAGCACCTGCACGTCGACGAGCGCCCGCAGTCTGGCCGCAGGCTCGTCGCCGGCGTCCGCCAGCGCCGCATGGGTGCGCTCCAGCAGCGCCTTGATCCCGCGCTCCATGATCGTGGCGAGTACCTGCTGCTTCGACGTGAAGTGGTGGTAGAGCGCCGCCGGGCTCACTCCCGCGCGCTCGGCGATGTCCCGGACCGACGTGCCGTGGTAGCCGTGCTCCGCCATCACCGCGAGCGCTGCGTCCAGGATCCCCGCTTCGCCCACCGGGCGTGCCGGCGTAGGCCCGGCCTCGCGCGCGCCGGGTCGCTCCGGCAGAGCTGGGCTCGCCACGCGGCCACCTCCTCTGCGCCGCCCCGACGGGGCGGGTCGACCAGGTTACCCGCACGTAGGTCCCCTTACTTGATCGCCAGCGGGTTGATGGGCGAGCCGACCGCACGCCGGAACTTGATGGGCGGCGCCGTCAGGAGGAACTCGTAGCGCCCGTCGGCCGCGCAGTCCTCGGAGAGCTCCTCGAAGTCGAGGATCTCGCCGAGCGTCATTCCCATGTCCCGGATCAGCACCATGTGCACGGGAAGCGTCTCTCCCTCGACCTCGCCGGGGAGCACCTCGATCGCCCAGTTGTCCGAGCACACCGCGGCGACATCGTGGGCGTGCAGCCACTCGCAGCACGCCAGGCCGAGCCCTGGCTCCCCCGCCATGAACGACGCGGCGTCGCCGTCGGAGAGGAACTTCCGGCGCCACCCCGTGCGCACCGCCACGATGTCGCCACCACGCAGCTCGGTGCCCTGCGCGGCCAGCGTGGCGTCGAGCTCTTCGGGGGTGATCACCTCACCCGCCTCGAGCCACTCGACGCCGCGTCGGCGCGCGACATCCACCAGCACTCCGCGCCCCACGAGGCCCTTCGCCTGGTTCTCGATGGACAGGTGCTTCGCGCCGTGCGGCGAGACGTCGGATGCGGGGAACCCGTTGTAGAGCAGGTCGTCGTAGAAGACGTGCGCGAGCCCGTCCCACTGCGACGCGCTCTGCAGGGGCATGAAGACGTAGTCGTCGGCGTAGTGGAAGGCGCCCGGGTAGTTCTGGTCGGCGCCGGTCTCGGAGAACAGCAGGACCGGGTTGATGCGCCCGCCGCCGGGCTGCGGGCCGCCCGGTCCGAACGGGATGCCGAGGTCGAACACCTTGCCGTCGCGTACCAGGCCGGTGGCGGCGGCGATCCGCTCCGGCGTCAGCAGGTTCGTCGTGCCCCGCTCGTCACGGCGCCCGTCGACGTCCCAGCGGCCCCAGTTCGACAGCCGGCGTCCGATCTCACGAAAGTCCTCCACCGTTCTCAGCCCTGTCCCTTCCGTGGTCCTGCGAAGCCGAACAGATAACCCGCGACCTTGCGCATCTGGACCTCCTCCGCACCCTCGGTGATCCGGTACCGGCGGTGGTGGCGATAGATGTGTTCGAAAGGCGTGTGCCGCGTGTAACCGAGCCCGCCGTGCACCTGCATCGCGCGGTCGGCGGCGTCGCACACGAACCGGTTCGCCCGGTAGTTGCACATGGAGACCTTGTCGCTGATCTGCATGTGCGGCACCCGGTCGAGCTCCCACGCGGTCTTGCGCACCAGTCCGCGCAGCATCTCGGCTTCGGTCTGCAGCTCCACCAGCGGCCACTGGATCGCCTGCCGGGTCGCGAGCGGCTGCCCGAACGTGATGCGCTTGCGCGCGTACTCGACGCTGCGGTCGACGCAGTACTGCCCGGCGCCCACACCCGAGGCCGCCTGCCGGATCCGGTTCTCGTGCACGAAGGTCTGCGCCACCGCGAGCCCCTGGCCCTCGGCGCCGAAGATCGCGGAGTTGGGCACGCGCACGTCTCGGATGGTGACCTCGGCGTGGTCGGTGGGCATGTTGAACGTCCACCAGTGGAAGTCGACGGAGAAACCCGGCGCATCGACGGGGGTGAAGAACGCGGTGATCCCCCGCGCGTCACCGGGCTTGCCCGACGTGCGCGCGAAGATCACGTCGTGGGTGGCGGAGTGCATCCCCGAGTTGAAGCGCTTGCCTCCGTTGAGGATCCAGTCGTCCCCGTCGCGCACCGCCGTGGTCTCCATCCACGTCGCGTCGCTTCCGTGCTCGGGTTCGGTCAGCCCGAACCCGATGCGCTTCGTGCGCGCGAGCATCGGCTCGAGGAACTCCTCCTTCTGCTCGCGCGTGCCGTACTCGAGCATCATGTGGACGAAGGGGAAGTTGCCGACCACCGACGACTCGTTCTGCAGGTCGTTGTGCAGCCCGAGGCCCTTGTGCGCCAGGTGCTCTCGGATCACGGCCATGTCGAGGTTGGTCCCGTCGGAGCCGCCCACCTCCTTCGGCAGCCCGTAGCGCAACCATCCGGCGGCATCGGCCCTGCGGAACATCTCGCCGAGCAACTCCTCCCACTCGCGCCGCGGCACGCCCCCGTTCTCGAAGTCGGTGCGGGAGTACTCGCGGCGGTGGTCGAAGAAGCGCTCGTTGTCGTCCTGCGCCTGCAGCGGCGCGATCTCCCGCTCGATGAAGTCATCAAGGTCGGCGAGGCGCTGGGTCAGCTCGACGGGCAGTTCGAAATCCACAGGCCCTCCTTAACGATCGTTCAGCTAGCATGGCATCGCCGCCAGCGTCGGGGGAAGAGGGAGACGGCACGTGCGCGAGATCCGCTACGAGGTCGCCGACGCAGTAGCCACGCTGACCATCGACCGTCCCGAGAAGCGTGGCGCCATGACCTACGCGATGCTCGACGAGTTCTCCGCGGGGGTGGCCCGGGCGGGCGCCGATCCGGACGTGGCGGTGCTGCTGGTCACCGGTGTGCCCGGCAGCTTCTGCGCCGGAATCGACCTCGCCGATCTCGCCTCGCGCTCCCCGGACGACCGGGGCAGGCGCCACGGGGACGGCCCCGGCGACCTACTGCTCATGGCCTGTCCGAAGCCGGTCGTTGCCGCCGTCGACGGCATGGCCGTGGGCATGGGGGCGGAGTTCGCCACCCAGGCCGACCTGCGCGTGATCTCCACCCGGGCACGGTTCCGCTGGAACTTCGTGCATCGCGGCCTGGTCTCCGACACCGGCGCGGGCACGTGGCTGCTCCCCCGCCAGATCGGCATGGCCCACGCGATGCGGCTGCTCTACACGGGTGCGGACCTCGGGGCCGAGGAAGCGCTCGCACTCGGCTTCGCCACGGCGGTCGTCGAGCCCGAGGCGCTGCCACAGGCCGCGCTCGACCTGGCCGAGGCGATCGCAACCGCATCTCCGTTCGCGCTGGTCAGGAGGAAGAAGCTGATGCTGGACGGCGCGGGCGCTCCTCTCCGGGCGCACGTCCACGCCACGCGCTCGGCCCTGGCCGAGTGCTTCGCGTCGGCCGATCATGCAGAGGGCGTCGCCGCCTTCCTGGAGCGGCGTCCCGCTCGATTCACCGGACGTTGAGATCAGGGAGGAACTGCATGCCCGACGAGGAGCAGCGGGTGTCCGTCAGCGTGACGGACGGGATCGCCGACGTACGCCTGAACCGTCCGGAGAAACGCAACGCGCTCGATCCCGCGATGTTCGCGGGGCTCGTCGAGGCGGGTGAGCGGCTCAGGTCCGACGTCGCGGTGCGTGTTGTCGTGCTCTCCGGGGAGGGACCCGACTTCTGCGCAGGCCTCGACTTCACCTCGTTCCGTGCGATGACGGCCGGAGAGCGGCTCTCGGCCTCCGCCCAGCTCCCGCCGTCCGCGGGGCCGGCCAAGGCGACCGGCCAGCGGGCCGCGTACGTGTGGGCGGAGCTGCCCGTTCCGGTGATCGCCGCCGTGCACGGGAACGCGCTGGGCGGCGGCCTGCAGATCACCCTCGGCGCCGACATCCGCATCGTGGCGCCCGACGCGCGGTTGTCGGTGATGGAGATCAACTGGGGGCTCGTCCCCGACATGACAGGCACCCAGCTGCTGCCCGAGCTCGTCGGCCGCGACGTCGCCAAGGAGCTGACGTACACCGGCCGGGTGGTCAGCGGCGAGGAGGCCACCGCTCTCGGGCTGTGCACGCGCACCGACCCCGATCCGCGCACTTCGGCCCTCACCCTTGCGGCCGAGATCGCCGCCCGCAGCCCGCACGCCGTCCGCGCGTCGAAGCGGCTGCTCGACCTGGCAGGCCGGGTGGACCTGGAAGCCGGGTTCGCGGCGGAGCAGAAGGAGATCGGTGCTCTGATCGGCAGCCCCAACCAGGTGGAGGCCGTCACCGCCCGGTTCGAGAAGCGCGCCCCGAACTTCGAGGACGGACGATGACCGCGGCGGAGGACAGCGCGGTCATCGCCGCGGCCCGGCGGATGTCCCACGGGGAGCAGCTCGCACGCACGGCTCGCCTGTATCCCGGTCGGGTCGCGTTCCAGTTCGAGGAGCAGCACCGCACCTACGCCGAGCTGGACGAGCGCGTGACCCGCCTGGCCAGGGCGCTCGCGACCCGCGGTGTCGGCCGTGGCGACCGGGTGGCGGTGTTCATGCAGAACCGCCTCGAGCTCGTCGAGGCCTACTTCGCGGCGTGCCGCCTCGGGGCGATCGCGGTGCCGGTGAACTTCCGGCTGGTCGCCGACGAGGTCGCCTACATCCTCGGCGACGCCGAAGCCACTGCGCTGCTCGTCGATCACGAACTCGCCGCCACCGCGGCGGCCGTGCGCCCGAGGGTGCCCAGCCTGACCACGGTCGTCGCCACCGGAGGCGCCGAGGCGACACCCGGCCTGGACGCCGAGCCGTACGAGCAGCTGATCGCGGACGCGAGCGCCGAACCCCTGGTGATCGACGTCCCGGAGTCCGACGCGGCCTTCCTGATGTACACCTCCGGCACCACGGGCCGGCCGAAGGGCGCCGTGCTCACCCACCACAACCTGGTGACCAACAGCGTCAACTGCGCCATGACGCAAGGCATCCGCGACCCCGACGAGGTGTGGCTCTCGGGACTTCCGCTGTTCCACATCGGCGGGCTCAACGGAATCCTGTTCCACCTGCTCGTGGGCGGACGGTCGATCATCACGCGCTCGGGCAGCTTCGACGCCCGCGAGGTCGTCGATCTCATCGAGCGCGAGCGGGTCACCGGCTGCTACTTCGTGCCGACGCAGTGGAAGGCGATCTGCGAGCTGCCCGGCCTGAAACAACGTGACCTCGCGCTGCGGCGCATCTCGTGGGGTGCGTCCGTCGCTCCGCCGTCGGTGCTGCAGGCCATGGCCGACTCGTTCCCCGGGGTGCCCAACTTCAACATGTTCGGGCAGACCGAGATGAGCTCCGTGACCTGCGTGCTCCGCGGGGAGGACGCGATCCGCAAGATGGGCTCCGTCGGCACGCCGATCATCAACGTCGAGGCACGCATCGTGGACGCGGAGATGAACGACGTACCGGTCGGCCGGATCGGCGAGATCGTCTACCGGGGCCCCACGGTGATGCGCGAGTACTGGCGCAATCCGGAGGCCACAGCAGAGGCGTTCGCCGGCGGGTGGTTCCACTCCGGCGACCTGTGCCACATGGACGACGACGGGTTCATCACGGTCGTCGACCGCGCCAAGGACATGATCGTCTCGGGTGGGGAGAACATCTACTGCGCCGAGGTCGAGGCCGCGATCGACGCGCACCCCAAGGTCGCCGAGGTCGCCGTGGTGGGCGTCCCGCACGAGACGTGGGTCGAGACACCCCGTGCCGTCGTTGTCCCCGTCGACCCGGCCGACCCGCCCACACTGGAGGAGATCGTCGAGCACTGCCGCACGCGGCTGGCGTCGTACAAGAAGCCCACATCGCTGGTGGTCGTCGACGAACTGCCGCGCACGGCGTCGGGGAAGGTCCAGAAGTTCCGACTACGGACCGCGCATACGGCCGTGGCGGATGCCTGAGCCCGTCATGGCGAGGCCCGCCGTCGAGATACCACCGCAGCAATCACAGTCGAAGGAGTGTCGATGAGTCGCCCCAGCTCTCCCGATGTGGTCGTGGTCGGGGCCGGAGTCGCCGGTCTCTACCAGCTCCACCGCCTGCGTGACCTGGGACTGAGCTATCGGGTCTTCGAGGCCGGCAGCGGCATCGGGGGCACGTGGTTCTGGAACCGCTACCCCGGCGCCCGCTGCGACGTGGAGAGCCTGGAGTACTCCTACTCGTTCTCCGAAGAGCTCGAGCAGGAATGGGAGTGGACCGAGCGCTACCCGGCCCAGGCGGAGATCCTCGAGTACGTCGAGCACGTCGCGAAGCGGTTCGATCTCGACCGGGACGTCGAGCTGGACACCCGGGTGACGTCGGCGGTGTGGGACGGCGAGCGCTGGGCGATCACCACGGACCGGCCCGAGACCGTCTCGGCCCGGTACGTCATCTTCGCCACCGGCTGCCTGTCGCAGCCGAAGGAGATCGACATCGCCGGGCTGGACAGCTTCCGCGGAAACGTCTGGTCGACAGCCCGCTGGCCGCACGACGGTGTCGACTTCACCGGCCGTCGGGTGGCGGTGATCGGCACCGGTTCGTCCGGCGTGCAGTCGATCCCGGTGATCGCGCAGCAGGCCGCCGAGCTGACCGTCTTCCAGCGCACGGCCAACTATGTCCTTCCGGCGCGCAACGCCCCGCTCTCCCCGCAAGCGCAGCAGGAGCAGAAGGCGAACTACCGCACCCTTCGCCGGCTCGCCCGCGAATCGCCGGCCGGCCTCCTGGGTGTACAGGGCGAAGCCTCGGCCATGGACGCCACCGCCGAGGAGCGCCACGAGGTGTACGAGCAGGCCTGGAAGATCGGTGGCCTGGGAGCGCTGCGCCGCTGCTACAACGACATCTCGCTGAACCTCGACGCGAACCGCACGGTCAGCGACTACCTGCGCGACAAGATCAGCAGCATCGTGCGCGACCCGGAGACCGCGGCGGCGCTGGCACCGTCGGACCACCCGTTCGGCACCAAGCGGCCGTGCCTCGGCACGGGCTACTTCGAGACCTACAACCTCGACCACGTCCGGCTCGTCGACCTCCGCACGACCCCGATCACCACGATTACCGCCGAGGGCGTCCGGACGGCGGACCGGCTCGTCGAGGTCGACGACCTCGTACTCGCCACCGGCTTCGACGCCATGACCGGGGCTCTGCTCGCTGTCGACATCCGTGGCAGGCACGGGCTGCGCCTGGCCGACGCGTGGGCGGAAGGCCCCACGACCTATCTCGGGCTGCAGGTCGCCGGCTTCCCGAACATGTTCACCATCACCGGACCGGGCAGCCCCTCGGTGCTCAGCAACATGATGGTGTCGATCGAGCAGCACGTGGACTGGATCAGCGACTGCCTCGCCCGCATCGACGGTCACGTGATCGAGGCGTCCCCCGAGGCCCAGGAGCGGTGGGTCGCGCACGTGGCCGAGGCGGCGGACCAGACCCTGATGAACCGCGCCAACTCCTGGTACGTCGGCGCCAACGTTCCCGGCAAGCCACGGGTCGTCATGCCGTATGTCGGCGGGGTGGGTCGGTACCGGGAGATCTGCGACGGTGTGTCCGCCGCAGGGTACGAGGGCTTCGTGCTCTCCGGGGGATCAGCCAGGGAGCGTGATCACGGGTAGCGGCGCGTGAGCCGGACGGGCGCCGACGTGGGTCTGGTTACCACCGGCGGGTCGGCGGCCGGGTGCCCTGGCAGGCCGCGCACGATGAGGGAGGTGGGGATCCTGGATTCGTAGGCGTACGAGACCGCTGGCCTGCCGCATCGCACCGTCGACCTCAGCTTGAATCCGATTCTGGAATATCTCCTCGGCACGGCACAGCGCTCATGTGACCGACCTCGTACGGCGGCGGCTGCGACGTACACGCCGCCCGAGTGACCCCGAAAATCGGAAGATGTCGGTCCTGGAATTCAGTGACAGTCGCGGCGGCGGTACTCCGACGGAGTAGCTCTCCGGTAGCAAGGAGGAGCGCTGATCGTCGGCGACCTCTTAAACTCGTCGACATGAGGCAGCACGGGGCGCGCCCCGCCGAGCCGGCCCGATTTCCCGAGGACGATCGTGTCCGGCGGGCGTCTGCAGCGGCGAACTCGGCTGCGGCGCTGCTCGCGTTGCAAAGACTGGCGGGGAATGCGGCAGTGACTCGCGCCCTGGGCAGGCCCACGGCACTACCGCAGCCACCATCGACACCTACGGCACAGAAATCCCTGGCCGTCAGCGTTCAGCGCGTGGCCTGGGTCGGCGACCAGCGCGTCGACCCCTCCGAGGCGGCTCTCACGCCCGAGATGCACAAGCTCGCCGCGGACCGTGACGTCCACGACTACCAGGACGAGAACGAGTTTCGGCGCCACGCTGCCGGCCAGACCGACTACCTGGGCAACATCGAGCACCCGAACGCGGAATACAACAGCACATGGGTCCGGTTCTCCCCAACTGGCTTCAACGTGATCGGCGAGAATCACGACAAGGTCACGCTTGCCCACATCGCCCCGGCGGTAGGTACCCGTTTATTCATCTACGAGCCGTTCTCGACCGACAACCTCACTGCAAATCCTGCGAC
Organism: Pseudonocardia yunnanensis; assembly: GCF_039534065.1. Lineage (NCBI taxonomy): Bacteria > Bacillati > Actinomycetota > Actinomycetes > Pseudonocardiales > Pseudonocardiaceae > Pseudonocardia > Pseudonocardia yunnanensis. The sequence continues at coordinate 19,735 of NZ_BAAAUS010000005.1, read as the reverse complement.
GGCGGACGCTTCTCGCCGAGCGAATGCAGGGCCCATGTCTGATTTCGGACTTCGCGCGACCGACGACACCCGGCAGTTCGGCGCCGAGTCACTTTTCCCGAAGCTCGGGTTCGCGTTCGCAGGCATGATGCCGTTGATAACGCCGGCCGCGCTGGGTCGAATGAACGGATTCACCGGACGGCGCCTCCAGCACTACCTCGTAATCGCTTGGACATATGCCGGCGAGGTGAGCGCGGAGGTGATGCATCGGAGCCGGCAGGGCCCGACGGGAGTGGCCGATGAGCTGGTCGGGCAGCACCGTGCGGAAGCGCAACTTTCCAAGGTCTACGAGAGCCTGCCGATTCTGGGTGAGTTCGTCAACGGGCTCCAGCCCGACGCAGAGCTGGGCACGAGCCTGATGAGTTGGCGTATAGCGCATCCCGAGCATGCCGATCAATTATTGATCGAGTTCCGCGAGTTCGGCCGGAACTTCATCGAACTCCTGGCGGCGAGGGTGGACGGAGACACAGGCATGTCCGCATTCGACAAGAAGTGGATAAAAGCCAAGCCGAGCATTGATCGCTTCCAATACTGGCGAGATATGAAGTTCAAAGAAAGTGTGCTCGGTGCTCAAGCCCGCGGACTTCGATACGCAGGAATGGGCGCAAATCACATGAGAGATCTCCGGAAACGGCTGGGGCCGAACAAAGGGATCTACTACTACAACTTCTCCGAGGAAGATCTGGTGCAGGCAAAGATGCGCACCCGCCGACGAGCTGGAGAGATCTTGCGCTGAGGCCACCTCCGCGCACCCTGACTCGACCCGGATGGTGGCCCGAGGATCGCCTCGTCGCTCACCGATGCCGTCGACCGGGTGGTCGCGATCCGAGCGCACCCCTCGAACACGCCCCGTGCGAGGCCAACGACCTGGTCATCCAGGGCGCCCACCAGCAGGGCAGCCGGACGGTGGTGCTCACGTGCCGCTCCAGACCGGCGGGCGCTTCTCGGCGAACGCCGTTGCGCCCTCGATCGCGTCCTTCGAGGCCGAGACCGGCCCGGCGATCTCGGCCTGCCGCTCCCACGCCTCCTCGTCCGACCAGGAAGCGGCCGACGCCACGATCTTCTTGCTGGCCGCCACGGCGAGCGGGCCGTTCGCGGTGATCTCCGCGCCGAGCGCCAGCGCGGCGTCCAGCGCTGTGCCGTTCGGGACGAGGCGGTTGACCAGGCCCAGTTCCCGCGCCCGCAAGGCGGGGATGTGACTTCCCAGCAGCGCCAGCTCCATCGCCTGGTGGTACGGGATGCGCTTCGGCAGCCGCAGCAACCCACCGGCCGCGGCGACGAGCCCGCGCTTGACCTCGGGAATGCCGAACACCGCGCCCTCCGCGGCCACCACGAGGTCGCAGGACAGCACGATCTCGAAGCCCCCGGCCAGCGCGTAGCCCTCGACGGCGGCGATCAGCGGCTTGGCAGGCGGCCGCACGGTGACGCCGGCGAACCCCCGGCCAGGCACGATCGGCCGCTCGCCGCGCACGAAGGCCTTGAGGTCCATGCCTGCGCAGAACGTGCCGCCCGCGCCGGTGAGCACCCCGACGCGGAGGTCGTCGTCGGCGTCGAGTCGGTCCATCGCCTCGGCGATCCCCTGCGCGACGGCCGCGTTGACGGCGTTGCGCGCCTGCGGACGGTCGATGGTCACGACGAGCACGCCGTCGGCTGGCGTGCTCATGAGCACCTCGGACAACACAGCTCCTGTCGGTCGGTGGATCCCCTTGGTATCGGTCGTCATCCTCGCGGCGCGGGCGCGGGCCCACGCACGAGCCTGCCCGGCAGCGCTTCGGTCGGCTCGCCGTCCCGGTAGGTCTCCAGCCCAGCGACGACGGTGTGCAGGTAACCGTCGGCGCGCTGGAGGAGCCGGCGCCCGCCGGCGGGCAGGTCGTAGCGCACCTCGGGCCGGTGCAGCCGCAACGCGTCCATGTCGATCACGTTGAGGTCGGCCCGGTACCCGGGTGCGAGAATCCCGCGGTCGAGCAGCCCCACCGCCCGGGCCGTGTCGCGCGCCTGGCGCTGCACCACGAACGGCAGGTCGAGGCGCGCGCCGTCGCGGTCGCGGGTCCAGTGCTGCAGCAGCGTGGTCGGGAAGCTGCCGTCGCAGATCGTGCCGACGTGCGCCCCACCGTCGGAGAGTCCGGGCACCGTGTGCTGGTGGGTGAGCATCTCGTGCGCGGCGTCGAGGTTGCCGTCGGCGTAGTTGAGGCTGGTCAGGTAGACCATCCCGCCGCCGGACACCACGTCGTAGGCGATCTCGACGGGTGACACACCGGCCCGTTCCGCCCGGGCTGCGATGGACTCCGACGCGGACGGTTCGTAGTTCGGCGGGTCGGTCAGCTCGTACATCAGCTCGTACCTGTGGATCAGGGTGCCGCCGAGGCGGCTGCGGTCCTTCTCCCCCGTCTGCGCGGCGACGATCTCCGACCGCAGCCGCGGCTCCGCCATCCGCGCGGCCTGTTCCTCCGGCGACAGGTCGGCCAGCTGCCGCCAGACCGGGTTGGTCATGAACGGGTTGAGCGTGTTGTGCAGGCCCAGCAACATCCCGACCGGACGGGCCGCGACCTGCGCGAGGATCGGCAGCCCGTCGGCCTGCGCGGCGTCGATCAGGCGCAGCACCTCGCGGTGCATCGCGGGCGCGATCGGCGACTGCACGAGCGACGCGGAGAGCGGCCGCCCAGACCGCGCCACCATCGCCCGGATCAGCGCGAACTCCGCCTCCGGGTCCGGGAAGTCGCTGACCAGCTGGAACACTCCGCGACCGGTCTCCCCGACTGCCGTGGCGATCGCGACCAGCTCGTCGGCGCCCACGGCGTAGGACGGCGTGAGCTCGCCACTGATGCTCTTGTGGTTGAGCGTGCGCGACGTCGAGAAGCCGAGTGCGCCTGCCTCCACGCCCTCCCGCGCCAGCCGCGCCATCAGTGCGATCTCCTCGGGCGTGGCCTCCTCGTGCGCGGCGGCCCGCTCCCCCATCGCCTGCACCCGGAGCGCGGCGTGCGGCACCTGGGCGGCCATGTCGACGTCGTGGGGCAGCGCGTCGAGCGCGTCGAGGTACTCGGGGAACGTCCGCCAGTCCCAGCGCAGCCCCTCGTGCAGGGCGATGCCGGGGATGTCCTCCACGCCTTCCATCAGCTCGATCAAGCGGTCGTGGTGCACCGGCTCGACGGGTGCGAAACCAACCCCGCAGTTGCCCATGACGACGGTGGTGACCCCGTGCCACGACGACGGCTGCAGTCGCGACTCCCATGTCGCCTGCCCGTCGTAGTGCGTGTGGATGTCGACGAACCCCGGCGCCACCACCGCACCGTCGGCGGTGATCTCCCGGCGCCCGCGCCCGCTCACCCTGCCGACCTCCGTGATCCGGCCGTCCCGCACGGCGACGTCCGCGGTACGCGGTGGGCTCCCCGTCCCGTCCACGACGGTGCCCGCCCGGACCACCAGGTCGTGCTCAGCCATGCCGTCCTCCTTCGTACGTCGACTCAGGGTGTGTCACTCATCGACCGATGCGGAGCACGTCGTCGCGGAGCCTGATCCGGCTGAGCTTGCCGGTGGAGGTCCGTGGCAGCTCCCGGAACTCGACGGAGGTGGGGCACTTGAAGCCGGCGAGCCGACCCCGGCAGTGCTCGATCAGCTCGGCAGCCAGCCTGTCGGCGGACTCCCCCGTGACGTCGTCGACCGAGCGCGGCTCGATCATCGCCGCCACACGCTGGCCCCACTCCTCGTCCGGCATCCCGATCACGGCGGCGTCCGCCACAGCGGGGTGGGTGAGCAGCACCGACTCGATCTCGGCGGGATAGATGTTCACCCCGCCCGAGATGATCAGGTCCGACCGCCGGTCGCTCAGGTAGAGCCAGCCCCCGTCGTCGAGGTGACCCAGATCGCCGACCGTGAACATGTCGCCGTGGCGGGCAGCGGCCGTCTTCTCCGGCGCCTTGAAGTACTCGAACCGGTCGCCGCTGCGGAAGTAGATGTTCCCGATCTCGCCCGCGGGCAGCGCGTTGCCGTCGTCGTCGAGGATCACCACCTCGCTGCCTGCCCAGGCGCGCCCGACCGTGCCGGGGTGCTGCAGCCAGTCCTGCGGGCCGACGTAGGTGCCGCCGCCCTCGGTGGCCGCGTAGTACTCGTGCAGCACCGGGCCCAACCAGTCGATCATCCGTTGCTTGACGGCCACCGGGCACGGCGCTCCGGCGTGCACCACCCTCGTCAAGGACGAGACGTCATGGGCGGCCCGCTCGTCCGCGGTCAGTTGCAGCAGCCGGTGGAACATGATCGGCACCATGTGCGATGCGGTCACCCGATGCCGTTCCACGATCTCCAGGAACAGCTGCGGGGTCCATTTGTCCATCAGCACGACGGTGTGCCCGATCTGCAGGGCCAGGCTCCCGTAGGCGTTCGGCGCCGCGTGGTAGAGCGGCGCCACCACCAGGTGCACTCCGGACCCCGCGGTGCGGCCGAGCATCCGCGGGAACACGGGCACCCGTGCCGCGAGGCTCTGTTCGGGCGTGGTGTCGGAGAGCGGTTTGCGCACTCCCTTGGGACGGCCGGTCGTCCCGGACGTGTAGAGCATCACCGACCCCTGCCGCCGCCTCTCGGGGGCGGTGGCAGGCATGCCGTCGACGAGGTCGTCGAGGCTGCGGAAGCCGGGGAACGCGGGCATCCCGAACCGGCGCTGCGCGGGAAGGCCGGCCTCGTCGGCCGCGGCCACCGCGGCGTCGCCCAAGCGCGGACCGGCGAGGAACAGCTTCGCCTCGCTGTCGATCAGGATGTAGGCGAGCTCGGGCGCGGTCAGGTGCCAGTTGAGCGCCGTCAGGTAGAGGCCGAGTTGCCCCGTGGCCAGTTGCAGCGCCAGGAAGGCCCGGTGGTTGGGCAGCGCGACGGCCACGGTGTCGCCGTCGACGAGCCCCTGGGCTCGCAGGCCGTGCGAGATGCGGTTGGCCAGGTCCCGCAGCTGTCCGAACGTGCTCTCCGAGCCGTCGACGTCGATGACCGCGATCCGATCGGGATCGGCGTCGGCGATCTCCCAGAAGCCGAGGGCCCCGTTCACCCGGTAGGCCTCGATCAGGTCCGCCGCATCCTCCTGCACCGCCGCAGCTCCCCTCGTCTCAGTGATCGGCGACCTCAGCGCGCTCGCCCGGCGTTTACGTCGCCCTCGTGCCGCTGAGCTGCTCGCGCAGCCGGAACTTCTGCACCTTGCCGCTGGCGTTGCGGGGTAGCGCATCGATGATCACGACGGAGGTCGGCTTCTTGTACGAGGCGAGCCGGGTGCGGCAGTGCTCGATGATCTCCTGCTCGCCCGGGGGGTCGGCCGGGTCCACCGGCACGATGACGGCGCACGGTGTCTGCACCCACCTCGGGTGCGGGATGCCGACCACCGCCACCTCGGCGACCTTGGGGTGGGAGTCGATCGCGTCCTCGACCTCGGCGCAGTAGATGTTCTCCCCGCCGGAGATGATCATGTCCTTCTTGCGGTCGACGACGTAGATGTAACCCTCGTCGTCCATCCGGCACAGGTCACCCGAGTGGAACCACCCACCGGCGAACGCGGCCGCGGTCTCCTCCGGCTTGTTCCAGTAGCCGAGCATCATCGTCGGGCCGCGGTAGACCACCTCGCCGACCTCGCCGACGGGGACGTCACGCATCTCCTCGTCGACGATGCGAACCTCGATGCTCGGCAGCGGGGTGCCCACCGACCCCATCTTCCGCACGGCGTCCTCGCTGCGGAGCAGTGTTGTGGTGGGGCTCATCTCGGTCTGTCCGAAGGCGCAGTAGGCCGGTGCGTCCGGAAAGGTGTCCTGCAGCGCCTGCAGCACCGACGGAGGTGCGGGCGAGGCGCCCCAGACGAGGTTGCGCAGCGCCAGCCGCCGGTCCTTCACCCCGGGCACCGCGCAGATGGCCTGCCACTGGCTGGGCACGAAGAAGCAGTTGGTGATCTGCTCGCGTTCCAGCACGTCGACGACGCTCACGGGGTCGAAGCTCGCCGCGCTGTGGATCACCACGCGCCCGCCGTCGATGAGGCCGCGGATGGACGTGCTCAGCCCGGCGATGTGGAACATCGGCACGCCCAGCAGCGATACGTCCACGCCCGTGCGCAACCCGCCGGAGACCGCGAGACCCGTGAACGCCGCCATCACCAGGTTCAGATGGCTGAGGACCGCGCCCTTCGGCCTGCCGGTGGTGCCCGAGGTGTACATGATGAAGGCGGGCTCGTTCTCGGCCACGTCGATGCCGGGTGGCGTGGTCGACGCGGACGCCAGAGCATCTTCGTAGGACTCCGCGTGGGGCCCCGCGTCGGCCTCTCGCCCGCCCGTCGCCAGCACCGTGCGCAGCTCGCCGATGCCCGTCATGGCCTTCGCCGCCACGCCCGCGAGCTGCTCGTCCACCAGCATCGCGGCCGCGCCGCAGTCGCGGAGGATGTAGGCGATCTCGTCGGGCACCAGGCGGAAGTTCAGCGGCACGGCCATTGCGCCGAGCCGGCAGGCGGCCAGGTATCCCTCCACGACCTCGATCCGGTTGTGCATCAGGATCGCGACCCGGCTGCCCCTCTCGACGCCGCGCTCGCGCAGCGCGTTGGCGAGCCGGGTGACCCGCTCGTCCAGCTCCGGGAACGTGACCGAGCGCGCGCCGTGCTGGAACGCCACGCGATCCGGGAACTTCCGGGCGCACCGGGCGAGCTGCTCCCCGTAGGACATCCGGCGAGCGGCGGACACGACCTCGACGTCGTGGGCCGGCATGCGCTCCTCCTTGTCGCTCCACTCGGCGATGAATGGCTGATCGGGCTGCGCAGGCCGGTGGCCTGCCGCTCGCAGGGAGGCCGGTGGACACGAAGTCCCGCCGGACCGATGGCACCGGAACTGATCGATCGTTAAGTCAGCCGATCGCATCACGGCCACCGGGTGCTGTCAAGGAGCCGTGACGGCCCGCCCGACAGGCCGCACGTGCCGGGTCACGTCCTCCCCCGGAGGCATGACGTACATCAGGACGGGAGTGGTCACACCGGCGTCGACGTACCGCTGGACCCGGGCCCGGATGTCAGCGGGACTGCCGTGGACGAACAGCTCGTCCACCAGCGAATCGGGCACCGCCTCCACCGCGGCCGCGCGGTCACCCCGACTCCACGCCTGCCACATCGGTTCCAGCTGGTCCGCCCGGCCCAGCCAGCGGTGGAACTCCGCGTACACGGGGACGTTCAGATACGCCGTGACCATGCGTTTCGCCGTTGCACGCACGGCCTGCACGTCGTCGCCCGGGACCACGAAGAGCCGGGCGACGATCTCCGCGTCGGCGTTGCCCTTCAGCACGTGGGGCAGCACCGTGTGCATGTCGTCGGGCGAGAGCCAGTTGAGGATCACCCCGTCGGAGATCGCGCCCGCCAGCCGGAGCATCCCCGGGCGCAGCGCCCCGATCAGCAGCTTGGGCTGCCGGGCAGGCACGCGGGCCAGGCGGAATCCCGTGATGGTGAAGCTCTCCGACTCCATGTCCACCCGCTCGCCGGACAGGGCCCGCCTCACGAACGTGGTGACGTCCCGCACCCGCTGGTAGGGCCGACGGAACTCGAGCCCATGCCAGCGCTCGACGATCACGTCCGAGCTCGCGCCGATCCCCACCAGCACCTCGCTCGTGGCAACCTCCGCCAGCGCGGCGGCCGACATCGCGATCAGCCCGGGACTGCGGGTGTAGGCGGAGACGATCGCGGTGCCGAGGCGGAACCGCGGGTGCGAGACGGCGGCGGCGACCAGCGGGGTGAACGCGTCGGCGCCCGTGGCCTCGCCCGTCCACAGGTCCGTGTAGCCGGCGTCGGCCACGTCGTTCAGCAGTGCGGCCTGCTCGGCCAGCGGCACGTCGTCGATCGGGATGGTGAGTCCGAGCCGTGTCATCCGTCCCCCATCCCTGCCCATACCGGTTCGATCACGCGTAGCCTCTCGAAGTAAACGATCGTTCAGGAAGGATCACGTCGTCTCGCACCGGTGTCAACGCGTCACGCGGCGCAGGCTCCTCGGCTCGGCCTGACGGCCGGCGGCCCAGCACCGGTGCGGTCGGGTGGTCGTTTCCCGAAGTGACGAGAATGAGGGGTAATGACAGTCAGGTTGCGTCACGGAATCTTCATGGCCCCGTTCCACAAGATGGACGAGAACCCCACACTGCTCTTCCAGCAGGACATGCAGCTGATCGAACTGCTGGACACCCTCGGATTCCACGAGGCGTGGATCGGTGAGCACCACTCGGCCGGCATGGAGACGATCTCCTCGCCGGAACTGTTCATCGCGGCGGCGGCCGAGCGCACCAAGAACATCCGGCTCGGCACGGGTGTGGTGTCGCTGCCATACCACAACCCGTTGATGGTCGCCGACCGCATCGTGCAACTCGACCACATGACGCGCGGCCGCGTGATGTTCGGTGTCGGCCCCGGACTGCTGGCTTCCGACGCGCTCATGCTGGGAATCGACCCTTCCGTCCAGCGCGACCGGATGGCCGAGGGCCTCGACGTGATCCTGCGCCTGTTCCAGGGCGAGGTGGTCACGGAGTCCACCGACTGGTACACGCTCGTCGAGGCCTCGCTGCACCTGCCGCCGTACTCGGATCCCTATCCCGAGGTGTGCGTCGCCAGTGCGGTCACCCCGTCCGGTGGACGGCTGGCCGGCAGGTACGACCTGGGCATGCTCTGCGTCGCAGCGGGCGAGAACGCCGGCTTCAACGCCCTCGACGTGAACTGGCGAATCGCCAACGAGGTGGCCACCGAGCACGGCCGGACCATGGATCCGAGCAGGCTGCGCCTCGTGGTCGGCATGCACCTGGCCGAGACGCGGGAGAAGGCCATGGAGCAGGCCCGCTACGGCCTGCAGGAGCAGATCGACTACCTCAACAACAACATGCCGCGCATATCCATCCCGGACGGCGCCGACACGGTGGAATGGTACGTCGAGCAGGGCATCGGAGTGATCGGCACACCCGACGACGCGATCGCCCGCATCGAGCGGCTCTACCAGAAGACGCCCGAGATCGGCGCGATTCTGCTCAATGCGCACGACTGGGCCAACTGGGCCGACACGAAGCACTCCTACGAGCTGTACGCGCGGTACGTGATCCCGCACTTCGAGGGCTACAACAAGCCGCGACAGGATTCCTACCGCTGGGTCACGGCACACCAGAGCGAGCTGACCGAGAAGCGCACCACCGCGGCGAAGGCGATGTTCGCCAAGCACGAGGCCGAATGGGCCGAGAAGCGCGACGCCGGCACGAGCCGACCGGCCGACGGCAAGGAGTCGACGTTCGGCTGATCGTCTCGCCACGATTCTCCTTCTGCGCTCTCCGGCGGGGTCGGTGAAGCCCGGCTAATGTGACCGGTCCCCGATGTGCACGCGAGTCCACGGGGAGGAGCGGTGAGCGAGCGCGCTGTGACGTCTACCGCTGGGCCGGCCGAGCGCAGCGAGTACGTGCGGTGAGTCGTACGAGGCAGGAGACCGCCGCGTCCATGGACGCGGCGGATCCGCAGTTCGCCGAACTGCGCCGCCTCTACGCACGCCACACCCCTGCCGCGGCCCTCGGATCCGACGATCCGGCAGGCGCGGCCGCTCTCGCCGAGGCCGCCCGCACCCATCTGCGGCTCGCCGCGCACCGGGAGCCCGGCGATCCGATCGTCGACATCCGCGGCGCGGTCCCCGCCGGCACCGCGGTCGTCGACGTCATCAGCGACGACGTGCCCTTCCTCGTCCAGTCCGTGCTGGCAGGGGTGGGCCGGGTCGGCCTGCGGGTCCGCCGGGTCATCCACGCGATGGTCGTGGTGCGCCGAACGAGCCGGGGCGAGCTCGCGGAGGTGCTGCCCGCCGTCGCTCCGGAGGAGCCGCCAGCGGGAACCCTCGTCGAGGAGTGGATGCGGCTCGAGCTGGACCCGATCTCGTCCGAGGAGAACGAGGACCTCGGCGCCGAGTTGCACGACGTGCTCGGCGTACTTCGCGAGGTGGCGCAGGACCGCGAGCGAATCGCCGCGACGGTGCTGCACGTGGCAGCCGAGCTGGCCGAACGCCCCGGGTCGCCCGGCGACGAGCGGCAGGACGTCGCCGACCTGCTGGAATGGCTCCACGACGGTCGCTTCCTCTTCCTCGGATACCGGCGCCACGAGGTCGACCGTGCCGCCGTCCCGCCCCGGTTCCGTGCGGTGCCGGGGTCCGGCCTGGGTGTCCTTCGCCGGGATGAGGTCCACGACGCCGTCATCCGCGAGCCCGGTCTGTCGGACACCGCTGCCCCGGTCGTCCTCACCCGCTCCGATGCACCGAGCCGGGTGCTGCGCCCGGAACATCCCCACCACCTCGACATCGCGATCGTCGACGCCGATGGCGAGGTCGTCGGCGAACACCGGTTCCTCGGGCTGTTCACGGCGGCCGCCCTCCACGAGAACGTGCTGGACACCCCGGTCGTCGAGCGGCGGGTGCGCGCGGCAGTGCGGCTCGCGGGTGTTCCGCTGGAGTCCTGGTCCGGGCAACGGATGCTCGACGTGATCTCCCGGCATCCACGCGACGAGCTGTTCTGGGCCACCTCGGAGGACGTGCACGAGACGGCGGTCGGCGTGCTGGGCCTCACCCAGCCCCGGCGGCTGCGCCTGTTCCTCCGCCGGGAGCCCTATGGCCGGTTCATCTCGTGCCTGGTCTACCTGCCGCACGACCGGTACTCACCTCAGGCCCGGTCGGCGATGCAGACGGTGCTCCTGCGCGAGCTGGGCGGGTGGCGCATCGACCACAGCGTGGAGCTCGGTGAGTCGGGGCCAGCGCTGATCCACTTCACCGTCCAGGTCGAGCCCACTGCTCCCGCCCCGGACCGGGACCGGCTGCAGGCGCAGCTCGCGGCGGCGATCCTGACCTGGGACGACTGGGTCCTCGACGCCGCGGGAGCCGACGACGACGAGATCGCCGACGAGCTGGTCGGCGTCCCGCAGGGCTACCGGGACGACGTCGACCCCGTCCGGGCGCTCGCCGACCTCCGACGCATCCGGGAGCTGGGCGACGAGCCCCACCTGGAACTGTCGAGCGAGCTCGGCGGCAGAGGCGACGAGCTGCATTTCCGCCTGTTCCTGCGCGGCACGGGGATCTCGCTGTCCGCGGTGCTACCTGCACTCCAGAGCCTCGGCGTCGAGGTGCTCGACGAGCGGCCCTACGAGATCATCCGCCCGGACGGGCGCCGCTGCTGGATCTACGACTTCGGACTCGGGGTCGACGCCGCCACCGCACGCGGCATGGTCGGGCGCCGTCGGCGGGAGACACAGGAGCGGTTCTGCGCCGCCTTCCGGGCGGTGTGGAACGGCGAGGCCGTGGCCGACCGGTTCAACGCACTCGTCCTGCACGCCGGGCTCGGCTGGCGCGATGTGGCGGTGCTGCGGGCATACGCGCGCTACGCAGCCCAGCTGGGAGGTCCGTTCGACCCCCCGTACATCGCCGACATCCTCCTCGCCCATCCCGCCGCGTCACGGGCGCTGGTGGAGCTGTTCCGCGCCCGTTTCGACCCGCGCCCCCTGCCCGACGAACGGGCGGAGCGCTGCGCGGCGGCTCTGGCCGAGGTCACCACGCTGATCGAGGACGTCACCGGCCTCGACGCCGACCGGATCCTGCGCGGACACCTCGCTCTGATCACCGCGACGGTGCGGACCAACTGGTTCACCGCGCAGTCGCACTTCTCGTTCAAGATCGACCCCGCAGCGCTACCCGACATGCCTGCGCCACGGCCACGGTTCGAGATCTTCGTCTACTCACCGCGCCTGGAGGGCGTCCATCTGCGGTTCGGTCCCGTCGCCCGCGGCGGCTTGCGCTGGTCGGACCGCCCGCAGGACTACCGCACGGAGGTACTGGGGCTGGTCAAGGCGCAAGCGGTGAAGAACGCGGTGATCGTGCCCGTGGGGGCGAAAGGCGGGTTCGTGGTCGCGGCGGCGGCACCGGGACCGGACGAGGTCGAGGCGTGCTACCGCACCTTCATCTCAGGGCTGCTCGACGTGACGGACAACGTGGCGAGCTCCGCGGACGGCACCGTGACCACCACGCCTCCACCCGGGGTGGTGCGCCACGACGGCGACGATCCTTACCTGGTCGTCGCGGCCGACAAGGGCACGGCCCGCTTCTCCGACGTCGCCAACGACGTCGCCGCCCGATACGGGTTCTGGCTGGGGGACGCGTTCGCCTCCGGTGGGTCGGTCGGATACGACCACAAGGCCATGGGGATCACCGCCCGCGGGGCCTGGGAAAGCGTGCGACGCCATTTCCGGGAACTCGGGGTGGACACGCAGAGCCAGGACTTCACAGCGGTCGGGGTCGGGGACATGTCCGGTGACGTGTTCGGCAACGGAATGCTGCTGTCGCAGCACATCCGCCTGGTGGCGGCGTTCGACCACCGGCACGTGTTCGTCGACCCGGACCCCGATCCGGCGCGCAGCTACGCCGAGCGTCGCCGAATGTTCGACCTGCCGCGCTCGTCCTGGGACGACTACGACCGGAATGCGATCAGTCCGGGTGGCGGAGTGTGGTTGCGCACCTCGAAAGCGGTGCCAGTCGGGCCGGAGATGCGGGCGGCGCTCCGGTTGCCCGGCGAGGTGACCACGATGAGTCCGCCGGAGCTGATCCGCGCGATTCTGCTGGCCCCGGTCGACCTGTTGTGGAACGGCGGGATCGGTACGTACGTCAAGGCGAGCGCCGAGACTCACGCGGACGTCGGGGACAAGGCCAACGACGCGATCCGCGTCGACGGCGCCCGGTTGCGGGCGAAGGTGGTCGGCGAGGGCGGCAACCTCGGCGCGACCCAGCGCGGGCGGATCGAGTTCGCCCGCAGCGGCGGGAAGATCAACACCGACGCCATCGACAACTCGGCGGGCGTCGACTGCTCGGACCACGAGGTCAACATCAAGATCATGCTCGACCGGCTGGTGGCGGCAGGCGAGCTCGACCGGACAGGCCGTGACGCGCTGCTCGTGGAGATGACCGACGAGGTCGCCGGGCTGGTGCTCGCCGGCAACCGGGCCCAGAACGCGGAGCTCGGCATCGCACGCGCGTACGCCTCCACGATGCTCGCGGTGCACGCGCGGATGATCGACGACCTGGTGCGGCGGCGCGGGCTCGACCGCGCGCTCGACGTGCTGCCCGGTCCCGAGGAGATCGCCGAGCGGGAGCGGGCGGGCGAGGGGCTCAGCTCACCGGAGCTGGCCGTCCTGCTCGCCCACACGAAACTCGACCTCAAGGCCGAGATCCTGCGCAGCGACCTGCCCGACCTGCCCGAGTTCGCGCCCCGGGCCGCAGGCCTGTTCCCCTCGGTGCTGGTCGATCGGTACCCCGAGGCCGTGACCACACACCCGCTCCGTCGCGAGATCGTGACCACGGCGCTGGTCAACGACATGGTCGACGGCGGCGGGATCACCTACGCCTTCCGGCTGGCCGAGGACACCTCGGCAACGCCGACGGACGCGGTGCGCGCGTACGAGGTGGCCACCGCGGTGTTCGGTCTGACCGACCTCTGGGCCGAGATCGCCGCACTTCCGATCACGGCCGCGTTGACCGACGAGATCGTCCTGGAGTCACGCCGACTCCTGGACAGCACGGCGCGCTGGTTGCTCACCAACCGTCCCATCCCGCTCCAGGTCCGCTCCGAGACCGACCGCTTCGCCCCGCTGGTCGACCGGCTGATGCAGCGGCTGCCGTCCCTCCTGCGCGGGCGGGAGGCGGAGGCGGCCGCCGAGCGGGCCGCCGACCTGACCGGCCAAGGGGTGCCGAGCGGTCTGGCGGAGCGGTCGGCCGCGCTCCTGCACGGTCACGGGCTGCTCGACGTCGTCGAGGTGGCGGCATCGGCCGAGGGGCAGCGGGAGCGGCTGCCGATCGAGGAAGTGGCGAGCCTCTACTACGCGCTGTCCGAACGGCGCGCCCCCGCTCGCTGACCGCGACCCTCCAGGAAGCGGCGACTCGCGCGGCCCGTGGGCCGGTGACCTGGGGCTATCCCTACCTGCGTTCGGGGGTTCGCACCGGCAGGTGGCGGGCCTGCTCGATCGTCAGGACCGCTGCCGAGGCCGAAGCTGGTTCGTGACCGAGAAAGCCGGCACCGCACCTCGATGACTGAGGAGTTTGCGTGAGCACCCTGAGGCAGGCCCCCCGCTCGCAGGTCATGAGCGATCTGCCGGGCTCACGCTCGGTTGAGCCGCTGACCCGCCGCGAGCTCGTGTCGATGTCCGAGCTCGTGCTCGTGGACAAGCACGAGGCGCAGGGCTGGCGAGTCCGCCAGGACGAGCGCCTGGACCATCTGTTCGAGGCGCGCTGCGACTGGGTCCGGACCTACGGCCGGGCAGGCCAACTCGCGGTCGACTCCGCCGAGCTGTCGCTCACCTACGACGAGCTGGACGGCCGGGCGAACCAGGTGGCCCGTTACCTGCGTCTGCACGGCGCCGGCGCAGGCGACCGGATCGGCCTGCTGTTCGACCGCCCGGCCGACTCCTACATCGCGATGCTCGCCGTACTGAAGATCGGCGCCGCGTACGTCCCGCTCGACATCAGCTTCCCGACCGACCGGATGGCCTACATCGTCGAGGACGCCCGCGTCCGCACGGTTCTGACGACGTCCGACGTGGCCGGCCGCATCGACCAGCCCGAGCTGCTGACCGGGCGCGGCACCGAGCTCGTGAGCCTCGACCTGGCCGAGCGGCTGATCGACGAGCAGAACTCGCGCAGGCTCATCGACGCCGAGCGGGGGATCCTGGACGACCAGCTCGCCTACATCATCTACACGTCCGGCGCCAACGGCCGCCTGCGCGGGGTGGCGGTAGACCACCCCAGCATCTGCAACTTCGTCAAGGTCGCCGCCGAGGTGTACGGCATCCAGCCTCGCGACCGGGTCTACCAGGGGCTGACGATCGCATTCGACCTCTCGGTCGAGGAGATCTGGGTGCCGTGGGCCTGCGGCGCCACGCTGGTGCCCCGGCCGTCCGGCGCTAGCCTTCTGGGCCGGGACCTGCACGCGTTCCTCAGCGAGCGCCGCGTCACGGCGATGTCGACCGTTCCGACGCTCCTGGCCACCATCGAGGACGAGCTGCCGGACCTGCGGTTCCTGCTGGTGGCCGGCGAGCCCTGCCCGCAGGAGCTGATCGCGCGCTGGCACCGTGCCGGCCGGCGGTTGCTCAGCGTCTACGGCCCGGCCGAGGCGACGGTGACGGCCACCTGGACCGAGCTGCACCCCGACAAGCCGGCGACCCTCGGGATCCCGCTGCCGACCTACAGCACGGTCATCCTGGACGTCGAGGACCCGCACCACGCACTTCCGCACGGCGAGATCGGCGAGATCGGGATCGCAGGAATCGGTCTCTCGTGCGGCTACCTGAACCGCGACGACCTCACCGACGCGGCGTTCATCCCGGACTTCCTGGGGCTGCCGGCGAACCCGTCGGGCCGGATCTACCGGACCGGCGACCTGGGCCGGGTCAACGTCGACGGAGAGATCGAGTACCACGGCCGGGTCGACCAGCAGGGCGCGATGCGCGGCTACCGGAGCGAGCTGACCGAGCTCGAGCTGTTGCTGCGAGTGCCCGGGCTCGCCGAGGCCGTCCCCGGCATCTCCGATCTGGCCGAAGCCCCTTCGCCCCCGAGCACCGCCGTCGACCCGACCGGCGCGGAGAAGCTCCTCGCCGAGGCACTGGCCGAGGTCCTGGGTATCGAGCACGTCCCCACCGACGCCAACTTCTTCGACGACCTCGGCGCCGACTCCATGGTCATGGCCCGCTTCTGCGCACGAGCCCGCAAGCGCGCCGACCTGCCCACCGTCGCGATGCAAGACATCTACAAGCACCCGACCATCACCAACCTCGCCACCGCACTCGCACCGGCACCGGCCGCACCCGCCACCAACCCGGTCGCCGGTCTCCTCGCCGAGGCGCTCGCCGAGGTCCTGGGCGTCGAGCACGTCCCCACCGACGCCAACTTCTTCGACGACCTCGGCGCCGACTCCATGGTCATGGCCCGCTTCTGCGCACGAGCCCGCAAGCGCGCCGACCTGCCCACCGTCGCGATGCAAGACATCTACAAGCACCCGACCATCACCAACCTCGCCACCGCACTCGCACCTGAGTCAGCACCCGTGGCGCTCGCACCTGCGCCTGCCGAGCCCTCAGCACCCGAGGTCATCGAGGCGCTGCCCGAGGTGGTGGCTCCGGTCGGCGGGTTCCAGTACTTCCTCTGCGGGCTGCTGCAGCTGCTCGTCTTCCTCGGGTACTCCTTCCTCACCGCGGTGGGCGCCGATCGCGGCATCGACTGGGTCTCCGCCGGCGTCGGCCTGGCCGAGATCTACCAGCGGTCGGTCCTGATCGGCGCGGCGACCTTCCTCGGTCTGTCCCTTCTGCCGATCCTCGCGAAGTGGGTGCTGATCGGCCGGTGGAAGCCCCAGGAGATCCGCGTCTGGAGCCTGGCCTACGTCCGCTTCTGGACCGTCAAGCTGCTGATCAAGACGAGCCCACTCGCGCTGTTCGCCGGCTCGCCGATCTACCTGCTCTACCTGCGCGCGCTGGGCGCGAAGGTCGGTCGAGGCGTTGCGATCTTCTCCAAGAACCTGCCCGTGTGCACCGATCTGCTCACGATCGGCGACGGCACCGTCATCCGTAAGGACTCGTTCTTCTCCGGCTACCGCGCGCACTCCGGCGTGATCCAGACGGGTGCCGTCACCCTCGGGAAGAACGTGTTCGTCGGCGAGCAGACGGTGATCGACATCGGCACCTCGATGGGCGACGGATCCCAGCTCGGCCACTCCTCGTCGCTGCACACCGGGCAGGCCGTGCCCGCAGGCGAGCGCTGGCACGGATCCCGCGCACAGCGGACCGAGGTGGACTACCGGCGCGTCGGGACGGCTGCCGGCAACAGTCTGCGCAAGGTCGGCTACACCGTCCTGCAACTGCTGAGCGTGCTGCTGGTGGGCCTGCCGCTGGCGATCGGCGGTGCGGTCGTGCTGTTCATACAGGTCCCGCAGCTCGGCACCCTGCTGGACCCGGGTCCGATGGCGTTCACGACATGGACGTTCTACCGCGACGCCGCGGCCGCGTCCGTCGTGCTCTTCGTCGGCCTTCTGATCGTCGGCATCCTCCTGCTGGTCGTCGCCCCGCGCTTGCTCAACCTCGCCATCACGCCGGACAAGGACTACCGCTTGTACGGCTTCCATTACTGGGCCCATAAAACGATCACGGCCCTGACCAACCTGAAGTTCTTCCCGTATCTGTTCGGTGACAGCTCAGCCATCGTCAACTACCTGCGTGTCATGGGATACGACCTTTCCCGCGTCGAGCAGACCGGGTCGAACTTCGGCCAGCGGGTGAAGCACGAGAGCCCGTTCCTGAGCTCCGTCGGCACCGGAACGGTGATCGCCGACGGACTGTCGATCCTCAATGCCGACTTCTCGAACACATCCTTCCGTGTGTCCCGCGCGTCGATCGGCGCGCAGAACTTCCTCGGGAACAACATCGCCTATCCGGCGCAGGGCAGGACAGGCGACAACTGCCTGCTCGCGACGAAGGTCATGGTCCCGATCGACGGAGAGATCCGGGAGGGAGTCGGGCTCCTGGGCTCCCCGAGCTTCGAGATCCCGCGTTCGGTCCAGCGCGATATCGGACTCGATCTGGAGAGCGCCGACGAGATCCGCAGCCGGCTTACCGCCAAGAACTGGCACAACACCGTGACGATGGGCTTGTACCTGCTGGTGCGCTGGTTCTACGTCTTCGCGATCGTCACGGTCGGCGCGGTCGCCGCGGAGCTCTACCACGTCGTCGGCGCGCCGGTTGTCGCACTCGCCAACCTTCTCGTCCTCCTGACCGGCGTCGCCTTCTTCGTGCTGGTCGAACGTGGCGTCAGGCGGCTCCAGGCCCTGCGGCCGGACGGCTGCTCGATCTACGACCGGAGCTTCTGGCGGCACGAACGGTTCTGGAAGGTGCCCGCCACGGCGTATCTGCAGATCTTCAACGGCACCCCGTTCAAGAGCATGATCTGGCGGATGCTGGGCGTCCGAATCGGCCGCCGGGTCTTCGACGACGGCTGCGCATTCGTGGAGAAGACCTTCGTCAGCATCGGCGACCACTGCACGCTCAATGCGGGCAGCATCGTCCAGTGCCACTCGCAGGAGGACGGCGCATTCAAGTCCGACGTCACCAAGATCGGTGCCGGTGTCACGCTCGGGGTCGGCTCCTTCGTCCACTACGGGGTGACGATCGGTGACGGCGCGGAGATCGCGGCCGACTCCTTCCTCATGAAGGGCGAAGAGGTCCCTCCGCGAACGCTCTGGGGTGCCAATCCGGCCAGGGAGCTACGGGGCGAAATGCCGGTCCTGCCGGAAAGCACCCCCAACTGAACCACCCGTGGACGGCAGACGTTCATGCACCGTGAGACGGAGGGAAGACCATGGGAAAGCTGACTGAGAGCGACCGGGAGTTCTGGCGTGGTGTGATCGCCGCAGGTGGGTTCACCGCGATCCCCCGGTGGCCTGCGGATATGGCCGCCACTATCGCCGAGCACGAGGCACCGATCGCAGACGACCTCGTGGAAGCGCTGCGCCGTGCGGCCGAGGACCTGGCGACGCCGATCAGCTCGCTACTCCTGGCCGCACACGCCAAGGTGCTGGCCACGCTGTCGGGCGAGCGGGAGGTCGTCACCGGCTACGTCGCGACGGCGACCGGACGACCCGTGCCGTGCCGGCTGACGACGGATCACGCGTCGTGGCTGGCGTTGGTGCGTGAGGCGCGCCACACCGAGTCAGGGCTGCTGGCGCACCGGGGCTTCCCCGTCGACGACCTCAGGAAGGAGCTGGGCCTGTCCGGTGCGCCCTTCGAGACCGTGTTCGACCCGGCCGGCGCCGGCGGCGACCTCGACGAGGACACGGTCTTGTGGGTGGGGGTCGCGCGGCAGGCCGGCCGATGGGCGCTGCGGCTGCGGTACCGCACCGACGTGCTCGACGCGGACTACGCGGCCAGGGTCGCGGGCTACCACCTCACCGCGCTGGGTTTGATCGTCGCCGACCCGGATGCCGAGCACGCACGGCAGAGTCTGCTGTCGGCCGAAGAGGCGCGGTATCAGCTCGAGGAGCTGGTCGGGGCGCGGCGTGAGCTGCCGCCGTATCGGTTCCACGAGCTGTTCGAGCAGCGGGTACAGGCCCACCCCGACGCGGTCGCAGCCGTGCACGGGGAGCGGGAGTGGACCTACCGGGAGCTCAACGCCCGGGCCAACCGGCTGGGGCGGGCTCTGCTGGCGCGGGGGCTGCGCCGCGAGGACGTCGTGGCGGTGGTGACCGAGCGCAACCTGGACTGGATGGCCGCGGTGCTGGCGGTGTTCAAGGCCGGGGGCGCCTACCTGCCGATCGAACCGCACTTCCCGGCCGACCGGATCGCGACCACGATCTCACGCGCCGAGTGCCGGCTGGTGCTGACCGAGCCGGGTAGCACGACCACGTTGGACAAGGCGGTCGAGTCGCTGCCGGGTGTGCAGACGGTGTTCGTCGACACCGCCTACGCCGAGGATCACGCCGAGGGTGACCTCGGTGTCGCCGTGACCCCGGACCAGCTGGCCTACATCTACTTCACCTCCGGCTCCACCGGGCAGCCCAAGGGCGCCATGTGTGAGCAGGCGGGGATGCTCAACCACCTGTTCGCCAAGATCGATGCCTGCGAGATCGGGGAGGGGCAGGTCGTCGGTCAGGTCGCGCCGCAGTGCTTCGACATCTCGCTGTGGCAGCTGAT